>NZ_JARVRS010000001.1:0-624888 GCF_030209575.1 Leifsonia sp. fls2-241-R2A-40a | reverse complement strand
CCGAGCGCGTGGTCGCCGCGCTCAACTGGCTGCGCTCGCAGCCGGGGGTCGACCCACGACGGATCTTCGTCTTCGGCACCTCCCGCGGGGCGCAACTGGCGCTCTGGACGGCGGTCGCGCATCCCGAACTCGTGTACGGCGCCATCGCGCCCGCGGGGACGACGGGACTGGTCTGCCCGTCGCCTGTCCCCGGACCGGCGGTGACCGTCGGCGGAGCCTGGGTGCCCTGCGTGAGCGGCACGCGGGAGGTCACCACGTCGTCGGTGCTCGACCTCGCGCGGATCCCAGGCCCGGTGGTGCTGGGATGCGCGGGCCAGGACGAGCAGCTCGGGAACGGCTGCACCTGGATGGACGTCGCGGCGACCGTCCGGCCCGCTCGCGGAGGCGACGCGTACGTCCGCGCTCCGCAGGCCACGCACGCCTTCTACCTGCCGCCGTACACGCCGTTGGACCTGCCCCCGGCCCCGCAGGCGCAGCCCACCGAGGACGCCCGGGTCTCGCTCTGGTCGGCGATCGGCCGGGCGCTGAACGTCCGCGGCCCCTGAACGCCCGCAGCCCAGCCGAATGTCGGCGGCGATGAGTAGCATGTGTGAGTGGTAACCGCCCTGTATCGCCGCTATCGGCCCGACACCTTCGCCGAGATGATCGGCCAGTCCCAGGTGACGGAGCCGTTGATGACGGCGCTGCGCACGAACCGGGTGAATCACGCCTATCTGTTCTCCGGTCCCCGCGGCTGCGGCAAGACCACGTCGGCGCGCATCCTTGCCCGCTGTCTCAACTGCGCCGAGGGTCCGACCGACACTCCGTGCGGCAAATGCGACAGCTGCATCGAGCTGAGTCGCGACGGCGGCGGATCGCTCGACGTCGTCGAGATCGACGCGGCGAGCCACAACGGCGTCGACGACGCCCGCGACATCCGCGAGCGTGCGATCTTCGCTCCCGCTCGCGACCGGTTCAAGATCTTCATCCTCGACGAGGCGCACATGGTGACGCCGCAGGGCTTCAACGCGCTGCTCAAGATCGTCGAGGAGCCGCCGGAGCACGTGAAGTTCATCTTCGCGACGACCGAGCCTGAGAAGGTCATCGGGACCATCCGCTCCCGCACCCACCACTACCCGTTCCGGCTCGTCCCGCCCGCGCAGATGCTGGAGTACGTCCAGGGTCTCTGCGACAGCGAGGGCATGACCGTCGCCCCGGGCGTGCTGCCGCTCGTCGTGCGCGCCGGAGGCGGGTCGCCGCGGGACACGCTCTCGCTGCTCGACCAGCTCATGGCCGGGTCCGAGGGCAGCGCCATCGAATACGAGCGGGCCGTCGCCCTGCTCGGGTACACCCACGCGGCTCTGCTCGACGACGTGATCGACGCCATCTCCGCACGGGACGCGGCCGGGGCGTTCGCGGCGGTCGACCGCGTCATCCAGACCGGGCAGGATCCCCGACGGTTCGTCGAAGACCTGCTCGAGCGTCTGCGCGACCTCATCGTGGTCGCGGCGACCAGTGTCGAGGGTGCCGCGGCGGTGCTGCGCGGAGTCCCGCAGGACGAACTCGACCGGATGGGCGTGCAGGCCATGAAGTTCGGTGCCGCCGAGCTCAGCCGTGCCGCCGACATCGTCAACGCTGCGCTGACCGAGATGACCGGCGCCACGTCGCCGCGCCTGCATCTGGAACTCATGATCGCCCGCGTGCTCGTGCCGTCGAGCGACGAGAGCGAGCGTGGCGCGCTCGCTCGGGTCGAGCGGCTGGAGCGCCGGGTCGGCGTCAGCGACGCGATCGGGTCCGAGCCGGCCGGTCGTGCGGAGCGCGCCCCGGTAGCGCCCGCGGCGAGCGGTTCGCGTGCGCCTGCGGCTGCTGCGCCGGCTGCGTCGGCACCTGCCGCTGCTGCGCCGGTCGCGTCTGCGCCGGCTGCTCCGGCGTCTGCTGCTCCCGTGGCCGCCGACGAGGCCGTTCCGGCGGTCGCCGCCGCGTCCGAGCCCGCCGCGTCCGAGCCCGCCGCCGAGTCGGCGACCGAGCCCGCGACCACCTCCGAACGCTCGGACGCCACTGCTGCTGCCCCGGTCGGGCCGGTCACGACGCAACAGGTGAAGGACGCCTGGCCGCAGATCCTCGACGCCGTCCAGCGGGCCAAGCGCAGCGCGTGGATGGTCGTCTTCACCGCCCAGGTCCGCTCGCTCAACGGTGACGTGCTCACCCTCTCCTTCCCGAGCGACAACGATGTGCAGAGCTTCCGTCAGCCGGACGCGGGCGGTTCGCTCGGCGTCAGCGAATACCTCCGTCAGGCGATCGTCGACGTGCTCGGCATCCGGGTGAAGTTCATCGCCCGTGCCGACTCCGCCCCGGGTTCGGGCGGCTCGCCGCGGCCGTCGGGCGGCGCTCCGGCAGCCCCCACGGCGGAGACGTGGCCGGGCGCGGAGCCCTCTGCCCCGGCGACCGTCGCACCCGCTGCGCCGTCTGCCCGGCGTGATGCGTCGACCAGCAACGCCGGCGCTGCGAGCGGCGCGTCGTCTGCGGGAGCCCCCGCTGCGCGCGCGACGGCCGGCGCTGCTGCGGCCGCCACGCCCGCCGGCGCGGTCGTGACGGAATGGGCGACCGTGACGATCCCTTCTGCGCCGTCCGAGCCGTCCGAGCCGTCGGGACCGTCCACGGCGGTCACCGCCGCGACCGTGGTGACGCTCGAACGTCCCGCTGGAGCTCCCGATACCGCTCCCGCCGCGTCGCCCGCTGCTGCGCCCGCGACGCCCGCCCGCGCCATCCCGGCCCCTGCAGCGCCTTCCGCGGACGAGCCTCCGTTCGACGAGCCTCCGTTCGACGAGCCTCCGTTCGACGACGTCCCGCCGCCCGAGACGGAGCCGCCGTTCGAGCCCCCGGTTCCCGACGAGCCGTCCGGCGACTGGGCCGAGGCCACGTCCGCCGCGCCCTCCCGTCCGGCCGCATCCTCCCGCGAGGCGCGCGCGCCGCGCGGATCGTCGGCCCCGGCCGCCGGTTCCCGCACGCCGACGTTCCAGCAGCCGCAGCGCTACGGGGAGGCCGTGGTGCGTGAGATCCTCGGCGCCACGTTCATCGAGGAGCAGCCCGCGCCTCCCACCCCGGGAATGAGGTAGCCGGTGTACGAAGGCATCGTCCAAGAGCTGATCGACGAGCTCGGGCGGCTGCCGGGCATCGGCCCGAAGTCCGCCCAGCGCATCGCATTCCACATCCTCCAGACCGAGACGTTCGACGTCACGCGCCTGGCGGAGGTGCTGCTCGAGGTGCGCGACAAGGTCCGGTTCTGCGAGATCTGCGGCAACGTCTCGGAGCAGGCCACCTGCTCCATCTGCCGCGACCCGCGCCGCACGCCGACGCTGATCTGCGTGGTGGAGGAGGCGAAAGACGTCGTCGCCATCGAGCGCACGCGGGAGTTCCGCGGCCTGTACCACGTGCTCGGCGGCGCGATCAGCCCGATCGACGGAGTCGGCCCGGACGATCTCCGCATCCGGCAGCTCATGCAGCGCCTCGCCGACGGCACCGTTCAGGAGGTCATCATCGCGACCGACCCGAACCTCGAGGGCGAGGCGACCGCGACATACCTCAGCCGGCTGCTCGTCACCCTCGACATCCGGGTGACCCGCCTCGCCTCCGGCCTGCCCGTCGGCGGCGACCTCGAGTACGCCGACGAGGTCACCCTGGGCCGAGCCTTCGAGGGCCGCCGCCAGGTCTCCTGACCCCCCGGCTCGTCCCCGTCCCCCTGCCCTCCCTCGTCCGGAAGGGAGGAACTCCCTGCCCGCCGCACACCGGATTTCCTCCGTTCCCCGCCGACGCGCCGTCCCGTCACCCGGACTTCCTCCCTTCCGCGCACCCGCCCAGCGCCGGCCTCCCGATCCAGCTGGCCGCCCGCCGTCACATGAAGGAACCGTGATATCCCGGCCGGTAGGATGGGAAGCCCGTGAGTTCAGGAGTGTCTGTGGCCCTCATCGTCCAGAAGTTCGGCGGTTCGTCCGTCGCGACAGCGGAGAGCATCAAGCGCGTCGCGAAACGGATCGTCGAGACGCGCAAGGCCGGCAACGAGGTCGTCGTCGCCGTCTCCGCGATGGGCGACACGACCGACGAACTCCTCGACCTGGCTCATGAGGTCACGCCGATCCCGGCACCGCGCGAACTGGACATGCTGCTCACCGCGGGCGAGCGCATCTCGATGGCGCTGCTCGCCATGGCGATCAAGAGCATGGGGTACGACGCACGCTCGTTCACCGGCAGCCAGGCGGGCATGATCACCGACGCCCAGCACGGCTCCGCGCGCATCGTCGATGTCACGCCGGGCCGCATCCAGGATGCGCTGACCGAGGGCGCGATCGCCATCGTCGCCGGCTTCCAGGGCTTCAGCCGCGAATCCCGCGACATCACGACGCTCGGCCGCGGCGGGTCCGACACGACCGCCGTCGCCCTCGCCGCCGCGCTCGGCGCCGAGGTGTGCGAGATCTACACCGACGTCGACGGCGTCTTCACCTCCGACCCGCGACAGGTTCCGCTCGCGCGCAAGATCGACCGCATCACCAGCGAGGAGATGCTCGAACTGGCCGCGGCCGGCGCCAAGGTGCTGCACATCCGCGCCGTCGAGTACGCGCGCCGCCACAATGTGACGCTGCACGTGCGCTCCTCGTTCTCGAACAAAGAGGGCACGTACGTGCTCAATGAAGCAGCGGCCGCCGAGGCCGCCAAGAAGGATGGAACCGTGGAAGAGCCCATCATCTCCGGCGTGGCCACCGACCTCAGCGAGGCCAAGATCACCGTCGTCGGCGTTCCCGACGTGCCCGGCAAGGCAGCCCAGATCTTCAAGATCGTCGCGAAGGCGAACGCCAACGTCGACATGATCGTCCAGAACGTCTCCGCCGCCGCGACCAGCCTGACCGACATCTCCTTCACGCTGCCGAAGTCGGAGGGCCAGCGCGTGCTGACCGCCCTGACCGCCGAGCGCGACGAGGTCGGCTACCAGTCGCTCCAGTACGACGACCAGATCGGCAAGCTCGCCCTCGTCGGCGCCGGGATGCGCACCAACTCCGGCGTGTCCGCGAAGCTCTTCGAGGCGCTCTACGACGCCGGCATCAACATCGAGATGATCTCCACCAGCGAGATCCGCATCTCGGTCGTGACGCGCGCCGACACGGTGGCCGAGGCGGCCCGCGTCGTGCACACCGCCTTCGGCCTCGACGGCGACGAGAAGGCCGTCGTCTACGCCGGCACCGGCCGCTAGGCCCGAATTCCTGAAACGGGAATGGGCGCCGGACGATACCGGTTCTCCTTCCCAACGACCCGAAGGGGCTGACATGACCGAGTTCACCGATTTCGACAGCAACGGCGTGCGACTGGCCGTCGTCGGCGCGACCGGCCAGGTGGGCAGCGTCATGCGCCGCCTGCTCGAGGAGCGCGCCTTCCCGGTGAAGAGCATCCGCTTCTTCGCCTCCTCCCGCTCGGCCGGGACCACGCTGCCCTTCAAGGGGCAGGAGATCACGGTCGAGGACGTCGCGACCGCTGACGTCTCCGGCATCGACATCGCCCTGTTCTCGGCCGGTGCGACCGGTTCGAAGGCGCACGCACCGCGGTTCGCCGAGGCGGGCGCCATCGTGATCGACAACTCCAGCGGCTGGCGGATGGACCCGGATGTGCCGCTGGTGGTGTCCGAGGTCAACCCGGACGCCATCGCGGATGCGCGCAAGGGCATCATCGCGAACCCGAACTGCACGACCATGGCGGCGATGCCCGTCCTCAAGCCGCTGCACGACGAAGCGGGCCTCTCCCGGCTCGTCGTGAGCACCTACCAGGCCGTCTCCGGCTCCGGGCTCGCCGGCGCCGAGGAGCTCGCCGAGCAGGCACGCGCCGCGGTCGCCGACGAGCACCTCCTCGACCTCGTCCACGACGGATCCGCCGTGACGCTTCCCGCGCCCGTCAAGTACGTCCGGCCGATCGCGTTCGACGTCATCCCGCTCGCCGGCTCCATCGTCGACGACGGGCTGAACGAGACCGACGAGGAGAAGAAGCTGCGCAACGAGTCGCGCAAGATCCTCGGCGTCCCCGAACTGCTGGTCAGCGGCACCTGCGTGCGCGTGCCCGTCTTCACCGGCCACTCGCTGTCGATCAACGCCGAGTTCTCGCGGCCGATCAGCCCGGAGCGGGTCGCCGAGCTGCTGGCGGATGCTCCCGGCGTGCAGCTCACCGACGTCCCCACGCCGCTGCAGGCGGCAGGAAGCGACCCGAGCTTCGTCGGCCGCATCCGCGCCGACGAGGGCGCTCCCGAGGGCCGCGGGATCGCGCTGTTCATCAGCAACGACAACCTCCGCAAGGGTGCTGCCCTCAACGCCGTGCAGATCGCCGAGCTGGTCGCCGAGCGTCTCTCGAACCCCGTCACCGCCTGATCGCGGTACTCCGGCCGCGGTCCCGCGGTTGTCTCGACATCGAGACAACTGCGGGCGCCGCGCCTCGGCCGCCGTCTCGGAGCCGCCGTCCTGCCGCCGCATCATAGGATTGTCGGGTGAGCAATTCTCCCATCGACGTCGTCCTGATCGGCGGCGGCATCATGAGTGCCACGCTGGGGGCCATGATCCAGCGTGTGCAGCCCGACTGGAGCATCCGGATCTACGAGCGGCTGGGCGAAGTCGCCCAGGAGTCCTCGAATCCATGGAACAACGCGGGCACCGGTCACGCTGCCCTGTGCGAGCTGAATTACATGCCCGAGGCCTCCGACGGCACCGTCGACCCGGCCAAGGCCATCAGCATCAACGAGCAGTTCCAGCTCAGCCGCCAGTTCTGGTCCAGCCTCGTGGCCGCGGGCGACCTCCCCGAGCCGAACACGTTCATCAACTCGACCCCGCACATGACGTTCGTCCGCGGGCGCGACAACGTCCGCTACCTGCGGAAGCGCTACGAGGCGCTCAAGGACGAGCCGCTGTTCGCCGGGATCGAGTACTCCGAGGACCCGGCGGTCATCGGCGAGTGGACCCCGCTGCTGACGAAGAAGCGCAACCCGAAGCAGCGCATCGCCGCCACTCGGCAGACCTCGGGCACCGATGTCGACTTCGGCGCGCTCACCCGCTCGCTCATCGACAACCTCGTCGAGAACGGCGCCGAGCTGGCGCTCAACCACTCCGTCCGCCGCATCAAGCGCACGAAGGACGGCCTCTGGCGCCTCACGGTCCGTCATGAAGTGGGCAACACGTCGCACGTCGCGACGGCGCGCTTCGTGTTCGTCGGCGCCGGCGGTGGTGCACTGCACCTGCTGCAGAAGTCGGGCATCCCCGAGATCGAGGGCTTCGGCGGCTTCCCGATCTCAGGCCAGTTCCTCCGCACCTCCGACCCGAAGATCGTCGCGCAGCATCAGGCGAAGGTCTACGGCAAGGCCGCCGTCGGCGCCCCGCCGATGTCCGTCCCGCACCTCGACACGCGCGTCGTCGACGGCCAGGCGTCGCTGCTGTTCGGCCCGTACGCCGGATTCAGCCCCAAGTTCCTGAAGACGGGTTCCTGGTTCGACCTCCCCGGTTCGGTCCGTCCGGGGAACCTGGGGCCGATGCTCGCCGTTGCCCGCGACAACTTCGACCTGATCAAGTACCTCGTCGGCGAGGTGCTCGCCAACCGGGCGAAGAAGATGAAGGCGCTTCAGGAGTTCATGCCCACCGCGAAGAGCGAGGACTGGGAGCTCATCACCGCCGGCCAGCGCGTCCAGGTCATGAAGAAGGATCCCAAGAAGGGCGGCGTGCTGCAGTTCGGCACCGAGGTGGTCGCAGCGGAGGACGGCTCGATCGCCGGCCTGCTCGGCGCATCCCCGGGGGCCTCGACGGCTGTCCCGATCATGGTGGACCTCCTCAAGCGCTGCTTCCCGGACCGGTTCTCCGGCTGGCTGCCGACGCTCAAGGAGCTCATCCCGACGGTCGGAACGACGCTCAACGACAAGCCGGATGAGGCGAAGCGCGTCCTCGAGTCGACCGCCGAGACCCTGCACCTCGCGAACTAGACCGCTGGACACGGGCGTGGGCGACCTGTTATGGTCGTCCACGCTATGAAGTGAGAACCTCCTGACGTCCCGCGCCTGAGGCGCCGTCGATGTGAGTGAGGACCCTTCGGTCACCGCGCTGCCCGGTCAGGCACCTGGGCGCTCCAGCGCCGCTCACGACGGAAACCGCCCGGCGGGAACCCGCTCCTTCGGAGCGCCCGGAAAGGCGGTTCCCATGCCAACGATCACACTCTCCCCCCTGCGCGCCGAAGGCGTCTCCGTGACCTACGGTGAGCGCCGTGTGCTCAGCGACGTCTCGCTGACGGTCGGCCCGGGTTCGCGGCTCGGCCTGATCGGCGAGAACGGAGCAGGCAAGTCGACGCTGCTGCGCGTGCTCGCCGGCGCCGAGGTCCCGGACGCGGGCGTGCTCGCCCGGCCCGAGCGCACCGGATTCCTCTGGCAGGAGGTGCGGTTCCAGCCGCACGACACGCTCGGCGCCATGATCGAGCAGTCCCTCGCGGCCGTCCGCGCCATCGAGCGCGAGCTCGAGCACGCGGCCACGGCGCTGGGCGCGGGCGAGCCGGGCGCCGAGGCGCGCTACGACACCGCCCTCGCGGCGGCGGAGCGCGCCGAGATCTGGAGCGTGGATGCGCGCCGCGACGAGCTGCTCGACGGGCTCGGGGTGGGCGGCATCCCGCTGGCCCGGCGGCTGAGCGAGGTGTCCGGCGGCCAGCGCAGCCGCTTCGCGCTGGCCGCTCTGCTGCTCGGACGCCCGGACGCGCTGCTGCTCGACGAGCCCACCAACCATCTGGATGATGAGGCCGCGGCCTTCCTCGAGGGCCAGTTGAGGGGATGGGCGGGCCCGGTGGTCTTCGCCAGTCACGACCGGACGTTCCTTGACGCTGTCGCGACCGGCCTGCTGGACCTCGATCCCGCCCGCTCGGGGACGACGGTGTTCGGCGGCGGCTACAGCGCCTATCTGGCCGAGAAGTCGGCCGAGCGTGCGCGGTGGGAGAAGCAGTTCTCCGACGAGCAGCAGGAACTGAAGGCGCTGGAGCACGCGGCGGCGGTGACGGCGCGCTCTATCGCCTGGTCCGGGAAGGTGCGCGACAACGACAAGTTCGTCAAGTCGGTGAAGGGGAACGCGCTCGACCGGCAGATCTCCCGCCGGATCCGCAACGCCGAGGGGCGGCTCGAGGAGTTGCGCACCACCCAGGTGCGGAAGCCTCCGGCGCGTCTGGGCTTCTCGGGCATCCCGTCCGGGTTCCAGGTGCTGGGCGACGGCTCCGGGCTGCTGGTGCAGGCGAGACAGGTGCGCATCCCCGGGCGGCTGGAGGTCGGCGAGCTCTCCGTCGCTCCCGCCTCGCGGATCCTCATCACGGGGGCGAACGGGGCGGGCAAGTCGACGCTGCTCTCGGTGCTCGCCGGGCGGCTCGATCCCCCGTCGGGGTCGGTGCAGCGCCGGAAGGGACTGCGGGTCGGGCTGCTGGAACAGGATGTCCGGTTCGGCGATCCGTCTGCGACTCCCCGCCGGGTCTACGAGTCGGCTGTCGGCGACCGCCGTGCGGAGACGGTGCCGCTGACCTCCCTCGGCCTGATCGCTCCGCGCGATCTGGACCGCCCGGTCGGCGCGCTCTCGATCGGCCAGCAGCGCCGTCTGGCGCTGGCGCTGATCATCGCGCGACCTCCGCACCTCTTCCTGCTGGATGAGCCGACGAACCACCTGTCGCTCGCCCTGGCCACCGAGTTGGAGGAGGCACTGGGCGCGTATCCCGGCGCGGTCGTGGTGGCTAGCCACGACCGCTGGCTACGCGCCGGATGGGAGGGGGAGACGGTGCACCTTGCTTAACCTTCGAACATATGTTCGAATGGAAGCATGAGATGGAGCGGTCAGGAGTTGTCGGTCGACGAGCCCTCGGCGCTGCCGGGGCTCGCTCGACTGAACAACCTGGTGCGCTCCGTGCGCACACCCGACTTCGCCGGCATCACCTTCCACGAGGTGCTGGCGAAGTCGGCCCTCAACAAGATCCCCGGCGGGGGAGGGCCCATGCCGTTCGGCTGGACGATCAACCCGTACCGCGGCTGCTCGCACGCGTGCGTCTACTGCTTCGCCCGTCCCACGCACACCTACCTCGACCTCGACTCGGGCAAGGACTTCGACAACGAGATCATCGTCAAGGTGAACGTGGCCGAGGTGCTGCGCAAAGAGCTGGCGAAGCCGAGTTGGGCCCACCATCCGGTCGCACTCGGTACGAACACCGACCCGTATCAGCGTGCGGAGGGGCGCTACGGGCTGATGCCCGGCATCATCGATGCCCTCGCCGATTCCGGGACGCCGTTCAGCATCCTGACCAAGGGTTCGCTGCTGCGACGTGATCTGGATCGCCTCGCCGAGGCGAACGAGCGGGTTCCGGTCGACCTGGCGATGTCGATCGCGGTTTACGACGACGAGTTGCAGCAATCGGTCGAGCCCGGCACTCCGACCACGAAGGCCCGGCTCGCGACGGTCACGGCGGTGCGCGAGCACGGCCTCGATTGCGGCGTCTTCCTCATGCCGATCATCCCGTACCTCACCGATACGAAGGCGCACCTCGACGACGCCCTGCGTCAGGCGAAGGAAGCCGGAGCGACGTACGCGCTGTACTCCGCCCTGCATCTGAAGCCCGGTGTGAAGGAGTGGTTCTACCTCTGGCTCGAACGCGAGCATCCCGAACTCCTGCCCCAGTACCGGCGCATGTACGGCCGCGGCACGTACGCGCCGCAAGAGTACCGACGCTGGCTCGCCGGGCGGATCAAGCCGCTCATGCGGTCGTACGGGCTCGAACGCGGGCAGGAGGACCCTCTGACCGGAGGCGTCCGGTCGAGTGCGCTCGGGATGCTGCGCGACGACGAGGGGGAGCGGCAGCCGGTCGGCTCTGCCGCGCGAAGCGCTTCCGGCGGGTCGAACGCGGTCCGCGCGGCCCGCGCGGCCGGGCACGCGGGCTCGTCCGCGGAGGCTCCGGACGCCGCCTCGATCGTCAGTGCATCGCTCACAGGGTTGGGCGTGCAGCCGACCCTCTTCTGAGGGGTACATCCGGCCGGGGTACACAGCGCCGCCGAGCGATGCCATAATCCCGAAGGGACCGAGCCGTTCTCGGTCCCGGAAGGGATGACGTCGTGTCACTCGGCCTGCCCAGCCACCTGGCGCGACCCGCGAACTCGCGCGCCCTGGCCACGGCAGCGCGGTGGGCCGGCCTGGTCTGCCTGGCAGCGGCCGTGGTGAACGTCGCCACCACGAGCCTCGCCAACGGCAACGTCACCTCGTGGCTGACGCTGCTCGTCCTCGCTCCGATGGTCGTCCTGCTGCTCGCCCTGGCACGGGGCCGCACCGTCGCTCTGACGATCTCCTACCTGCTGGTGGGCGCCGTCTGCACCTACTTCTACGTCGTCGCCCTGTTCATGGGCACCCCGGCGTATCACGACACCAATCTCTTCGTCGTCGCCTTGCCGGTCGTCGCGATGACTCTGGTCGGTGGCACCGGCACGGGCGCGCCGGCCGGCATCCTGTGGGCGACCCTCGGCTTCGCACTGGCCGAGGCCGCCGTGATCCTCGCGGCCGCGACGACCGACCGAGACTACGTGCCGGACGCCATCTCGCTCGGCGCGTACCTGCTGCTGGTCGGTGTCCTCGCCTTCGACGGGTTGACCCGCGGGACGCGCTCGCGAGCGCAGTCCGCGCTTCACCGTGCCGTGCGCGACGCCCGGCTCATCGACCTGCGTCGCGAGCTGGTCGCCGCATCCACGGCCGACCTCCACGACACCGTGCTGAGCGAGCTCGCGGCAGTCGCGCGCTCGCAGCCCGGCCCGCTGGACGAGCGGCTGGCCCAGCGGATCGAAGCAGACCTGCGCGGCCTGGCCGAGGGGATGCTGCAACCCGCCGGCGACGGTGCGGCCGCCCTCGCCGACGCCGACCCCTGGTACGACAGTGAGCTGCACCGGGCGATCGAGGCCGCGCGCGACGAGGGCCTCACCGTCGACATCTCCGGGGATCGTGCGCCTTACGCCCGCCTCGACGAGGACGCGCGCCGGGCGTTGGGCCTCGCGGTACGCCAGTGCCTCGTGAACGTGGTCCGCCACTCGGGAAGCGCCAGCGCCGAGGTCGCCCTGTCTGCGGGCGCCGGCTCACTGTCGGTGATGGTGGTGGATGCCGGAAGCGGGTTCCCCGCCTCGGCGCCGGCCGGAGACCGGCTCGGTCTCCGCCAGTCCGTCGGCGATCGCATCGCCCGCGTCGGTGGGACCGTCGACATCTATTCGAGCACCGATGTGGGCACGACCGTCATCCTGACCGTCCCGACCGAGCCGGGCGCCGCGGTTCCCGGAGGTCGCGCCGGATGACCGCCCTCAATCCGCGCACCATCGTCGGGGCGCGATCGGTCCCGCTCGAGCGCACGCCCCAGCGGCTGGACCCGCTCGGCGCCCAGTCGGCGTGGCTGCTCGTCCCGCTGCTCGGCGCCGTGGCCGTCGTGTACGCCGTGTTCTCGACCTTCCGGCACGCCGGCCAGGTGCGCGACCTCGCGCTGGCCCTGATCGCGATCGGGGTGCTGCTCCTCGCCGTGATCGTGGCGAGCATCCGCACGCACCCGGGCTTCGCCCCGTTCGGGCGCTGGTCGCACTTCTCGGTGATCGGTGTCGCCCTGACGGCCGGGTGCCTCTTCACCGCCTCCGTGTGGGGTCGCAACGAGCGCATCCAGGACGACTGGGGTCAGATCGCTGTCGCACTGCTGCTGGTCGCGATGCCGCTCTACCGGCCGATCGGCGAAGTGGCCGGGTCCGCGGTGGTGTCGGCGCTCGTCGTGGGCGGTCTTGCCGCGGCGCAGCACTCCATCGTGATCGCCAACAACCCGGTGGTGTACGCCACGGTGGCGGCGACGCCGATCCTCGCGCTCGCCGCGGGCGGCGCCGGCTACGCCTGGACCCTGACCGGCGAGACGCTGCGGTGGCGCGAGGTCGCCCGTGAGGGACAGTCGCGTCTCGAGGGGGAGTTGCGGCAGGCCGCCGGCCGCATGATCGCCCAGGAGCGGATGACCGCCCTGAACACGGAGGCCGTGCCGTTCCTCACGGCACTGGTGCGGGCAGGAACCGTCACGGCTGAGGACATCGAGCACGCTCGCACGATCTCGGACCGCCTCCGAGGCATGTCCGTCCGCGCCGTCGATCGCACATGGCTCGAAGAGACGGTCGACCTGGCGCTCGCGCCCCGGCTCGTGAACCCGGGGCCGCCCAGTTCGGACGGGCCGAATGCGCACGTCGACGACCCGTATCGCCTCGAACGGGTGCTGAACGCCGACCAGCGGGCCATCGTCGGCGCCCTGATCGCCACCGTTGCCGCCCGACCGGGCCTGGACGCGACCAGCCTCCGCGTGACCGCGAGCGACCCCGCCCGGCCGACCTTCCTCCTGGAGGCGGACATCGACGAGCCACGCGCCGAGCTGCGACGGGAGCTCCTGCCGCTGGTCAGCTCCCTCAACTCGGTGGCCGTGGAGGCCACCATGCGCGTTCGCGCGGGGCAGGTGGCCGTGCGTTTCGCCTACCCTGAAGGCGGCCATCTCGATCGTGGAGCGAGGAGACGATGACGAGCACCCGTCCGGAACAGCCGGGAATCAACGCACCGTCCGGAGGGCGGGACGCAGAGCCGCCGATCCGGCTGGCGATCCTCGACGACCACGAACTGCTGCTCGACAGCCTGGCGTCCTGGATCGAGAAGAACGCGCCCGAGTTCGACCTCGTCCTGCGCGCAGGCAGCTGGCTCGAACTCGTGCACAGCGACGCCTTCCCGACCGACCTCGTCATCATGGATCTGCAGCTGAAGGAGTCGGTCTCGATCGGCGCGCGCGTGCGCACCTGTCGCGCTGCCGGCGCGAAGGTCGTCATCCTGAGCGCCGTCGACACTCCTGAGGACCGGGATGCGGCGCTCGCCGCAGGCGCCGTCGCCTACGTCACGAAATCGCAGCCGATGACCGAGTTGGTGGCGGCCGCGCTCTCAGCTTCCGGACGCGGCGCCGGCCGGAGCGCCCCCGCGCCGACCGCGTGGCGGCCCAAGCCCCTCATCCCGGAATCGGCGCGGCCCCGGCTCAGCGACGGGGAGCGGCAGGCGCTGGTGCTGTACGCGGACGGACGCACCACCTCGGAGGTCGCCCGCGCGATGAACGTCCAGTACGAGACGGCGAAGACCTACCTGCGGCGCGTGCGCGAGAAGTACGGCAAGGCCGGGCGTCCGACGAGCTCGCGGGCCGACCTGATCCGGCGCGCAGCGGAGGACGGCTACCTCACCTGACGCGGCATCGCGGCGTCGCGGCGTTCATCCTCCGCTCCCGCATAGGATCGGTGCGTGGCAAAACTGTATTTCCGGTACGGCGCGATGAACAGCGGTAAGAGCACGGCTATGCTTCAGGCCGCGTACAACTATGAGGAGCGCGGTCACCGCGTCCTGCTCGCGAAGCCGTCGATCGACACCAAGGGCGACCTGGGCATCCTCTCGCGCCTCGGGGTCACCCGGGAGGTCGACTTCCTCATCACACCGGACACCGATGCGTACGGCGCCTTCCAGCGGCACCGCGAGCGGACCATCAAGCGCTTCGACACCGATGTCAGCGCGCTCCTGGTCGACGAGGCGCAGTTCCTCACCGAGGCTCAGGTCGACGATCTGCTCCGCATCGCGCTGCTCGACGGCGTCCCGGTGCTCGCGTACGGCATCCGCACCGACTTCCAGACGGTCGCCTTCCCCGGCAGCCGCCGCCTTCTCGAGGTGGCGCACAGCCTCGAGGAGCTGAAGACGATCTGCCGGTGCGGACGCAAGGCGATCTTCAACGCCAGGAAGATCGACGGCGTTTTCGTGTTCGACGGCGACCAGGTCGCGATCGACGGCGCGTCGGTGTCCTACGAGTCGCTCTGCGGCAACTGCTACCTTCAGGAAAGCCGAGGCGTCCTCAACAATGGCCGCCGGCACTGGCCCGTCGATGCAGCACCCGCCTATGTCGACGAGCCCGACCCCGATTTCACTTGAGGCCCGCTCCGCCCGAAGGCCCGAACCACCCGAAGGAACAGGACACATGAGAATTTCCGTGATCGGCTGCGGCTACCTGGGGGCCGTGCACGCCGCCTCGATGGCCCACCTGGGTCACCACGTCGTCGGCATCGACGTCGACGAGGCGAAGATCGCCTCGCTCTCCGCCGGCCGGGCGCCGTTCTTCGAGCCCGGGCTGCCGGAGGTGCTGGAGGGCGCTGCGGCGTCGGGGCGACTGCGGTTCACGACGGATTTCGCTGCTGCGGCTGACGCGGACGTGCATTTCGTCGCCGTCGGCACCCCGCAGGCCGCGGACGGTGACGCAGCCGACATGCGCTTCGTGGATGCCGCATTCGCGACCCTTCTCGAGTACGCGAAGCCCGGCGATCTCATCGTGGGCAAGAGCACCGTCCCGGTCGGCACCGCCGCCCGGCTCGCTGCTCTCGTGGCCGAGAAGCAGCCGGGCGCGACCCTCACCTGGAACCCCGAGTTCCTGCGCGAAGGATTCGCGGTGAAGGACACGGTCAGCCCCGACCGTCTCGTCTACGGTGTCCCGGACGGCGAGCCGGGGGAGCGCGCCGCTCGTCTGCTCGACGAGGTGTACGCCTCCGCCGTCGCGACGGGCACCCCGGTCATCGTGACGGACTATGCGACGGCAGAGCTCGTGAAGGTCTCGGCGAACGCCTTCCTCGCGACCAAGATCTCGTTCATCAACGCGATGGCCGAGATCGCCGAGGTGACCGGCGCCGATGTGACGAAGCTGGCGGACGCGATCGGCCACGACGCCCGCATCGGGCGCCGGTTCCTGAACGCCGGGGTCGGCTTCGGTGGTGGATGCCTGCCGAAGGACATCCGCGCCTTCAGTGCCCGCGCCCGCGAGCTCGGCCTGGGGGAGTCGCTGCAGTTCCTCGACGAGGTCGACAAGATCAACCTGCGCCGCCGCGCCCGGGTCGTCGACATGGTGCGCGAGGAGACCGGCCGTTTGGAGGGCGTGCGCGTCGGCGTGCTCGGTCTCGCCTTCAAGCCGCACTCCGACGACATCCGCGACTCGCCGGCTCTCGAGATCGCCATGCGGCTCGCCGAGTCCGGTGCGATCGTGACCGCGACCGATCCGCAGGCGGTGGAGAACGCGCGTCGGCGGGCGCCCGGCCTCGCGTTCGCCGAGAGTGCCGAAGAGGCCGTCCGGGATGCGGATGTGGTCCTGCTGATCACGGAGTGGCCCGAGTTCACGGGACTCGACCCGGAGGCGCTCGGCGCCCTTGTCGCTCAGCGAACGGTGATCGACGGACGGAACGCCCTCGATCCGGCCGCCTGGCGCGCCGCAGGCTGGACGTATCGCGGCCTCGGCCGCTGACCGCTCCCCGGCCGCTGGCCGATCCTCGGGCACTCCCGTATTGGGGGACGCCAAAAAAGTGAGGATTTGTTAGATTTGACGCATGGCGACAAGTCTGACCGACCCTGACGCGCCGCCGCGTCCCGCAGAAGCACCCCCCAGAGTGCCCCGACGGAGATGGCGGCTCGGCCACCCCGTTGCCATCGGCGTGCTCGTCGGCATCGGCATCATCCTGCTTTTCGCGATCGTCTGGATCTGCGTCCGCGGCTATCTGGCGCAGCGAGCGCTCAACGACGCGGTGCCCGCAGCCGACACGATCAAGACGGCGATCACCAGCGGCGACCTCGCCGCCGCCCGCCGCGCTTCGGACGAGCTGAGCAGCCACACCCACACTGCCGCGAGCCTGACCTCCGACCCGATCTGGATGACCGCGGAGGGCATCCCGTGGATCGGTCCGAACCTCGGCGCTGTGCGGACGGCCGCCGCGGCCTCCGACTCCGTCGCCTCGCACGTCGTCGGGCCGCTCGTCGCCGCCGGCGCCGCCGTCGACCTCCGCGCGCTGGCGATCCACGACGGCCGCATCGACCTCGCCCCGATCTCGGCCGCACAGCCGGCGGTCGCCAAGGCGGCGACCGCCTTCACTGCCGCACGGGCGAGCGTGGCGGCCATCGAGACCGGCGCGCTGTTCAGCCCGGTCGCCGGCGGCATCGACCGGTTGCACGGCGTCCTCGATCACGCGGCGCCGCAGATCGACGCCATCGACAACGCCGCCCGCCTCCTTCCCTCGATGCTCGGCGCCGCCGGTCCCCGCGACTACCTGCTGGCCGCCCAGAACCCCGCAGAACTGCGTTCCACCGGCGGGCTCATCGGAGCCGTTGCGCTCGTCCATGCGGAGAACGGCTCCCTCAAGCTCCTGCGTCAGGCCGCAGGAACCTCCATCGGGCCCTGGGATGCGCCGGTCGCGGACGTCCCCGTCGCCACCACGGGCCTCTACGGCCCGCTCGTCGGGCGGTTCTTCCAGGACGCCAACCTGACGCCCGACTTCCCGCTGGCCGCCGCCACCGCATCCCGGATGTGGACGACGACCTACGGCGACCAGATCGACGGCGTCATCGCCGTGGACCCGGTCGTGCTCAGCGGGCTGTTGAAGTCCACCGGTCCCGTGACGCTCCCGACGGGCGATCGGCTCACGTCGCAGAATGCCGTCAAACTGCTGCTCAGCGATGTCTACCAGCGCTACGCGGAGCCCGCGCAGCAGGACGACTTCTTCGCCTCAGCGGCGCGGGCGGTGTTCGACCGGCTGTCCTCGGGCGATGTCAATTCGAAGAAGCTCGTGAGCGCCCTGGCCGACGCCGGCGAGTCGCGCCGCGTGCTCATCTGGAGCGCGCATCCGAGCGATCAGAAGATCCTCGGCCAGACCACTCTCGCGGGCGGCCTGCCCGAATCCGATCTCTCCACCGCCGGGATCGGCGTCTACTTCAACGACGCGACCGGCTCGAAGATGGACTACTACCTGGGCAGTTCCGTCGCCGCCGGTTCGGCGGTCTGCCGAGCCGACGGGAAGCCGTCGACCGTCGTTCAGGTGACGCTCACGAACCACGCGCCCGCGGACGCGGCGACGTCCCTCCCGAAGTTCGTGACCGGCGGCGGCACCTACGGTGTCACTCCCGGCTTCATCAAGACCCGCGTCGCCGTGTACGGACCCACCGGCGGCCTCCTGGCGGCGACCCTCAGCGACGGGAAGAATCTGCCGACCGTGTCGGGCCTCGACCGCTCGCGTCCGGTGAGCCTCTTCACCGTGCAGCTCGCGCCGGGGGAGTCGCAGACCGTCACGGTCCAGTTCCTCAATGAGCAGCAGTCGGCGGCGAATCTGAGCGTCGTGACCACTCCCACGCTCCCCGGGGACGGATCCACCCCCGATGTGGGGGCACAGAACACCGTCAAGCCCATTGTTGTGCAGTGCTCTTCCGTCGTAAAGTGAGAATTACTCAACTACCCCGACCGTGAGCCGGGCCCCAAGAAGAAAGGCGGGCCGATGTTCAAGAAAATCCTGGCGGCTGTCGCCGTGACCGCGGGGCTGCTGCTTGCGGCTCCCGTAGCGGCTAATGCTGTCCCCTACACACACGGCGCCGAATGCCAGTTCGACGTGAGCGTGGTGCAGACCGGTGGCAGCGCCACCCTCATCTGCGTGCCGGGCACCTGGGCACCTGGTGAGTCCATCGACTGGACCGTCAACGGACAGGATGGAGGGTCCTTCACCCTCGCGTCCCTCCAGACGGGACCCAGCACGCTGCACTTCACCAAGCAGTCCAACGCAGACGGCAGCGATGTGCTCGCCGTCAAGCTCCCCGCTGACGCCTCCGGCACCTACACGGTCGTCGGACACGGTGCGACCAGCGGCCACGAGTGCTCTGCGACCCTGACGGTCCTTCCGGCCGACCAGGCGAGCACGGTTCTCGACCCGGGAAGCAGCAACGGGCTGGCCCACACGGGCTCGGTCGTCGCGACCTGGGCGGCATGGATGGGCGGCTCGCTCGTCGTCCTCGGTCTGATCGCCCTCGCGGTGGTCGGCTGGGTCCGCAAGCTCAAGGCCTCCTGACACCACACCCCTCAAGACGATTCCCGGTCGGACCTTCCTGGTCCGGCCGGGAATCGTCGTGTAGGGGGCTGCGTTGCAGCTGTGGTGAGCGCCACCAGCATCCCCCTCAACGTCCTCGACCTCGCCAGCCGTCCCGCCGGAGGCAGCAATGCCGACGCCGTCGCCGGCACCATCCAGCTCGCTCAGGCGGCGGAGCGCCTCGGCTACGACCGCTTCTGGGTCGCCGAGCACCACGGGATGCCGGCCATCGCCTCCAGCGCCCCGGCCGTGCTCATCGCGGGCGTCGCCGGCGCAACGGAGCGGATCCGCGTCGGCAGCGGCGGCGTGATGCTCCCCAACCACGCGCCTCTGGTCGTCGCGGAACAGTTCGGCACCCTCCGGGCGCTGTACGGCGACCGCATCGACCTCGGCATCGGCCGCGCTCCGGGCACCGACGGGGCCACCGCCATGGCGCTGCGCCGCAGTGCCGAGGGCCTCGGGGTGGAGGACTTCCCGCAGCAGCTGCTCGACCTGTTCGGCTTCTTCTACGGCGGCATGAGCGATGCCAATCCACTGAACGGCGTCGTGGCCATCCCGGGCCTCGGCGACGCACCGCAGATCTGGCTGCTGGGCTCCAGCGGCTACAGCGCCCAGGTGGCCGCGGCGCTCGGGATCCGGTTCGCCTTCGCGCACCACTTCGCCGGAGAGAACACCGAGGCCGCCCTCGACCTCTACCGCTCGCGCTTCGAGCCGAGCGACGCGCTGGCAGAGCCGCACACGATGATCGCCGTCAACGTGGTCTCCGACGAGGACCCGGAGACCGTGCGCGCCCTGTCGCTGCCCGGCCAGCTGTCCTTCCTGCGGATGCGCCGCGGCCTGAAGCCGGAGCCGGTGAGCGTGGAAGAGGCGCTCGCCTACGACTTCAGTCCGATGGAGGAGGAGTTCATCGCCAACCGCAACGCGCGGCAGGCGGTGGGGACGCCGGACGAGGTGAAGTCGCGGATCGACTCGCTGCTCGCCTCCACGCAGGTCGACGAGTTGATGGTCTCCTCCGGCGCTGCGACCATCGAGGGCCGCATCCGTTCGCTCGAGATCGTCCGGGAGATGTACCCCGCCGCATGACGGACCGTGACGGCGCCCCGCGCGGTGGCGGGCGTCCCCGGGTACCGTTGGGCCTCATCCCGGTCCCGAGCAAGAAGGCGGTTCCCACATGTCGCAACCACTCAGCGTGGTCGGAGTGAGCGGAAGCCCCACCCACCCGTCGCGCACCACCGTGCTCGTCGACGAGGTCTCGCGCTCTTACGCGGAGGCCGTCGGCGGGGTGTCCCGCACCATCCGCCTCGCCCCCCTGCTGCCGGAGCTCGGCGCCGGACCGTTCCGGACCAACCTCAGCCCGGTGGTCGTGGAGGCGCTGGAAGCGGTCGAGAACGCGGACATCCTCGTCGTCGGGTCTCCGGCCTACCGCGCGACCTACACGGGGCTGTTCAAGCTCTTCTTCGACCACATCGGCCAGTACGCCCTGGTCGACAAGCCTGTCGTGCTCACCGCCACCGGCGGCAGCGACCGCCACGCGCTGCTGGTCGAGCACCAGATGCGTCCCCTGTTCGGCTTCTTCTCGTCGCTCACGCTGCCCCTGGGGATCTACGCGAGCGAGAGCGACTTCGAAGACTACGAGATCCGCTCGCAGGACCTCCGAGACCGCATCGACACGGCGGTCTCCCGCACGCTGCCCCTCGTCCGGTCCGACGTCGAGACCGCGGCGCGATTGGCTGAGCCGGAGTTCGCTCGGCCGGATGCGTTCTGAGGGTTCACCGCGACATCGCCACGAGATCGCCACGAGATCTCCACGCCAGTCGCCGGGTGCGCCCCACCCGCTACCCCAGACGCCGCTCCTCGCTTCGCTCGGGGCGTCGCCTGGGGCCCCTCGCGGGCGGGGACCCCAGTAGTCGCCAGCGAGTGGTGAAAAGGAAGGAGCCCCGCCAGCTCGCAGAGCGAGCCGGCGGGGCTCCTTCCTTTTCATTACGTCGGGGTGACAGGATTTGAACCTGCGGCCTCTTCGTCCCGAACGAAGCGCGCTACCAAGCTGCGCCACACCCCGAAGGCCTCATCCAGGATACACGAGCCCGGGAGGGTTCATGACCACGGTGGCTGCCCCAGGACGGCTCAGGGAGCCGCGGTCAGCGTGACCAGGGTGGCCTCCGGCCGGCACGCGAACCGCACCGGCGCGTAGATCGACGTGCCCAGGCCGGCGGACACGTGGAGGTAGGCGGAGCGGAACGCGTGGCGCCACACGCTCAACCCCTTCACCTGTGCCCGGGGGATGTCGCAGTTGGTCACGAGCGCGCCGAAGCCGGGGACGCACACCTGTCCGCCGTGCGTGTGACCGGCGAAGATCATCGCGGCGCCGTACGTCACGAAGGCATCGAGCACGCGACGATACGGGGAGTGCGTCACACCGATGGTGACGGCCTGTCGCTCGGTTCGCGGACCCTGGTCCGGCCAGGTGTCGTCGTCCGAGAACGGGTCGTTCTCGCGCAGCTCGTCCAGCGCTCCCGGGATCGCCTCGACGCGGTCGAAGCGGATGTGCGGGTCGTCGACGCCGAAGAACTCCAGGTGGGTGCCGCGCACTTCGAGGCCGGCGGCCCGGTTGTCGAGGTCGACCCAGCCGAGGTCGCGGAAGAAGGCCGTCAGCGAGGCGATGTCGAGGCGCGCAGCCGTGGATCCCTGCTTCTTGGACGGCCCCATGAAGTACTTCAGCGGGTTCTTCGCCTGCGGGCCGAAGTAGTCGTTGCTTCCGTGGACGAAGACGCCCGGGATGCCGGCGAAGCCCGCATACGCGGCGCGAACGCCCTCGAGACCTCGGTCGTGGCCCAGCACATCCCCTGTCTCGACGATCAGGTCCGGCTTCAGTCGCGCAAGCGACCGGATCCACTCCTGCTTGTCGTGCTGCCATGGCGCCATGTGGAGATCGGAGAGATGCAGCACCCGGATGGGCTCAGCGCCTGCCGGGAGTACGGGAGCGCTCACTTCGCGCAGCGTGTACGCCTTGCGCTCCACGAGCGAACCATACGCGAACGCCGCAGCGCCCGCCCCGGCCAGGAGGGCCAGGGCGGACGCGGCCGGACGAAAAGCTCCGCGCGTCACTTGCCGCCGGCGCCCGGGGTCGGCGGTGCACTGGGCGCGCTGAGCGCCACGGTCACCTGCGAGCCGGATTTCGCCGCAGCGCCTCCGGCAGGGTCCTGCCCTTGCACGGTGGCGGTCGGGCTGTTGCCGCCGGTCGTCTTCACCTTGAAGCCCGCCGCGGTGAGCGCCGCGAGGGCGTCGGAGTACTTCTGTCCGACGACGTTCGGCACGGCGACGAGCGACCCGTTGCTGGTGAACAGCGTCACCACGGTGCCCTTGCCGACCTGGGTGCCGGGAGCGGGATCGGTCGCGGAGACGGTTCCCGCCGGCGCCACGGAGTCCTGCGGACCGCCGTCGGCGGAGTCCAGACCGAGACCGTTCAGGATCGACTTCGCCTCATCCGGCGATTTGCCGGTGAGGTCGGGGATGCCGACCTGGATACCGATGGTGAGCTTGTTAGGGGCGGCCGGGAAGTCGTCTCCGCCGTACTTGTCGACCGCCGCACCCATCATCGTGCGCATGACCGCGACGCGGGCGCTCGCCGGACTGGTGCCGTGCGTCGGATAGACCTTGCGGAAGTCGATGTGGCCCTGGATGTTCCCCACCCAGTAAGCGCCGGCGACCTTCGTCGTCGCGGCCACCAGCCACAGCTGGTCGTTGTACTCGGTGGTTCCGGTCTTGCCCAGCATGTCCTTGCCGGTCCGGTTCATACCGGAGGCCGTGCCGCCGCCCTGGAGCGGCCCCATCAGAGCCTTGGCCATGGTGTTCGCGACGGCCGGGTCGACCGACTGGGTGCAGGTGGTCGCGGGCGGCTTGACGTCCTTGCCCGTCGCATCCACGATCTTGTCGATCGCGATGGGGGTGCAGGTCTTGCCGTTGTTGGCGATTCCGGCGAAGGCGGTCGCCATCGTCAGCGGCGCGATGTAGTTGGTGCCTAGTACGGCCGCCGGGTTGGTGTCGAGCGGCTCGCCCTTCGCGGTGTGGACTCCGAACGCTTCGGCGTCCTTCTTGATCTCGCACAGGTCGAGCTGGCTCGCCATGCTGATGAATGCGGTGTTGATCGAGTAGGTGGTCGCACTCTGAGCGTTGCGGATGCCTGTCTCGCCGGAGGAGTCGTTCTGCGGCGTGTAGGTGCCGCCCCAGCCTCCGGTGCAGGAGTCCTTGAACGACCGGTAGGTGCGGATGTTCGCGTTGACGGACTCGTTGAGCGAGTGACCCTGCTTCAGCCACTCCGCAAGGGTGAACACCTTGTACGTCGAGCCCACCTGGAAGCCGCCGGAGCCGCCATACTGCTGATCGGTTGCGAAATTGATGGACGAGTAGCGCGGGTCCTTAAGGACGTCGGGGTCTTGGCTGTACAGCTTGTTCTGGGCCATGTACAGGACACGGCCGGTGCCCGGCTCGACTCCCGTCAGGACGCCGCCGATGTCCGCCCTCTCGTACACGGCAGGAACATACGACTGCATCGTCTGCTCCGCCACCTGCTGCAGCTGCAGGTCGAGGGTGGTGTAGATCTTGTACCCGCCGCGGTTGAAGTTCGAGGCGCGGGTGTCCTCGTCGGCGCCGAAGGTCGGGTCGTTGAGGATGGTCTTCTGGACGTAGTCGCAGAAGTATGCGGAGCCGCCGGCGGTCTGGCAGCCGCGCTCCGACTTGGTGATCACGGGCTGGATCGGCGTCTTGACCGCTGCCTCGTACTGCGCCTTGGTCAGCTTCTTGTACTGGTACATCTTGCCGAGGATGTAGTCGCGGCGTTCCTTGTTCTTCGCGTACCCGTTCGCGGCGCCGTTGGTCTTCGACTCCGGGTCGTCGATCTTCAGGCTCGTCGGTTCGTTCACGATCGCCACAAGGCTGGCCGCCTGCGGGGGCGTCAGCGCCGCCGCGGTGGTGTTGTAGTAGTACTTGGCCGCCGCTTCGATCCCGTAGACCGAGCCGCCGAATCCGGCGATGTTGAGGTACCCGACCAGGATCTGGTCCTTGGTGTACTTCTTCTCGATGCCGATCGCGTACTTCATCTCCTTGACCTTGCGGTCGGGGGAGACGCCGGTCGAGTCGGTCACGCACTGCTCGTACTTGGTCTTCTGCTCCTTGGTCTTCACCGGGAGCGCTTCGCACTTCTGGAGCAGCACGTTCTTCACGTACTGCTGCGTGATGGAGGAACCACCCTGCACGCCTCCGCCGGCGACCGTGGACAGCACACCACGGACGGTGCCCTGGATGTCGACACCGCCGTGGCTGTAGAAGCGGGGGTCCTCTCCGGCGATCGCCGCATCCTTCGCGGCCTGGGAGATCTGGTTGAACGCGACGGGCAGACGGTTCTGCGAATAGAACGTCGCCAGAGGCACGTCCTGGTCGCCGTTCTTGGCGTAGATGGTGGTCGGCTGGGCGAGCTGGTCGACGTTCAGATACTCCGGAAGACCCTCGAACACGCCGATGCTGTTGTTGGCGGCCATACCCGTGACCGCGATAGCGGGGGTGACGGCGGCGGTGACCAGAAGACCGGCCACGACACTCATGCCGATGAACGCACCGGCGGCGCCGAGCACACCTCTAGCCTGTGGTTTTTGCGCAGACATAGGATCAGAGTAGGTGATGAACCTGCAAAAACCCCCGATCCAAGGAGCACGATGCCGCGCTGGGAGTACCTGACCACCCCGCTGATGATCCACAACACCGCCGCGATCCTGAACAACTGGGGCTCGGACGGCTGGGAGCTGGTCCAGGTGGTGACCGGCCCGGAGGGCGGGCTCGTGGCCTACCTCAAGCGTCAGCTCCCGAACGAGGAGCAGGCCTGATGGCCGACGTGGAGGCGCGCCTCGCGGAACTCGGGATCGTTCTTCCCGACGTGGTCCCGCCCGTCGCCGCGTACACGCCAGCGGTGCTCGACGGGTCGTACGTCTACACCTCGGGGCAGCTGCCGATGGTCTCGGGAGCGCTGCCCGCGACCGGCAAGGTCGGGGAAGGCCCCGGGCTCGTCCCGCCCGCGGACGCGAAGGGCTATGCGCGGACGTCGGCGTTGAACGCGCTCGCGGCTGCCAAAAGCGTCCTCGGCTCGCTCGACCGCGTCCGGCGCGTCGTCAAGGTGGTCGGCTTCGTCTCGTCCGACCCCGCATTCACCGGTCAGCCCGCGGTCATCAATGGTGCCTCCGAGGTGCTCGGCGAGATCTTCGGCGACGCCGGAGTCCACGCGCGCTCGGCGGTGGGGGTGGCCGTACTGCCGCTCGACTCGCCCGTCGAGGTCGAACTCGTGCTCGCGGTCGACTAGACCCGCCTTCGACGAAGGGGCGGTGCCGATGGCGCCGCCCCTTCGTCGTACCGTCGTCGTCGCGCTACGAGAGCTTGGCCTGGATCGAGCTCATCACCGCGGTGTCGGCGAGCGTCGTCGTGTCGCCGACCTCGCGCCCCTCGGCCACATCCCGCAGCAGCCGCCGCATGATCTTCCCCGAGCGGGTCTTCGGCAGCTCCGTGACGATGAAGATGTCGCGCGGTCGGGCGATCGCGCCGATCTGCTCGGCGACGTGCTTGCGCAGTTCGGCCGCCACATCCAGCGCACCGGCCTGCTCGAGCTGGTTCTGCTTGATGATGACGAACGCCACCACCGCCTGACCGGTCGTCTCGTCGTTCGCGCCGACCACCGCTGCCTCCGCTGTGAACGGATGCGCGACCAGAGCGGATTCGATCTCGGCCGTCGACAGGCGGTGGCCCGAGACGTTCATGACGTCGTCGACACGGCCCAGCAGCCAGATGTCGCCGTCGGAGTCGTACCGCGCGCCGTCGCCGGCGAAGTACTTGTCGCCGAACTTCGACCAGTACGTCTCCTTGAAGCGCTCCGGGTCGCCCCAGATGCCGCGCAGCATGCTCGGCCACGGCTCGGTCACCACGAGGAGGCCGCCCTGGTCCTTGCCCACGGGCGTGCCGGTCTCGTCGATGATGTCGATGGAGATCCCGGGCAGCGGCACCTGGGCGCTTCCCGGCTTCAGCGTCGTCACGCCGGGGAGAGCCGACACCATGATCGCGCCGGTCTCGGTCTGCCACCACGTGTCCACGATCGGCGTCTTGTCGCCTCCGATGACCTCGCGGTACCACATCCACGCCTCGGGGTTGATCGGTTCACCGACCGATCCGAGCACGCGCAGGCTCGAGAGGTCGAACTTCTGCGGGTGCTGCCGCCCGATCTTCATGAACGAGCGGATGGCGGTCGGCGCCGTGTAGAAGATCGAGACCTTGTACTTCTCGATGAGCTCCCACCAGCGGCCGGGATGCGGGGTCTCGGGCGTGCCTTCGTACATGACCTGCGTGGCGCCGTTGGCGAGCGGCCCGTAGACCACGTAGGTGTGGCCGGTGATCCAGCCGACGTCCGCGCTGCACCAGTAGACATCGGACTCCGGGTGGAGGTCGAAGACGAACTTGTGGGTGAACGACGCCTGGGTCAGATAGCCACCGGTGGTGTGCAGGATGCCCTTCGGCTTTCCCGTCGTCCCGGACGTGTAGAGGATGAACAACGGCTGCTCGGCCGGGAACGCCTTGGCGACGTGGTCGGCATCCACGAGTGCGATCTCGTCGTGCCACCACAGGTCGCGGCCCTCGGTCCAGGCCACCTCGTTCTCGCCGCGCTTGACGACGAGCACGTGCTCGACGCTCGTGGCCTCCCCGGTCAGCGCCGCATCCACTGCGTCCTTCAGGGGGAAGACGCGACCCTTGCGCCAGCCGCCGTCCGCCGTGATGACGAGCTTGGCCTCGGCGTCGTCGATGCGGGAACGCAGGCTCTCGGCGCTGAAACCGCCGAAGACGACGGAGTGCACGGCGCCGATGCGGGCGACGGCGAGCATCGCGATCACGGCCTCCGGGATCATCGGGAGGTAGATGGCGACGCGGTCGCCCGCGCGGATGCCGAGGCTGGTGAGCAGGTTCGCGGCCTTCTTCACCTCTGCGGTGAGCTCGGCGTACGTGATCGAGCGGCTGTCGCCCGGCTCGCCCTCCCAGTGGATGGCCACGCGGTCGCCGTTGCCTGCCACCACGTGGCGGTCGAGGCAGTTGTACGCGACGTTGAGCTCTCCGTCGTCGAACCACTTGGCGAAGGGGGGCTCGCTCCAGTCGAGCGTGCGGGTGAATGGGGTGTGCCAGTGGAGCAGCTCCCGCGCCTGATCGGCCCAGAACCCGAGGCGGTCGGCCGCCGCGCGCTCGTAGAGTGCCGCGTCGGCGATGGCGTTCGCGGCGAATTCGTCGCTCGGCGGAAACCGGCGGGCTTCATGGAGCAGATTGTCGATTGTGTTGCTCATGGGGAGTTTTTTCGCTCCTTTGCGATGCGGTCGATACGAGTCGTGGCGCGACAATGCCTGACTCTACAACCTGCTGTGAGGGCGCCCCCAAGAGACTTGCGTTTGCATCGATTCTGCGTAAACTGGACCCCGGCCGAATGTAAATTCGTGCGTGCGGCGCAATCGATTCCCCCCAATCCTGCGCCGCAGTGGCCGCACCTGTTCCCCCCAATAGGTGCGGCCCCCCTTTGTTTAACGGCCCTTCGCCCTACTGAGGTGTCCACAGCGACGTCGCGCGGCGGGTTATGCACCGGTCTCGAGCACCCCGGCACGCGCAGTGTGCGGCGTCCGTAGCGTCGCAACATGACAAAGAACGACCTGCGACCTGCGGCAACCGAACCCGGACTCTGGCGCACCTTCGGCCCCCTGGCGCCCTACCTTCTGCGCCCCGGCATCACCGATCTCTTCGTGACCGGCGATGGGGAGTTGTGGAGCGACGGCCAGCCGGCCGGGCTTAGACGCGAGGGCGGTTGGCACGCCGACCAGCCGAGTGCGCGCGAACTGGCCGTCCGCCTGATCGCCGCAGGCGGCCGTCACATCGACGAGGCGACGCCCTTCGTCGATGTGCGGCTGCGGGGAGGTGTGCGTGCCCATGCCGTGCTGCCTCCCATCTCGACGGGAGGGGCTCTCCTCTCGATCCGCGTCCCGGCCCGGGAACAGCCATCGCTCGACGACCTCGTCGCGGGAGGGGGAGTGCGGCACGACGAGCGCGACCGGTTGCTCGCCGCCGTGCGAGCGCGAGCGAACCTTCTCATCACCGGGGCGAGTGGAGCGGGCAAGACCACCCTCCTCGCCGCGCTGCTGGGGAATGCCCCGCCGGACGAGCGCATCGTCGTGATCGAGGATGTCGCGGAGCTCCGCATCCCGCATCCGCACGTGGTCGGGCTGCAGACGCGCCAGCCGAACCTCGAAGGCGCGGGCGGCGTGGACCTGCGCCGCCTGGTGCGCGAGGCGCTCCGGATGCGGCCCGACCGGCTGGTGCTCGGTGAATGCCGGGGGGAGGAGGTGCGAGACCTCCTCGGTGCCCTCAACACCGGTCACGACGGAGGAGCCGGGACGCTGCACGCGAACTCGCTCGAAGACGTCCCGGCCAGGCTGGAGGCGCTGGGCGCTCTCGCGGGACTGGGCGAGCACGCGCTCGCGCGCCAGGCCATCAGTGCGATCGGCCTGGTCGTCCATCTGGATCGGGTGGAGGGGAGGCGGCGGCTCTCGGGCTTCGGTAGGCTGCGGCTCGATGGCGACGGCCGCCTGACCGTCGAGCGGACGGATGGCGCCGAGCCGTGAGAGGCACGCAGCCCGGCGCGGAGGCGGACGCGATCGCCGCTCTGGTGGAGTCGCTCGCGGTGCTGCTCGACGCCGGGCTCACGCCGCGGTCGGCGTGGGAGGTCGCAGCGGGGCACGGCGCGCATCCCGTCGCCGACCGGGTGGTGAGCGCACTGCGGCAGCATCGGTCCTCCGCCGAGGCGCTGCTCGGATGCGCGGACACCGACGACCTGCGGAGGATCGCCGCCGCCTGGCGCGTGGCGGAAGAGGCAGGCGCGCCGCTGGGTCCCGCGCTGCGCACGGTCGGTGAGACGCTGCGCGATGTCGCCGAAGCCGAGCGCGAGGCCGATGTCGCGTTGAGCGGCCCCCGGGCGACGGCGCGGCTGGTCTCGTGGCTTCCGGTAGCAGGCGTGGCTATGGCGGCAGCGATGGGCGCCGACCTGGCCGGGGCGGCGACGTCGGCGGTCGGTGCGGCAGCCATCGGGCTCGGAGTCTCGCTCCTGGTCGGCGGCCGGTGGTGGATGCGCGCTCTGGTGCGTCGCGCGGTCGCGCGCCGTCCGGCTGCGGGATTTCCGGAGGCGCTGGTCGCTATCGCGCTCGGCGGCGGTTCGTCGGCCGACGCCGCCCACACGATGGCCACGACAGCAGCGCGGGCGGCCGGTCTGGCGACGCAGGATGACTCCCGGGTCCGGCAGGTGCTCGCCCTGGCGAGCGCCGCCGGTGCCCCCGCAGCCGAACTGCTCACGGCCGCTGCTCGGCAGGAGCGACGCACCGCGCGCGCGGAAGGGCGCCGCGCGGCGACGACGCTCGGTGTGAAGCTCATGGTCCCGCTCGGTGTGTGCGTGCTCCCGAGCTTCCTTCTTCTGGCGGTGGTTCCCGTGATCCTCTCGCTGCTGTCGTCCACAACGACGGGTTTACGGTGACCGTCCACAGATCCGGTAGCGATCGCCGGGAGCGTCGATCCGCCCCGAAGGATGGACGTACGGGAACGACGAGAGGGGACCGGAAATGGGACGGATGATCGAGAGGACGGGAAGGCTGGGCCGGAAGCTCCGGTGGCGACTGGCCGAGGATCGTGGTGCGGCGACGGCGGAATACGCGATCACGATCCTCGCGGCGGTGGGCTTCGCCGGGCTCCTCGTCGCTCTGCTCAAAGGCGACGAGGTCAAGGCGCTGCTCGCCGACCTGGTGCACCGTGCGCTCTCCGGTGGCTGAACCGGCGCGCGAGAGTGAGCGGGGCAGCGTGACCGCTGAGTTCGCTCTCGCACTGCCTGCCGTCCTCGCGTGCGTGGCCCTCTGCATCGGAGCGGTGCACGGTGCCGCGCAGTTCGGAGCCCTGGCGGCAGGCGCGGCCTCGGCGGCGCGGCTGGCAGGTCGCGGCGACGATCCTGCGAGTGCGCCGGTTCCGGCGGGGACGGGGATGAACGTGGAAAGAGAAGGGAGCGCGGTATGCGTGGTCATGACTGCACCGGAGAACGGAGCGCTCGGTCGCCTCGGCATCCGGCTGAGCGCGCGGGCGTGCGCGCTCGACGAAGCGGCCGCGGAGTGACGGGAGGAGTTCCCTTCCTCCGGGCCGTGTCGGCCGACGACCGAGGAAGCGGTTCGATACTGGCGCTCGGCATCCTTGCCGCGGTCACCACGGTGGCGGCGGGAGGGATCGTCGTGGTGGGGGCCGGCGCGGCGCACTCCCGAGCGGCGGCCGCGGCGGACCTCGCGGCGCTCGCCGCGGCCGATGTCGCGAGCGGACGGGACGCGGGCGTGCCGTGCGAGACGGCGTCGGCCATCGCAGAGACGAATCACGCCGCGCTGTCGGCCTGCGAGCAGCAGGCGCTGGTCGTCACGGTGACCGCTTCCGTGTCCTACCTCGGGCTCGCGGCGACCGCCTCGGCGCGCGCAGGACCGCCCGGTGAGCGGTGACTCGCTTCCGGTGGGGTCGTCGGGTCAGTCGAAGACGGTCTCGAGGAAGCGGTAGCTGACCGCCGTCGGCTGCTGGCCTCGGCCGTCGTCGGAGGCGTACTCGAGCTCCGAGCCCGAGGCCCGGACGTAGAGGTAGTGCTTCGCGCCCACCGGGGCGGAGATCTCCAAGCGCGGTCGAGCGTCTCCCGAGTCGAGGAAGCCGGTCGCGATCGTCTTGCCCTCGAGGGGTCCGTCGATCAGTTTGGCGGTGTACGTCATCGTCGTTGCCATGCTGTCATTGTCCTCCCGAGCGGGCGCGCGGCAAAGGGTCCGGCAGGGCCGTCCCGCCGATGCGCGGCAGGACGGTTCGCGGCTGCGCCCAGGGCGAACGGCGACGAAGCGATTAGGTGTACAAGCGGCGAAGGTGTGTATGGTTTGCCTGTCGGACGCACGGACCACACTCGAGTGGACCGGGTCTGCAGGGGGAGCGCGCCACGCCGGTCCGGTCGTGAAGCAACGCAGTCAGCTGTGGCGACACAGTGTGTGCATATTAAGAGGAGTCAGGTGCCTGACACGAAGAAGCTCGTCATCGTCGAGTCGCCGAACAAGGTGAAGTCGATCGCCCAGTATCTGGGCGACGGCTACGAGGTCATGGCCTCGGTCGGGCACATCCGCGACCTGATCGAGCCGAAGAACCTTCCGCCGGAGCTCAAGAAGGGCTCGCTCGGCAAGTTCTCGGTCGACGTCGACAACGAGTTCGAGCCCTACTACGTGGTGTCCGACCAGAAGAAGAAGACGGTCGCCGACCTCAAGCGCGCGCTGAAGAACGCCGACGAACTCCTGCTGGCCACTGATGAGGACCGCGAAGGAGAGGCCATCGCCTGGCACCTCGTCGAGGTGCTCAAGCCGAAGGTCCCCGTCAAGCGCATGGTGTTCCACGAGATCACCCGCGAAGCGATCGAGCAGGCGCGGGACAACACCCGGGAGATCGACACCGCACTGGTCGACGCCCAGGAGACGCGACGCATCCTCGACCGGCTCTACGGCTACGAGGTCTCGCCCGTGCTCTGGCGCAAGGTCGGTCCCGGCCTGTCCGCCGGACGCGTGCAGTCCGCTGCGACCCGTCTCGTCGTCGACCGCGAGCGGGAGCGACTCGCCTTCGTCGCGGCCTCCTACTGGGGCCTGACCGCACAGCTCGCACCGGAGGACGCCAACGCGTTCGAGGCACGGCTGGCTCGCCTCGATGGCGACCGGGTCGCCACTGGCCGCGACTTCGACGACCACGGCCGCCTGACCTCCGGCGCCCGAACGCTCGACGAGGAATCCGCCACGACCCTCGCCGCCGCGCTGCGCCAGCCCAGCACTGCGGTCACCGTCGCCAAGGTCGACTCCAAGCCCTACTCGCGGCGGCCCGCCGCGCCGTTCACCACGTCGACCCTGCAGCAGGAGGCGGCGCGCAAGCTCCGCTTCTCCGCCCGGCAGACGATGAGCGTCGCGCAGTCGCTGTACGAGAACGGCTACATCACCTATATGCGTACCGACTCGGCGTCGCTGTCGCAGCAGGCGACCAACGCGGCGCGGACCCAGGCGGCTAAGCTGTACGGCCCCGAGACGGTGCCCGACAAGCCTCGCACCTACGCATCGAAGAGCAAGAACGCCCAGGAGGCGCATGAGGCCATCCGTCCGTCGGGCGAGACCTTCCGCACCCCGGCCGAACTCGAGCGCTCCCTGCGCGGACCGGAGTTCCGTCTCTACGACCTCATCTGGAAGCGCACGGTCGCCTCGCAGATGGCCGACGCAAAGGGACAGACCGCCTCGGTCACCGTCGAGGCGCGGATCACCGACGGACCTCTCGACGGAACCGTCGCCGAGTTCACCGCGAGCGGGACGGTCATCACCTTCCGCGGCTTCCTCAACGCCTACGAGGAGAGCCGCGACGAGGAGCGCAACGCCGCCGACTCGGCCGAGGCGAAACTGCCGCCGCTGATTGAGAAGCAGGCGCTCACCATCCGGGACATCGCAGCGGACGGTCACGAGACCACCCCGCCGCCGCGCTACACGGAGGCGAGCCTCGTGAAGAGCCTCGAAGAGCTCGGCATCGGCCGGCCCTCGACCTTCGCGAGCATCATCTCGACGATCATCGACCGCGGGTACGTCACCCAGCGCGGCCAGGCGCTCGTACCGAGCTGGGTCGCGTTCTCGGTCGTCCGGCTGCTCGAGGACTACTTCGGAGACCTCGTCCAGTACGACTTCACCGCGGAGATGGAGGACGACCTCGACCGGATCGCCGACGGCGAGGCCGAGCGGGTCGACTGGCTCAACAGCTTCTACTTCGGCAGCGACAAGCACAAGGGCCTCCGTCGCGTCATCGACAACCTCGGCGAGATCGATGCGCGCAGCATCAACTCGATCGCCATCGACGACGGGGTGACCCTCCGCATCGGCAAGTACGGCCCGTACCTCGAGGTCCCCGAAGACGGCGCAGGACCGGACGACCCGCCCCGGCGCGTGAACATCCCGCCGGAGCTGGCTCCGGACGAGCTGACACCGGCGAAGGCGCGGGAGCTCATCGAGGCGCCCGTCCAGACCGACCGCATCCTCGGCACGAACCCCGAGAGCGGCAAGGTCGTGCTCGCCAAGGACGGCCGTTTCGGCCCCTACGTGACGGAGGCGGATCCCGAAGAGGAGCCGTCGGTCGACGCGAAGACCGGTGAAGTCGTGGAGCCGGCCAAGCCGGCGAAGAAGGTCGCAGCGGCGAAGCCGCGCACCGCCTCCCTGTTCAAGTCGATGGACCTCTCGGCCATCGACCTCGACACTGCGCTCAAGCTGCTCGACCTGCCGCGCGTCGTCGGAGCCGACCCGGAGAGCGGGGAGGAGATCCAGGCCCAGAACGGCCGCTACGGTCCGTACCTCAAGAAGGGAACGGACACCCGGTCCCTTCCGAGCGAGGACGACATCTTCGAGATCGACCTCCCCGGGGCCCTCGAACTGTTCGCTCAGCCGAAGTACGGCAACCGCCGCGCGTCGAGCGCCCTGAAGGAATTCGACGCCGACCCGGTGAGCGGCAAGCCGATCCGCGTGAAGGACGGCCGCTTCGGCCCGTACGTGACGGACGGCGAGACCAACGCGACGATCCCGCGCGGCGAGACCGTCGACGAGGTCGACTTCGCCCGAGCCGTGCAACTGCTCGCCGACAAGCGGGCGAAGGGACCGGCCAAGAAGCCGACCCGCGCGGCGAAGGCCACCACCGCCAAGAAGCCGGCGGCCAAGAAGCCCGCAGCCAAGAAGCCCGCAGCGAAGGCCGCCACTGCAGCATCCACGGCCGCGAAGTCCACCACCGCGAAGGCGACGACGACGCGATCGACGACCGCGAAGGCGGCGACGAAGAAGTCCGCCGAGTGAGCGGCGGGCTCTTCATCACACTCGAGGGCGGGGACGGCGTGGGGAAGTCCACCCAGGCCGCCCTCCTCGAGGAATGGCTGCGCGAGGAAGGCCGCACCGTCGTCCGCACGCGCGAACCGGGCGGGACGGACGCCGGGGTCGAGATCCGCGAGATCGTCCTCCATCACCGCGGCGACATCGCCCCGCGGGCCGAGGCTCTGCTCTACGCGGCCGACCGGGCGCATCACATCGCGACGGTCGTGCGCCCGGCGCTCGCCCGCGGCGAAGTGGTGGTCCAGGACCGCTACATCGACTCCTCCGTCGCCTACCAGGGCGCCGGACGCGTCCTGGACGCGCAGCAGATCCGCGACCTGTCCCTCTGGGCCGCCGAAGGGCTCCTTCCCGATCTCACGATCCTGCTCGACCTCGACGAGGACGCGGCGCGTGCACGACTCGACACCGCCCGCACCCGCTACGACCGGCTGGAGGCGGAGCGATCCGACTTCCACGCCCGCGTCCGCGCGGCGTACCTCGAACTCGCGGCGCAGGAGCCGGACCGCTTCCTCGTGGTCGACGCAGCCCGCCCCGTGGAGGAGATCGCCTCGGAGATCCGCGACCGGCTCGCCGCCCGCGTCTGACCGGAGGGCACGGGGTGTCCGCGGTGCCAGCTAGCCTGGAGACCATGACGGTGTGGGACGAACTGACGGGGCAGGACGACGCCATCGAGGTCGTCCGCGCCGCGGCGGAAGGTTCCGGCGCCGGCGACGGCGGAGGTGCCGCCGAGCGCGGCATGACGCACTCCTGGCTCATCACGGGCCCGCCCGGATCCGGCCGATCGAACCTCGCCTACGCGTTCGCGACCGCGTTGCTCAGCCCCGGAACCCCCGACGGCGACCTCGCGACGCAGCGTCAGGTCGAGGCCCGAACCCACCCGGACCTCGCGGTGCTCAGCACCGAACGCGTGATCATCTCCATAGACGAGGTGCGCGCCCTGGTCTCCAGCTCGCAGTTCGCGCCGTCGGTCGGCCGCTACCGCGTGATGGTCATCGAGGATGCCGACCGCATGACCGAGCGAACGTCCAACGTGCTGCTGAAAGCGCTCGAAGAGCCTCCCGAGCGCACGGTGTGGATCCTCTGCGCACCCAGCGATGCCGACCTGCTGCCGACCATCCGGTCGCGGGTCCGCACCGTACGACTGCGCATCCCGAGCGTCGGCGACGTCGCGCGGCTGATCCAGCGGCGCGACGGTGTGGATGCGACGACAGCCGAGCGCGCTGCGCGGCACGCGCAGAGCCACATCGGGATGGCGCACCGCCTGGCGACCCACGACGAGGCGCGGCGTCGCCGGGAGCAGACGCTCGAACTGGCCCTCGGCATCCGCTCGGTCTCCGACGCGGTCCTCGCTGCCGCGACCCTGCTCGAGATCGCCGGCGCCGACGCCAAGGCGATCACCGAGGAGCGGGACGCCGAAGAGCGCGAGCACGCCCTGCGGTCCCTCGGGATCGCGCCGGGCGGCACGATCCCGCCCGCTCTGCGAGGCCAGCTCCGGCAGCTCGAGGAGGACCAGAAGCGCCGGGCCACCCGGAGCCTCCGTGACGGCATCGACCGCATCCTCGTCGACCTGCTGTCGCTCTACCGCGACGTCATGATGCTCCAGCTCGGGAGCGACAGCGAGCTGGTCAACCAGGAGCTGCGCCCGGAGCTCGACGCTCTCAGCGCCCACACGACTCCGGCCGCTACGCTCGCCGCGATGGATGCCGTTGCGACCGCCCGCGAACGCATCGACGGCAACGTCGCCCCGGCTCTCGCCCTCGAAGCCATGCTGACCACCATCCTGCGCGGCGCCACCGCGCGAAAGGGGATCGACCTGTGACCATCAGACCCGGCCGCCCAGGGGCCCGCCGGCATGCGGCGCGCACGGTCGTCGTCGCGCTGGCCGCCGTGGTCGCGCTGACCCTCACCGGATGCGTCACCTGGTTCCTCCCCGCGAAGACGGTCACGACCTCGAGCCCCGCCCCCGACAACGTCTCGGCCGCGCTGCAGCCGTTCTACAGCCAGGTGCTGCACTGGACCAACTGCTCCAGCGGGAAGCAGTGCGCGACCGCCAAGGCCCCGCTCGACTGGAACGACCCCGGCGCCGGGCAGATCGAGCTGGCACTCATCCGGCAGCCGGCGACGGGCACCAAGCAGGGGTCGCTGCTCACCAACCCGGGCGGCCCGGGCGCATCGGGCTACGACTTCGTGAAGGACTCGGTCGACTTCGTCGCCGACAAGACGCTGCAGGAGCACTTCGACATCGTCGGCTTCGACCCCCGCGGTGTGGGACGCTCGACGGCCGTGAAGTGCTACGACGCCTCCCAGATGGACGAATACCTCTACGGGATCACCCCGGGGACCCGCGGGTCCGACCAGTGGATCGCCGAGAACACCGCCACCGCCAAGGACTTCGGTGACGCCTGCCAGAAGAACACCGGGGCGCCGCTTCCCAAGGTCGACACCGTCAGCGCGGCGCACGACCTCGACCTGCTCCGCGCGACTCTGGGCGACACGAAGCTGAACTACCTCGGCTACTCCTACGGGACGTACCTCGGCGCGGTCTACGCGGGCCTCTACCCGGGCAAGACCGGGCGGCTGGTCCTCGACGGCGCGCTCGACCCCGCCGCCAGCAACTTCGAGGTGACGGAAGTGCAGGCGAAGGGCTTCGAGAGCGCCTTGCGCGCCTATCTCACCGACTGCCTCACGCGGAAGGACTGCCCGTTCAGCGGCACCGTGGACGACGCGATGGGGACGGTCGGACAGCTCCTGGCCGTCGTGGAGAAGAGCCCGATCCGCAACTCGGACGGCCGCGAGCTCGGTGCCAACACGCTGGTCACGGCCATCATCACCCCGCTGTACGACGCCACCGCGTGGTCGTACCTCGACAAGCTGTTCGATTCGGTGATGAAGGGCAGCGCGTCGGTGGCGTTCACCCTGGCCGACACGTACAACAACCGTCAGGCCGACGGCACCTACTCCGACAACTCGACCGAGGCGTTCGTCGCGATCAACTGCCTCGATTACACGTACGACGCCGACCCGGCGGTCATGCGCCAGCAGGCCGCCGAGCTGGCGAAGGCGGCTCCGGTGATCGGTCCGTACATGGCCTACGGCGACATCGGATGCGCCAACTGGCCGTATAAAGCGACGGGCCACCGCGGTCCGATCTCGGCGGACGGCTCGGCGCCCATCCTCGTCGTCGGCACCACCAACGACCCGGCGACGCCCTACGTGTGGGCGAAGAACCTCGCCTCCGAACTGCAGAACGGCCACCTTCTCACGTACAAGGGCGAGGGCCACACCGCGTACAACAAGTCGAACTCTTGCGTGAACAACACGGTCGACTCCTACTTGGTGAAGGGCACCCTCCCGTCGACGGGCAAGACCTGCTGACGGCGGCATGCGCAGAGCGAGCAGCGCGAGTGGTGCAATTTTGCAGGGAATGAAATAATCGAGCCGTGTCAGTGGCTACCGATTCCACGCTGAGCGAACTCGGGCTCCGCGAGCGGAAGCGCATCGCGACCCGCAGGGCGATCCAGCTCGCCGCCGTCGAGCTCGCGGGCGAGCGCGGTTTCGACCGCGTCACGATCGACGAGATCAGCCACGTGGCGAACGTCTCGCCGCGCACCTTCTTCAACTACTTCCCGTCCAAGGAGTCCGCGATCATCGGCGAGCTCCCGGAGCTGCCCGACGAGGACAGCATCGAGCGGTTCATCGCCGCGGGCCCCGAGGAGCCCATCCTGGACGGCATCAGCACCCTCCTCGTCGCGGCCATCGACGTCGGGGACACGGGCGGCCACGAGCTCGACGAGACGGACGGCGGCCCGGTGAGCATGCAGCGCCTCCATACCCTGCGGCGTGCGCTCCTCAAAGACAACCCCGAGCTGTTCGCCCTCCGCATGGCGAGCATGCACAAGTTCGAGGATGCGCTCAGCGGCGTGGTGCAGCGCCGCCTGGCCCACGACGATCCTGCTCTCGCTGACGATGTCGAGGGGCTGCATCAGCGGGCGCGGCTCGTGACCTATGTGGCCTTCGCGGGCATGCGGCACGCGTGGTCCTGCTGGGCCGACCACGGGGGAGTGGAGCCGCTCGCGGACCGGTTGCGGAGCTCCTTCCAGCAGCTTTCCGCGCTCGGCACTCAGGTGCGCTGACCTCCTGCAGGCACGTTCCGCAGCACCCCGCCGGATCAGGTAAGCTATCTGACTGTGCGTCGGGCGGAAGCCCGGCCCACGCCGCCCTAGCTCAGTCGGCAGAGCATCTCACTCGTAATGAGAAGGTCAAGGGTTCGATTCCCTTGGGCGGCTCCACACTCGCCTCGCACGCACCCGGGCATTTCCTCGACCGCCACTTCTGCGACGGCCACTTCCTGGACGGGCATTTCTACTATGCGCGCCTCCGTTCGGTGGCGTAGCCTGGACCCAAGCAAAAATGAGGATCAATCAAGTCTGCCCGAGGCTGTCATGGATGCAACGACGAGGTCCCTCCGAGTGCGTGCGCTCGGTCTGCTCACCGCAACGCTGAGTGCGCTGCTGCTGGTCGGGGGAGGTGTCGGCCTGGCGACGCCCGCGGCGGCGGATACGATGCCGCCGGACCCGACCAATCCCGCCTCGCCGCCGACCGTCGGCGCCACCGCTCTGCCCACTGTCCAGATGGACGGCGTGGCCTGGGCGCAGGTGGTGGTCGGCGACACCGTGTACGTCGCGGGCAAATTCACGACGGCGCGGCCCTCCGGCTCGCCGGCGGGTTCCAACACCACACCCCGCAGCAACCTGCTCGCGTACAACATCACGACGGGCGTCCTCCTCAGCAGCGTGAACATTCCGCTGAATGCGCAGTCCATGGCGATCACGGCCTCTCCCGACGGCTCGCGCGTGTACGTCTCCGGAGACTTCACGAGCGCCGGGGGTGCCACGTACTACCGGATCCTCGCGATCAGCACGGCGACCGGTCAGCCGATCGCGTCGTTCCGGCCGGTCGTCGGGAGCCAGGTGCGCGCCCTCGCCGCGACCAATTCCGCCGTCTACGCGGGAGGCGCGTTCACCAGCGTCAACGGCACCACCCACAACCACATCGTGAAGCTCGACCCCTCGAACGGCGCGGTGATCGGCTCCTTCAACCCGTCGGCCAATGACGCCGTGTGGGCGCTCGCCGTCAGCCCCGACGGCAACCGTGTCTACGCCGGCGGCCCCTTCACGATCATGAACGGGGAGTCCCACTACGGGCTCGCGATGCTGAACGCCTCGACGGGCACGGCCCTGTCGTTCCCGGTCAACAACATCGTGCGCGACGCGGGAGCGAAGGCGGCGATCATGTCGCTCGCGGCGACCTCGGACCGCGTCTACGGCTCCGGCTACGTCTTCGGCCCCGGGGGCAACCTCGAAGGCAGCTTCGCGGCAGACGGCACCACCGGCGCGCTGATCTGGCTGGAGGACTGCCACGGCGACACCTACTCGGTCGCGCCCCTCGGTGACGCGCTCTACGTGGCCGGGCACCCGCACGACTGCCGCAACGTGGGCGGTTTCCCCGAGACGAATCCACGCACGCACCACCAGACGATCTCCTTCTCCAAAGCGCGGACAGGCACGCTCACCAATGACGGGAACACCGCCTACGCCAACTTCCGGGGTCAACCGTCGCCCACCCTCCTGAACTGGTTCCCCGACTGGCTGACCGGCACGTTCACGGGGCAGGGTCAGGCCGCGTGGACGGTCGCCGGTGACAGCCGCTACCTGGTGGTCGGCGGCGAGTTCCCGGCGGTGAACGGCAAGGCCCAGTACGGGCTCACGCGCTTCGCCTACGACTCCGTCGTGCGCAGCACCACCGGCCCGAACAACAACGCCGCGCTCACCCCGAACGCGACGTCGACCGTCCCCGGTCAGGCGACCGTGAGCTGGACGGGCACCTACGATCAGGACAACGTGGCACTGACCTTCGCGCTGGCGCGTGACGGCGACACGGCGCACCCCGTCTACCAGACGACGCGGAACATCGTCTTCTGGAACCGCCCCGCCATGAGCTTCACCGACATCGGCCTGGCTCCCGGAAGTGGGCATACCTATACGCTCACGGTCACCGACCCTGACGGCAACCGCATCTCGCGCGTCGGCAACTCCGTCGTCGTTGCCGGAGGCGGCGCCAACCAACCGCCGACCGCCTCGTTCACGGCGGGCACCAATGGTCTTGCCGTCGCCGTCGACGGCAGGGCGTCGAGCGACCCGGACGGCAGCATCTCCTCGTACGCCTGGACCTTCGGCGACGGCGGGACCGCGACCGGATCCTCCGCGAACCACACGTACGCGGCCGCCGGCACCTACACGATCACGCTCAAGGTGACCGACAACCTGGGCGCGACGGGAACGACGACGCGGCAGGTGACGGTGACCGCCACCTCCGGCAGCACGCTCGCTAAGGACGCGTTCGAACGCAGCGTCGCGAGCGGCTGGGGATCGGCGGACACCGGCGGGACCTGGACGGGAGCCGGCAGCGCCACCTCCTACTCGGTCGCATCCGGCACCGGCCGCATGAACGATGCGGCGGGGACGACGAGGACGGAGACGTTGGGCGGGGTCTCCTCCAGCAGGACGGACTCGACGGTCACCTTCACCACGGACCTGGCCCCGTCGGGCGGCGGAGTCTTCGTCTCGGCGATCGGTCGCCAGGTGGGAACCGTGGCCTACGAGGGGCGCGCCTGGCTGAGTGCCAGTGGGGCGGTCCAGGTGCAGCTGCTCGCCAACGGGACCACCCTTCAGGCGGCGACGGTGGCTGGCCTGACCTACAGTGCCGGGCAGCAGCTGAACCTGCGTGTGCACGTCGTCGGGACCTCCCCGACGACCCTCCAGGCCAAGCTCTGGTCGGCGACCCAGGCGGAGCCGGCGGGGTGGCAGGTGAGTGTCACCGACAGCACCGCGGGCCTCCAGTCTGCCGGGTCGGTCGGGCTCCGTGCCTACCTGTCGGGCACGGCGACGAATACCCCGGTCACCGTCCGCTTCGACAACTACACGGTGGCGCCCGTGGCGTGAGAGCGACGCCGGACCCTGGCGGCGGATCACCCGTGGTGGTTGGCTGCGGTCATGGCGGACGAGTTGAAGCGCGGCGATCACGTCGAGTGGTCATCCCACGGCGTGGACGTGCCGGGCGAGGTCGAGAAGAAGGTCACCGAGGACACCGAGGCGGCGGGCCGCACGGTCCGCGCGTCGAAGGACGACCCGCAGTACCTGGTGAAGAGCGACAAGACGGGCAAGGAGGCGGTGCACAAGCCGGACGCCCTCCACAGGAAGAAGGAATGACGAATCGGGGAGCGTAGCAGCATTCAGAAACCCCCGGTAACATACCCGGATGCGCGAATCGGACAAGCCGGAGACCGGTGTGCCCGGCACCAAGCCCGGCGGTGGCGTGCTCGCGGGAGTCCTGACGGCGATCCGCACGCACCCGAAGACCTGGATGGCGGCGGGAGCTGCGGTCGTCTTCGTGCTCCTCGCTTCCGGCAGCGTCGCACTGGGCGCGACGGTCGGCTCGCCGGCCGAGGCTGCAGGGCGGCCGACGCCGAGCGCGAGCGCTACCCGCTCGTCCACCCCGACGCCGACGCCCATCCCGACCGCCGACCCGGCGCGCCCGGTGCCCGCCAACCAGCCGGCCGCGACCCGCATCCGCACCTGTTCCGTGGGCGGCCTCGCGACCGACGGCCGCCTCGGAACCCTCGAGGCCCAGGTGGTGAACGCGAAGACGGGCCAGACCCTGTTCGACCGCAACGGCGTGAAGCCGGGTCCGACCGCGTCGGTGCTGAAGACTCTCACCTCCGCGGCGGCCCTCTCCACGCTCGGTCCCGACTACCGGGTGTCCACCACGGTGGTCGCAGGCAGCACGCCCGGCCAGGTCGTTATCGTGGGCGGCGGCGACGTCACGCTGTCGCGTCTGCCGGACGGCCAGGCCTCGTTCTACACCGGCGCGCCGACCATGCAGGATCTCGCCAACCAGGTGAAGCAGGCCATGGGCGGCCAGCAGATCACCTCGATCGTCGTGGACGCCTCCCTCTTCGGCGCGCCGTTCTGGCAGCCCAGCTGGGATGAGCACGAGGAGCGCGTCGTCGAAGGGTCGACCCCGTACATGACCGCGCTCATGGTCGACGGCGATCGTGACGATCCCACCGCGGTGGAGTCGCCGCGGAGCACCGACCCGGTGGCGCGGGCCGTGCAGTACTTCCAGCAGTACCTCGGCACCAACGTCGGCGTCAGCCAGGGTGTCGCACCCGCCGGCGCGCGCCAGCTCGGCGTCGTGCAGTCGCAGCCTGTGACGACCCTGATCGATCAGGCGATGCGCGTCTCCGACAACACGATCATGGAAGAGCTCGCGCGCCTGGTGGCCATCAAGAACGGCGCGGGCAACACCTTCGACGCGCTCAATGCGGGAGTGCTCGCCGGGCTGAAGGGCTACGGGATCGACACCGCGGGCATCCACATCGCCGACGGCTCCGGCCTCAGCGGCGACAACGCGGTTCCGCCGTCGTACCTCACGCAGCTCTTCATCAAGGTGCTGAACCGGCAGAACGGGCTCGGCGTCGTCTACGACGGACTACCCGTCGCGGGCAAGTCCGGGACGCTCGGGCCGGGCTACAACCGGTTCACCGGCTCCAGCGCGGTCGCCCGGGGCTCGGTCTTCGCCAAGACGGGATGGATCGACCACGGGTACACCCTCTCGGGCATCGTCAACGCGGCGGACGGCACCCCGCTGACCTTCGCGGTCTTCGCGCTGGGCGACGTGAGCGACAATGCGAAGCAGGCGATCGACAGTCTCGTCGCAGGGTTCTACAACTGCGGGGACAACCTCTCCAACGGCTGAGGCGCGGTCCGGAACGCGACCACACCATCCCGCAGCGATCATCACCCCGGAGGACGGCATGACCAAGGCGCTCTTCATCGTCGACGTGCAGAACGACTTCACCGAGGGAGGGGCGCTCGGGGTCGACGGCGGCTCCGCGGTCGCCGCCGGCATCACCGAGTACTTGGCGGAGCATGCCGACGACTACGCGCTCATCGTCGCCAGCCGCGACTGGCACGACGGTCACAATGACAACGGCGGCCACTTCGCATCGGACTCCGAGCCGGACTTCGTGGACAGCTGGCCGGTGCACTGCGTCGCCGGGACGCCGGGCGCCGACTACCACCCCGCGTTCGACACCGCGCGGGTGGGCTTCCACGTGCGCAAAGGTCAGGGCGTGCCCGCGTACTCGCTGTTCGAGGGCCGGACGGAGTCGGGCGAGACCGTGCACCAGCTGCTGGACGAGCACGGCATCCAGACCATCGATGTCGTAGGGATCGCGACCGACTACTGCGTGCGGGCGTCGGCTCTGGATGCGCTCGCGAACGGCCGGCAGGTCCGGGTGCTGACGTCCCTGGTGGCGGGGGTGGCCCCGGCGTCGTCCGAGGCGGCGCTCGCCGAACTGGCCGAGGCGGGGGCGGAAGTGGTCGCCTGAGCCTGCCTCCCGCGTGGACGCCGGCGCGCATCCACGCTATGGTAATTGCTAGCTAGTCTAGTAATCAGGAGGCGAAGTGCCCAAGGAAGCCGAAGACCGGCCCGCCAGCCCGCACGCACCGGCGCGATGGCTGCGGATCGTGGTCCCGACCGTCCTGGTCCTGATCTGGCTGGTCGTCGCCGGCATCGGGGGGCCGACCTTCGGCAAGCTCTCCGGCGTCTCCAGCAACGATCAGGCGGCCTTCCTTCCCGCGAGCGCTGAGTCCACCGAAGTGCAGGACTGGCAGAAGCGGTTCACCGACTCCGGGTCGATCCCCGCCATCGTCGTCGTGCAGGCGGACGACAGCATCCCGAAGAGCGAGCTCGGGACGACCTACGCCGACCTCGGGACGAAGCTCGGCCATGTGGACGGCGTCCAGGCCCCGCCGGAGGGCGCGAGCACCAGCGTGGCCGGCCCGATCCCGTCGGAGGACGGTCGGGCGGTCGAGTACATCGTGCCTGTGGCCAATACCGACGAGGTGAAGACCGTCGTCGCCGACCTGCGGGCCGTGGCCGACGAGAACGTGCCCGACGGCGCGCGCGCCTGGGTCACCGGCCCGGCGGGGCTGACGGCCGACCTCGTCAACGCGTTCGGCGGGATCGACGGCATCCTGCTCCTTGTCGCGGTCGCGGCGGTGTTCGTCATCCTGCTGCTGGTCTACCGGGCCCTGCTGCTGCCGTTCCTCGTGCTGTTCACCTCGATCTTCGCGCTCTGCGCGGCCATCCTCTTCGTCTACCTGTTCGCCCTCTGGGGATGGATCAAGCTGTCCGGGCAGAGCCAGGGCATCCTGTCGATCCTCGTCATCGGCGCGGCGACCGACTACTCGCTGCTGCTGGTCGCGCGCTACCGCGAAGCGCTCGAGGTCGAGCAGTCGCGGTGGGTAGCGATCCTCCGTGCCTGGAAAGCGTCCCTCGAGCCGATCGTCGCCTCCGGCGCGACCGTCATCCTGGCCCTGCTCTGCCTGCTCTTCTCGGACCTCAACTCGAACAAGAGCCTCGGGCCGATCGCCGCGATCGGGATCGTCTTCTCGCTGCTGTCCGCGCTCACGCTGCTGCCGGCACTGCTGGCGATCTTCGGGCGCGCGTCGTTCTGGCCGTTCCGGCCGGTCGTCGGCGGCCGTCATCACAAGCCCGTCGAGGGCGCTGCGCTCAGTGGGCTGGAGGGCATCCGCGGTCTCTGGCTGCGCGTCGGGCGGCTGATCGCCCGCCGACCGCGGGTCACGTGGATCGTCTCCTTCGTGCTGCTCGCGGCGTGCGCGCTCGGACTGACCCAGTTGAAGGCGAACGGAGTGCAGCAGACGGACGTCATCCTGTCGCAGTCGGACGCCGTCGACGGGCAGGCGATCGTCGCCAAGCACTTCGACGCCGGGTCCGGGTCTCCCGTGCTGATCGTCGCGCCGGAATCGAAGGCGGATGACGTGCTCGCCGCGACCCAGAAGACCGACGGTGTCGCATCCGCAGCGTTCTACACGGGCGGTGGACGGCCCCAGGAGGGCGCGCCGGCGGAACCGGTCGTGAAGGACGGCCACGTGCTCATCCAGGCAACGCTCGCCTCCGAACCGGACTCGTCCGCCGCCGAGCGCGTGGTGAAGGACCTGCGCGGTTCGCTCTCCGACGACGGCTCGGTGCTCGTCGGCGGTGTGACGGCGATCGCCCTCGACACGAACGAGACGGCACAGAGCGACCTGGCGAAGATCATCCCGATCGTGCTGGCGGTGATCCTCGTCATCCTCATGCTGCTCCTGCGCTCGATCGTCGCGCCGGTGCTGCTGATCGGCAGCGTCGTGCTCTCGTATGCGGCGGCGCTGGGAGTCTCGGCGCTCGTGTTCAACCACGTCTTCGGATTCCCGGGTGCGGACGCCGCGGTGCCCCTGTTCGGGTTCGTGTTCCTGGTGGCGCTCGGGGTGGATTACAACATCTTCTTGATGACACGGGTGCGCGAGGAGTCGCTGCGCCTGGGGACGCGTCCGGGCATCCTGCGCGGACTGGGTGTCACGGGCAGCGTCATCACGTCGGCCGGTGTCGTGCTGGCCGCGACGTTCGCGGCGCTCGCGGTCATCCCGATCCTGTTCCTCGTGCAGATCGCGTTCATCGTCGCCTTCGGGGTGCTGCTGGACACCGTCGTCGTGCGGTCGCTCCTGGTACCGGCCGTGTCGTACGACATCGGCCGCGCCATCTGGTGGCCCTCGAAGCTCTGGCAGGACAAGATGCACAGTAGAAGGGCGGAAATCTCGTCCTGATCCGGCAGATTGACCAACGTCTGCTGTACGACTTGGTGCCTGATCGTGGGTGCGGGAGAGTTGCATCATGACGCTGACCGCCCCGCAGCGCGCTGCTGCGCGCCCTGACGACGCCGCCCTCCTGCGTCGCCTGTACCGGACGATGGCGATCGTCCGGCGCCTCGAACGCGACGCGATCGCGATGGAGGGGCAGGGCGTCAGCGCGGCACATGTGCCGCTGCGCGGCTCGGAAGCGGCCCAGGTCGGAGGGACCGCAGCGCTGGACCCTGCGGTCGACTTCGTCTCGCCGGGAGCCGGAGAGCTGGGAGTGGCCGTCGCCCTGGGCGCCGACCCGGTCGCCCACCTCGCAGCGCGCCGTGGGCGCGGCCGGTGGCGCGGGCACCTCGGGAATGCCGATACGCCCCAGGCGGTCGGCGATCCGGCCGCGAGCAGTGCCGTGACCCACGCGGTCGGCTGGGCACTCGCCGCCAAGCTCGACCGCACGGGCGGCGCGGCCCTGGCGTACCTCGGCGGTGACACGGACGCCGCCACGCAGGGGACCGTGCTGCGGGACGCGATGGATGCGGCGGCGGCCTCGAGCCTTCCCGTCGTGTTCTTCCTGCAGGACGACCGGGACATCCCGGTTGCCGACCATGCGGTGCCCGCTGTGCGGGTCGACGGCGACGACGTGCTCGCCGTCTACGACGCGACGGCCGAGGCTCTGGACCGCGCACGCAGCGGCGGAGGACCGACGGTCATCCTGCCGATCACCGCTCGATCCTCGGATGGGGCGGGGCCCTCGCTCGTCTCCGGCGAGACGCCGAGGCGGCCGGCCCGCGACCCGCTCGCCCTGTGCGAGCAGAAGCTCCGCCAGACGGGAACGGTCGGCGACGAGTTCTTCGCCGAGGTGGCCGACACGGCCGGAGCACTCGCGGACCGGGTGCGCGACGGCGCCCTCCTCGGTGCCGATTTCTTCGGTGCCGACGTGCTGCGGGAGCAGTGACGGCGTGCGCATCCACGTCGACCGCCACCCGGGTCCGGACCCGGTGCTGCTCGTCCACGGCTTCGCGTCGAACGGCTCGATGACCTGGGAGGCGACAGGCTGGGTCGCCGCGCTCGCCGCTGCGGGCCGCGGAGCGATCGTCCCCGACCTGCGCGGCCACGGCCGGAGCGACAGCCCGCACGAAGCGGCCGCCTACTCGCCCGAGCTGCTCGCGCAGGACCTTCTCGGCGTCCTCGACGAGCAGGGCGTCGAGCAGGTGGATGCGATGGGCTACTCGATGGGGAGCTGGGTCTCGCTCGCGCTGGTCGGCCTCACCCCCTCGCGCATGCGGCGCCTGGTGGTCGGGGGCGTCGGGACGGTCGAGCAGTTCGGGCACTGGGGAGTCTCGGCCGTCCAGGCCGCACTCCGCGACGAGCCGTCGGCGCTCGATGCGAGCAGTCCGCTCGCGCCCCTGCTCGCCTCCCTCCGCCAGGCGCCCGGCGTCGACCGGGAGGCCCTCGCGGCCTGCGCCGCCGGGATGGCGGCGCACCCGCTGCCGCTCGCCAGCACGGTCCCCACGATGCTGGTGGTCGGCGACGCCGACCCGGTCACGGACGGCGCCGACGAGGCCGCCCGGCTGCTCGGCGCCGAACTGGTGGTGCTGCCGAAGCGCAACCATGTCACGACGTTGAGCGCGCGCGGGTTCAAGCAGGCGGCTCTGCCGTTCCTGGGGGCTGCGGTCGGCGTGCTGTAGTGCATGGCGCGGACGCGTACCCTGCGTCGTACGATGTGCGAGGACCGAAGGAGGTCGCATGATCGACAAGCTCGACGCCGATCTGATCGCGCTGCTGACCACAGAGCCGCGGCTCGGCGTGTTCGAGGCGTCACGGCGGCTGGGGGTCGCGCGGGGGACGGTGCAGGCGAGGCTCGACCGGTTGCAGCGCTCGGGGGTGGTGCGCGACTTCGCTCCGACGGTCGACACCGACCGGCTCGGGTACCCCGTGACCGCCTTCGTGACCGCCGAGATCGCCCAGGGCGAGTGGGATGTGACCGTCGTCGAGCACCTGGAGGCGATCCCCGAGGTGCTCGAGGTGCACACCATCACCGGCGCCGGGGACCTGATGATCCGCGCGGTCGCGCGATCGAACGCCGACCTGCAACGGGTGATCGACCGCATCGTGAGCGACCCGGGGATCATGCGGACATCGACCGTCATCGCCCTGGCGACGAAGATCGACCACCGCGCGGTCCCCCTGGTGCTGGCCTCGGTCACGACAGACGATGAAGACGAAGAGAATGAGGAGGAACGCGGCTGATGGATGAGAAGGCTCTGCTCGAGCGAGTGCCCGACGGTCTGTACATCGGGGGAAAGTGGACGGCCGGGTCCGCCGGCACGTTCCCGGTGTTCGACCCGGCGACCGGGGAGCGCATCAAGGAGATCGCGGACGCCTCGCCGGAGGACGGCATCCGGGCACTGGATGCCGCCGTCGCGGCCGCCGAGGACTGGGCGGCGACGCCCGCCCGTGAGCGCGGCGAGATCCTGCGCCGCGCCTTCGACCTGCTGCAGGAGCGGCGCGACGAGTTCGCGCTGCTGATGACGCTCGAGATGGGCAAGCCGCTGGCGGAGGCGAACGGCGAGGTCACGTACGGCGGCGAGTTCCTCCGCTGGTTCTCCGAGGAGGCCGTGCGCATCTCCGGCCGCTACGGGAGCAACCCGGAGGGGACCGGCCGGATGATCGTGTCGCAGCATCCCGTCGGCCCGTGCTTCCTGATCACCCCCTGGAACTTCCCGCTGGCGATGGCGACCCGCAAGATCTCGCCGGCGCTCGCCGCGGGCTGCACGGTCGTCATCAAGCCGGCCGAGCTGACGCCGCTCACGACCCTTTACTTCGCGCGGCTGCTCGAGGACGCGGGACTGCCGCCGGGGGTGCTCAACGTCGTGACGACGACCACCTCCGGAAAGGTGTCGGCGCCGATCATCGCCGACTCGCGGCTGCGCAAGCTGTCGTTCACGGGGTCGACGGAGGTGGGGCGGAAACTGCTGCAGCAGGCGTCCGAGAACGTGCTCCGCACCTCCATGGAGCTCGGAGGCAACGCGCCGTTCGTCGTATTCGACGACGCGGACCTCGACCGGGCGGTCGACGGCGCGATGCTCGCGAAGTTCCGCAACATCGGAGAGGCCTGCACCGCGGCGAACCGGTTCATCGTGCACGAGGCCGTCGCCGACGAGTTCGCCTGCCGGGTGACAGACCGGGTCAACGGGTTGAAGATCGGCCGCGGCACCGAGGACGACGTCACGATCGGTCCGCTGATCAACGAGGACGCCATCCACAAGGCCTCCGAACTGCTCGAGGACGCCGTCGAGCGCGGCGCCTCGGTGCTCACCGGCGGCTCCCGCGTCGACGGGACGGGCACGTTCTTCGAGCCGACCGTGGTGACGGATGTGCGCCCGGGCAGCGAGATCCTGCGCCAGGAGATCTTCGGTCCGGTGCTGTCGATCATCCGCTTCTCCGACGAGGACGAGGCGGTGCGGCTGGCGAACGACACCGAATTCGGGCTGGTGTCGTACGTCTTCACGAAGGACCTGGCGCGCGGTCAGCGGATGATCGAACGCCTGGAGACCGGGATGATGGGGCTCAACGTCGGCGTCGTCTCCAACGCGGCGGCGCCGTTCGGCGGTGTGAAGCAGTCGGGCCTCGGACGCGAGGGCGGCTTCGAGGGCATCCACGAGTACCTGAACACGAAGTACACGCTCACGCCGAACCCGTTCGGTCTCTGATGACGCACGCCGAAGCGGTCATCGTCGACGTCGTCCGCACGCCGTCCGGTCGGGGGAAGCCCGACGGCGAGCTGTCCGACATCCACCCGGCCGACCTCCTCGCGGGCGTGCTGCTCGAACTGGTCGGGCGCACCGGCATCGACCCCGCGGTCGTCGACGACGTGATCGGCGGATGCGTCACGCAGTCGGGGGAGCAGGCCGGCAACATCACGCGCACGGCGGTGCTGAGCGCGGGGTTCCCAGAGAGCGTGCCCGCAGTGACCATCGACCGGCAGTGCGGGTCGAGCCAGCAGGCGGCCGCGTTCGCCGCTCAGGGAGTGATCTCGGGCGCGTACGACGTCGTCATCGCCTGCGGGGTGGAGTCGATGAGCCGGGTTCCGATGGGGTCCAATCTGCAGGGAGCCTCCCTCGGCGGCGCCCTCCTGAAGACCCGGTACCCGGACGGGCTCGTGAACCAGGGCGTCTCGGCGGAGCTCATCGCGGACCGGTGGGGCTTCAGCCGTGCCGAGCTGGACGACTACGCCGCCGAATCGCACGGACGCGCCGCGTGGTCGGCGGCGAACGGCTCCTACGACGGCGAGCTCGTCGCGGTGCCGACCCCGGACTCCGGCAGCGTGGTCGCGGACGAGACGATCCGCCCGGGCACGACCGCGGAGAAGCTCGCGCAGCTGCAGCCGGTGTTCCGCACCGACCGGCTCGCCCAGCGGTTCCCCCAGCTGGAATGGCGGATCACCGCCGGCAACTCGTCGCCCCTCACCGACGGCGCCTCCGCTGCACTCATCATGAGCGCGGAGGCAGCGAAGCGGCTGGGCCTGCGCCCGCGCGCCCGGTTCCACTCGTTCGCGGTCGCCGGCGACGACCCCCTGCTGATGCTCACCGGCATCCTCCCGGCGACCCGCAAGCTGCTCGACCGCAGCGGCGTGCGCCTGGACGAGATCGATGCGTACGAGGTCAACGAGGCCTTCGCGCCCATCCCGCTGCTCTGGAAGAAGGAGTTCGGAGCGGACCCGTCGCGCCTCAATCCGCGGGGCGGAGCGATCGCGCTCGGCCACGCGCTCGGATCGTCCGGGACGCGGCTGCTCGCGACGCTGGTCAACGAACTCGAGGCGCGCGGCGGGCGCTACGGGCTGCAGACCATGTGCGAGGGTGGCGGCACGGCCAACGCGACCCTCATCGAAGTGCTGCGCTGACCCCTGCGCCGGCGCCACATCCATATCCGACAGAAGGAGAACCATGCAGCTCGACGGATGCTCAGCCCTCGTCACCGGCGGAGCGAGCGGACTCGGCAACGCCACCGCACACGCCCTCACCGACGCCGGTGCACACGTCGTCATCCTCGACCTCCCGAGCTCCGAGGGGGAGAAGGCGGCGACGGCCCTCGGGCCGAACGCACGCTTCGTGGCGGCGGACGTCACGGACGAGGAGCAGGTGCAGGCGGCGGTCGACACGGCATCCGGCCTGGCCCCGCTGCGCGTCGTCGTCAACTGCGCAGGGATCGCGACGGCTGAGAAGGTCATCGGCCGGGACGGGCTCATCCCGCTCGACCACTTCGAGCGCGTCGTCCGGGTCAACCTGGTCGGAACGTTCAACGTGGTGCGGCTGGCTGCTGCGGCCATCGCGCAGACCGAGCCGGTGGGGGAGGAGCGCGGCGTCATCGTGAACACCGCCTCGGTGGCTGCCTCCGACGGACAGATCGGGCAGGCCGCCTACTCGGCCTCGAAAGGCGGCGTCGCGGCCCTGACGCTGCCGCTCGCGCGCGAGTTCGCGCGCAGCCTCATCCGCGTGATGACGATCGCGCCGGGCATCTTCGAGACGCCCATGATGGCCGGGCTGCCGCAGGCCGCGCAGGACTCGCTGGCCGCCCAGGTGCCGCATCCCTCCCGCCTCGGGCGTCCCACCGAGTACGCGGCCCTCGTGCGCGCGATCGTCGAGAACCCGATGCTCAACGGCGAGACGATCCGCCTCGACGGCGCGATCCGCATGCAGCCCAGGTAGGCCGCGCTCACCTCCGCCCCGCCCCGGCCCCCCGATTCGTGACGAATGTGCGCCATTCGTGACGAATGACGGTGATTCGTGACGAATCCGGCCCGGGTCAGGCGCCGGAGTGGGCCTCGAGGAAGGCGTAGACGTCGGAGTCGTCGACGCCCGGAAACGAGCCGGACGGCAGCGGCGACAGGATGTGGGCGTGCAGCCGCGCGCTCGGCCACGCCTTGCCGGCCCACCGGCCGGACAGGTCCGACGGCGCCCGCTTGCAGCACGACTCGTCGGGGCAGCGCGACTCCGCGCGGTCGGTCGTCTCGCGCCCGCGGAACCATTTCGCCTCGTCGAACGGCACTCCGACGCTGATCGAGAAGCCGCCCTCGGCGGTCGTGCCCGTCTGCGTCGCGCACCAGTACGTCCCGGCGGGCGTGTCCGTGTACTGGTACAGCTCGGTCGTCCGGTTCGTGTGCGTGAACGCGCTGCGGGCTCCCCACTTGCGGCAGACGACCTGCCCCTCGATAGAGCCGGTCACATCCGTCGGCAGCGGCAGTCCGTCGTTCTCGTACCCCTTGTACAGCGCACCGTCGTCGCCGACCCGGAGGAAGTGCATCGTCATGTCGAGGTGGGTCGTCGCCAGGTTCGTCAGCCGCAGCGCGGCCGCCTCGTGGGTCACGCCGAACGCGTCGCGGAAGTCCTCCACCGCGAGATCCTTGTCCTTCTTCGCCTGCTGCAGGAACGCCACCGCGGCGTCCCGGGGCATCAGGCAGCAGGCGGCGAAGTAGTTGATCTCCAGTCGTTGACGGAGGAAGTCGGCGTACGACTCCGGCCGGGTGTGTCCGAGCAGGCGGTGCGCCATCGCCTGCAGCGCCATCGAGCGGAGGCCGTGGCCGCCCGGGATGGACGCCGGAGGCAGGTAGATGCGCCCGTTCTCCAGGTCGGTGATCGAGCGGGCTGACCGGGGCAGGTCGTTCACGTAGATGAGCTCGAACCCGAGCCGCTCGGCCATCACGCTCACCTCGCGGTGCGTGAGGGCGCCGCGCACGTGACCGGAGGAACGCACCTGCTGCTCGGCGAGCTCCTCGATGGCGGGGATGTAGTTGTCCTGCGCGCGCATCCGCTCGCGCAGCTCGGTGTTCGCCCGTCGGGCCTCCTCGGGTGTCGCGATGGCCTCGCTGGCGCGGCGGCTCAGCTCGCGGTGCAGGCCGACGAGCGCCTGGAGCGTCTCGGTCGGCGTTCCCTTGGTGGCCTTCACCGCGGGCAGGCCGAGCGTCGCGTAGAGCGAGCCGCGCTGCGCCCGGGCGAGCTCGATCTCAAGCGCGGCGCGCTCGTCCGGCGGCTCGGCCGACAGCAGGTCGGCGGGTTGAACGCCGAGGGCCGAGGCCAGCGCGCTCAGCAGGGAGATGCGGGGCTCACGTTTGCCGTTCTCGATCAGCGACAGCTGGCTCGCCGCCACCCCGGCGGCGGCGCCGAGGTCGTCGAGGGTCATGCCGCGACGCGTGCGGAAGTGCCGGATGCGGTGGCCGAGAGTGGCGACGTCGATGTCGCCCGAGTCCACGGATGCGCTCATGGCTTCACGTTAGCGAAAGAATCGCGATTCTTACAGAGGAATTCATGGGGAGAAGGCCGCGAACATCGCGGATGCTGGATGCAACACCACTTCTTTCGACGAAAAGGACTCCCATGAGCATCGCCGAGCTGCCCCTCGCCGACACGGCATCGTCCGACGGACTGGATGCCGTCCGTGCCTGGGTCGACGACATCGCCGCCCTCGCCCAGCCGCAGGAGATCGTCTGGTGCGACGGCTCCCTCGCAGAAGCGGACCGTCTCACCAAGCAGCTCGTCGCCGAAGGAAAGCTGATCCGGCTGAACCCGGAGTGGCGGCCCAACAGTTTCCTCGCCCGCACCGACCCCGGCGACGTCGCCCGCGTGGAGGACCGCACCTTCATCTGCTCGGAGGACGAAACGGATGCGGGCCCCACCAACAACTGGCGCGAGCCTGCCGCCATGCGCGCCGAGCTCCGCGACGTCTTCGCCGGAAGCATGCGCGGACGCACGATGTACGTCGTCCCGTTCTCGATGGGACCGGTCGGCGGCCCGATCTCGCAGGTCGGCATCCAGCTCACCGACTCGGCCTACGTCGCGGTGAGCCTCGGGATGATGACCCGCGTCACCGGGCGGGTGCTCGAGCTGATCGCGGCCGGCCGGCCGTGGGTGCCGACCGTGCACAGCGTCGGCTTCCCGCTGATCGACGCGCAGGGGATCGCTCGCGACGACGTCCCGTGGCCGTGCAGCCCCACCAAGTACATCGTGCAGTTCCCCGAGACGCGCGAGGTGTGGTCGTACGGTTCGGGCTACGGCGGCAACGCCATCCTCGCCAAGAAGTGCTTCGCACTGCGCATCGCGTCGGTGATGGCGCGCGACGAGGGCTGGCTCGCCGAGCACATGCTCATCATCAAGGTCACCTCGCCGGAGGGCCGGGTGTTCCACATGGCGGCGGCGTTCCCGTCGGCGTGCGGCAAGACCAACCTCGCGATGCTCGAGCCGAGCATCCCCGGCTGGAAGGTCGAGACGATCGGCGACGACATCGCCTGGCTGCGCCAGGGTCCGGACGGGCGTCTTCGTGCCATCAACCCGGAGGCCGGCTTCTTCGGCGTCGCACCGGGCACCGGCGAGAGCACGAACCGCACCGCGGTGAACACGCTGTGGGGGAACACGATCTTCACCAACGTGGCACTGCGCGACGACGGCGACGTCTGGTGGGAGGGCTTGACCGATGAGCCGCCCGCGCACCTGGTCGACTGGGAGGGGAACGATTGGACGCCCGACAGCGGTCGCCCGGCCGCGCATCCGAACTCCCGCTTCACCGTGAGCGCCGCGCAGTGCCCGTCCATCGCCGATGACTGGGACGCCTTCGACGGCGTGCCGATCGACGCCATCCTGTTCGGCGGACGGCGGGCGACGAACGTCCCGCTCGTCGCCCAGGCGCGCGACTGGCGCCACGGGGTGTTCATCGGGGCGACGGTCTCGTCGGAGAAGACGGCGGCCGCAGAGGGGGTCGTGGGGGAGCTGCGGCGCGACCCGTTCGCGATGCTGCCGTTCTGCGGCTACAACATGGCGGACCACTGGGCGCACTGGCTCGAGGTGGGGGAGAAGCTGGGCACGAACGCTCCGGCCGTGTTCCAGGTGAACTGGTTCCGCAAGGGGGCCGACGGCAGGTTCCTGTGGCCCGGATTCAGCGAGAACGCGCGGGTCGTCGAGTGGATCGCGCGACGCGTCGAAGGCAGCGCCGACAGCGTGGACACGCCGATCGGGCGCCTCCCCGTCGTCGACGAGCTCGACCTCGACGGCCTCGACCTGCCGTCCGCCGACGTCGACGCGCTGTTCGAGGTGGATGCGGACAGCTGGCTCGCCGAGTGCGACCTCACCGAGGAGTTCTTCGGCCGGTTCGGAGGCCGCGTTCCCGCCGCACTCCGAGCCGAGCTCGCGTCGCTCCGCTACCACCTCCGCGCGTAGGCCAGCAGCGCGGCTACTTAGGCGTACGGCGGCTGCTAGACGAGGAGCTGGTGCTTGGCGAGGTCGCGGTAGAGCGGGGTGCTCTCCACGAGCTCGGAGTGAGTGCCGGAGCCGACGACGCGGCCGTGGTCCAGGACCACGATCTGGTCGGAGTCGACGACCGTGGACAGGCGGTGCGCGATCACGAGCAGGGTGCGGTCCTCGGCGACCGCGTCGATCGCCTCCCGCATCAGCTGCTCGTTGCGGCCGTCGAGGCTGGAGGTGGACTCGTCCAGCAGCAGCACGGGCGGCGCCGCGAGCAGCGCGCGGGCGATCGCCAGGCGCTGGCGCTCACCGCCGGAGAGCATGATGCCGTCCTCGCCCACGGGCGCGCCGAGCCCGAGGTCGCTGCGCTCCAGCACCTCGGTCAGGTTCACCGCGTGCAGCACGTCGATGCACTGCTCGTCGGTGGCGTCGGGGGACGCGAGCGTGAGGTTGTCGCGCAGCGAGCCTGCCAGAACCGGCGCATCCTGCTCGACGTAGCCGATCTGCGACCGCAGCGCGACCCGGTCCAGCGTGCGCACATCCATGCCGCCGAAGCGGACCTCGCCGCCCTGCGGGTCGTAGAAGCGCTCGACCAGCGCGAGGATGGTCGACTTGCCCGCACCGGACGGCCCGACGAGCGCGGTGCGCTTGCCCCGCGGGACGCGGAAGCTCACGCCGTGCAGAACCCCGCCGTGCCGCTGGGCGCCCTCGTCGGCGCCGACACCTGCTGCAGCCTCGGCTTCGGCCAGGACGTCGGCGCCGGTGAAGGCCTCGAAGGCCAGGCGCTCCGGCGTCGGCGTCGCCGTGGCTGCTGAGCGTGGGCTCTTCTGTGTGCCGGACGCATCGCCGGATGCGTCGCCGGGGGCCGCCTGATCCGGATATGCGAACCGCACTTCCGCGAACTCGATCGCGGGCGCCTCCGGTGCCAGCCCTTCGTTCGCGGCACCGACCGTGAGGGCGAGCGGGGCGATCTCCCGGTCCCGCTGGTCCTCGGTGGGGAGGTCGAGGATCTCCTGGATCCGGCCGAGCGCACCCAGCGCCGAGTTGACCGCCGCGATCGCGCCGAACGCCTGGCCCAGAGGCAGGATCATCATGAACAGGAACAGGATGAACGCGACCAGGTTGGCGACCGTCAGCGCCCCGCTGGCGACCCGGAAGCCGCCGACGCCGAGCACGACCAGGAACGAAACCTGCATCGCGATGCCCGCGACCGGGACGACCAGAGCCGAGATCTTCGCCACCTGGATGCCCATCTTCCAGGCTCCCGTCGCGTCGGCGTCGACGGCGGCGATCTCGCGTTCCGTCGCGTTCGACGCGCGGATCGTCCGCACCGAGCTGATCGCCCGCTCGACCGCTGCGGCGAGGTCGCCGACCTTGTTCTGCGCCTTCTGGCTGGCGACGCGGATGCGGCCGGACAGCAGGACGACCGTCACGATGGAGATGGCCACGACCAGCACCGTCAGTCCGAGCAGCACCGGGTCGATGATCAGCATGGCGATGAGCGCGCCGATGAACGTGAGGGCGCCGCCGATCGCCTCCACGAGTCCCTGGGTCAGCACGGCCCGGAGCAGCGTGGTGTCCGAACCGACACGGGAGACCAGGTCGCCGGTGCGGCGGGTGTCGAACTCGCTGATCGGCAGCCGCAGCAGTCGGCCCACCAGCTTGCGCCGCGACGACAGCACGACGCCCTCGCCGGTGCGCTGCAGCAGATAGTGCTGGTAGCCGGAGATGAGCCCGGAGACGACGACCAGCGCGACCAGCGCCCAGACCAGGCCGCCGAGCGGCTCCTGGTTGCCGACCACGGTGATCACCTGGCTCACGAGCAGCGGCTGGGCGAGGCTCGCCGCTGCGCCGAGGATGCTGAGCACGATGACGACGGCGAGCACGCGCTTGTGCTCCAGGAGGTAGGGGAGCAACTGCGAGAAGCGGGCGCGGGGCCCGGCGTCGTCGGCGGCGCGCCCGAGGCCGCGGCGGCGGCGCGTGGGGGCGGTGGTGCTGGACATGACGGTGTCTCCGTTTCGGGGGAGGAGGGACGTCGGAGCGGCGTCTGCCGCTAGCTCCGACCGTACTTCTTGTGAACTGCCTGTTTGCTGACACCGAGCGCCAGGGCGATGAGCTGCCAGGTGGCGTTCGCGTTGCGGGCACGCCGGACGGCCACGCCCTCGAGCCGGTCGAGTTCGCGGTGCATCTTGGAGATCGCGCGGAGGGCGACGATCGGGTCGTCGGAGTCGGCGTCGCCGGCGAGCGTGTGCAGGGTTCCGGAGTCCATGTCGTCAACCGTAGTTGACGCCTTTCCGTAAGTCAACGTGGATTGACGGTCCGCACCCCTTCGAATGTCGCCGGTCGCGGCTACAGTGCTGAACTATGCCGACGCCCGTCATCGCCGCCCGCAACCTGGTCAAGAAGTACAAAGACTTCCCGGCCGTCGACGGCATCAGCTTCGAGGTCGAGCCGGGGGAGTCCTTCGGGCTGCTCGGGCCCAACGGCGCGGGAAAGTCGACCACCATGCGGATGATCGGCGCGGTCTCCACGCGCACCGGCGGCGACCTCAGCATCCTGGGCCTCGACCCCGACCGCTACGGTCCGGAGATCCGCTCGCAGCTGGGCGTGGTGCCGCAGGCAGACAACCTCGACACCGAGCTGCGGGTCCGGGACAACCTCATCGTGTACGGCCGTTACTTCGGCCTGCCCGCGGCTCGCGTGCGGGCCCGCGCCGACGAGCTGCTTGCCTTCGCCCAGCTCGAGGACAAGGCCAAGGCGAAGGTAGACGACCTGTCCGGCGGCATGAAGCGCCGCCTCACGATCGCGCGCGCCCTCATCAACGACCCGCGCATCCTGCTGCTCGACGAGCCGACGACCGGTCTCGACCCGCAGGCGCGCCACATCCTCTGGGACCGCCTGTTCCGCCTCAAGGAGCAGGGCACGACGCTCGTCCTCACCACGCACTACATGGATGAGGCCGAACAGCTGTGCGACCGCCTGGTCGTCGTCGACAAGGGCGCCATCATGGCGGAGGGTTCGCCCGCCGCACTGATCCGCGAGTACTCGACACGCGAAGTGCTCGAGGTGCGGTTCGGCTCCGAACGCAACGCCGAGGTGGCCGAGCAGCTCGACGGGATCGGCGAGCGGATCGAGGTGCTGCCCGACCGCCTGCTCGTCTACAGCGACGACGGCGAGGCCGAGCTGGTCCGGATCGTCGGTCGCGGCCTGCACCCGCTTACGAGCCTGGTGCGGCGCTCCAGCCTGGAGGACGTGTTCCTCCGGCTCACCGGACGGAGCCTGATCGAATGAGCGTCGCGGTCGGCCCGGCAGGGCGTGGGGGCGGTCGCGACCCGGGCTCGGACACTCGCGAGGAGTCGCGAGCTGCGCTGGCGGCCGCGGTCCGTCCGCGGCGGTTCGGCGCGTGGTACGTCGCGGAGCACCGCTTCCGGGTGATGCGCTCCTACCTCCAGACGCTGCTCGTCACCGGTTTCGGCAACCCGCTCCTCTACCTCCTGGCGATGGGCCTCGGGCTCGGCACCCTGGTCAGCGCCAACCTGGGTCCGAACGCGGTCGACGGCGTCAGCTACCTCGCCTTCGTCGCGCCGGCCCTGCTCTGCACGGCCGCGGTGACGGTCGCCAGCGAGGAGTTCACCTATCCGGTCCTCCTGGGGTTCAAGTGGAACCCGACCTTCTTCGGCATCAACGCCTCCCCGATCGCGCCCGGCCAGATCATCGACGGCGTGCTCATCTCGGTGGTCGCGCGGCTGCTCGGTACGAGCATCGTCTACTACGCCTTCATGGTGCTCTTCGGCGCCGTGCCGAGCCCGTGGGGCTGGGTGAGCATCCTCATCGCCACCCTCGGCGCCCTCGCCTTCGGCGTGCCGATCATGGCGTACGTCGCGACGATCGAGCAGGACACCGGGCAGATCGCCATGCTGCTGCGCTTCGTGCTCTTGCCGATGACGCTGTTCTCCGGCACGTTCTTCCCCCTGTCGAGCATGCCGCCGTTCCTGCAGTGGATCGGCTGGATCTCCCCGCTCTGGCACTCGACCGAGCTGTCGCGCGTGTTCTCGTACGGCATGAGCGAGCCGCTCTGGCTGTCCGTCGTCCACGTCGTCTACTTGCTCGCGCTGTTCCTCTCCTTCTGGATGTGGAGCCGGCGCATCGCCTCGAAGAGGCTGAACAAGTGACCGCCACCGACCAGCGCACCACCACGTCCGCGCCGCGGTCGCGGCCGATGCGCGCGCTCTACGCGGGGAACTCCCGCTCGGTGATGCAGCGCGGCTGGTCGGCGACCCGCAGCACGAACTGGCTCGTCATCCTGTCGGGGTTCTTCGAGCCGATCTTCTATCTGCTGTCGCTCGGCATCGGCTTCGGGAGGCTGGTCGGCGACATCCAGACGACATCGGGCCAGTCGGTGCCGTATGCCGCCTTCATCGCCCCGGCGCTGCTCGCGACGGCGGCGATGAACGGCGCCGTGTACGACTCGACGTGGAACGTCTTCTTCAAGATGCACTTCGCGAAGCTCTACGAGGGGATGCTGGCGACCTCCCTCGGGCCGCTCGACGTCGCGCTGGGGGAGATCCTGCTCGCGCTGGCGCGCGGTGCCCTGTACGCCCTCGGCTTCATGCTCGTGATGCAGGCGCTCGGCCTCAACCTGTCGTGGTGGGCGCTGCTCGCCCTGCCGGCGGTGCTGCTCATCGCGTTCGGCTTCGCCAGCTTCGGGATGGGCATCACCAGCTACATGAAGACGTTCCAGCAGATGGACTGGATCAACTTCATCCTTCTGCCGATGTTCCTGCTGTCCGCGACGTTCTACCCGATCACCGTCTATCCCGAGCCGGTGCAGCTGATCATCAAGGCGCTGCCGCTGTGGCACGGGGTCGAGCTGGTCCGTGGGCTCACGACGGGCGACGTGTACCCGGGGATGCTGTGGCACGTCCTGTACTTCGTCGTGATGGTGGTGCTCGGCCTCATCCTCACCACCCGCCGGCTGCGCGCCCTGTTCCTCGACTGAACGCAGAAGCCGCCGAGCGGTGACTCGTTGCTGCAATCCACGACGGATTGCGACGAGATGTCACCACTCGGCGGCTTCGACCGGCGGAGGGAGTCAGCTGACGTTGTCGGTGAAGTCGATGTCGCGGGTCTCCTTCGACAGCAGCAGCGCGATCAGCGTCAGCACGCCGGCCAGCGACAGGTACACGCCCACCCAGACCGTGCTGCCGTGGGCGAGCGTCCACAGCCAGACGGCGATGGTGGGGGCGACCGCAGCGCCGAGCACGCTGGAGAGGTTGTAGGAGATCGCCGAGCCGGTGTACCGGACGTTGGTCGGGAACAGCTCGGGCAGCTCCGCGCCCATCGGGCCGAACGTCAGCCCCATCAGCGTGAAGCCGATGATCAGCAGCGCCATGGTGCCGACCGTCCCGCCCGCGAACAGCGGGACGAACAGCAGACCGAAGACGATGATCCCGATCGTGACCCAGATCAGCGTCTTGCGGCGGCCGAAGCGCTCGGCGAGCGGGCCGGCGACGAGGGTGAAGATGCCGAAGAACACGACGCCGATGATCAGCATGATCAGGAAGTCGTTGCGGTTGAACCCGAGACCCGGCACGAACGATGCTTCGGCGAACGGCTTGCCGGCCTTCTCCGCGGCGGCACGCGCCTGGTCGACGGTCGACGCCGTGGTGCCGTAGGTCAAGGTGAACGCCGTCATCAGGTAGAAGAGCACGTAGGTGGCCAGCATGATGAACGTGCCGAGCACGATCTGTCGCCAGCTGGTGCGGAAGACGCGGGCGAGCGGCAGTTTGGCGACCTCGCCGGTGTCGACGACCTTCTGGAAGGCCGGCGTCTCGACCAGCTTGAGCCGCACGTACAGGCCGACGATGACGAGTACCGCGCTCAGCAGGAACGGGATGCGCCAGCCCCACGCCGCGAACGCCTCGGGCGAGATGGTCAGGCTCAGGATGAGGAACAGCACGTTGGCGACGATGAAGCCGATCGGCGCGCCCAGCTGCGGGAACGTCCCGTAGATCGCACGCTTGCCGGCGGGGGCGTTCTCGGTCGCCAGCAGCGCCGCGCCGCTCCACTCGCCGCCGAGTCCGAGGCCCTGGCAGAACCGCAGCACGACGAGGAGGAAGGGGGCCCAGAACTCCCAGCCCGGGACCTGCGCGGTCGGCAGGCAGCCGATCAGGACGGTCGCGATGCCCATGGTGAGCAGCGACCCGACGAGGGTGCCCTTACGTCCGATCCGGTCGCCGAAGTGGCCGAACAGGATGGAGCCGACCGGTCGCGCGATGAACGCGACGCCGAAGACGGCGAACGAGGACAGCAGCGCCGTCGTCGGATCCTGGTTGACGAAGAAGAGGGAGGGGAACACCAGGACGGCGGCGGTCGCGTAGACGTAGAAGTCGTAGAACTCGATCGACGTGCCGATGAGGCTGGCGAGGATGACGCGGCCGCGAGTGTTCGCGGGCGCCGGGGTGATGGTGACGGGGGCCGTCGTAGACATGCGTGTGAAGTGCTTCCGGGCAGAGGGCAGGTCCGCTCGGCGTGCGCGGCGTCGGTCGGGCGGAGCGCGCGGAGCGGGAGGTCGGAAAGCGCTTGTGGCGCCCTTCTACCCTATGCGCCGCCCGTGAGCGCTCCCAATCGCTGGGTACGCTGAGAGCATGGAAACACTCTTCGCCGTGCTGCACGTGGTCGCCGCCGTCTTCATCGTCGGGCCGATGGCCATCCTCCCCATGACCGCGATGCGGGCCGTCCGAGCGGGCGACGCCCGCCAGGTGGACACGCTGGCGAAGTCGACGAACCTGCTGTCGCTTCTGTCGCTCCTCGTGGTGCTGTTCGGTTTCGGAGTGATGGGCCTGTCCGACAAGAAGTACGACCTGAGCATCACGACCCCGTGGATCCTGTGGTCGATCATCCTGTACGTGATCGCCCTGGCCCTCACGCTCTTCCTGGTCGTGCCGACCATGCGCCGTGCCGCCGAGGCGCTGCGCGACGGCACGGCGTCGCGCTACCCGGCGATCGCCGCCGGCTCAGGCGTCGCGAGCCTGCTGCTCGTCGCAGTCGTCGTGCTCATGGTCTGGAAGCCGTAGTCCCTCCGGGCGGAGAGGCGAAGGCGCCTAAGCCGCTCCGGCAGCACGTCGCACGATCTCGGCGAGCCGGCTCCACGCAGCCTCTGTCGGATCGATGAGCGCGTACGAGGTCGCCCAGAGACCGCTCTCGTCGTCCAGCTGCGCCTCCGGGCTCACCCCGAAGGTGGAGTAGCGGACCTTGTCCTGCTGCCCGCTGCGGAAGAAGACCACGACCTTGCCGTCCCTGACGTACCCGGGCTGGCCGTAGTAGAGCTTCGGCGAGAGCCCGGGGGCGACGTCGGCAACGATCGCATGCAGGCGGAGCGCCAGTTCGCGATCGCCGTCCGGCATCCCCTCGATCTTCGAGAGCACGTCCTGGGCGTCGGCGGCCGCCTTCTCCGAGTCCTTCGCCCGCTTCGCCTCCGCCTTCAACTCCGCCGACCTGGCCTTCATCGACGCGCGTTCCTGCGGCGAGAACCCGTTCGAAGCGTCGGTGTCGTTCATGCTGCCGTCCCTCCCGCTGCGGGCATGCCCCTCAGCCGCGCAGCGCGCGGAGGCTCAGCGCGGTCGCCATCGCGGCGTGAGCCGCCTCGGCGCCCTTGTCCTCCTTCGAGCCGGCGAGACCGGCCCGGTCGATGCCCTGAGCCTCGTCGTCCAGCGTCAGGACGCCGAAGCCGACCGGCTTGCCCGTGTCGAGCGCCACGCGCGTCAGGCCGTCGGTCGCTGCAGCGGACACGTACTCGAAGTGCGGGGTCCCGCCGCGGATGATGACGCCGAGGGCGACCACCGCATCCGCACCCGACTCGAGTGCGGCCTTGCTGACGACCGGGAGCTCGAAGCTGCCCGGCACCCGCACCAGCGTGTGCGACGCGCCGGCCTCCTCCAGCGTCCGCTGCGCGCCCGCGATGAGGCCGTCGCTGATGGTCTCGTGCCAGCTCCCGGCGACGATCACGACGTTCAGGCCGCTCCCGTCGATCCGCTCCTGTGTGCTGGGGGCTCCCGCGCCGCTCATCGTGTGGTCCTCTCCGCCGCGAGTCCCGCGGTCGTCTCTGCTGCGGACACCGGATCGATGTCCCCGATCGCGTGACCCATCCGGTCGCGCTTGGTCTCCAGGTAGCCCTCGTTGAAGGTCCCGACGCCGACGACGAGCGGCACGCGCTCCTCGACCTCGATGCCGTGCTCCTCCAGCTGGCGCACCTTCTCCGGGTTGTTGGTCAGCAGGCGCACCGACTCGATCCCGAGGTCCTGCAGGATGGCCGTCGCCGCGCCGTAGTCGCGCGCGTCGATCGGCAGGCCGAGGGCGAGGTTCGCGTCGAGCGTGTCCAGGCCCTCCTCCTGCAGCTTGTAGGCGCGGAGCTTGTTGATGAGGCCGATGCCGCGGCCCTCGTGGCCGCGCAGGTAGACGACGACGCCGCCGTCGCGCTGGATGGTGTCCATCGCGGCGTCGAGCTGCGGTCCGCACTCGCACTTCAGCGAGCCGAACGCCTCCCCGGTCAGGCACTCCGAGTGGACGCGCACCAGGGTGCCGTCGCGCTGCGGCGTCCCGGCGACGATGGCCACGTGGTCGGCGCCCGTCATGCGGTCGCGGTAGGCGCGCATCCGGAACGGTCCGTGCGTGGTGGGCACGGTCGTCTCGACCTCGAAGATCACACGGGACGTCTCCGGGATGGGCGCGACCGTCTCCAACGGCTGGTCGCAGTGGAACTCCTGGAGGTAGTCGATCAGCGCCTCGATGGTGACGACGAGCACGCCTTCCCGCTGGCCCAGCTCGATCAGGCTCGGGAGGCGCATCATCTCGCCGTCGTCGGCGACGATCTCCGCGATCGCCCCGACCGGCGTCATCCCGGCGAGCGTGAGCAGGTCGACGGCGGCCTCGGTGTGGCCGTCGCGCTCGCGGACGCCGCCCTCGACCGCACGGAGCGGGAGGATGTGGCCGGGCCGGTGGAGGCTCGACGGCGTGGACTCGAGGTTGGCCAGCACGCGGAGCGTGTGGGCGCGGTCGGCGGCGCTGATGCCGGTCGAGAGCCGGTCGGCCGCATCCACGCTCACCGTGTAGTTGGTCCCGCGGGAGTCCTCGTTGTTGGCGACCATGACCGGCAGTTCGAGCCGGTCGGCGATCTCGTTGGTCATCGGCGCGCAGATGAAACCGGAGGAGTTCTTCACCGTCCAGGCGATCCACTCCTGGCTGGCGAGCTCCGCGGCGAGGACGACGTCGCCCTCGTTCTCGCGACTCTCGTTGTCCACGACGATGACGGGCCGGCCGGCGCGCAGCTCGGCGAGGGCTTCGGGGATGGTGGCCAGGCTCATGACGAGCTCCGTTCGCTCAGTGCGGGTTCGAGCGCGAGCATGCGCTCCACATGACGGGCGAGGATGTCCGTCTCGATGTTGACGCGGTCGCCCACGGCGCGGTCGCCGAGTGTGGTCGCGGCGAGGGTCTCCGGGATGAGGGACACCTCGAACCAGCCGTCCTCGCGTCCGCCGCCGACCTCGCTCACCGTGAGCGAGACGCCGTCGATCGCAATCGAGCCCTTGCGGGCCACGAGCGGCGCGTGCTCCGGGTCGAGGCTCAGCCGGACGACCCGCCAGGCGCTGCCGTCGGTGATCGCGAGGATGGTGGAGGTGCCGTCGATGTGGCCCTGCACGATGTGGCCGCCGAGGCGGTCGCCGACCTGGGCGGCGCGCTCGAGGTTCACCCGACGGCCGGGCTGCACGCCGTCGAGCGTGCTCATGGCGAGCGTCTCGGCCATGACGTCGGCCGTGAAGCCCTCCGCATCCTTGTCGATGACGGTGAGGCACACCCCGCTGACCGAGATGGAGTCGCCGTGCCGGGCGTCGCTGACGGCCAGCGGGCCGCGCACGGTGATGCGGGCGGCGTCGTCGGTGCGTTCCACGGCGGTGACCTCGCCCAGCTCTTCGATGATTCCGGTGAACATGGTCGTCAGCCCTCCTGGGTGATGGGGAAGATGTCGGCGCCGGCGACGTCCACCGGCACGTGGTCGGCGGCCCGCGGGGCGCCGGCCGGGACGGGAACGGCCCGCACGAGCAGGTCGCCGCCGAGGCGCTCGACGTCGACGATGCGCAGCCTGCGCTGCTCGCCGATCGTCTCGACGCCGATGTCGCCGAGGGCGACCCGCGGGCCGCCGATCAGGGTCGGCGCGAGGTAGATCGCGTACTCGTCGACGAGTCCGGCGGCGACGAATGCGCTTGCCAGTGTAGGTCCGCCCTCGACGTAGGCCCGGCGGAACCCGCGCTGGTGGAGGTCGGCGACCACCTCGTGCAGGTCGTGGGTGCCTTCGAAGACGACCGGGTTCGGGTGGCGGAACACCGCGGCGTCCTTCGGGATGGCCCGGGTGCCGACGACGACGGGCGTCGGCTGCGTCCCCAGGAGTTCGCCCGCGTCTCCGCGCGCGGTGAGGCTCGGGTCGTCGGCGAGCACCGTCCCGGTGCCGACGATGATCGCGTCGGAGGCCTCGCGCTGCTCGTGGACGCGCTGCCGCGCCGCAGCGCCGGTGATCCACCGGCTGGTCCCGTCCGCAGCGGCCGCGCGGCCGTCCAGGCTGCTCGCCCACTTCACGACGATGTACGGACGCCCGAGGCGCGCGGCGGTCAGCCAGTCGCCGAGGAACGCGTGGATCTCGTCGCGCAGCACGCCGTCGATCACCTCGACACCGGCTTCGCGGAGACGCTCGGCCCCGCCACCGGAGTGGTGGCCCGGGTCGTCGATGCCGTAGACGACGCGGGAGACGCCCGCCTCGATCAGCGCGATCGAGCAGGGGCCGGTGTGGCCCCAGTGGTTGCAGGGCTCGAGGGTGACGACCGCCGTCGCGCCGCGTGCGCCGCCCTCGGGCAACTTGCTGAGGGCATCCACTTCGGCGTGCGGCGTGCCGACACCGCGGTGCCAGCCCTCGGCCAGGACGCGCCCCTCAGCGTCGAGGATCACGCAGCCGACCCGCGGGTTCAGTCCCGTGGCGGGGCCGTTGGCGGCGAGCTCGAGCGCCGTGCGCATGGGGGCTTCCCACGTCATCCCGTTGCCATCCTGTCTCTCGCTGGAGACGTGTCACCGGGGTCGCGTGGGCGCCAGCCCATGCAGGCTGCCCACCGTGCCTCCTCCCATCCGGACTGAGCGGCAGGCTGTCGCCTGCACGCATTACCGTCGGTGCCGGAATTCCACCGGCTCAGCAGGGCGCCTGGGCGTCCCGCTCGCGGACTGTCACCGCCGGTTCGGACTTTCACCGACCCCGGAGCACGTATTTCGTTGTCGAGTGTAGATCAACGCGTTGCCGCGCGGTCTATTCCCGCGACGATGAGACGCCGGATTACGCGGCGACGGTGCCCGCGTCGGAGTGGACGGCCGCGACCTCGGGGGCGCTCGTCGGCTCGACCGGGTGCACGGGCTGGGTGAGCTGCACGAGTGCGCGGGCGGTCCCCTCGTCCACGATCAGGTCCGTGATCAGCCCGGCCGCGAGGGCCCCGCGGAGGCTGTGCACCTTCGACGGGCCGGACACGATGCAGACGCGGCGCGACACCCGCTTGATGAGGTCGATGTCGGGGCCGCTGGCGCGCTCGTTGAGCGGGATGCCGTGGTGGCTGCCGTCCTCGCGGAAGAAGACGGTGGCGACGTCGCCGACCACGCCCGATTCGTCGAGCGAGGCGAAGTCCGACGGGTCGAGGTAGCCGCCCGCGTAGACGTGCGAGCGCACCTCGGAGAACGGGGAGCCGAGGCCGAACAGCGCAACATCCATCCGCTCCTGGATGTCGAGGATGCGCCGGGTGCTGCGCTCACGCCACATCGCGACCTTGGTCTGCGGGTCGTCGAAGAGTGCGGGAACGGGGAACTCCTGGATCGTCCCTGAGTAGGTGTCGCCGAAGCGGCGCAGGATCTCCGACGCGTAGAGCACGCCGGTCGTGTAGGTGTTGCCCGCGCCGTTGAGCTGGACGAACTCGACGTTGTGCAGCTCTTTGGGGATGAGGTGCCGGCTCAGGGCGCTCATCGTCGAGCCCCAGGCGATGCCGACCGTCTGATTTGAGTCGATGAACCGGTCGAGAATCCGTGCAGCGGAGATGGCGACCCGCTCCAGGCGGTCGACGTCGCTGATCGCGCTCGGCATCGGGACGATGTGCGCGGCGACGCCGAAACGCTCGTGGATCGCCTGCTGGATGCGCGTCGCACCTTCGTGCGGTTCGGCGATCTGGATGGTCACCAGTCCGGACGACCGGGCATAGCTGAGCAGGCGGGAGACGCTGGAGCGCGACGTGTGCATCTCGTGCGCGATCGCCTCCATCGTGAGGTCCTGCATGTAGTACAGGTGGCCGGCCTTGAGGGCGTCGCGCACCTTGTCGGGCAGGTGCTCCGGTTCGAGCTCGGGCATTCGGGTCTTCTCCTCTGGCGAACACAGGTGCACGTATGTGCATCGAGCTTGATCGAAGTTGTGCCGCCACCAAAACTATAGCTGCACCACCACCCGCCAAGAGAAGCATCAGGAGAACACCGTGACGACGAAGTCGACCACCCGCACCGAGGTCCAGCGCCTCCGCGAACGCCCGCGAGCACAGGTGCTCGTCGTCGGCGGCGGCATCAACGGACTCGGCACCTTCCGCGACCTCGCGCTCCAGGGCGTCGACGTCGTGCTCGTCGAGCGCAACGACTTCGTGTCCGGCGCGTCGGCCGCATCCAGCCACATGATCCACGGCGGCATCCGCTACCTCGAGAACGGGGAGTTCCGGCTCGTCAAGGAGTCGGTGACCGAGCGCAACGGCCTGCTCAAGATCGCGCCGCACTACGTGAAGCCGCTCCAGACCACCATCCCGATCTATTCGACGTTCTCCGGCATCCTCGCGGCTCCGCTCCGGTTCCTCACCCACAAGCAGGGCAAGCCGAAGGAGCGCGGTGCGTTCCTGATCAAGACCGGGCTCACCATCTACGACGCGTTCTCCCGCGACGGCGGATCCGTCCCGCGTCACACCTTCCTCGGCCGGAAGAAGTCCCTGCAGACGCTGCCGGCGCTCAACCCCGCGCTCAAGTACACGGCGACCTACTTCGACGCGTCCGTGCACGACCCGGAGCGCCTCGCGCTCGACGTGCTCGCAGACGGCCTCGCTGCCGGCCCGCACGCCCGCGCCGTCAACTACGTCGAGGCGATCGGCGCCCGCGACGGCGGGGTTCTGGTCCGCGACCGCGAGACGGGGGAGGAGTTCACCATCACCGCGGAGGTCGTCGTGAACGCCTCCGGCCCGTGGACCGACCTCACCAACGAGGCGCTCGGCGAGGAGACCCGCTACATGGGCGGGACCAAGGGCTCGCACATCGTGGTCGACAACCCCGCGCTGCTCGAGGCCTGCCAAGGCCGCGAGATGTTCTTCGAAAACAACGACGGCCGCATCGTGCTGATCTACCCGCTCAAGGGCAAGGTCATGATCGGGACCACCGACATCGACGCCGACATGTCCGAGCGCGCGGTGATCACCGAGGACGAGATCGACTACTTCATCGAACTCGTCTCGCACGTTTTCCCATCCATCCCGGTCACGCGCGAGCAGATCGTCTACACCTTCTCGGGTGTGCGCCCCCTGCCGCACCACGACGACACCGCTCCCGGATTCGTCTCCCGCGACTACCGGATCGTGCCCGGCACGGTCGCCGGCCTCGGCGACACCACCGTGCTGAGCCTCGTCGGCGGCAAGTGGACGACGTTCCGCGCGCTGAGCGAGCACCTCACGAACGAGACGCTCGCCGCGCTGGGCGCCGAGCGCACCGTCCAGACGCTGGGACTCCCGATCGGCGGAGGCGCCGGCTTCCCGACCACCCCGCAGGCGGAGCGCGACTGGATCGCCCGCTACGGCGCCGATGTGGGCACGGATCGCGCCACGACCCTGTTGCACCGCTACGGCAGCAAGGCGGCGTACGTGATCGATGCGATCGCGGGATGGGACGGCGATGACGTGCCCCTGGCCGCCGCGCCCACGTACTCGCGCGCGGAGATCGACCACCTCGTCCGCAGCGAGCACGTCGTGCACCTCGCCGATGTGTTCCTGCGCCGCACCAGCCTCGCCTTCACCGGCGCGGTCACGGTGCCCCTGGTGCGCGAGATCGCCGAAATAACGGCAAACGCCATCGGATGGTCGCCAAACCGCCGGGCGGAGGAGGAAGATGCGTTCGTAGCGGACCTCGCCGACGCCCACCGGGTGCAGTTGAAGTCGGGGGACGGGAGCGAAGCCGCCGCCGTTCGATAAATGCACGAACGTGCATGACACGGTTCTTGTCAAGGTGTGCGCGACCGCAATAGCGTTCAAGTGCCCACCCTGACGAGAGCCTCACCAGAACGCACAACAGGGTGCGGGTCAACTGAACAACTGGAAGGTCAACGTGGACAATATCGGTGTAGATTTCCTGTCCGAGCTGGTGGGCACAGCGATGCTGGTCCTGCTCGGTACCGGTGTCGTGGCGAACGTCGCCCTCATCAAGAACAAGGGCTTCAACGGCGGGTTCCTGATGGTCAACTTCGGCTGGGGCATCGCGGTGTTCTCGGGCGTTGTGGTCGCCTACAACTCCGGTGCGCACCTGAACCCGGCAGTGACGCTCGGTCTGGTCGCCAACGGCGCGAAGGCCTTCGGATCGGCTGCGGCGCACACCCTGGTACCGGTCAACTTCATCTCGGTGCTGTTGTACATCCTGGCTCAGCTGATCGGCGCGATCATCGGCGCCGTTCTGACGTTCCTCGCGTACAAGAAGCACTTCGATGAGGAGCCGGACCCGGCGAACAAGCTCGGCGTCTTCTCGACCGGACCTGCCATCCGCAGCTACGGCTGGAACCTGGTCACCGAGATCATCGGCACCTTCGTCCTGGTGTTCGTCGTGATCGCGTTCGGCCACCAGCCCGGCCAGGCCGCGGGCCTCGCCGCCCTCGGCGCCCTGCCTGTCGCGCTTCTCGTTATCGGCATCGGCGCCAGCCTCGGTGGTCCGACGGGGTACGCCATCAACCCGGCACGTGACCTCGGTCCGCGCATCGCGCACGCGATCCTCCCGATCAAGGGCAAGGGCACGAGCGACTGGTCGTACTCGTGGGTGCCCATCGTCGGCCCGATCATCGGCGGTCTGCTCGCCGGCTGGATCGCGCTGCTGCTGCTCCCGCTCATCAAGTGAGACCAGAGGCCGGCCGGCACCCCCGGCCGGCCTCTCCCGTTCCACCCCCAAAGAACAAAGGAGTTACCTATGGCCGACTACGTCGTCGCCATCGACCAGGGCACGACCAGCACTCGTGCGATCATCTTCGACAAGTCCGGGTCGATCGTCTCGACCGGACAGCTCGAGCATGAGCAGATCTTCCCGAAGGCGGGTTGGGTCGAGCACAACCCGGTCGAGATCTGGAACAACACGCGTGAGGTCATCGGCCAGGCGCTCTCGAAGGCCGACCTGACCCGTCACGACATCGCTGCCGTGGGCATCACCAACCAGCGCGAGACCGCGGTGGTCTGGGACAAGAACACGGGCGAGCCGGTCTACAACGCCATCGTCTGGCAGGACACCCGCACGCAGCCGATCGTCGACCGCCTCGCGGCCGACGGAGGCGTCGAGCGGTTCAAGCAGATCGTGGGCCTCCCGCTCGCGACCTACTTCTCCGGCACGAAGATCACCTGGATCCTCGAGAACGTCGAAGGGGCGCGCGAGCGTGCCGAGGCGGGCGACCTGCTGTTCGGCAACACGGACGCCTGGGTGCTCTGGAACCTGACGGGCGGACCGGACGGCGGCGTGCACGTCACCGACGTCACCAACGCCTCGCGGACCATGTTCATGGACCTGGAGACGCTGACCTGGCGCGACGACATCCTCGAAGCGTTCGGTGTGCCGAAGTCGATGCTCCCGGAGATCAAGAGCTCGTCCGAGGTCTACGGCCAGGTCGAAGCGTCCAGCCTGCTGCGCGAGGTCCCGGTCGCGGGCATCCTCGGCGACCAGCAGGCCGCGACCTTCGGTCAGGCGGCGTTCGATCCGGGCGAGTCCAAGAACACCTACGGCACGGGCAACTTCCTCATCTTCAACACCGGTGAGGAGATCGTCCACTCGAAGAACGGTCTGCTGACCACGCTCGGCTACAAGCTGGGCGACGAGGCGCCGCACTACGCGCTCGAGGGCTCGATCGCTGTCACCGGTTCGCTGGTGCAGTGGCTGCGCGACAACCTCGGCATCATCTCCAGCGCCCCGGAGATCGAGGACCTCGCGAAGACGGTCGACGACAACGGTGGCGCGTACTTCGTGCCGGCGTTCTCGGGCCTGTTCGCGCCGTACTGGCGGTCGGATGCGCGCGGCGCCCTCGTGGGCCTCACGCGCTACGTCAACAAGGGTCACATCGCCCGCGCCGTCCTGGAGGCCACGGCCTTCCAGACGCGCGAGGTGCTGGACGCGGTCAACGCCGACTCCGGCGTCGACCTGCAGGAGCTGAAGGTCGACGGCGGCATGATCGCCAACAACACGCTCATGCAGTTCCAGGCCGACATCCTCGGTGTGCCGGTTGTCCGTCCTGTGGTCGCCGAGACCACGGCGCTGGGTGCCGCCTACGCCGCCGGCCTCGCCGTCGGCTTCTGGTCGGACCTCGACGACCTGCGCAAGAACTGGCAGGAGGACAGCCGCTGGACGCCGAACATGGATTCCGAGGAGCGCGAGCGCCAGCTGCGCCTCTGGAAGAAGGCCGTCACGAAGACGTTCGACTGGGTCGACGACGACGTGCGCAACGCCTGACCAGCCCCACACAAAGCGCCGCCCGGCACCTGCCGGGCGGCGCTTTTGTGCACCTGGTTGACGCAACACGCCGTTCCGGCGGGCCGGCCGGCGGCGTGTTGCGTCAACTCGACGCGAGGAGGGCGGGCAGCTCGGCCAGAGTGTGGATGGTGCGGACGCCGGCGAGGTCGGCGTCGCGCTCGTCGTCGACCGTCGGGATAGCGTGCCGGCGGTTCAGCCAGACGCCGGAGAGGCCGGCGCGGGCGGCGCCGATGGCGTCGGTGCGCAGGCGGTCGCCCACGTACGCGGCCTCCGTGGGCCGGACCCCGAACGTGTCGCACGCACCACCGAAGATCGCCGCATCCGGTTTGACCACCCCGACCTCGCCGGACGCGATGAGGTGCTCGATCCGGGCGTCGAGCCCGACCGCCTCGACCTTGCGGCGCTGGAACGCCAGGTCGCCGTTGGTGATCAGCCCGAAGCGGATGCCCGGGATGGTCGCCTCGAGGGTGTCGAGCGCAGGCAGCGCGTCGTCGTGCAGCGACCACGCCGCGACGTAGTGCTCGAAGTAGTCCGCGAACCAGGCGCTCGCCTGCGCGTCGGTCAGCTCGACTCCGTGTCGCGCGGCGAAGTCGCGCGCGCGGGCCTGGCGCTGGCCTTCGAAGTCGAGCCGGCCGGCGAGGTAGGAGTGGTAGTGCTCCTCCTCCAGGTCGTGCCAGACCGTCGTCAGCTCCTCCGCATCGGCCGCTCCATAGGGCGCGCCGAGGGCGGCGGCGTAACGCAGGATGCCCGACTCGACCGCCGCGCGATGGGCGAACAGTGTGTCGTCGAGGTCGAACAGCACGACACGAGGAGGCGTCACAGCGCCGCCTGCACGAAGCTCGCTTCGGGCCACCCGTCCGCCGGCGTCCGCGCATCCTCTCGCTCCAGCGTGCCACGCCACTCGTCGAAGCGCCGACCGCGCTGCTCGGCGGCGAGCGGTTCCGTGCCGGCCCACCGGAAACCGGCACGGCGGGCGACTGCCGCACTCGCCGCATTTCCGACGAGCGCCCGCCAGACCATCCGTCGGAGCGCCAGACCGTCCGGCGCGGCGCCGAAGCCGTAGTCGATCACCAGGCGCGCGGCCTCCGACATGACGCCGCGACCGCGCGCGTCGGCGGCGAGCCAGTAGCCGATCTCGCCCTGACGATCGTGGATGTCGCCGATGCTGATCATCCCGACCAGCACGTCGTCCATCCGGATCGCCCAGGTGCACAGCCGGCCGCTCGCCCAGCCGTCGGGGACGAGGCTCGTCACGAAACCGGCCGCGTGCTCGCGGCGGTAGGGCGACGGCACGGTCGTCCAGCGTGCGACGGCGGGATCCGCGCACAGTGCCGCGATCCGGTCCACGTCGTCGTTCGTGGGGATGCTCAGCGTGACGCGTTCGCCGGAGAGCACGACCGGCGCAGGCATCAGCGGGCCCGTCGGAGGAAGCCGACCCGTTCGTACGCCTTCGCGAGGGTCGCCTCGGCGACCTCGCTCGCGCGGTCCGCGTTGACGGCGAGGATGCGGTCGAGCTCGGCCGGGTCGGCCAGGAGGTCGAGAGCGCGCTGCCGGATGGGGGCGAACTCGTCGACCACGACCTCCACGAGCGCCTTCTTGAAGTCGCCGTAGCCCTTGCCCTCGAACTCCAGCTCCACCGATTCGATGGAGCGGCCGCTCAGCGCCGAGAAGATGCTGAGCAGGTTGGAGATGCCGGGCTTGCCTGCGCGATCGAAGGAGACCACACCATCGGTGTCGGTCACGGCCCGCATGATCTTCTTGCGGGTCACGTCGGGCTCGTCGAGCATCCACACGATCCCGGCGCCGGAGTCCGCCGACTTCGACATCTTCGACTCCGGGTTCTGCAGATCGTAGATGCGCGCGCTGTCCTTGAGGATCATCGCCTGCGGCACGACGAACGTCTGACCGAACCGGCTGTTGAAGCGCTCGGCGAGGTCGCGGGTCAGCTCGACGTGCTGCCGCTGGTCGTCTCCGACCGGCACGATCTCGGTGTCGTAGAGCAGGATGTCGGCGGCCATCAGCACCGGGTAGGCGAACAGCCCGACGGAGGTGGCGTCGGCACCCTGCTTCTGCGACTTGTCCTTGAACTGCGTCATGCGCGACGCCTCGCCGAACCCGGTGATCGTGTTCAGCACCCAGGCGAGCTGCGCGTGCGCAGGAACGTGGGACTGCACGTACAGCGTCGAGGCGGAGGGGTCGATCCCTGCGGCGATGTACTGGGCGGCGGTGCGGCGCGTCTTCTCGCGGAGCTCGGCCGGGTCCTGGGCGACGGTGATCGCATGCAGGTCGACGACGGAGAAGAAGGCGTCGTGCGTGCTCTGCAGCTCTTTCCACTGCAGGAGGGCGCCGACATAGTTGCCGAGGTGGAGCGAATCGGCCGACGGCTGCATGCCGGAGTAGAGGCGAGGGCGAGTGGTCATGGTCTGCTTTCGAAATCGTGGGGGATGCGGGAGCGGAGGGCCGTCAGAGCGCGTAGTCGACGACCACAGGCGTGTGGTCGGACCATCGTTCGTCGTAGGCGGCTGCGCGGTCCACCGCGTAGTCCGTCACCCGGGCCGCGAGCGCCGGCGACGCGAGCTGGTAGTCGATGCGCCAGCCCGAGTCGTTGTCGAACGCCTTCCCGCGCCACGACCACCAGGTGTAGGGGCCGTCGACGTCGCCGGCGCGCTTGCGGACGACATCGACCCAGCCGAGCCCTGCTCCGTCGTTGTACGCGGGGTCGTCCTCCGCGCCGAGGATGCGGTCGAAGTACGCGCGCTCCTCCGGGAGGAAGCCGGCGCGCTTGACGTTCCCCTTCCAATTGCGGATGTCGAGCGTGCGGTGCCCGACGTTGAGATCGCCCATCACCACGGCGAGTTCGTTGTGCTTCTGCAGCTCGGGGAGCCGCGCCTCCATCGCGTCGAGGAAGCGGTACTTCTCGGTCTGCTTGTCGGTGCCGGCCTCTCCCGAGTGCACGTAGGCGCTGACCACGGTGACGACCGTGCCGTCGACCTCGTAGTCGGCCTCGAGCCACCGGCCGGCGCTGTCGAACTCCGTCGGTCCGAGCTCGACCCGGTGGATGGATGCGCGGTGCCGGCTGGCGATCGCCACCCCCGCGCGCCCCTTGGCCGTCGCCGGGTCGTGGACGATGTCCCAGTCGTCGCCGAGCAGCTGCTCGAGGTCTTCTGACGAGGCCCGGACCTCCTGGATCGCGAGGATGTCGACGTCGCGCCCCTCGAGCCACGACCCCATGCCCTTGCGGAAGGCGGCGCGGATGCCGTTGGCATTGATCGTGGCGATGCGCAGGGAACTCGAGGGCATGCCTCCAGCCTACCGGGGGCTGCCGACAGCGTTCGGGGCTTCTCCGACGCCGTCCAGCAGGTCGTTGAGCCGCTGCTCGGCGCGTCCCACTCGGCGCTGGGCCGGCAGCCGGGCCATCCAGCGCGCGCGGGCCAGATCCTCGCGAGCATGCGTCAGTTCGGCCCGCGCGACGAGCACCCGGGCCTCGAACTCGGCCGCGGCCTGCTCGGCGGCGGCCTGCTCGGGGGTGATCGCGCGCGGCGAGAGCCCGCTGTCGAACATCCCGATGGCGATCCACGACGCGGACAGCAGGATGACGCGCGCGATCAGGTTGAACCACAGGAGTAGTCCGATGAAGACGGCGAACGTCGCCAGCAGCGGGTTCTTCGACGTTCCGAACAGATAGCCGCTCAGCACGCTGAGGCTGGCGAGCACCAGCGACCCCAGCAGGACTCCGAAGAACAGGTTTCGCCAGGGGATGGCGACCCGCGACATCACCCGGAACATCGCTCCCAGCGTGACGATGTTCAGTGCGACGGAGACGACCAGCCCCGAGAACCGGGCGATGGCGTTCGTCCAGAACGAGTCGGAGCTCAGATTCATCCAGTCGAGCAGCAGGGTCAGCGTCTGCGTGCTGATGACACTGATCAGAGCCGAGACGACGAAGAGCACGCCGAAGATCAGAGCGAGCCCGAGGTCGCGGACCTTCTGCAGCGCGTAGTTGGTGGTGTCGCGGCTGAGGCCGAACACCGCACGCACCGCCTGGCGCGAATAGTAGAGCCAGCCGATCGCGGTCCAGATCAGGCCGATCGCGGCGAGGACGCCCGTCCAGCCGAATGAGGTCGCGCTCTGCAGTTCGGAGGCGGGGATGATGCCTTGCGTCGTCGGGGTCGAGATGAGCCCCGGCACAGCGCGGTTCAGGAGCGACACAAGAGCGTCGAAGACCTGGTCGTTGCCCGCCAGCCAGACGCTGGAGATCGAGAACCCGACCCAGATGGCCGCGAACACCGCGAACAGCGACTGGTACCCGATCCCCGCCGCCCGCAGGTTGCCATCCGAGTGCGAATAGTTGATGTACACGCGGTACGGCCGCAGGGCCTTCACCCACTTGGCCCAGATCGACACGCGCGCCACCGGCTTCTCGAGCCGCCGCCGCAGCGGGTCCGCGCGCTCGAGCAGCCGCTGCGCCAGCGTCTCCTCGGGCTCCTCCCACCCTTCGGCGCGCTGCATCCTCGGATCGGGCTCCGCCGGAGCGCTTCGGGAGTTCTTGGCCACGCCGCCAGGATAGCGAGCGTGCAAACGGCCCGCTCTACCGAAGTGGAGCGGGCCGTTCGGCGCCAGGTCAGCGAGCGGTCAGGGGCGGCCGCGCATGATGGCCTGCTTCACCTCGGCGATCGCCTGCGTCACCTGGATGCCGCGGGGGCACGCGTCGGTGCAGTTGAAGGTCGTGCGGCAGCGCCACACGCCCTCCTTGTCGTTGAGGATGTCGAGACGCACCTGGGCGTTGTCGTCGCGCGAGTCGAAGATGAACCGGTGCGCGTTGACGATCGCCGCAGGGCCGAAGTACTGGCCGTCGGTCCAGAAGACCGGGCACGACGAGGTGCACGCGGCGCAGAGGATGCACTTGGTGGTGTCGTCGAAGCGCGCACGGTCGGCGACCGACTGGATGCGCTCCTTGCCCTTCTCGGGCTTCGAGTTCGCGACGAGGAACGGCTGGACCTCGCGGTAGCTCTCGAAGAAGGGCTCCATGTCGACGATGAGGTCCTTCTCGAGCGGCAGGCCCTTGATCGCCTCGACGTAGATCGGCTTCGAGATGTCGAGGTCCTTGATCAGCGTCTTGCAGGCGAGGCGGTTGCGGCCGTTGATGCGCATCGCGTCCGACCCGCAGATCCCGTGCGCGCAGGAGCGGCGGAAGGTCAGCGACCCGTCCTGCTCCCACTTGATCTTGTGCAGGGCGTCCAGGATGCGGTCGGTCGGGAAGAGCTCGACGTCGAAGTCCTGCCAGCGCGGCTCCGAGTCCACGTCCGGGTCGAAGCGGCGGATGATCAGGGTGACGGTGAAGGACTCGACCGGGGCCTCGGGGGCCGGGGGAGTCTCGAGCACGGCGTTCGACATCAGTACTTCCTCTCCATCGGCTGGTAGCGGGTCACGACGACGGGCTTCCAGTCGAGCGTGATGTGGTCTGCCGCGTCCGACGAGTGCGGGTCGCCGGTGAGGTAGGCCATGGTGTGCTTCATGTAGTTCTCGTCGTCGCGCTTCGGGAAGTCGTCGCGCATGTGGCCGCCGCGCGACTCCTTGCGGTTGCGGGCGGAGTAGACGACGACCTCGGCGAGGTCGAGCAGGAAGCCGAGCTCGACGGCCTCCAGCAGGTCGGTGTTGTACCGCTTGCCCTTGTCCTGCACCTGGACGTTGCGGTAGCGCTCGCGCAGACCGTGGATGGTCTCGGTCACCTGGGCCAGCGACTCGTCCGTGCGGAACACCTGGGCGTTCCGGTCCATCTCGTCCTGCAGCTCCTTGCGGATGGCGGCGATGCGCTCGGTGCCGGTGGAGGCGCGCAGGTCGCCGATCATGTCGCGGACGGCCGCGGCCGGGTCCTCCGGCAGCGGGACGAACTCCGCGGTCTTGACGTACTCGACGGCGTTGTTGCCGGCGCGCTTGCCGAAGACGTTGATGTCGAGGAGCGAGTTCGTGCCGAGGCGGTTCGATCCGTGGACCGAGACGCAGGCGCACTCGCCGGCGGCGTAGAGGCCCGGCACGACCGTGGTGTTGTCGCGCAGCACCTCGGCGGCCACGTTGGTCGGGATGCCGCCCATCGCGTAGTGCGCGGTCGGCATCACCGGGACGGGCTCGACCACCGGGTCGACGCCCAGGTAGGTGCGGGCGAACTCGGTGATGTCGGGGAGCTTGGTCTCCAGGACCTCGGCGCCGAGGTGCGTGCAGTCGAGCAGCACGTAGTCCTTGTGCGGGCCGGCTCCGCGTCCCTCCGCCACCTCCTGGACCATGCAGCGGGCGACGATGTCGCGCGGCGCGAGGTCCTTGATCGTCGGGGCGTAGCGCTCCATGAACCGCTCGCCGGAGGCGTTGCGGAGGATCGCGCCCTCACCGCGGGCTCCCTCGGTGAGGAGGATGCCCAGTCCGGCGAGACCGGTCGGGTGGAACTGGAAGAACTCCATGTCCTCCAGCGGCAGCCCCTTGCGCCAGATGATGCCGACTCCGTCACCGGTGAGGGTGTGGGCGTTGGAGGTCGTCTTGAAGATCTTGCCGAAGCCGCCGGTGGCGAAGATGATCGCCTTCGAGTGGAAGACGTGCAGCTCTCCGGTGGAGAGCTCGTAGGCGACGACGCCGGCGGGCTGGGGCACGCCGTCCACGTCGCTCATGATCACGTCGAGCACGTAGAACTCGTTGAAGAAGTTGATGCCGAGCTTCACGCAGTTCTGGAACAGCGTCTGCAGGATCATGTGGCCGGTGCGGTCGGCCGCGTAACAGGCGCGGCGGACGGGAGCCTTGCCGTGGTCACGGGTGTGACCGCCGAAGCGGCGCTGGTCGATCTTGCCCTCGGGCGTGCGGTTGAACGGCAGGCCCATGTTCTCGAGGTCGATGACCGCGTCGATGGCCTCCTTGGCGAGGATCTCCGCCGCGTCCTGGTCGACGAGGTAGTCGCCGCCCTTGACGGTGTCGAAGGTGTGCCACTCCCAGCTGTCCTCCTCCACGTTGGCGAGCGCCGCGGCCATGCCGCCCTGCGCCGCGCCCGTGTGGGAGCGGGTGGGGTAGAGCTTCGAGATCACGGCGGTGCGGGCGTGCGGGCCCGCCTCGATCGCCGCGCGCATGCCGGCGCCGCCGGCGCCGACGATGACGATGTCGAACTCGTGATAGTGGACGCCGTCGATGACGGTGGATTCAGTAGCTTCTGTTGTCACAGGGTTTCCGTGTCGGTTCGTCACTGGTTACAGGATGCGGGGCTCGATCAGCGCGCGGGGCAGAACGACGGGAGGTCGGACGCCGCAGCACCGGCGGGGCACGGGTCGAATGTGAAGATGACGAGTGTCCCGAGCACGATCAGCACCACGACCGCGGCGAGCACGGCCCACTTCAGGATGCGGTTGACCGTGCGGTTGGACGCGTAGTCGTTGATCAGCGTGCGCATGCCGTTGCCGCCGTGGATGAGCGCGAGCCACAGCATCAGGAGGTCCCAGACCTGCCAGAACGGGGTCGCGTACTTGCCCGCGACGAACGCGAAGTCGATCTGCTTGACGCCCTGGCCGAGGACCAGGTTGATGAGCAGGTGACCGAAGATCAGGATGACCAGCACCAGGCCGGAGGCCCGCATGTAGATCCAGCCCCACTTCTCCCAGTTCTTGCCGGAGCGGGAGGAGCGGGCGGGGGTGCGCGGCGCTTCGATGGTCGTCACGTCAGTTCACCTCCGAGAAGATGTGCACGAGCTGCACCGGGACGAATCCGGCCATCAGGATGACCCAGAGAGCGATGACGATCCAGAACATGACCTTCTGGTACTTGACGCCCTTGCTCCAGAAGTCGATCGCGATGATCCGAAGGCCGTTGAAGGCGTGGAACACGATGGCGCCGACGAGGGCGATCTCGCCGAGCCCCATGATCGGGTTCTTGTAGGTGCCGATCACCGCGTTGTAGGCCTCGGGGCTGACGCGGATGAGCGACGTGTCCAGGATGTGGACCAGAAGGAAGAAGAAGATGGCGACGCCGGTGATGCGGTGGAGTACCCACGACCACATCCCCTCGCGACCTCGATACAGAGTGCCGCCCGGCCGGGTCTTGGCCGGCTGCAGGGTCCCTGCCGCTTGGTTAGACACGGACAACCCTCCCTGGTTGCGTTCGGTGATGGGCGCGGTGAGCGCAGCGCAAGTCTATGCCGCGTGCCCCACGATCGCTTCTTAGGGTGACCTTGGTTATCTCGACGTCGAGATAACCTGGCCGCCTCGACGCCACGACCCCCTCGGCGTACCGTCCACGGCATGACACAGGACGAACCGATCATGCACGGGAGCACCGACGCGACGGACGAGGCGAAGGTCGCCGGGATCGTCGAGCAGGTGCGCGCCGACGTGCGGTCGCGGGACTCCGAGGACTCGGAGCTGCTGCTCACGCAGAGGCTCGACGAGACGGGCATCCGGCTGCCGCCGGAGGAGATCGCCCGGCTCGTGGCCGAGATCCGGGGCTGACCCCTAGAGGACGTCCGTCGATCCGGTGAGCTTCAGCGCATCCACCACCGCTTTCACCCGCTGGGCGTTCTCGCTGGTCGTGACCAGGAGCGCGTCGGGGGTGTCGACGACGACGATGTCCTTCACGCCGATCAGGCTGATCACGCGCTTGCTCTGGCTGATCACGATCCCGCTCGAGGCGTCGGAGAGCACGCGCGCGTTCTCGCCGAGGATCGCGAGGTCGGACTTCCGGCCGCCCGAGTTCAGCTTGGCGAGCGAGGCGAAGTCGCCGACGTCGTCCCAGTCGAAGTAACCCGGGATGACGGCGAGGCGTCCGGCGGCCGCGGCGGGCTCGGCGACCGTGTAGTCGATGGCGATCTTCTCGAGGCCCGGCCAGATGCGGTCGACCGCGGGCCCGCGCAACGCCGGGTCGTCCCACGCCTCGGCGAGCTGCAGCAGACCTTCCAGGAGCTTCGGCTTGTTGCGGCCGATCTCCTCCAGCAGGCGGTCGGCGCGGGAGATGAACATGCTCGCGTTCCAGAGGTACGAGCCGTCGGCCACGTACCGCTCCGCGGTCGCCAGGTCGGGCTTCTCCTTGAACGAGGTGACGGTGAGGGCGCTCGGGGCGCCCGCCACCTCCAGCCGGTCACCGAAGTGGATGTAGCCGAAGCCGACGGCGGGCTCCGTGGGCTGGATGCCGATCGTCGTGATGTAGCCGGCGCTCGCGGCGGCCGCGGCCTCGCGGACCGCGGACTGGAACAGCGGGAGGTTGTTGATGACGTGGTCGGCCGCGAACGAGCCGATGATGACGCCCGGCTCGCGGCGTTCGAGGATGGCGGCGGCGAGCCCGATGGCCGCGGTGGAGTCGCGCGGCTCCGACTCGAGGACGACGTTCGGGTCTTCCAGCGACGGCAGCTGCGTCTCGACGGCCGCGCGGTGGGCGCGTCCGGTGACCACCATGATGCGGTGCTCGCCGGAGAGCGGCGCCAGCCGGTCCCAGGTGTCGCGGAGGAGGGTCTGACCCGAGCCGGTGAGGTCGTGCAGGAACTTCGGCGCATCGGCCCGGGACAGCGGCCACAGCCGGGAGCCGATGCCGCCGGCCGGGATCACGCTGTAGAAGCGCTCGATCGGGCTGCCCTGGGTGATCCTGCGCTTCTGAGTCATGCCGAAAGGATACCGAGCGGTCCCGGACACCGGCTGTTCACGGTCACGACACCGGCGGCTCCTAGCGTGGCGTCATGCGGGTCGCAGTGGTCAGCGAGAGCTTCCTCCCCACGGTGAACGGGGTCACGACGAGTGTGCTGAGGGTGCTCGACCACCTGGCGGCGCAGGGGCACGAGGCGATCGTGATCTGCCCGGATGCGGGGGCCCCGGCCGAGTACGCGGGATTCCGCATCCACCAGGTCCCGTCGGTCGCGTACCGGCAGTTCCCCGTCGGTCTCCCGAGCCCGCAGGTGCAGCGCATCCTCACGGCCTTCGCTCCGGACGTCCTGCACGCCGCCTCCCCCTTCTTCCTGGGGGCGCAGGCGATCGCGGCGTCGAACCGTCTCGGAGTGCCGTCGGTTGCGATCTACCAGACGGATGTCGCGGGCTTCGCGCGCCGCAACGGCCTCGGGATGACCTCCTCCATCGCCTGGAAGTACGTGCGCTGGGTGCACGAGGGCGCCGACCTCACGCTGGCCCCGTCCGCTGCGAGCGAGTACGACCTCCGCATCGCGGGCGTGACGCGGGTCGCGCGCTGGGGCCGCGGCGTCGACCTCGAGCGGTACCACCCCAATAAGAGGAGGACGCCCGCGGCGGCCGCGCTGCGCGAGCGGCTCTCGCCGGACGGCGAGACCGTGGTGGGCTACGTGGGCCGCATCGCTCCCGAGAAGCAGGTGGAGCGGCTGCGCGCGCTCCGCGGCATCGGGGGAGTGTCGCTCGCGATCGTCGGCGACGGTCCGTCGCGCGACGCGGTCGCCCGCGAGCTCCGCGGGATCCCGGTCACCTGGCTCGGCCGGCTCGGCGGCGACGACCTCGCCACCGCCTACGCGGCCTTCGACGTCTTCGCGCACACCGGCTCGGAGGAGACCTTCGGCCAGACGGTCCAGGAGGCGCACGCCTCCGGCCTCCCGGTCGTGGCCCCGCGTGCCGGCGGACCGATCGACCTGGTCGAGCACGGGGTGGACGGGCTGCTCATCCCGCCGTCGGAGGACCGCGCCCTGCGCGCGGCCGTCTCCATGCTCGTCCGGGACGGGTCGCTGCGGCGCCGGATGGGGGAGGCGGGCAGGCGGGCGGTCCTCGGCCGCAGCTGGGAGGTCGTCTGCGGCGAGCTGATGCGCCACTACGAGCGGGTCATCCTGAACGCTGTCGCAGACGTGGATGCGCCCGGCGTCCTGCCCGCGGAGGGATCGCGAGCGTACAGTTAGGTGGCCCCCGCCGGCCGCCCTGTCCTGTCCTGCGCAACTCACGTCCTCTGCACCCTGGAGGTGACCGATGGCCAACCTGAACCGACGCGGCATCCCGATGCCCTTCGTCACGCGCACCCGCCGGGTCGAGCCTCCCTCCAAGGTCACATCTGCTGCGCCTGCCCACGAGGCCGGCCGCCGGGCCAGCATGGTCGACAGCGCCATCTACGCGGACGGCGTCCGGGTCGCCTCGCCGACGAACCTCGCCGAGACCTACGCGGCGCTCGACCGCACGCCGGGCGGCGTCGCCTGGATCGGCCTCTACCGGCCGACCGAGCAGGAGCTGATGTCGCTGTCGGAGGAGTTCAACCTCCACCCGCTGGCCATCGAGGACGCCATCGTCGCGCATCAGCGGCCCAAGCTGGAGCGCTACGACACCGTGCTCTTCGTCGTGCTGAAGGCGGCCAACTACCTGGACGTGCCGGAGGAGGTCGACTTCGGCGAGCTGCACCTCTTCGTCGGACCGAACTTCGTCATCACCGTCCGCCACAGCGAGTCCCCCGACCTGTCGCACGTGCGACAGCGGATGGAGAGCGAGCCGGAACTGCTCGCGCTCGGCCCGCAGGCGATCCTCTACGCGATCATCGACGCGGTGGTGGATGCGTACAGCCCGGTCGTCGCCGGTCTGGCGAACGACATCGACGAGATCGAGACGCAGGTCTTCGGCGGGGATGCCCTGGTCTCCCGCCGCATCTACGAGCTGTCCCGTGAGGTGATCGACTTCCAGCGGGCCACGCATCCCCTCTCCGCCGTGATGCTGGCGCTGGAGCGCGGCTCGGTGAAGTACGGCGTGACCCAGGAGCTGGAACGCCGCCTCCGCGACGTGGCCGACCACCTCACGCAGGTGAACGAGCGCGTGGACGGATTCCGCTATCTGCTGCGCGACATCCTGACGGTGAACTCCACGCTGGTCTCCGAGCGCCAGAACGAGGAGATGACACGGCTGGCCCACTCCAGCAACCGGCAGGGCGAAGAGGTCAAGAAGATTTCGTCGTGGGCCGCCATCCTGTTCGCCCCCACGCTGATCGCCAGCATCTACGGGATGAACTTCGTCCACATGCCGGAACTGCAGTGGCCGCTCGGCTACCCGCTCGCCGTCCTGGCGATGGTCGGGCTGAGTGCTCTGCTCTACGGCATCTTCAAGCGCCGCGGCTGGCTCTGACGCCCCCTCCCCGAACGGGGCACGGCCTGCTCGGATGAGCACGTGCCAATCGCGTGAGCGTTTGTAACGCTTGCATGAAGAAGCCGGATTTTCGAACGGCGCCGTTCGTCACATTCGGTAACGTGAACCGCAGAAGCCTGCTATTACCCGCACAGGCTACGCATCTTGGAGGAAACAACCTTGACAATCACAGCCCGTAAGGCCGGCCTCGTCGGCCTGGCGGCGATCGGCGTCATGTCGCTGCTCGCCGCGTGCTCGGCTGCCCCGTCGGACAGCTCGTCCGGCGGCGCCGCGAAGAGCGACTTCCAGCCCTGCATGGTCTCCGACTCCGGCGGATTCGACGACCACTCGTTCAACCAGCTCGGTTACGAGGGCCTGCAGCAGGCGGCCAAGTCGCTCAACGTGAAGTACAAGTCGGCCGAGTCGAAGAGCGAGAACGACTTCGCTCCGAACATCCAGAGCATGGTCGACGCCAACTGCAACCTCGTCGTGACGGTCGGCTTCCTTCTCAAGGACGCGACGGAGAAGGCCGCGAAGGCGAACCCGGACGTGAAGTTCGCGATCATCGACGACAACGAGATCCAGGCGAAGAACGTCAAGCCGATCATCTTCGACACGGCCCAGGCCGCGTTCCTGGCCGGCTACGCCGCCGCCAGCTACTCGAAGACCGGCATCGTCGGCACCTTCGGCGGCATGCAGATCCCGACGGTCACCATCTTCATGGACGGCTTCGCCGATGGCGTGAAGTACTTCAACGACCAGAAGGGCAAGTCCGTCAAGGTCGTCGGCTGGGATGTCGACAAGCAGAACGGCTCCTTCACCGGTGGCTTCGACGCCAACGAGACCGCGAAGAACACGGCTCAGGGCATCATCGACCAGAACGCCGACGTCATCATGCCCGTCGGTGGCCCGATCTACCAGTCGGCCGCGCAGGCGATCAAGGACTCCGGCAAGCCGATCGCGATGATCGGTGTCGACGCCGACGTCTTCCAGTCCGACCCGACCGTGAAGGACCTGCTCCTCACCTCGGTCATGAAGGGCATGAAGCCGGCGACCAACGACGTCGTCACCCAGGCCGCCAACGGCAAGTTCGACAGCACCCCCTACGTGGGCACGCTGAAGAACGACGGCGTCGGCATCGCTCCGTTCCACGACTTCGAGTCGAAGGTCGACGCGGGCCTGCAGGGCGAACTCGACAAGATCAAGGCCGGCATCATCGACGGCTCGATCAAGGTCAGCTCGCCTTCGTCGCCCAAGCAGTAACAGCGCGACGAACGCACTCGACGGGGAGGTCAGCTCAGGCTGGCCTCCCCGTTCCGTTCGGCACTTGTCCGTACTGCTCACCTGAGCACACACTGACATATGTGCAAAAAGGTAGGGTGATGGGGCGCATCGTGGCCACCAGCCGCTGCGTGCCCTCCCATCGATGGACCCTTGTGCTCACGACGGGCGAGTAGAGAAGGAAATCCACCCGAATGAAGCTCGAACTCCGCGGCATCACCAAACGGTTCGGTGCCCTGGTCGCGAACGACCACATCGACCTGACGGTCGAACCCGGCGAGATCCATTGCCTGCTCGGCGAGAACGGCGCAGGCAAGTCCACCCTCATGAACGTGCTCTACGGCTTCTACCAGGCCGACGAGGGCGAGATCCTCCTGGACGACGCCGTCCAGCGGTTCTCCGGCCCCGGCGACGCCATGAAGGCCGGAATCGGCATGGTGCACCAGCACTTCATGCTCATCCCCGTCTTCACCGTCGCGGAGAACGTCATGCTCGGCCACGAGCAGACGAAGTTCGGCGGTCGCCTCGACCTCAACGCCGCGCGCGCCAAGGTTCGCGAGATCTCCGCTCGGTTCGGCTTCGACGTCGACCCGGACGCGCTGGTCGAAGACCTCCCCGTCGGCGTCCAGCAGCGCGTGGAGATCATCAAGGCCCTGTCGCAGAACGCCAAGGTCCTCGTCTTCGACGAGCCGACCGCCGTGCTGACCCCGCAGGAGACCGACGAGCTGATGGCGATCATGCGCCAGCTCAAGGAGCAGGGCACGGCCATCATCTTCATCACGCACAAGCTGCGCGAGGTGCGCGAGGTCGCCGACCGCATCACCGTCATCCGGCTCGGCAAGGTGATCGGCGAAGCCGCCCCCACAGCCACCAACGTCGAGCTGGCCTCCATGATGGTCGGACGCGCGGTCTCGCTGACCGTCGAGAAGGAGCCGGCGACGCCGGGCGCCCCGGCGCTCGTGGTCAAGGACCTCTCGGTCATCGACCCCATCGGGCAGCTCGTCGTCAACAACGTCAGCTTCGAGGTGCGCGCGGGCGAGATCCTCGCGATCGCGGGCGTGCAGGGCAACGGCCAGACCGAGCTGACCGAGGCGATCATCGGCCTGCAGCCGCGGGTCCAGGGCGAGATCCTGCTGGACGGCACGCCGATCCAGGGGCACAGCGTGCGCCGGGTGCTCGACGCCGGTGTCGGTTTCGTCCCGGAGGACCGCAACGAGGACGGCCTGGTCGGCGAGTTCAGCATCCAGGAGAACCTGATGCTCGACCGTTCGACGAGCGATCCGTTCGTCAAGGGCGGCAACATCCAGTTCTCCTACCTCAAGGACTTCGCCGAGGAGAAGGTGCGCGAGTTCGACGTGCGCACGCAGTCGATCGACACGAAGGTCGGCCGCCTCTCCGGCGGCAACGCGCAGAAGGTCGTGCTCGCCCGCGAGCTGAGCCGGGAGCTGCGGCTGTTCGTCGCCGCCCAGCCGACCCGCGGTCTCGACGTCGGCTCCATCGAGTTCGTCCACAAGCGGATCGTCGAGACCCGCGACTCGGGCGTCCCCGTGATCGTCGTCTCGACAGAGCTCGACGAGGTGGCGGCGCTCGCCGACCGGATCGCCGTGATGTACCGCGGCGGCATCGTCGGAATCGTGCCGGGTGACACCTCCCGTGAAGTCCTCGGCCTCATGATGGCCGGCGAATCGCCGCAGCAGGCAGGAGCAGCAGTATGACCGGGACCGACACCGCGCCGGCCCAGCCCGCGGAGCCCGGAGCGCCGGCTCCCGTCACCGGACGCGACGAGGAGCCCTCGCGCTGGAACCGCACCGTCCGCGACATCATGAGCGGCTCGGTGGTCATCTCCATCCTCGCCGTCGTGCTCGCGCTGATCGTCGGAGCGATCCTGATCGCCGCGACGGACCCGCAGGTGCAGCGCGCGGCCGGGTACTTCTTCGCACGGCCGGGCGATACCTTCTCGGCGATCTGGACCTCGGTGTCCAACGCCTACGTCTCGATGTTCCAGGGTGCGATCTACAACTTCCGCCGTCCCTCGTTCTCGGCAGGTATCCGCCCGCTGACCGAGACGCTGACGTTCGCCACGCCGCTCATCGTCAGCGGGCTCGGCGTCGCACTGGCGTTCCGCGTCGGGCTGTTCAACATCGGTGGGCAGGGGCAGATCCTGATCGCCGCGGCCGCCTCCGCGTGGGTGGGCTTCTCGTTCGACCTGCCGCCCGTGCTGCACCTGGTGCTCGCGGTCGCCGCGGGCATCGCCGGCGGCGCGATCTGGGCCGGCATCGTCGGCGCGCTGAAGGCGCGCACCGGCGCGCACGAGGTGATCGTCACGATCATGCTCAACTACATCGCCTTCTATCTGATCGCCTACATGCTGCGTACGCAGGGGCTGCTGCAGGCGCCGGGGTCGAACAACCCGAAGGCGCCCCCGATCCACGCCAACGCGGTCTTCCCGCCGCTGTTCGGCGAGCAGTACAACCTCACCTGGGCGTTCGTCGTGGTGATCGGCGCCACCGTGTTCGTGTGGTGGCTGATCAACCGCTCGAGCCTCGGCTTCCGTTTCCGGGCGGTCGGCGAGAACCCGAACGCGGCGCGCGTCGCGGGCATCAACGTCAAGAACGTGTACGTCTACGCCATGCTCATCGCCGGTGGCCTCGTCGGCATCGCGGGTGCGAGCCAGGCGCTGGGCGTCTTCCCCCAGGGCATCAGTTCGGGCGTGGATGCGGGCATCGGCTTCGACGCGATCACCGTCGCCCTGCTCGGGCGCTCGCGCCCCTGGGGCGTGTTCATCGCCGGTCTGCTGTTCGGAGCGCTCAAGGCCGGTGGCTACACCATCCAGGCCGCCAACGACATCCCGATCGACATCGTGCTCATCCTGCAGTCGCTGATCGTCCTGTTCGTCGCCGCACCGCCCCTGGTGCGGGCCATCTTCCGCCTGCCGGAGCCGGGGAGCTCGCCCCGGAGACCGCGTCCCATCGTCTCGAAGGAGGTGGAGGCCAAGTGACCACCACCGCCCCCGTCGTCCCCGACTCCTCGCCGATCGTCCTCGAGAAGGCGGAGATCCGCTCCTGGAAGGCCCCGATCGCGTTCGGTGTCTTCGTCGTGATCAGCGTCATCCTGTTCTTCGGGTTCGGGCGTCACGGGCAGAGTGCGTTCCGCTTCTCCGAGAACTCGGACGCGATCAAGCTCCCGCCGCTGACGGTCGACACGTTCGTCACCACCACGGTGGTCACGATCCTGCTCCTCGCCATCACCGCGTGGAGCGCGTACCTGTCCTACCGTGCCCGCAAGACGCCGATCTGGCTCGTGATCGTCTTCTCGCTGCTGTTCATGTTCGCGTTCCTCGCATGGGCGGACTCGGGCAGCCCGTACCCGGTGCCGGTCACGGGCCTCCTCCTCGGCACGATTACCCTCGCTGTGCCGCTGGTGTTCGGCGCCCTCGGCGGTGTCGTCTCCGAGCGCGGCGGCGTGGTGAACGTCGCGATCGAGGGCCAGCTGCTCGCAGGCGCCTTCGTCTCGGCGATGACCGCGACCCTCACCGGCAGCTGGGTGGTCGGCCTCCTCGCGGCGATGGTCGCGGGCGTGCTCGTCTCGTTCCTGCTCGCAGCCTTCGGGATCAAGTACCTGGTCGACCAGGTCATCGTCGGCGTCGTGCTCAACGTGCTGGTCATCGGCCTGACGAGCTTCCTGTACTCCAAGGTGCTGGCCGGCAACCCGCAGCTGCTCAACCACCCTCCGCGTCTGCCGAACTGGCCCATCCCGCTGCTCAGCGACATCCCGATCATCGGCAAGGTCCTCTTCGACCAGTCGATCATCGAGTACCTGATGTACATCGCGGTCTTCCTGGTGTGGTTCGGGCTGTTCAAGACCCGGTGGGGACTCCGCCTCCGCTCCGTCGGCGAGCACCCGGAGGCCGCGGACACGGTCGGTATCAACGTCAACAGCACCCGGTTCTGGAACGTGTCCCTCGCGGGCGCGATCGCCGGCCTCGGCGGCGCCTACTACACGCTGGGCTCGGTGGGCGCGTTCTCCAAGGAGATGACCGCCGGTCAGGGCTTCATCGCCCTCGCGGCCGTCATCTTCGGTCGCTGGGACCCGATCCGGGCCACCCTGGCGGCGCTGCTCTTCGGCTTCGCGACGAACCTGCAGAACGTGCTCAGCATCATCGGATCGCCGGTGCCGAGCGAGTTCATGCTGATGCTGCCCTACGTGGTGACGATCCTGGCGGTCGCCGGTCTCGTCGGCCTCTCGCGGGCTCCGGCCGCCGACGGGAAGCCGTACATCAAGTCATGAGCGCCGAGATCCCTACTCCCGACTCCATCGACTGGGATGCGCTGCGCTTCGCCGCGACCGAGGCGATGACGCACGCCTACGTGCCGTACTCGAAGTTCCCGGTGGGATCCGCCGCGCTCGTCGACGACGGACGCATCGTCAGCGGCTGCAACGTCGAGAACGCCAGCTACGGCGTCACCCTGTGCGCCGAGTGCGGCCTGGTGTCGTCGCTCGCGATGACCGGTGGCGGCCACCTCGTCGCCTTCACCTGCGTCAACGGCGACGGCGACATCCTGATGCCGTGCGGCCGGTGCCGCCAGCTGCTGTACGAGCACTCGGCGGAGGGGATGCTGCTCGAGACGGTGTCCGGCATCCGCACCATCGACCAGGTGCTGCCCGACGCCTTCGGGCCGCGCCAGCTCGCCGCCTACGCGGCCGAGCACGAGAACGACTGAACAGGAACCCTTCGTGACCGACCGTGCAGCAGAGGTCGAGGCGTTCGACGCCGTCGACCTGATCCGGACCAAGCGCGACCGCGGCGAGCTCACCACCGCCGAGATCGACTGGCTCATCGACGCGTACACCCGCGGCTACGTGGGTGACGAGCAGATGTCGGCCATGACGATGGCGATCTTCCTCAACGGGATGACGCGCCGCGAGATCAAGGACATGACACTCGCCATGATCGCCTCGGGCGAGCGGATGGACTTCTCCGCCCTCGGCAAGCCGACGGCCGACAAGCACTCCACGGGCGGGGTCGGCGACAAGATCACGCTGCCCCTGATGCCGCTCGTCGCGACCTTCGGCGTCGCGGTCCCGCAGCTGTCGGGTCGCGGGCTCGGCCACACCGGCGGGACGCTCGACAAGCTGGAGAGCATCCCCGGCTGGCGCGCCAACCTCAGCAACGAGGAGATGTTCGCGCAGCTGCAGAACGAGGGCGGCGTCATCTGCGCCGCCGGGTCGGGCCTCGCGCCCGCCGACGGCAAGCTGTACGCACTGCGCGACATCACCGGCACGGTGGAGGCCATCCCGCTCATCGCCTCCTCGATCATGTCGAAGAAGATCGCCGAGGGGACCAGCGCGCTGGTGCTCGACGTGAAGTTCGGTTCCGGCGCATTCCTCAAGGACATCGAGCGCTCGCGCGAGCTGGCGCGCACGATGGTGGAGCTGGGCCGGGATGCGGGCGTCGCGACGTCCGCGCTGCTCACGGACATGAACGTCCCTCTGGGGCTCGCCATCGGAAACGCCAACGAGGTCCGCGAGTCGGTCGAGGTGCTCGCCGGCGGCGGCCCCGCCGACATCGTCGAGCTGACGGTTGCGCTGGCGCGCGAGATGCTCGCGCTCGCCGGCCGTCCGGACGAGGACGTCGAGGCGGCGCTGAAGGACGGCCGCGCGATGGACAAGTGGTGTGAGGTCATCCGCGCGCAGGGCGGCGACCCCGACGCCCCGCTGCCGGTCGCCAAGGAGACCCACACCGTCGTCGCGGACCGCGACGGAATCCTCGTCGAGCAGGAGGCGCTGCCGTTCGGCATCGCCGCCTGGCGGCTCGGTGCGGGCCGCGCCCGCAAGCAGGACCCGGTGCAGCACGCCGCCGGGATCGACCTGCACGCGAAGCCCGGCGACCAGATCCGCGCGGGCCAGCCGCTGTTCACACTCTCGGCGGACGAGCCGGCCCGCTTCGAGCGCGCGCTCGAGGCGCTCGAGGGCGCCTACCGCATCGCGGAGCCGGGAACCGCGTTCGAGCGCGGCCCGCTGATCGCCGACCGCATCGCCTAGGGTTGGATTCATGAGCGACTGGAACGAGTACACGCTGTCCGACGGCACCGAGATCCGGCCGCTGCCGAAGGTCTCCCTGCACGACCACCTCGACGGCGGGCTGCGCCCGACGACCGTCCTGGAGCTGGGGGAGCAGATCGGCCTGCAGCTTCCTGCGCAGGATGCGACCGAGCTGGGCCGCTGGTTCGCGACGAAGTCGAACTCGGGCTCGCTGGTCGAGTACCTCAAGACGTTCGACCTGACCACCGCCGTCATGCAGACGCGCGAGGGCCTCACCCGCGTCGCCCGCGAATTCGTGCAGGACCTCGGCGCCGACGGCGTCGTCTACGGCGAGATCCGCTGGGCGCCCGAGCAGCACCTCACCGGCGGTCTCACGCTCGACGAGACGGTCGAGGCCGTTCAGGAGGGCGTGGAGCAGGGCATCGACGACGTACGTGCAGCGGGTGGCCGCATCCGTGTCGGTCAGTTGGTGACGGCCATGCGTCACACCGACCGCGGGCTCGAGATCGCCGAGCTCGCCGTGCGGCACCGCGACCGCGGCGTCGTCGGCTTCGACATCGCCGGCCCGGAGGCGGGCTTCCCGGCCTCGAACCACCGCGCGGCGTTCGACTACCTCGCGGCGGAGTTCTTCCCCGCAACGGTGCACGCCGGCGAGGCCGACGGGCTCGACAGCATCCGGAGCGCACTCCTCGACGGCCGCGCGCTGCGTCTCGGCCATGGTGTCCGCCTCGCCGAGGACATCACGGTGGAGCGCCAGGACGACGAGAACACCTACGTCACGCTCGGCACCCTGTCGCAGTGGGTCAAGGACCGCGAGATCGCGCTCGAGACCAGCCCGACCTCGAACCTGCAGACCGGTGCGATCGCGGCGTGGGGCGACGACATCCTCGACCACCCGTTCGACCTGCTGTACCAGCTGGGCTTCCGGGTGACGGTGAACACCGACAACCGCCTCATGAGCGGGACGACCCTGACGCGCGAGCTGAGCATCCTCGCAGACGCGTTCGCGTACGACCGCACCGACCTGGAGATCTTCCAGCTCAACGCGGCGGCCGGCGCGTTCCTGCCGCTCGAAGAGCGTGAAGAACTGGCCGAGATCATCACAGCAGGTTTCGAGGGTTCGTAACCGCCCGGGCGTTACGCTGAAGATATGTCACTGCCACCGCTGCCTGATTCCGCCATCACCGTCGGCGCGCACGCCGACGACTGGCGCCAGGCGGTCCAGCTGGCAGGGGAGGCGCTGGCCCGTTCCGGCGCGACCGAACAGGGTTACGCGCACCGGATGATCCAGGTGATCGAGGAGTTCGGCGCGTACATCGTCATCGCTCCGGGGCTCGCGCTCGCGCACGCCCGTCCAGGGCCGGACGTGAACTCCGACGGGCTGTCCGTGGTGACGCTCGACGAGCCCGTGGTCTTCGGTCACCCGCACAACGACCCCGTGTCCGTGGTGCTCGGCCTCGCCGTCTCCACGCCCGAGGCGCACGTGACGAGCGTCGCCGAACTGGCGAACGTGTTCAACGACCCCGAGGCGATCCCCGCCCTGGCGGCCGCGACCGACGTGGCCGACGTGCAGCGCATCCTCACCCTGAGCGAGGAGTCGTCGCGGTGAGCAGGGTCGAGCGGTGAAGATCGTCGCGATCTGCGGTGTCGGTGTCGGGACCTCCGGCATCCTGAAGGTGAACGCCGAGCGCGTGCTCGACCGCCTGGGGATCGACGCGGACGTCACGGCGTCGGACGCCGCCCACATCGACGAGGCAGCGGCCGACGCCCAGGTGGTCCTGACCTCGCCGGAGCTGGTCGAGCGGATCGGCCGCACCAACGCCGACGTGATCGTGGTGCAGAACTACTTCGACCTGGAAGAGCTGGAGCGCAAGCTCGACGAGGCCCTGGGCTGACTCAGTCGCCCAGCAGGGCCTCGACGAGCCCGGGGAACCGCTGGTCGAGCTCGTCCCTCCGCAGCTGGATCTCGTGCGTGCGGCCCGAGACGATCGTGCGGGTGACGCCCGCCTCGCGCAGCGTCTTGAAGTGGTGCGCCATGGTCGACTTCTGCACGTCGACGCCCCACTCGGTCATCGATTTGGGATGCGGCCGGCCGTCGGCGAGCACGCGAACGATCTGCAGCCGGATGGGGTCCGCGACGGCGCGCAGCACGTCGACGAGCTGCACATCCGCGATGTCGGGGGTGGGGTAGTCGGTCATGATCCCAAATTGTTTGACAATCATCGAACAATAGTCGTACCTTAACGGTATGACGTTCGTCGAACAATCGTACCGCAGGTCGCTCCCTGCGCTGCTCGTCCTCGCGCTCGCGCTCTTCGTCGTCGGCACCAACGCCTTCGTGATCGCCGGTCTCCTCCCGCAGGTGGCGGACGGCCTGGGCGCGACGCCCACCGAGGTGAGCTGGTCGATCACGAGCTATTCGCTCGTGGTCGCCGTCGCCGCGCCGGCGGTCTCCATCCTGCTTCCGCGCGTACCGCGCGCCACCCTGATGGCGGCGGGCCTGGCTGTCTTCGCCGTCGGGACGGCGGCCTCCGCGCTCGCGCCCGATCTGACCTTCTTCATCGCCGGACGCACCTTCTCCGGCCTGGGCGGAGCAGCTCTCGTTCCCACCGCCACCGCAGCTGCCGCATCCCTCGCCCGGCCCGAGAAGCGCGGGCAGGCGCTCGCCATCGTCGGAGCCGGCTTCACGCTCGCGACGGCGGTGGGCTCCCCGCTCGGAACCGCGCTCGGCGGTCTCGCCGGATGGCGGTTCGCCCTCTGGTGCATCGTCGGGATCGCGGCGGTGCTCGTGGTCGCCATCCCGCTGGCCGTGCGCGGAGTGCCTGTGCCGCCCGCGGTGTCGTTCCGGCGCCGTCTCGCGCCCCTCGCCGACCTCCGCATCGTCGCCCCGCTCGGGACCACGCTGCTCATGATCGCGGGGTTCAACATCGTGTACATCTTCTCGGCGGCGGTCACCCGTGCGTCCACGGGCGGGTCCGGCGGCTTGCTGGCTATCCTGCTGCTCGCCTACGGCGTGGCCGGTGTCGCGGGCAACACCATCGCCGGTCCGCTCACCGACCGCTTCGGAAGCCGGGTCGTCGCGGCCGCCGCGCTCGCCGGCCAGGCGGTCACCCTGGTCGCCGTGGCGTTCGCGGAGGCCTCGTTCGTCGCATCCATCGTCGCCTTCGCGCTGTGGGGCGTCGCCGCGTTCGCGATCGCCATCCCGGTGCAGCACCGGCTGGTCCACGTCGAGCCGGAGAACGCCGCACTCGCGCTGTCCTGGTACTCGACGGCGATGTACGTGGGGATCGCGATCGCCCCGCCGATCGGCGCGTTCGCGCTCGCGGCCGGCGGCGCGGTGGCCGTTCCGCTCGCCGGGGCGGTCGTGACCGTCGCGGCGCTCGCGCTGTTCCTCCTCGGCTACCTCGCGCGGGCGCCGCGGACGGTGGCGGCGTAAGCGGTCGCCGACCGTCCGCGGTCGCGCGCAGCGGCCTCAGGCCGTGAGCAGCCGCATCGCCTCGGCGAGGGCTGCGACGCGCGCGGTCGCGGTCTCGCGGCGCTCGCTCACCGTCCCATCGTCGCTGGAGGCGTCGATGTAGATCTTGAGCTTCGGCTCGGTGCCACTCGGCCGCACCATCACGCGGGAGCCGTCCTCCAGCAGGATGCGCAGCACGTCGCTCGGAGGCAGCCCGCCGAAGCCGTCGCGCAGGTCGTCGATCTCGCTGACCCGCACGTCGCCCAGGTGACTCGGCGGAGTCGATCGCAGGGCCGACATGATCTCGCCGATGCGCGAGAGCTCCGTCACGCGGAGCGAGATCTGGTCGCTGGCGAAGTAGCCGAACCGCTCGGCGAACGCATCCAGGTGCTGGGCGACGGTCACTCCGTCAGCAGCCAGGCCGTTCGCCAGGTCGAGGAAGGCGACGGCGGCCGAGATGCCGTCCTTGTCCCGGACGGTCTCCGGGTTGACCAGGTAGCCTAGCGCCTCCTCGTAGCCGTAGATCAGCCCGGGGGCACGGGAGACCCACTTGAACCCAGTGAGGGTCTCGGCGAAGTCGAGGCGGTAGGCGCGTGCCACGGCCGCGAGGGCGGGGGAGGACACGACAGAGCAGGCCAGCGTGCCGAGCGCGCCACGCTCGTCCGCGCGCGCGGTGGCGAGCTCCGCGGCGCGCCAGCCGAGCAGGGCTCCGACCTCGTTGCCGGAGAGCCGGCGGTAGCCGTCCGGGCTGGTCGCATCGGGGATGGCGACCGCGAGCCTGTCCGCGTCCGGGTCGTTGGCGATGATCAGGTCGGCCGACGCCTCGCGGGCCGTCGCGAACGACAGGTCCATCGCGCCCGGCTCCTCCGGGTTCGGGAAGGCCACCGTCGGGAAGGCGGGATCCGGGTCGATCTGCCGGGCCACCGGGGTCGGGACGGCGAAACCTGCGCGGGCGAACACCTCGCGCGCGGTGCGCCATCCCACGCCGTGCATCGCCGTGTAGACGAACGACACCGCATCCCTCGGGCTCTCGGTGGCGGCCACGGCGACCGTCGCGTCGATGTACGCCTGCTCCACATCCTCGGGGGCGATTTCGTAGCGGTCGGAGCGCGCGAGGTCGGCGACGCTTCCCTCGGCGACCTCGAGGATGTGCGCCGCGATCTCCGCGTCCACCGGCGAGACGATCTGGGAGCCGTGGTTCTCGCCGCCGAGGTACACCTTGTACCCGTTGTCGTTGGGCGGGTTGTGGCTGGCCGTGACCATGACACCGGCGCTGGCATCCAGGTGCCGCACCGCGAAGGCCAGCACGGGCGTGGGGAGCAGCCGGGGGAGGAGGACGGCGCGGATGCCCGCACCGGCCATGAGCTCGGCGGTGTCACGGGCGAAGACGTCGGAGTTCTTGCGGCCGTCGTACCCGATCACGACGGAAGGCGTCCCGCCCTCCGCGTGCTCGAGCAGCCAGCGCGCGAACCCTGCCGCCGCCTGCGCGACGAGCACCCGGTTCATGCGATTGGGACCGGCGGCGATCTCCCCGCGCAGCCCCGCCGTCCCGAAGGCGAGCCGTTCGTCGAACCGCGAGTGCAGGTCGGCGACGGCCTCGGCCGAGCCCGCCTGCGCGGCGACGATCAGCGCCTCCAGGTCGTCCCGGGTCTCCGGGTCGGGATCCTGGGCGAGCCAGGCGCGGGCGTCCTCCAGAAGCTGCGGGGTGTCCTTCGGCGCGCTCACAGGGCCCCCACGATCTGAGCGAGCAGGGCACTGATCACCGGCTCGGCGGCCCGGCCGGCCTCGATGACCTCCTGGTGGCTGAGCGGGGTCTTCTGGATGCCGGCCGCGAGGTTCGTGATGAGCGACATCCCGAGGATCTCCATGCCGGCCTGCCGTGCCGCGATGGCCTCGAGCGCCGTGGACATCCCGACGATGTGCCCGCCCATGGCCTTCGCCATCTGGACCTCGGCGGGCGTCTCGTAGTGCGGTCCGCGGAACTGCGTGTAGACACCCTCGTCGAGCGACGGCTCGATGGTGCGGGCGACGTCGCGCAGGCGGGTCGAGTACAGGTCCGTCAGGTCGATGAAGGTGGCGCCCTCGAGCGGCGAGTCCGCGGTCAGATTGATGTGGTCGCTGATGAGGACCGGCGTCCCCGGCTTCCAGTGGTCCTTGATGCCGCCTGCGCCGTTGGTCAGGACCATCGTGGTCGCTCCCGCGGCCGCGGCGGTGCGGACGCTGTGGACGACGCGACGGACGCCGTGGCCCTCGTAGTAGTGCGTCCGGGCGCCGATGACCAGCGCGTGCTTGCCGTTCGGGAGGCGGATCGAGCGCAGCGTGCCGACGTGCCCTTCGAGCGCCGGCTTGCTGAAGCCGAGGATCTCGGTGGCGGGGACGGTGGCGACGGTCTCGCCGATGAGGTCCGCGGCCTTGCCCCAGCCGCTGCCCAGCGTGAGCGCGATGTCGTGGCGCTCCACGCCGGTCTTCTCGGCCAGCTGGCCGGCGGCCTCCCGGGCGATCTCGAACGGATCGGTGGCAGGGTCGTCGAGCGGGTTGGTGTGGGAATCCAGCATGAGCCAACTCTACTGAGGGCGGCTTTCCACAGCCCCATACCGGGATGCGCATCGGTGCACCCCCATACGGAAGAATGGGGGCATGGCGTATGAATTCGAGCGCAAGCAGCGCATCGCGATCCTCGGCGGCGGTCCCGGCGGCTACGAGGCGGCGCTCGCGGGCGCGCAGCTGGGTGCCGATGTGACGCTGGTGGAGCGTTCCGGCGTCGGCGGCTCCGCGGTGATCACGGATGTCGTGCCGTCGAAGAGCCTCATCGCCACGGCCGAGGCGACCAACTCGCTCTCCGAGGCGACCGACCTGGGTGTCCAGTTCTACTCGCGCGGTGAGACCGGCAAGCCGGTCCGCCCCGAGATCGCGGTCAACCTCGCCGCCGTGAACAAGCGCCTGGTCGGGCTCGCACGGCAGCAGTCGGAGGACATGCGGGCGGAGCTCGTCCGCTCCGGCGTCCGCATCGTGTCCGGCGAGGGGCGGCTCGACGGACCGAGCGCGGTCATCGTGTCGACGTCCAAGGGCGACGCGGGCACCGACTTCGACCGCGTCGAAGCCGACACCATCGTGATCGCGGTCGGCGCCAGCCCGCGCATCCTGCCGTCCGCCGTCCCGGATGGGGAGCGCATCCTCACCTGGACGCAGCTGTACGACCTGCAGTCCGTGCCCTCCCACCTCATCGTGGTCGGCTCTGGCGTGACCGGCGCCGAGTTCGCCTCGGCGTACACGGCACTCGGCTCGAAGGTGACGCTGATCTCGTCCCGCGACCAGGTGCTGCCGGGCGAGGACGCGGACGCGGCCGGCGTCATCGAGAACGTCTTCCGGCGCAACGGCATGCAGGTGCTGTCGAAGTCGCGGGCCGAGTCGGTGGTCCGCACCGAGGACGGCGTCGTCGCGACGCTCACCGACGGGCGGACGATCGAGGGATCGCACTGTCTGATGGCCGTCGGCTCGGTGCCGAACACCGCGGGCATCGGGCTCGAGGAGGCGGGCGTCCAGGTCACCCAGAGCGGCAACATCCGCACCAACCGGGTCGCCCGGACGTCAATCCCGAACATCTACGCCGCAGGCGACTGCTCCGACTCGCTGCCGCTCGCCTCGGTCGCCTCGATGCAGGGCCGCACGGCCGTGTTCCACGCCATGGGCGACGCGGTCCAGCCGATCGAGCTGCGCAACGTCAGCTCCAACATCTTCACCCAGCCCGAGATCGCGACGGTCGGCTGGAGCCAGAAGCAGATCGAAGAGGGCATCGCGCAGGGCGACATCTACAAGCTGCCGCTGAAGTCGAATCCCCGGGCGAAGATGCTCGGCATCCGCGACGGCTTCGTGAAGCTGTTCGCGCGCACCGGCTCCGGCACCGTGATCGGCGGCGTCATCGTGGCGCCGCGCGCGTCCGAGCTCATCTTCCCGCTCGCGCTCGCCGTGGAGCAGCGCCTCACCGTCGACCAGGTCGCCCGAGCGTTCACCGTGTACCCGTCGCTGTCCGGCTCGATCACCGACGCAGCACGCGCCATGCACATCGTGCTCTGACGGAAGGGGCCGGGGGATGGAGGTCGGGCTTGTCATCGGGGTCCTGGCGGTGCTCACCATCGCGGCGGCGACGACGATCGGTCCGAAGCTCGGGATCGCCTCTCCGCTGATCCTCGTCGCGGTCGGGATCCTGGTGAGCCTGCTTCCCTTCGTGCCCGCGCTCGAACTGCAGCCCGAGTGGATCATCGCCGGGGTGCTTCCGCCGTTGCTGTACTCGGCTTCTGTGTCGATGCCCGCCATGAACTTCCGGCGCGAGTTCGGAGCGATCGGCGGGCTTTCCGTGCTGCTCGTGATCGTCAGCTCGGTGCTGCTCGGGCTGTTCTTCGCCTGGGTGATCCCGGGGCTGGGCCTCGCCTGGGGCGTTGCGCTCGGCGCCATCGTCAGCCCCACCGACGCGGTGGCCACCGGGATCGTGAAGCGCGCGGGCGTCTCGCCGCGGGTCGTCGCGATCCTCGAAGGCGAGAGCCTGCTCAACGACGCGACCGCACTCGTGCTCCTGCGCGCCGCCATCGCCGCCGCGGCGGCAGCCTCCTTCACCCTCGGTGCGGTGACGCTGTCGTTCGTGTACTCGGTCGTCGTCGCCATCGTCTTCGGCGGCGTCGTCGGCTGGCTGAACCTGCGCGTGCGCGCGCGGGTGAAGGATGCCACGGTCAACACGGTGATCTCATTCACGGTGCCGTTCCTCGCCTCCATTCCGGCCGAGGCGCTGGGTGCCTCCGGCCTGGTGGCGGCGGTCGTCGCCGGCCTGGTGACGGGGAGCCGTGCACCGCGGGTGCTCTCGCCGGAGCACCGCCTGTCGGACGCCCAGAACTGGCGGACGGTCGAGCTCATCCTGGAAGGGCTGATCTTCCTCACCATGGGCCTCGAGCTCTTCGGCATCCTCCAGAAGGTGCAGAACGACCACTCGGGCGTGGCGCCGGCGATCGGCGTGGCTGCGGGTGCGCTGGTGCTCACGATCCTCGTACGGGCCGGCTTCGTGGCACCGCTGCTCGCGCTGCTGGCGAGACGCAGTCGACGCCGCCAGAACATGCGGCCGCAGTTACAGCAGTTGCAGGAGCACTTGACGGACCCGGAGGCGCTGCAACGCGGTATCGCCGCGCGGCTGGCGGGAACGGGGCAGCGCGCGTTGACGCCGGCGGATACCGAGGCCGATGAATCGGGAGCCGGGTCGGGAATGGACGTCCCGGCCGAAGGCGACGTCCCACCCGACGTCGACGCTGCGGCGGCCGTCGTCGCCATGGACCCGCTGCTCGGCCCCCGAGGCGAAGGGCCCCGGATCACACCGAAGCAGGCCGAGCGGCGACGCCGGCGGCTGATCCGCCGAGGCATCCCGACGGTCGAGAACCTCACGCGATTCGGGACGCGGCTGCGCCGGGTCATCGCCGACATCGAGTACTTCACCGGTGCCCCGCTCGGCTGGCGCGAGGGCACGATCGTCATCTGGGCCGGGATGCGCGGAGCGGTCACGGTCGCCGCCGCGCAGTCGCTGCCGTCGACGACGCCCGGGCGGTCGGTCCTCGTGCTCATCGCGTTCCTCGTCGCCGCCGGATCGCTACTGCTCCAGGGCGGGACGCTCGGCCTGGTGCTGAAGGCCGTCAAGCCGTCCCGGGCCGACCCGGCGGCCGAACGCGACGAGCGCCGCCGGCTGATGGAGCTGCTCTACGAGGCCGGGAAGTCCGTGCCGCAGCCCAAGACCACGGAGCGCACCGCGGAGGCGTTCGCTGAGCACAAGTCCGCGCGGCTCGCGCGACTGCGGGCACAGCGGGCAGCCCTGCTGGATGCGCGCGATGACGGCACCTTCAGCGCCGATGTCCTCGCGGGTGCGCTGAGCAACCTCGACGCCGACGAGATCAGCATCGACCTGAAGGGCGACCCCACCGAGGCCACCGGCTGACCGCCTCCTCCTCCTCCCCTCCTCCTCCTCCTCCGCGCACGGTCGAAAACGGAGGATACCGCCGAGATTTCCACGCCTCCCTTCCTCCGTTCCCTGCGATCGCCCTGCGTGTCGGGGTGAACATCCTCCCTTTTCCGCGGCTCAGCACCGGCCAGAATCCGCTCACCGTTCCCCTCGTCCCGCCGAATTCCACATATCCACGTCGACATCCGAAGGCCGGCGTGGGCTTCGTCACGATGGAGTCATGACATGGAGACTTCGGTTGGCAGAGCTGGGAGGTGCCGCGTCCACGCGCCAGCTGCGAGCGGCCGGGGCGACGGATCGGGCACTCTCCGCTGCGGTGGTGAGCGGTGAACTTCTCCGTCCGCGGAACGGTCGCTACGTCGTCCCCGCTGCCGGGGAGTCGCTCCTCGCGGCTGTCGCCCTGGGGGCGCGGCTTTCCTGCGTTTCGGCGGCTCGCACCTACGGCCTATGGGGCGGCGAGGACGCACGAACGCACCTGGTGGTGCCGCCGAAGGCCGGCCGGTCCGGCGCAGGCGATCCCGGTGTCGTCAGGCACTGGAGGCCGTGCCACGACCACGCGGAGATCTGGCGTGTCTCTCTGGCGGATTGCCTCCACACCGTCGGCCGCTGCGCAGACCAGGAGACGGCCGTCGCGGTGTTCGACACGGCCATCTCCACGGGGCGGATCACGCGTCACGGGTTGCAGCACGTGTTCGCCCAGGAGCCGCGCCGATCGCGCGACCGGGCCGCCCTCGCGCGACCGGGCTCCGAATCAGGAGTGGAGTCGCTGCTGCGACAACGTCTCTCCGCTCGCGGCCACCTCATAGAGCAGCAGGTCTTCGTGCCCGGGGTGGGCACGGTCGACTTCCGGGTCGACGGCGTGCTGTTCGTGGAGGTGGACGGCTTCCTGTTCCACTCCGACCGCTTGGCCTTCGCTCACGACCGAAAGCGTGACACGGCGATGACGCTCCGCGGCGAGAGGCGGCTGCGGTTCTCCGCTGGTGAAGTGATCAGCCGGGGCGAGGACGTCGTCGACACCATCGAGGCGGTCCTCGACCGGACGAAAAGGGAGGAAGAGCGTGCGCTGCGCCGGGGTTGAACGGAGATGGGAGGAACGAACGTCCGGATCGGGCCCGAAGGCCCTCCCTTTTCGAGGCCGCTTAGACGATGTTGAGCAGCAGGTGGCCCGACGAGACGGTCTCGCCGACGGCGGCGTTGATGCCGGAGACGGTGCCGTCCTTGTGAGCCGTGAGCGGCTGCTCCATCTTCATCGCCTCGAGCACGAGCACGAGGTCGCCCTTCACCACGGGGTCGCCGTCGGCGACGGCCACCTTGACCACGGTGGCCTGCATCGGCGCCGTGACCGAGTCACCGGTCGCGGTGTCCACGGCGTGGGCCCCGCCGCGGCGGCGCGGCGCCGGCGCGGCGGCCGACTCGCCCGCACCGCCGCTGAGCAGCTTGGCGGGCAGGGAGACCTCGATGCGCTTGCCCTCGACCTCCACCACGACGTTGCTCCGGCGCTCGGCGAGGGTCTGGTCGCCCAGCTCGCCGGACCAGGGCTCGATGTCGTTGTTCCACTCGGTCTCGATCCAGCGCGTGTACACCGAGAACGGCTCGCCGTCCTGAGGGGCGAAGGCGGGGTCGCGAACGATGGCCCGGTGGAACGGGAGCACGGTCGGCAGGCCGGCGACCTCGAACTCGTCGAGTGCGCGACGCGAGCGCTCCAGCGCCTCCTCGCGGCTGGCTCCGGTCACGATCAGCTTGGCGAGCATCGAGTCGAAGGCGCCGCTGATGACATCCCCGGCCTGGATGCCGCTGTCGACCCGGACGCCGGGACCACCGGCGGCCTTGAAGACGTGGACCGGACCGGGCGAGGGGATGAAGCCGCGGCCGGCGTCCTCGCCGTTGATCCGGAACTCGAACGAGTGGCCGCGCGGGGCCGGGTCGTCGTAGTCGAGCTCGCCGCCCTCGGCGAGGCGGAACTGCTCGCGGACGAGGTCGATGCCCGTGACCTCTTCGGAGACGGGGTGCTCGACCTGGAGACGCGTGTTCACCTCGAGGAAGGAGACGGTGCCGTCCTTGCCGATCAGGAACTCGCAGGTGCCGGCGCCCTGGTAGCCGACCTCCTTGAGGATCGCCTTCGACGACGAGTACAGCTTCTCGGTCTGCTCGGGGGTGAGGAACGGCGCGGGCGCCTCCTCGACGAGCTTCTGGTGACGGCGCTGCAGGGAGCAGTCGCGCGTCGACACGACGACGACGTTGCCGTACGCGTCGGCGAGGCACTGGGTCTCGACGTGACGCGGCTGGTCGAGGTACTTCTCGACGAAGCACTCGCCGCGGCCGAAAGCCGCGATCGCTTCGCGGGTGGCCGACTCGAAGAGCTCGGCGACCTCTTCGCGGTTCCGGGCCACCTTGAGGCCGCGGCCACCGCCGCCGAAGGCGGCCTTGATGGCCACGGGCAGACCGTAGACGTCGACGAAGTCGAGGACCTCGGCCGCGTCCGCGACCGGGTTGAGGGTGCCTGGGGCCAGCGGAGCGCCGACCTTCTCGGCCACGTGCCGTGCCGACACCTTGTCGCCGAGGCGCTCGATGGCGTCGGGCGACGGGCCGATCCAGGTCAGGCCGGCGGCGATGACGGCGCGGGCGAAGTCCGCGTTCTCGGCGAGGAAGCCGTAACCGGGGTGCACGGCGTCCGCCCCGGACCGCCGCGCGACGGAGAGCAGCTTGTCGATGACGAGGTACGTCTCGGCGCTGGTGGTGCCGTCCAGCGCGTACGCCTCGTCGGCGAGGCGGACGTGGAGGGCGTCTCGGTCCTGGTCCGCATACACGGCGACGGACGCGATTCCGCTGTCCTTCGCCGCACGGATGACACGGACGGCGATCTCGCCGCGGTTTGCGATCAGAACCTTGGTGATACGGGGCACAGTTCCCTAGCCTATTGCTCGATATCGAACGGGATTTGGTCGATCCCCACAAAAATGGCCGACCAGAAGCTCCGGCAGCCTACAACGGTATGCGTCAGCGCCGGCGATTCCAGAGCGATGTCCACGGGACGCCCAGTTCACGGACCAGGTCCCGGAGGGTCGACAACGAGAGCCCCACCACGGTGCTCGGGTCGCCGTCCACGCGCGTGATGAAAGGGCCGCCGAGGCTGTCGATCGTGAAGGCGCCGGCGACCTCCAGGGGTTCGCCGCTGGCGACGTACGCGTCGACCTCCTCGTCCGTCACGTCGGCGAACGTCACCGAGGCGACGGCCGCCGCGCCCGTCGCGGCGTTCTCGCGACCGTTGCGGTGATCGATCAGCCAGTGACCGGAATGCAGCATCCCGGTGCGGCCCCGCTGCTGCAGCCAGCGCTCGCGGGCGACCTCCGGACGGTGCGGCTTGCCGCGGATGGCTCCGTCGATCGCGAACGCCGAGTCGCCGCCCAGGATGAGGCCGTCGATCGGCTCGCCGTCCAGGGTTCCGCGCACCGCCTCCGCCTTCGCACGCGCCAGCAGCTGCACCATCGCGGCGGCATCCAGCGGCCCGTGCTCCGCCTCCGCGGCGGCGACGGCGGCGGGCTCGTCGACGTTCGACGGGACGATCACCGGCTCGATGCCCGCGGCGCGGAGCAGCGCGAAGCGGGCGGGCGAAGTGGAGGCGAGGTAGAGGCGCATGGTCACCTGTGGGATGCTCGAAGGATGCCCCAGGAAGATGAGGTCGAGCTCGACATTACCAACGTCGCCCACGGTGGCGTCTTCGTCGCCCGGCACGAGGGGCGCGTGGTCTTCGTGCCCGACACGATGCCGGGGGAGCGCGTCCGCGCCCGCATCGCGGACACGACGCACGAGCGGTTCTGGCGGGGCGAGGTCACCGGCGTGGTGGAGGGGGCGCCCGAGCGGCAGCCGCACGTGTGGTCCGCTGCCGCGATCGAGCGGCCGCCGGCGGAGCGTGCCGGGGGCGCGGAGTTCGGGCACATCCGGCTCGACCACCAGCGGGAGCTGAAGCGCCGTGTGATCGAGGATGCGCTCCAGCGCACGGGCAAGCTGAGCCCCGAGGCCATCGCGACCGCGGGCGTCGACGGCGGTCCGGTGACCGTGGAGGCCGTTGCGGGCGAGACCGCGGACGGGACCGGCTGGCGCACGCGCGTCCGTCTGCAGGCCGACCGCGACGGCCGCATCGGACCGTACGCACCGCGGTCGCACACCGTCATCCCGGTCGCCGACCTCCCTCTCGCGACCGACGCGGTGCAGGAGGCGACGCCCTTCGGCCAGGTGTTCCCCGGCGCCGAGTCCGTCGACATCGTGGCGACCGGCCTCGGAACGGCGCACGTCCTCGTCAACGACGCACCGGTCCGCCCGGAGCGGCGCGGTGGGAACGCCGGACGGGGGCGCGGCGGCCGCGCACCCCGGGCCGCCCGTCCCTCCCGGCCCAGCCCGCGCCCGGTCCCGATCCGCGAGCGGGTGGGCGACCGCGAGTTCCGCCTCGACGCCCGCGGGTTCTGGCAGGTGCACCGCGGCGCCGCGCAGACGCTGACCGAAGCCGTCCAGTCCGCGGTCGACGAGGCGCTCTTCGACCCGCGGGCCGCGAATCTCGACCTGTACGGCGGCGTCGGACTGCTCGCTGCCGCTCTCGGGGACCGCTTCGGTTCCACACTGCGCATCACGTCCGTGGAGAGCGACGAGGCCGCGACCGACGACGCCGCGGAGAACCTCGCCGAATGGGTCGGCGCGTCCGCACTCACCGACCGTGTCGAGCGCTACGTCGCGCGACTCGCCGCCGACGCCTCCGCCGCAGAGCGCGCGCGCCTCCGGGCAGCCACCGTCGTGCTCGATCCGCCGCGCTCCGGCGCAGGACGGGACGTGGTCGACGCGATCGCCTCCGTCACGCCGGCGCAGATCGTCTACGTCGCCTGCGACCCGGTCGCGCTCGCCCGCGACCTGGCCTTCTTCGACGGCCACGGATACCGCCTGCGCGGGATGCGCGCCTTCGACCTGTTTCCCAACACCCACCACGTCGAGGCCGTCGCCACCCTGACGCGCTGACCGCGGCCTGCCCGCGCGGAGACGATCACCCCCTACGATGGTCAACATGGTGCGGGTGGCAATCGTCGATGATCACGAATCCGTGCGTCTCGGGCTGAAGGCGGCCTGTCAGGACGCCGGCTACGACGTCGTCCTCACCGCGCCGACGGTGGACGATTTCGTCGCGCAGCTCGGCTCGCAGGAATGCGACGTCGTCGTGCTCGACCTGTCGCTCGGCGACGGATCGAAGGTCACCGACAACGTCAAGCGGGCCCAGGCGACGGGAGCAGCGGTCCTCGTGCACAGCATCGCGGACCGGGTCGCCAGCGTCCGCGAGGCGCTCGCCGCGGGCGCTGCGGGCGTCATTCCGAAGTCCTCGCCGACGACGACCGTCATCAGTGCGATCGCGACGGTCGCGCGCGGCGACGTGCTCAACAACCTGGAGTGGGCGACCGCGATCGACGCCGACAGCGACTTCGCGAAGGCGCAGCTCGGCCGCCGCGAGCGGGACGTGCTGCATCTCTACGCCTCCGGCCTGCCCCTGAAGGCGGTCGCCGCTCAGCTCGGGATCGCGAACTCGACCGCCCGTGAATACCTCGACCGCATCCGCGTGAAGTACGTGGAGGTCGGGCGTCCGGCGCCGACGAAGGTGGACCTGCTCCGCCGGGCGGTGGAGGACGGCATCCTTCCCGGGCTCGACCCGGAGACGGGCAATGAGCGTTCCTAGCGGGGTTCGCACGGGACTCCCGCTCGAGACGACGAAGCCCCGCAACCCTCTCAGCCGAGCTCGCATCGAGCGCATCGCCGACCGCACGGTGTCGGCGTTCGGGCTCGTCTTCGGTCTGCAGACCCTGCCGACCGCGCTCGGTCAGCTCTCCTTTCTCCGCGAGCCGTTCGGTGCCGCGTGGATGATCGCGGTGTTCGGCGGTCTGGCGCTCACGGTCATCCTCGCGGTGGTGCAGCGTGGAGTGAAGATCGCGATGGGCGTCCTCTCGGTCGTCTATCTGGCGGCGATCGCCACCTGGCCGCTGCTGGTGCGCGACCCCAGCGCCTTCAGCACCGACAAGCCGTGGGTGTGGTTCCTCTGCTCGGTGTTCACCGCGTTCGCGGCGGTCGCCTACCCGTTGTGGCTGGCGATCGCGTACACATTCGTGGCACCGATCGCCTACGGGATCGTGCGTGCGCTTCCGGCCGGCGGCGGTGTCGGGTTCGAGCTGGCCGCCCTGGACACGATCTACGCGACCATCCTCGGCGGGGTCATCCTCGCGATCATCGCGATGATGCGTCAGGCATCCAGCGCCGTGGATGCGGCCCAGAGCCAGGCGCTCGCCCGCTACGCCAACGCGGTGCGCCAGCACGCGACCGAGGTGGAGCGGGTGCAGGTCGACGCGATCGTGCACGACAGCGTGCTCACCACGCTCCTCTCCGCAGCGTCCGCGCGCAGCCCAGAGCAGAAGGAGCTCGCCGCCGCGATGGCTGCGGACGCGATCGGGCACCTGCACGCCGCGGAGGCCGCGACTCCCGAGGATCAGACCCTGGTGGGGCTCGATCGCCTCGCCGAGCGGCTGGAGACCTCGGCCAACGCCTTCTCGTCGCCCTTCGGCGTGGAGGTGCGGGACGTCGAGGTCCACACGCTCCCCGTCAACGTGGCCGAGGCCGTGTATTCGGCGACCGTGCAGGCGATGGTCAACAGCATGCAGCACGCCGGTGGTCCGGAGGTGCGGCGCAGCGTCTCGATCCGCGGCGGCGGACCGGCGGCGACGGTCGAGATCGTCGTCACCGACGACGGCCGCGGCTTCACCGAGGCGGAAGTGCCCGCCGAGCGCCTCGGGCTGCGGATCAGCATCCGCGACCGGCTCGCCAAGGTCGGCGGCCGCGCGCGCATCGAGTCGGAGCCCGGCGTCGGGACGACGGTCACGATCCTCTGGCCGTCCGCCGAGCACCAGCCTGTCGGCGTGCCCGCAGCGGCCTCGGCGTTCCACGACTCGAGCATCGGCTTCGCCGGGGATGCGGGGGCGGCCGAGTGATCACTCTCAACCGCGTCCTCTTCCTCAGTCTCGGTGCGCTGTTCTCCGCGTACCACCTCTTCCTCGCGCTGTCGTCGCTGTCCACCCCGCGCGCGCCGGGCCCCGCTGTCGTGGCCATGGTCCTGTATACGATCGCGACGGTGCTGAGCCTGTGGCCCACGAGCCCGACGAAGATGCCGCTGTGGCTCGCCGCCTTCGATCTCGCGGTCTGCGTCGTCATCCCGATCCTCGTCACCAGCCAGCTCGATCCGGCGAAGGACAACGGGTACGCCACCTGGTACGTGGCCGCCGTCGGCACGCTCATGACCATCTGCGCCGTGCGACGGCAGCAGGTGGTCGCGTGGGCCGGCGTCGGATTCCTCGCCGTGCAGACGGTCGTGTGGGCGGGCCTGGGTGCGCTCGCGGGCCTGGGCGTGATCGGTTCGGTGGTGTGGGTCGGCGTCGCCGTCGTCATCGCGGGGTCGCTCGCCAAGGCGGGTCGTGACGCCCTTCAGTTCGCCCGCGCTGAGCGCGAGGCGACCGAATGGCAGGCCGCCCAGGAGGCGCACGTCATGGAGCGTCAGCTGCGGCTGCGGCAGACGTACCGCGTGGCCGCTCCGATGCTGGCCGAGATCGTCCGCCGCGGGGGAGACCTGACCGAGGCGGAGCGCCGCGAGTGCCGTTATCTCGAGGGCGCGATCCGCGACGAGATCCGGGGGCGCCGCCTCCTGAACGACGACGTCCGTCGCGAGGTGATGGACGCGCGCCGCCGTGGCGTGGTCGTCAGCCTCCTGGACGAGGGCGGGATCGACGACCTGGACCAGCGCGGCCTGGAGGCCGTGCTGCGGCGCCTCGCGGAGGCGATCCGGGGCACGACGACGGACAAGCTGATCGTCCGCACCGTCCCGCGCTCGTCGAAGACGGCGGTGACCGTGGTGGGACTCCGCATGTCCGACGACGGCGCGGCGAACGCGCTGGGCGCCGAGTCGGAGGACGACGAGGTCGACCTCTGGCTCGAGATCCCGCGTCCCGTCGTCGTCGGCGCGTCCGCGCAGGCCTAGCGCCGCTGATTTGGCGCAAATCGTGCTGTACCGCCGACGTGAGCGCACATTCGGCACGAATCGTGGAGGCGGACGTCTCCCTTAATGGGAGAAAGGGGCCGACACCCGAATTGTCGGCCCCTTTTCAAACCCCGAGTCAGGGCGACAACCCGAATATCGCCCTGACTCGCCCCCAAAGCACTCGCCCGCTTACCCTAGTCGGCGAGTGATTGGCGGTGTGACTCACGAGGAGAGACACCTAGCAATAACCATATTGTCGGCGTACCCAGTAAATACATAGTCGTCATTTTGGAGGACACCTGGGGGACATATCACGACCCCCGTTCGAGGTGCATGCGCGGCTTTCCGCCTGACCCGCAGACAGGGGATGCCCCGATCGGGGTACACCGCCCCGCGGTAGCCTCCGCACGGCCCCACGCGGATCCCGGTCAGCCGGAGAACGACCGCCAGGCGCCGTACCCCGGGCTCAGCGGGCGCCGGAGCGCGCGCTGCGTTCGGGCCCAGCCGTCCGGCCCGGGCGCGGCCTGGGCGCGCTTGTCCGCGGCTGCCTGCTCGGCGGCCGCAGCGGTCAGCACCGCCGTCACCGCCGCGATCTCCTCCGGGGTCAGCCCACGCGTGAGGAAACGCAGCTGCGACGGGTCCAGCGGCGCAGCGCCGGCGTCGTTCGCCTCCGCGCTCACAGCGGGATGTTCCCGTGCTTCTTCGGCGGGAGCGACGCCCGCTTGGTGCGGAGCGCACGCAGGGCCTTGATGACGGACACGCGGGTGGCCGCGGGCTCGATCACGCCGTCGAGCTCGCCGCGCTCGGCCGCGAGGAACGGGCTGGCCACGTTGTACGTGTACTCGTTCGCGAGCTTGGTGCGCACGGCGGCCACATCCTCGCCGGCCTCCTCCGCGCGCTTGATCTCGCCGCGGTACAGGATGTTGACGGCGCCCTGGCCGCCCATCACGGCGATCTCGGCGGTCGGCCACGCGAGGTTGATGTCGGCGCCCAGCTGCTTGGAGCCCATGACGATGTAGGCGCCGCCGTACGCCTTGCGCGTGATGATCGTGACCAGCGGCACGGTCGCCTCGGCGTACGCGTACAGCAGCTTCGCGCCGCGGCGGATGACGCCGGTCCACTCCTGATCCGTGCCGGGGAGGTAGCCGGGCACATCCACGAGAGTCAGGATCGGGATGCTGAACGCGTCGCAGAAGCGGACGAACCGCGAGGCCTTCTCGCCCGCGTCGATGTTCAGCGTCCCGGCCATCGAGCTCGGCTGGTTGGCGACGATGCCGACCGACCGGCCTTCGACCCGCGCGAAGCCGATCACGATGTTGGGCGCGAACAGCGGCTGCACCTCGAGGAACTCGCCGTCGTCGACGATGCCCTCGATGACCGTCTTCACGTCGTACGGCTGGTTGGGGGAGTCTGGGATGAGCGTGTTGAGCCGGCGGTCGGCGTCCGTGATCTCGAGCTCCGGCTCGGACTGGAACACCGGCAGCTCGGCCAGGTTGTTCTGCGGTAGGTAGCCGAGCAGCGTGCGCGCGTAGTCGAGCGCATCCTCCTCGTCGCTGGCCAGGTAGTGGGCGACGCCGGAGACCTTGTTGTGCGTGAGCGCACCGCCGAGCTCCTCGAAGCCGACGTCCTCTCCGGTGACCGTCTTGATGACGTCCGGACCGGTGACGAACATGTGGCTCGACTTGTCGACCATGATCACGAAGTCGGTCAGAGCGGGGGAGTACACCGCACCGCCGGCAGCCGGGCCCATCACGATCGAGATCTGCGGGATCACGCCGGAGGCAGCGGTGTTGCGGCGGAAGATCTCGCCGTACTTGCCGAGGGCGACCACACCCTCCTGGATGCGCGCGCCACCGGAGTCGAGGATGCCGATCATCGGCACGCCCGTCTTGAGCGCGTGGTCCATGACCTTGATGATCTTCTCGCCCGCGACCTCGCCGAGCGAGCCGCCGAAGATGGTGAAGTCCTGGCTGAAGACCGCGACGTTGCGGCCGTGGATGGTGCCGACGCCGGTGACGACCGCGTCGCCGTAGGGGCGCTTGGCCTCCATCCCGAACGCGTGGGTGCGGTGGCGGACGAACTCGTCGAGTTCCACGAACGAGCCGTGGTCGAGGAGGAGGTCGATGCGCTCGCGGGCGGTCAGCTTGCCCTTCGCGTGCTGCTTCTCGATCGCCGCCTGGCCGCTCGCGGTCACGGCCTCGTGGAACCGGTCCTTCAGGTCGGCGAGCTTGCCGGCGGTGGTGGTCAGGTCGGGGAGCTGGTCGGTCTGACGGGGTTCGGTGTCGGTCACGCCGTTCACTCTACCGGCCAGACGAATGGCCATGCCGTTGACGAAATCCTACAAATCCGCCCGCCTGCGCTGGCAGACTGGCCCAGTGCGAGAGACTGGCCACGTGGACTTCCGACGCAGCCGTGCCCTGGTCCCCGTGCTCGAGGTGCTCCCCGAGGCGGGTTCCACCAACGACGTGCTGAGCGCGCGGGCGGGGGATCTTCCCGACCTCTCCGTCCTCGTGACGGACAATCAGACCGGCGGCCGAGGCCGCTTGGGCCGCGCCTGGGTCACCCCGCCGGGACGGGCGCTCGCGATCTCGGTGCTCCTGAAGCCCATCGGACTGCCGCCGGCATCGTTCGGCTGGTTCCCGCTGCTGACGGGCCTGGCGATGAGCCGCGCCCTGGGTCGCTTCGTGCCGGGCGGGGTCCAGGTGAAGTGGCCGAATGACGTTCTCATCGGGGGCGACAAGGTCTGCGGCATCCTCGCCGAACTGCTCCCCGGGATGTCAGGGCTGGTCATCGGCGCGGGGGTGAACCTCACGCAGACCCGGGAGGAGCTGCCGACCGAGACCTCGACCTCTCTTCTGCTGGCCGGTGCCACGAGCGTCGAGCCGGACGACATCCTCTCGGCATACCTCATCGAACTGTCGACGGTGTACCGCGAGTTCCTGGCGGCCGGGGGCGATCCCGTCCGCAGCGCGCTGCGCGACGAGGTGGTGGAGGCGTGCCACACCATCGGCCGCTCGGTGCGCGTCCAGCTGCCGTCCGGCGACGACCTGCTCGGCACAGCGGTCGGCATCGACGACGACGGCCGGCTGATCGTGGACTCGGATGCGGGCCGCACCGCGGTCGCAGCGGGCGACGTGACGCACCTGCGGTATTAATTGAGCATGAGCAGCAGCCCGGACGGGACGTCAGAGCAGCCCGCCCAGCCACCCGAGCGCGTGGTGGCCCGGCTGCGGTCGAACGCCCGACGGCTCTTCTGGCCGAGCCTGGTGCTCATCCTCGTCGCCGGGGCGGTCGGCTACTTCGCCGGGCGCGTCGGGCAGGTCTGGGAGGTCGTGCTGCTGTGGTCCGCTGCGGCCGCCGTGGTGCTGCTGCTGTTCCTGCTGCCGCTGGCGGCCTGGCTGAGCCGCCGCTACACGATCACGAACCGCCGGCTGATCCTGCGCCACGGGTTCTTCGTGCGCGTCCGTCAGGAGCTGCTGCACAGCCGCGGGTACGACGTCAGTGTGCGGCGCACCTGGCTGCAGAGCGCCTTCCGGTCGGGGGATGTGCTGATCAACTCGGGGCTCGATCACCCGGTCGTGCTGAAGGACGTCCCGAAGGCCGACCAGGTGCAGCGCGCGCTCTCCGAGCTGATGGACCACTCCCAGACGGTCGTCGCCGTCCGGCGTCAGCAGTCGGAGTCAGTCTCCGACGAGACCACGGTCTGGGGTGCTCGCTAGCGTCGAGCCGGTGATCGGCGCGGTGCCGCGGACGCGGCGCGACGCCGCGCGGTCGGGCGAGAACACCCACCAGCGGTAGAACGCGAACCGGAACACGGTGCCGAGGGCGAGGCCGACGACGTTGTTGGAGATGTTGTCGGCCAGCAGGCTCTGGTAGCCGAGCAGGTAGTGCGAGACCCAGACGCAGAGCAGCGGGATCGCCATTCCGGCCAGGCTGACGACGAAGAACTCGACCCCTTCGCGGGTCGCGTTCTCGTTGCGGTTGCCCGAGAACGCCCAGTAGCGGTTGCCGATCCAGTTGGTGCCGATGGCGACCAGGGTGGCGATGGCTGTCGAGAACAGCGTCTTGTGCGGCACATTCACCAGCACGAGCAGCATCAGCACGTTGAAGACGAGCAGATTGACCACGAAGCCCACCGCCCCGACCGCGCCGAACTTGATCAGCTGCGGGAGGAGCCGCGCCTTGTGCGCCGGCGTTCGGGTGTCGGTCGTCATGCCCCTGCCTGGAGATGCGGGATGATTGTCAATGCGTTCGTCACAGTACGCGGACCAGGTTTCGCGTTCCTGTGAGTTCCCCCGGCCAGCATGAAAAGTATCAGAGGAGCGGATGGGCCATGTCTAGTCACATCGTCGGAGTGATCGGTGGCGGTCAGCTGGCCCGGATGATGATCCCCCCGGCCATCGAATTGGGCGTCGACATCCGGGTGCTCGAGGAGTCCGAGGGCATGAGCGCCGATATCGCGGCGACCGGCGTCGGCGACTACCGCGACCTGGACACCGTGCTCGCCTTCGCGGAGACGGTGGATGTGATCACGTTCGACCACGAGCATGTGCCGCAGGCGATCCTGCGGGAGCTCGTCTCGCGCGGTGTCCCCGTCCACCCCGGGCCGGATGCGCTGCTCTACGCGCAGGACAAGCTCCAGATGCGCGCGAAGCTCAGCGAGCTCGGGCTCCCGGTCCCGGACTGGGCCGCGGTGGAGTCGGCCGACGACCTGGCGGCCTTCCTCGCCGACCACGGCGGCCGGGCCGTCGTGAAGACGGCGCGCGGCGGGTACGACGGCAAGGGCGTCCGCGTGGTGTCGCACGCCAACGACGCGGACGACTGGTTCCTGGCGCTCGCCGAGGACGGCCGCGGAGGCGCGCTGCTCGTGGAAGAGCTGGTGCCGTTCCGCCGCGAGCTCGCACAGCTGGTCGCGCGCCGGCCGTCCGGCGAGGTGGCGGCCTGGCCGGTCGTGGAGACGGTGCAGCGCGACGGCGTCTGCGCCGAGGTCATCGCGCCGGCGCCCGGCTCGACCGGCCGGGTGGCCGAGATGGCCGCGGACATCGCGCGCCGGGTCGCCGACGGACTGGGTGTCACGGGCGTACTGGCCGTCGAGCTGTTCGAGACCACCGACGGTCGCGTGCTCGTCAACGAATTGGCCATGCGGCCGCACAACAGCGGCCACTGGTCCATCGAGGGAGCCGTCACCAGCCAGTTCGAGCAGCACCTGCGCGCGGTGCTCGACCTGCCGCTCGGGTCGACCGAGCCGCGCGCCGACTGGTCGGTGATGGTCAACATCCTCGGCGGCCCCGCGGAGGGCTCGCTGCAGGACCGCTACCCGGGCGCGCTCGCCGCGCATCCCGAGGCCAAGTTCCACGGCTATGGCAAGCAGCCCCGGCCGGGCCGGAAGGTCGGCCACGTGACGGTCGTCGGCGGCGAGGACGTCGACGACGTCGTGTACCGCGCCCGGGCCGCAGCGGCGTTCTTCGAGGGCTAGGAGCCCTTCGGTTTCGCGGTCGCCGGGTGGGTCGCCTGGCGCACCAGCTGCTGGATCTGTGCGTAGTCGGGGTTCGCCGGGTCGATCGTCGGCGGCACGAGCTCCAGCTGCTGCACCGGCAGCTTCCGTGTCTTCATGCCGAGGTCGACGAAGTATCCGAGCATCGACTGCGGGATGTCGGTCTTCATGACCTGCGCACCCGCCGAGGCGATGCCCTGGAACTTGGAGACGACGTTGACCGGGTTGACCTGCTTCAGGATGGCGTCCTGCAGCTCGCGCTGACGGCCCATCCGGTCGTAGTCGCTGGAGCCGTGCCGGGCGCGTGCGTACCACTGGGCGTGGTAGCCGTCGAGATGACGCTTGCCCGGCTCGATCCACTCGACGACGCCGTTGAGGTTCTCGTCTCCGCCGATCGGGATGCGGTCCTTGACGGTGATGTCCACGCCGCCGAGCGCATCCACCAGGTCGGCGAATCCCTGCATGTCGATGAGCACGTAGTACTGGATCTTCAGCCCTGTCGCCCCCTCGAGCGCATCCCGCATGGCGTCGATGCCGGGCTCGCTCTTGTTCTTCGTGGCGTTCGGGTACAGCTTCGGCTTGTAGAGCTCCACCTCGGTGTAGATCGAGTTCAGTTGGCAGACGTCGACGTCGCAGCGGTCGTCGTAGCCGTAGCCGTCGGGGTACTCCTTGTGCAGCGGCGACGAGGCCGGGAAGGGCACCGGGTCGAGGTCGCGCGGAAGGCCGATGGTGACCGCCTGGCCGGTGGAGGCGTCGACGCTGACGATCGACATGCTGTCGGGGCGCAGGCCGTCCCGGTCGGGACCGGCGTCGCCGCCCAGCAGCATGATGTTGTACCGGCCGTCGACCGGCGGCTGTGACGGGCCGGCGGAGAAGATGTCGCCGAGGGCGCCGCGAGCGGACCCGGCGACGACCGACGCGTAGCCGGCCGTCCCGGTGACGCCGACGAGGACCAGCACGGCGAAGGCGGCGATCCACCCGCGCGAGCCGGGGGCGGTGCGCACGAGCCGCACCAGCCGCAGGGTGTCGAGGGTGAGGACCACCCAGAGCACGGCGTAGAGGATGAGCAGGGTCTGCACGAGCGTCAGGCTGCCCGACTGGGTGAACAGCGTGTAGATCGCCGACGGCGCGACGAGGTACACGACGAGCGTGACGAGCGCGAGCAGCCAGAGCAGCAGGGTCGCGAGCACGCCCACCCTGCCCAGCATGCGGTTGCCGGCCACGACCTGGGCGGAGCCGGGCAGGAGCATGTTCATGGTGACCAGCCACCAGCCGCGCTTCGTCATCGTGTGCGACGAGGAGGCGTCGGGGTGGCGGAGCGGCGTTGCGATCGTCATGGCGCGGTTCTCACAGTTGGGCTTGCAGGGCCTGGTTCTTCTGCTCGACGCTCGCCTCGAGGTCGGCGGCGAAGCGCGCGAGCGCGTCGGCGAGGGAGTCGTCGGAGGTGGCGAGGATCTTCACGGCGAGCAGCCCGGCGTTGCGCGCCCCGCCGATCGAGACCGTGGCCACCGGGACCCCGGCGGGCATCTGGACGATGGACAGCAGCGAATCGAGGCCGTCGAGACGGGCGAGCGGGACGGGGACGCCGACGACCGGGAGGGTGGTCACGGCTGCGAGCATCCCGGGCAGGTGGGCCGCGCCTCCCGCTCCGGCGATGATCACGCGGATGCCGCGACCGGCCGCGTCCTTGCCGAAGGAGATCATCTTCTCGGGCGTGCGATGTGCCGACACGACCTCGACCTCGTGCGCGACGCCGAACTCGGTCAGGAGCCGGGAGGACTCCTGCATGACCGACCAGTCGGAGTCCGACCCCATGACGACGGAGACCAGTGGAGACGGGGATGCGGGCATAGCGAACATGCTAGGTGCCGCCTGGCGCCGGGCCGGTCCGCCACGCGGAGCGCGCCCAGCTGACCCCTGAACGGGTCACAGGAACTGCCCAGGGCAAGCCCGTAGCGTCGCCCCCTTATGACGGGTACAGGTGGAATCGTGGGTGAGAAGACGAAACAGACGACGGGCGGCCGGCTGGCAGCACTCGACGGTCTGCGGGGAATCGCCGCGGTGGTCGTCCTGCTGCACCATGCCATGTACACGAACCCGGACTTCCCCGGTGCGCCGGGCGGTGGCTCGGCCCCGACGGGGTCGGCGATGTGGTGGATCAGCTACACCCCGCTGAAGCTGATGACGGCCGGCGTCGAGTCGGTCGTCGTGTTCTTCGTGCTCTCGGGACTCGTGGTCACGCTGCCGGTCATCCGTCACCGCGGATTCGACTGGGTGGCCTACTTCCCGCGGCGCGCGGTGCGCCTGCTCGTCCCGGTGATGGCGTCCGTGCTGCTCGCGGCCGTCTGGGTCATGGCCATCCCGCAGCGCTCCACCCAGCCGGCCGGGAGCTGGCTCAGCAGCTCGTCGACGCCGAACTTCGGGTGGGAGTACATCCTCAAGGCCTGGGACCTCCTGGGCGGCGACGGCCAGATCAACAACCCGCTCTGGTCGCTGCGCTGGGAGCTGATCTTCTCGCTCGCGCTGCCGGTCTTCGCGGTGGCCGCGCTGGCGGTCCGTAAGTGGTGGATCGGCGGTCTTGCTGCGGCGTGCGCGATCAGCTATCTGGGCGTCCACGCCGGCTCCGGCGCGATGACCTATCTCCCAGCGTTCTTCGTCGGAGCAGTGATCGCCGTCCGGCTCGAGGCCGTGCGCAACGTCGCAGAGCGGATCAACACCCACTGGTACCGTCACCCGCTCTGGGCGGGCCTGACCGTCGGCAGCCTCCTGCTGCTGATCGCGCCGTGGCTGTTCGGCCCGGGCGTCGGCGACATCCCGGAGCTGGAGCCGGCGCTCAAGGGCCTCGTCCCGCTGGCGGCGGCGGGTCTGGTGGTCGCCGCGCTCGGCTGGAAGCCCCTGCGCGCCGTGCTCGAGACCCGGCCGATCCAGTTCACGGGGACCATCTCGTTCAGCCTGTACCTGGTGCACGTGCCGATCCTGATCTTCAGCACCTACCTGTTCGCGGAGGAGCCCTGGTACGTGGCGCTGCTGTTCGGCATCCCCGTCGCCGTGGTCGTGTCGATCGGGTTCACCTGGCTGATCGAGAAGCGCAGCCACGGCTGGTCGAAGGCCGTCGGCTCCTGGGCGTCCGAGCGGTACAGCACCTGGTTCGGCCGCGAGGAGCGCGAGGAGGAGGGACGCGACGCGTCCTCGGCTCCCCGCGAGGTCGCGCAGAAGTCCGGGCCGTCCGAGTCGCGCGACGACGCTCTCCGGCCGCAGGAGGCGGGTCAGAGATCGGCGTGAAGCTGCCAGACCCGCTCGGCGGAGTCGCGCCAGCTGAACGCCCGCGCCCGGTCTGAGGCGAGCACGCCCAATCGGGCGCGCAGTTCGGAATCGGACAGCACGCGCCCGATCGCGGCGGCAAGGCGTTCCGCGTAGGCGTCGTCGGCCTCGCCGGGCCGGGGGCGCTCGACGACGAGGCTGGCGCCTGCCGCCACCTCCACGAGGGCGGGGTCGTCCGAGTGGATGACGGGGAGCCCGAACTTGAAGGCCTCGACGATCGGGAGGCCGAAGCCCTCCGCGAGGCTCGGGAAGACGAAGACCGTCGCGCGGTCGAGCGCCACGGCGAGGTCGGCATCGTCCAGACGGCCGAGAGCGCGGACGCGGTCCTCCGGGAGGCCGGCGGCCGCGGCGACGCCGGTCGCGGACTGCTCGCCGACGCGGTCGGCCCCGGCGATCAGGAGCGGGATGCCCTGCGCCTCCGCGCGGGCGACGGCGCGGATCAACGGGGCCACGCCCTTCCGCGGCTCGACGGTGCCGATGGTGAAGGCATACCGCTCGGGCAGGCCCAACCGCGCGGCGCGCTCGTCGGCGTCCGCGGGGAGCCGCAGAGCCGTCGCGGGCGCCCCGCCGATGACACGGATCCGGTCGCCGAAGTCCAGCACCTCGCCGAGCCGGTCGGCGACGGCGTGGGTGGGGACGATGACGGCGTCGGCGTGCTTCCGTGCGCGCTTGGCCATCGCCTTCGTCCAGATCGTCCCGGTCGTGCCGAGCGCTTCGGGATGCGTCCACGCGAGGGTGTCGTGGATCGTGACGGCCACCTGCTGGTGGTGCTCCTGATGACCATGTCGCCGTAACGGGGCGAGGAGGGTCGGCGCGTGCAGGATCCCGGGCGGTCCGCCGACGGCGAGCCCGGACTGCCAGGCGAGCGCCAGCTCCCGGTGCGCCAGCGGGAGCCGGGTGACAGCCGCGACGCCGGGGAGGCGGTCGCGGACGAACTGCAGCTGCTCGTCGGTGATGTTGGAGACGACGGCCTCGACGTCGCAGTCTCGCGGAGCCGTGCGGATCAGCTGGCGGGTGAGTTCTTCCGTGTAGCGGCGGATGCCGCCCGGAGCGTCGCCGACCAACTCGTCGACGATCACTCGGAGGGTGATCATGCTGCTCCCGTCTCGTCCCCGCGTTCTGTGCGTCCTCCGTCTATGTAAGCACGATGCTCAGCAGGAGCGGAGGGTATCGATGGACGCGGCGAGCACGCTCTTGCCGCCGAGCAGCCACGCGCGTTGCACGTTCTTCGCGACGAGGTCCCTCAGGACGGAGCGGGGAACGCAGGAGCCGTTCACCGTGAAGAGCGGTGCGCCCTTGGCGGCGGCCAGGGCCGATCCGGCCAGTGCGTCGGGGAAGCCGAGTCCGCTCGCCACGTACGCCTGGGTGTACGTCGGGAACGAGGTGTTCCCGACGACCTCGGCCGTCTCGAAGCGGTCGGAGCCGGCGAGACGCGTGACGGAGATGCCCTGCTTGCCCAGGCTCGCCTGCACGCCGGGCGAGACCACGGTCGTCCCGCCGACGAGCTTCACGGTCTTAGTACCCGCCTCCGTGAGGAACGCGGCCGTGCCCGCATCCACCGCGCCCCAGCCTCCGTTGACCAGCAGCACGGGAGCGCCCTGCGCGCCCGCGGCCGCACCGGCGGCCAGCGCGTCGGGGAAGTTGGTGCCGGTCGCCACGAAGGCGGCGGGGATGGCGGAGCCGAACGCCTTGCTGGCCAGGCGCCGCGAGGTGTCGAAGCGGTCGGAGCCGGCGATCCGCTCCACCGGGGCGAGCTTCGCCAGCGCCGTCTCCACGGCGGCCGGAACGGCACTGAGGCCGCCCACGATGACGATGTGCCGGGGATGCAGCGAGGCGATCTCCGCGCGGACCGACTCCGGGAGGGTCGGACCGGTCAGCAGCAGCGGTGCCTTCTCCTTCGCGGCGGCGGGCCCCGCGCTCAGCGCATCCGGGTAGTTGAGGCCGGTCGCGACATAGACCGTGTCGGCCGTGGCCGGGTACGCCTGCTTGGCGATCGCGACGCTGGTGTCGAAGCGGTCGGACCCGGCGATGCGCTGGGTGGCGACCACGTCGCCGGTGACGGCCGGGCCGGTGGAGAAGGTTCCCCACGCCGCGCTCACCGTGTAGCTGGTCGCGCCGGCCGGCGCCCCGGCGAGCGACACCGACCACGTGCCGTTCACGATGCTGGCGGTGCGCACCGTCGTCTCGGAGGCGAGCTTGAGCTTGATGAAGTCGCCCGGGAACGCGCCGGCGACGGTCCCTGAGATGACGCCGCCGGCGGACGTCGGGAGGGAGGTGACGGTCACGGTCGCCGGGACGGACACGGCCGGCTCCCACGTCGAGGAGTATCGCGCGGTCACGCTGGAACCGCCCGTGGACGACGCCATCGGGTAGAAGGCCGTGAAGTACTGCGGGTCGGTGCACGGCAGGTCCGGACCGGCCGACACCAGGCCGACCGCGGTGCTCCCGCTGACGGCCGCCCCGCCGCTGTCGCCGTGGTCGGAGCAGGTGGTCGCGATGATCGAGTTGATCGTGCCAGGGGCGCCCTGCACGGATACGGGTTCGTCGGTGGCGAGGATGCTGCCGCAGGACCATCCTGTCGTGGAGCCGCTCTTGCAGAGGGGAGCGCCGACGACGGCAGGACCGACGCCGGTCACGGCCTGCGGCGTCCCCGCCAGGGGAGCACCGCGTCCGCCGCCCCACTTCAGCAGGGCGGGGCGGGGCGTGTGACCGGCGCTGAGGGCGATCAACGACGAGTCGGCGTCGTTGCCGAACTGGACGCTGCCGGGGACCCATCCACCCAGGGCGTTGCCGAGGGTGGCGAGGACACCGGTGACCGTGGGGGCCGTGAGGTTGATCTCGTAGAGGATCGGCGCGTCGGCGCAGTGGCCGGCGGAGAGCAGCTGCGGTGCGCCGCCGGGCAGTGCGAAGCCCGGGAAGGCTGCGGAGCAGCGCGATCCTGAGCCCCCCGGTCCGTTGCCGATGAAGTAGGGCTGGCCGCCGTACACGTCGGCCAGCGGATGCAGCGGAAGGTCGCCGAAGTCGCGCTTCGGAGCTGCGCCGACGACCGCCTCGGCCCCGGCCGCGCGTGCGAGGCCGGCGGCGTGGGCGTCGGGCGTGTAGACCGTGACCGTCGCGCCTTCGACCTGCGGCGTCACCGCGGCGCCGGTCTGCGCGCCGAGCGCGGTCGCGAGGGCTCCGGCGTCCTGGGCGGCGGCCGCGTCGGCGAGGTACTGCGCGGGCGGGATGTGCAGATCGCGCGTCACCGCTGCGGCCAGGCCGGGGTCGAGGTTCCGGGCGGACTCCTCGAACGCCTGCGCGGAGCGGGGGGAGATCTTCGGAAGCCCCTTCGGGGTCGCGTCGGCGTCGACGGTCGCACCGGGAGCGATCGGCTGCGGGGTCGGCGCGGGTGCGTCAGCCGGTGCGTCGGCCCACGCCGGCGCGGCGATGAGGAGGCCGGCGGAGACGGCGACGGTCGCGGCGAGAGCGAGTGCGCGTTTCATGGTTCCCTCGAGGACAGGCGCAGGATCGCTTACTGTCCCCGTTCCCCCACGCAGACGGTGATCGCACAAAGATATTGCCCGCTGAGGCGAGAGGGCAAACCCGACTCGCCCCGATCTACGGTGCGGCGAACAGTCCGTCCGTCGCCGCGGCCGCGAGCGCATCCTCCCAGGGACGCATCGGGGCGAGCCCCGCCGCGGTCCAGGCGTCGTGTCCGAGCACCGAGTAGGAGGGGCGCGGCGCGGGGCGCACGAAGGTGGAGCTGTCCGTCGGCGTGACGCGCTCGGGGTCGAGCCCGGCCTGGGCGAAGACCGCCCGCGCGAACCCGAACCAGGTCGTCTCGCCGGAGTTCGTGCCGTGGTAGACGCCCGCGGGCGCCTCCGCGTCGAGGAGCGCCACGATCTGGGCCGCGAGGTCGCCCGTCCACGTCGGCTGGCCGGCCTGGTCGTCGACGACGCTCACCGTCTCATGGCTGCCCGCGAGCTTCACCATGGTCTTGGCGAAGTTGGGACCGCCGGCGCCGTACAGCCAGGCCGTGCGCACGACGAAGGTGCCCTCGGGATGCGCCGCCAGCGCCAGCTCCTCGCCGGCCGCCTTCGTGCGTCCGTAGGCGTTGATCGGGTCGCGGGGGGTGTCCTCGGCGTACGGCTCCGAGGCGTGGCCGTCGAAGACGTAGTCGGTGGAGACGGTCACGAAGCGGGCTCCGTGCTCCGCGGCGGCGACGGCGAGGTTCTCCGTGCCGCGCGCGTTGATGGCGTACGCCTCGTCCTCGTGGGTCTCCGCGTCATCCACCTTGGTGTAGGCGGACGCGTTGATTACCACATCGTGGCCGGCGACCGCCGCGAGCACCGCATCCCGGTCCGTGACGTCGAGGTCGGCGCGGGTCAGCGCCGTGACCTCGCGGCCGGCGAGTGCCTTCTGCAGGTCGCGGCCGAGCATCCCGGCCGCACCGGCGATGAGGTAGCGCATCAGTTGTCGAGCGCCGCGCGGGCCTTCAGCGGCTCCCACCAGGCGCGGTTGTCGCGGTACCACTGCACCACGTCGGCCAGACCCTGCTGGAACGGGACCAGCGGCTCGTAGCCGAGCTCGGACTGGATCTTGGAGATGTCGACCGAGTACCGCAGGTCGTGGCCGAGGCGGTCGGCGACGCGGTCGACGTACGACCAGTCCTTGCCGGTCGCGTCGAGCAGCAGCTGCGTGAGCTCCTTGTTGGTGAGCTCGGTGCCGCCGCCGATGTTGTAGATCTCGCCCGCGCGCCCGTTCACGAGCACCATCGCGATGCCGCGGGTGTGGTCGTCGACGTGCAGCCAGTCGCGGATGTTGTTGCCCTCGCCGTAGAGCGGGACGTGCTTGTCGTCGATCAGGTTGGTGACGAAGAGCGGGATGACCTTCTCGGGGAAGTGGTACGGCCCGTAGTTGTTCGAGCAGCGCGTGATCGACAGGTTGAGACCGTGGGTGCGGAAGTAGCTGCGCGCGAGCAGGTCGCTCCCCGCCTTGGAGGCCGAGTACGGCGAGTTCGGCTCCAGCGGGCGGTCCTCGGCCCACGAGCCCTCGGCGATGGAGCCGTAGACCTCGTCGGTGGAGACGTGGACGAAGCGCTTCAGGTTGTTGCGCAGGGCCGCGTCGAGCAGCTGCTGCGTGCCGAGGACGTTGGTCTCGACGAAGATCGAGGCGTCGCGCACCGAACGGTCGACGTGCGACTCGGCGGCGAAGTGGACCACGGCGTCGACCGTCGGGAACAGCTCGTCGAGCAGTCCGCCGTCGCGGATGTCGCCCTTCACGAAGGTGTAGCGGGGCGAGTCGGCGACCGGCGCCAGGTTGGCGAGGTTGCCGGAGTAGGTCAGTGCGTCGAGAACGACGACCTCGGCGCCCTCGAGGCCGGGGTATGCGTCCTGCAGAGTGCGACGGACGAAGTTGGAGCCGATGAAACCGGCGCCGCCGGTGACGAGAATCTTCATGGAGTAGGGGACCTGCCTCGGGGAGTCGGAGATTTCCCGGGAGATTCTACCGGGTGGGTGGCTCGGGGGAGACATCGGGAAACGGTCAGCCCTTGCGGTCGGCTACATACGGCACGGTATGTTCGGATCATGCTCTTGGGGGGAATGCGGGCTCGGACCCGCGCATTGGTCACTGCTGTGCTCGCTGTCGCCGTGGTGGGAGGCACGCTCGCGGTCACGGCGCCCGCGTCCGCGGACGACTCGCCGAACGCCGAGGCCTACTACGCGGCGCAGGCGCGCTCGGCGGCTGCGCAGCCGAGCGACGAGCAGCAGAACCAGTACCTCGCAGAAGGCCTCGCCGGCTCGGTGCAGCCGTTCGGCGCCGCCGACGCCGACCCGTCGAAGTTCGTCGACGGCGATCTGGTGAGCGATGCGGTGTTCTACAACGGGACCGCCTGGTCCGCTGCGACGATCCAGAGCCTCCTCACCACCAAGGGTTCCGGCTGTCGCGCCACGAGCGAGGCGGTCTGCCTCAAGGACTACACGGCCACCACGCCGGCCAAGGCGGGTGGCGCTGCATGCGCGGCCCTCGCCGCCCAGACCAACGCGACGGCCGCGAAGATCTTCGCCGCCGTCGGTGCCGCCTGCGGCATCAACCCGGCCGTGCTCGTGACGATGGTGCAGAAGGAGCAGGGACTCGTCAGCACGGCAGCGCCGACCAAGTGGATGTACGACCACGCCACGGGCTGGAACTGCCCGGATGTGGGCGCCGACCCGAACTGCGACAACACGCCCACCTCGACCGGCTTCTTCAACCAGGTCTTCGGCGCGGCGTGGCAGTTCAAGCAGTACGGGATCGACTCGTCGTACTTCGACTGGTTCCCGGTGGGCAAGGTCAGCGCGGTCCGGTACAACCTCGACGCGTCCTGCGGAAGCAAGCAGGTCGCAGTGCAGAACAAAGCGACCGCGGCGCTGTACTACTACACCCCGTACACGCCGAACGCGGCCTCGCTCGCGAGCTACCCGGGTGAGGGGAACGCCTGCTCCGCCTACGGCATCCGCAACTTCTGGATGCTCTTCAACGCCTGGTACGGCTCCTCGACGGCAGGGTCGGTCCCCGCCACGACCCGCATCGCCGGCGGTGACCGGTTCGAGACGGCCGCGGCCATCTCGAAGGCCGCGTACCCGACGCCCGGCGTCAACGCCGTGTACATCGCGAACGGGCTCAACTTCCCGGACGCGCTCGCCGCGGCGCCAGCTGCCGCCAAGCTCGGAGGGCCGCTGCTGCTGGTGCAGACGACGGCCGTCCCGCAGGTGATCATGACCGAGCTGGCGCGACTGAAGCCCAAGCACATCTACGTCGCGGGCGGAGCCACCGTGATCACCCAGGCCGTGCTGCAGCGGCTCGCGACCGTCCAGCCCGCGATCACGCGGATCGGCGGGTATGACCGCTTCAACACCTCCGTGCTCATCGCCAAGAACGCCTTCGGCAGCTCGACGACCGCCTACCTCGCCTCGGGACTGGGCTTCCCGGACGCGCTGTCCGCGGGCGGAGCGGCCGGTGCGAAGTCGCAGCCGGTGCTCCTGGTGAACGGCGCGCTCGGATCCGTCGATGCAGGCACCCTGCAGGGACTGAAGGACCTCCACGTCACCACCGTGAAGCTCGTCGGCGGGACCACGATCATCTCCAACGGCTTCCAGAAGAGCCTGACGAATGCCGGCTTCTCGGTGAAGAGGCTGAGCGGGTCCGACCGTTTCGCGACCAGCATCGCGGTCAACGCTGACGCGTTCCCCTCCGCGACCAACGCCTCCTTCTTCGCCTCCGGGACCTCGTTCCCCGACGCGCTCGCCGGAGCGGCGTGGGCGGGACGGGCCGGCGGCCCGCTGCTGGTGTCGCCCGTGGGCTGCGTCTACCCCGGCGCGGCCAACCTCGCGCTCCGCTCCAAGGGGATCGTTCTGCTGGGAGGTGTGAACGCCCTGGGAGGGCCCGTGAAGGCCCTGGCGGTCTGCCAGTAGACTCTCGGGGTGCAGATCCGCGAATTGAGCATCCCCGACTCGTACGAGATCACCCCGAAGCAGCATGCCGACGACCGTGGCGTGTTCCTGGAGTGGTACCGCTTCGACCGGCTGGAGGAGGCCGTCGGCCACCGCCTCGACCTCCGTCAGGCGAACACGTCCGTGTCCCGCCGGGGCTCGGTGCGCGGCATCCACTTCGCCGACATCCCGCCGGGGCAGGCCAAGTACGTGACCGCGACGCACGGGGCGGTGCTCGACTACGTGATCGACATCCGCGTCGGCTCGCCGACGTTCGGCCAGTGGGACTCGGTGCTCCTCGACGACACCGACCGCCGGGCGATCTACCTCGCCGAGGGGCTGGGTCACTGCTTCGTCGCGCTCACCGACGATGCGACCGTCAGCTACCTGGTCACCGACGTCTACAACCCGGGTCGCGAGCACGGGATCAACCCGCTCGACGCCGAGATCGGGCTGCGCTTCCCGGATGCGGCCGGCGAACCGCTGCTCTCGCCCAAGGACACCGAGGCCCCCTCGCTCGCCGAGGCTGCGGCGAGCGGCCTCCTCCCGACCTGGGAGGACGCCCGGGCGTTCTACGCGTCGCTCGACGCATCCACCGACAACGGAGGCAACTGACCGATGCGCGGCATCATCCTCGCCGGAGGCTCCGGCACGCGACTCTGGCCGATCACCAAGGGCATCTCGAAGCAGCTGATGCCGATCTACGACAAGCCGATGGTCTACTACCCGCTGTCCACGCTGATGATGGCGGGCATCGACGAGATCCTCATCATCACGACGCCGGAGTACAACGAGCAGTTCCGCGCGCTTCTGGGCGACGGCTCGCACCTCGGCATCCGGCTCGAGTACGCCGTGCAGGAGTCGCCCGACGGCCTGGCGCAGGCGTTCATCATCGGCGAGGAGTTCATCGGCGACGAGTCGGTGGCTCTCGTGCTCGGGGACAACATCTTCCACGGGACCGGTCTCGGTTCGTCGCTGCGCAACCACAGCTCCATCGAAGGTGCTCTCATCTTCGCGTACCAGGTGAGCAACCCGACCTCGTACGGCGTCGTGGAGTTCGACGACGACTTCAAGGCGATCTCCATCGAGGAGAAGCCGGCGAATCCCAAGTCGCGGTTCGCCGTTCCGGGTCTCTACTTCTACGACAACAGCGTTGTCGAGATCGCCAAGACGATCGAGCCCAGCGCCCGCGGCGAGCTGGAGATCTCCACGGTCAACGAGCGCTACCTCGAGGCCGGACGGCTGCAGGTCCAGGTGCTCGACCGCGGCACCGCGTGGCTCGACACCGGCACCTTCGAGTCGATGATGCAGGCGTCCGAGTACGTGCGCGTGATCGAGGACCGGCAGGGCTTCAAGGTCGGCTGCATCGAGGAGATCGCCTGGCGTGCCGGCTGGATCGACGACGCCCAGCTGGAGACCCTTGCGGCGCCGCTGGTGAAGAGCGGCTACGGCTCGTACCTGCGCGCCCTCCTCCAGCAGGACTGACCTCGACGCGAGGAATGCTCAATATTCCGTCGCGATCGGCACGTTCTCACACGAAATCTGCGTCGCGACGCTGATTCTTTGCGCGCGCGGGCTAAGCTCGCTCGTGTGACGCCTTCTCGCCACCGGTTCCGCCTGCTCACCGCCGTGCTCTCGGTCCTCGCCGTCGTGCTGGTCGGTTCGCTGGCGACGGTGCCCGCTCCGGCGCAGGCGGCGAACGGCGCGGACTTCCAGCCCGGCTACATCATCAGCGACTCGAACTTCTACAACGGGAACGCGATGGACGCCGGGAGCATCCAGGGCTGGCTGAACGCGCAGGTTCCGACCTGCCGTGCGGGCTACACGTGCCTCAAGGACTACCGCGAGTCGACGTACTCGCGGGCCGGCGATGCGATGTGCGCCGCGTACGCCGGCGCAGCCAACGAATCCTCCTCCACGATCATCGCCAAGGTCGGCGCGGCGTGCGGGATCAGCCAGAAGGTGCTGCTCGTGCTGCTGGAGAAGGAGCAGAGCCTGGTCACCGACACCTGGCCGACGACCGGGCAGTACCAGAAGGCCACCGGCTTCGCCTGCCCCGACACCGGGCCCTGCGACCCCCAGACGCTCGGGTTCTACAACCAGGTGTACAAGGCCGCGTGGCAGTTCAAGCGGTACGGGAACCCGCCCGGCACGTCCAACTACTTCTCCTGGATCCCGGTCGGCCAGGTCAGCGCCATCCGCTACAGCCCGACCGCCGCGTGCGGCGCATCCAACGTGCTCGTCCGGAACACCGCGACCGCCGCCCTCTACTACTACACGCCGTATCAGCCGAATGCGGCGGCGCTCGCGAACATGTACGGCACGGGCGATGGATGCTCGGCCTACGGCAACCGCAACTTCTGGCGCCTCTACACGGACTGGTTCGGCTCGACCACCTCCGGCGTCCGCCCGATCGGCAACTACGAGTCCGCAACGCTCGGGGGCTCGACGTTCACCATCGCAGGCTGGGCGATCGACCAGTCGCTGATGCAGACGCCGCTCACCATCCGGATCACCTGGAACACGCCCGCGGGTGTCTCAACGACGTCGGTGGTCGCCAACGGCAACCGGCCCGACGTGGGCAACGCGTACCCGTTCGCTGGACCCGCCCATGGCTTCACGGCGAGCACACCGCGCGCGGGTGACGGCCAGTACTCCGCCTGCATCGTCGCCGTCGCCGCCCCGGGCAACCCGTCGGGCAACAGCGACTTCGGCTGCCGGACGGCGTTCTACTCCACCGCGCTCAGCGGAGCGCCCGCGACCACCCGCCTCCAGGGCGCTGACCGCTTCGACACCTCGGTCGCCGTCTCCAAGGCGGCGTACCCGAACCCGCGGGTTCCGGTGGTCTACATCGCGTCCGGCTTCAGCTTCGCCGACGCCATCGCCGCAGGCCCGGCGGCCGCAGCCCAGAAGGGACCGCTGCTGCTGGCCACGGGCGCGGATGTCACCGCCAACGTCCTCGCCGAGGTGAAGCGCCTGGCCCCGGCCAAGATCGTCGTCGTCGGCGGACCGAACGCGGTGTCCAACACCGCCGTCGCCAAGCTGGCGGCCGTGCAGGGCAACATCCAGCGCATCTCCGGCTCCGACCGGTTCGAGACGTCGCGGCTGCTGGCCCAGTACGCCTTCCCCGGTGTGAAGGGCGCGTACTTCGCCTCGGGGCGCAACTTCCCGGACGCGCTCTCCGCCGCCTCCGCGGCCAGCGCGAGCGGGCAGCCCGTCGTGCTCGTGACCGGCTACGGCGCGGCGGATGCGCAGACCGCCGCCTACCTCGGCACGGCCAAGCTCACCACGGCCACCGTCATCGGAGGCACGGCCGTCATCTCGCCCGCGTTCGACGCCTCGGTGAAAGCGGCCGGCGCGGCGGTGACGCGGATCGGAGGCTCCGACCGCTTCGACACCAGCCACCTGGTGAATTCGCAGAAGTTCCCGACCGCATCGACCGCCTACATCGCTTCGGGCGTCGACTTCCCGGACGCGCTGTCCGGCTCGGCCATGGCGGGGGCGGGAAAGGCGCCGCTGTTCGTCACGCAGTCGTACTGCCTGCCGCGATCGATCGGGAACGACCTGGTGAAGATGAAGACGTCGAAGGTCGTCTTCATCGGCGGTCCCACGGCTCTGTCGGCCGACGTCGCGTCGTTCAGGCCCTGCTGACCGCCCGCCGCTGACGACCGCTGACGGGCCGCCGCTGACGGCCGGTCGTCAGCGGCTGTCGTCGAGCTGCAGGTAGCGGTAGAACTCCGCCTTGCGCTCGGCCAGCGTGTGATGCTGGTTGGTCTCGTCGAGCACGAATTCGACGGGGGTGTCGACCTTGCGCAGCACCCAGCCGCGCTTGCGGGCGTAGCCGCACATCCAGATGTCCTCGAGGAACGCGAAGTAGCGGGGGAGCTCGGTGAAGAACGAAGGGTCGGAGACGATCTCCAGGTCGCAGGCACAACCTCCCGTGCCCACGTAGCTGACGCGGTCGCCGGGCTCCGCGGGCGTGCGGGCCCAGTACTCGCCTTCCATCGTCCACGCCCAGATGCCGGCGATGATGTGCGGTCCGGAGGCGTCGAGCAGGTCGGTGAGGAAGTGGTCGCTGACGTCCTGGTCGTCGTCCAGCATCACGAAGGCGCCGCGGTCGCCGGCCGTCCACAGCTGACGGGCGACGAAGAACCGGCCGAGACCGCCGACGTTGACCGGGCTGCTGAACAGCGAGACCTCGGCGAGGGCCCCGTGCGGCCGGTAGGCGGCGATGCGCTCGCGGTAGTAGTCGTCGTCGGAGGGACGGTTGTTCCAGAGCAGGAGGCGCACCCGGGTGCCCTGCTGCGCATCCAACTGGGTGAGCACGGCGTCGATCCGCTCTCGACGGTTCCACAGGCACATCACCACGGCGATCTCGCCGGGGGCGCCCGCACGCAGCAGCTCGCGCATCCGGAACCGCCCGGCCCGGTAGCGGCGCATGGCCAGCCGCCAGCGGGCGGCGGAGACGGCACGGCGGGCGAAGGAGGCGGCACTCACCGCGAGACCCACCACAACCGGCCCCACAGACCGAGGCGCACGGCCAGCCGCAGCGGGGCGAAGTACCAGGCCGCGTAGCGCCGCGAGAGGTACCGGTAGGCGCTGTCGTGGTGCGCCTTCTCCATGCGCTTGCGCTCGCGGGAGGTGGAGTGGGCGCCGGTGTGGGTGACGACGGCCTCGGGCACGTAGACGTTGCGCCAGCCGGCACGGCCCAGCCGGTCGCCCAGGTCGACGTCCTCGAAGTACATGAAGTAGCCGGGATCGAAGCCGTCGAGCTCGCGGTACGCCGCGCCGCGCACGAGCACGCAGGCGCCGGAGAGCCAGCCGGCGTCGCGGCGAGTCTCCGTCTTGCCCTCCGCGCGGTAGCGGACGGTCCACGGGTTCCCCGGCCAGATGCGGCCGAAGAGGGCGTGGGCGACGCCGGTGCGCAGCGACGGGAGCCGCCGAGCGCTCGGGTACACCGTGCCGTCGGCGTCGAGGATCTTGGGGCCGAGCGAGCCGGCGCGCGGCAGCTGCTCGCCCGCGGCGACCAGGGCGTCGACCGCGCCCGGGGTGAAGATCACGTCCGGGTTGGCGACCAGGATGTAGTCCGGCGTCGCCGAGGCGGCGTCGACCGCGCCACGGACGCCGCCGCCGTAGCCCTCGTTCCGCTCCAGCTCGACGAAGCGGTACCCAGCGGCCCGGACCGCCGCGCCCACCTGGTCCGCTTCGGCGGAGGCGTTGTCGGCGACGATCACCTCGTCGATGCGCCCTGCGGTCGCGAGAGAGGTGAGGAACGGCTCGATGGTGTCCGCGGAGTTGTAGGTCACCGACACCACCAGCACCCGCGGGGCGGCGTGCGGGGCGCCACCGGCCGGTGCGGCGTCGCCCGTCCGGTCGGCCGTCACGCCGACGGCTCGACGACCTCGGGGACGGCGTGGACCATCCCGACCGCGAGCGGGTAGTACGGAACGTCGAACGAGCAGGCCTGCGGCATGTCGGACAGGTGCCGTCCGGCGCTGTCCATCAGCGAGGCGTTGACGAAGTACTTGCCGGCGCCGAAGCGGGCGTCGCGCAGCAGGAAGGCGACCGTCCGGCGCTCGCGGAGGCGGTCGAGGTCCGCACCGACACGGGTCGTCGTGGTGCCGTAGACGGGCTGGCCGAGCGTGTTGTCGATCTGGATGGCGCACATCCAGTCGTCGATGCCCTCGTCGTGCTCCAGGGTGACCTCGATGCGCAGGTCGTCGCCGGGGGCGACCGGGTCGCCGGGCGCTTTGCCGTCGGCCCACGCCCGCGCCTCGATGACGCGGCCGTGCTCGAACGTGACCTCGCCGTGCTTTGACACCTGCACGGCGGCCTCCGCCTCGGCCTCGAGCACGCGGCGGCCCTCGAGGATGTTGCGGAACTCGGTGACCGCGCCGCCGGGCTCGCCGTCGTAGACGACCTCGCCCTTGTTCAGGAGGATCGCGCGGTCGGCGAGCTCGGTCACCTGGCTGAGGTTGTGGGTGACCAGGATGATCGTGCGCCCCTCCTGCTGGAAGGACCGGATCTTGTCGAGGCACTTCCGCTGGAACGCCTCGTCGCCGACGGCGAGCACCTCGTCGACGAGCAGGAGGTCGGGGTCGGTGTGCACAGCCACCGCGAAGGCGAGCCGCACGTACATGCCCGACGAGTAGAACTTGACCTGCGTGTCGATGAAGTCGCCGATGCCCGAGAAGCTGAGGATCTCGTCGAACCGCTCCTCGGTCTCGGTGCGGCTGAGGCCGAGGATCGAGGCGTTCAGGTAGACGTTCTCGCGACCGGTCAGGTCGGGGTGGAAGCCGGCGCCCAGCTCCAGCAGGGCGGCGATGCGCCCGCGGCGCGCGACGCTGCCGCCGGTCGGCTCGATGATGCCGCCGATGACCTTCAGGAGCGTGCTCTTGCCCGACCCGTTGTGGCCGATGAGCGCGACCGTGTGGCCGGCCTGGATGTCGAGGTTCACATGGCGCAGCGCCCAGAACTCCTCGCGGTGCTCGCGGCCGCGGCCGAAGGCCACAAGCCGCTCCTTGAGCGAGTTGTCCTTGCGGATGACGAAGCGCTTGGAGACGTCCGCCACCGTGACGATCTGCGGAGTCTCGTCTTCCGTCGCGGCCGCGAGGGCCGCCGTCGTGTCGGTCGTCATGCTCACACCACCTGCGCGAAGTTGCCCTGCAGGCGCGCGAAGACCCGCTGGAAGCCGAAGAGGAGGACGATCCCGATGACGAACGCGATGCCCATCCGCAGGAGCAGCAGGTCGGGGTAGACGGCCGTGCCCTGCCCGCCGACCCACATGGCCTTCTGAAAGCCCAGCACGGCGAGGGTGATCGGGTTGTCGGTGTAGATGTCGAGCGCGAGTCCGTGCCCCAGCGCCTTGCTCACCATCGACCAGGAGTAGACGATCGGCGAGGCCCACAGCAGGAGCAGGAGCACGACCTCGACGAGGTACTGGATGTCGCGCAGGTAGACGTTCACCGCCGACAGCAGGAGGCCGAACGCCGTGCCGTAGAGCAGGAGCAGCAGCACCGACGGGATGAGGTACCAGGTCTCGGCGTGCAGCGGCGGCTTGCCCACGACGATCGTCGCGCCCAGCAGGATCAGGAACTGGATGATGAAGTTGAACCCGGCGGAGCCGACGCTCGCCAGCGGGAAGATCTCACGGGGGAGGTAGATCTTCTTGATCAGACCGGCGTTTCCGACGATCGACGCGGTCGTGCCGCTGATGATCTCGCTGAACAGCCCGTAGGCGGTGAGGCCGGTGAAGACGTAGATGGCGAAGTCGGGGATGCCCTTCGCGGCGCCGAGCACCTTGCCGATGACGATCGCGTAGATCAGCAGCTGGGTGAGCGGACGCACCAGCGTCCACACGAAGCCGAGCACGCTGTCCTTGTAGCGGGATTTCAGGTCGCGGCGGACGAGCAAGGAGAGGAGTTCGCGGTGGCGCAGGATGTCGCGTACCGCCGCCCAGGACCCTCCGGACTTATCGTCGCCGCCGACCGTCACCATCTGCTCTTGGGAGAGCGCACGGTATCGATCCAGTGCAGTCATTCAGTCGTCGTTTCTGTTCTCGGGCATTCGATGGATTATAGCTTGCGGCGCCGACCGGCGACCCATTCGGAGGCGGCCCGCAGCGGCCGGGTGAGCTTCCAGGAGGAGCTGCCCTCGAGCCCGGCGATGCGCTTGTTGAGGTCGTTGGTGATGCGGGTGCGCTCCGAGACGATCCCGGCGACCCGGTCGGGCGCAGGGGAGGGGTCGGCGCAGAACGCGACCAGCGGGCGGAGCGTGTGCTCCCAGGTGTGCTGCTGAGCGTAGACGGCGATGTTCGCCGCGATGCGCTCCCGGGCGCCCTCGTCGTAGAGCAGCTCCTCGAGGGCGCGTGCGAGCGCATCCACATCCTCCGGCGGGACGACCCGGCCGAGGTCGTTGTCGCGGATGATGTCGGCGAAGGTGTCGCCGTCGGTGCTGATGATGGGCAGCGAGGCCCACAGGTAGTCGAGGATGCGCGTCCGGAAGCTGAACGCCGTCTCGAGGTGCTCGTAGTGCGTGCTCACGCCCAGGTCGGCGTCGAGCAGGTAGTCGGCGCGGTCGGCGTAGGGCACCCACGAGTCGTTGAAGAACACCGTCTCGCCCGCGAGGCCCAGATCTTCTGCGCGCTTCCGCGCCTGGACGGCCATCTGCATGGTCGGGATGTTCGGGTTGGGATGCGCTGCACCCAGGAAGAACAGACGAAGGTCGGGATGCGCCTTCCGCGCGATCGCGACCGCTTCGATGAGCGTGAGCGGGTCGAACCAGTTGTAGATGCCGCCGCCCCAGACGATCACCTTGTCGTCCGGTCCGATCCCGGGAACGGTGCCCTTGATGCCGTGGCGCTTCTGGACCGGCGGCTCGTTCTGCACGCCGAACGGCGCGACGTCGAGGAGGGTGCGCAGGCTCGGGTCGCGGTCGTAGGTGGCCGGGTTGATCCGCGCGAGACCGGCGAGCTGGCCGAGCCAGAAGTCGCGCTGCTTCTCGGAGGCGCACACCAGGAAGTCGGCGCGCTCGAGCTGGTCGTTGAGCACCTCGACGGTGTCGATCGCGACGGCGAGCCGCTGCTCCGGGCCGAGGTCCTTGCCCTGCTCCAGCTGCTCCAGGTGCATGGGGTCGTAGATGTCGGCGACGATGATCGTGTCGGTCGACTTGATCCACGGGTGGCTGCGCAGGATGTGGCCCTGGAAGACGAGCACCTCGGCCCACTCGACGTGGCCCTTCAGGGCGGTGTCGTCAGCGAAGGCCACATGGAAGCGGTCATCCGCGATGTCGCTCACCCGGTTCGTCGAGATCAGGCGCACGTCGCCGATCGCGCTGAGCGCCTGGGCGATCTCCCACGCGCGGATCGCGGGTCCGGCCATCAGCTCGCCGAGCGTGTCGGGCGTCACCACGAGGATGCGGCGGCGGGCGGCGGGATCGGTGGTCGGCATGGTGCTCCTTCTGCGTCGTCGTGCGGGACCGCACCCACCGGTCCGGGCGAGACCGTTCAGAGGGCGACACCGCGGGAGGCCTCTCGCCCGCGTACGGGTAAGCGCCGAGCACGAAAGCCGCTTGGGACGTTACCACCGCTACCGGGGAGGAAGGTGTGCGAAGTGCCGGACGGCCGCGGTTCCGGTGTGCGTCCTCTCAGCCGCGACCGCCGCGCACCAGGCGCGCGGCGCCGTCGGCGAGGCGGACGACGCGGCGGCTCCGCAGCATCCCGAGCTCCTCGTGGAGCGCCCGGTTCTCCTCGCGGGCGGCGTGCAGCTCGGCGTGGGCGCGGGCGGTGTCGTCGAGGGCCGAGGCCAGGCGGCTGTCGAGCTCGGCGAGGGCGAGCCCGACGGCCCGGTCCACCGGCTCGCTCACGGCGTCGATCGGGGTGTCCGCCACCGGGGAGGACACGCGGTCGGCGATCCGGGTGTCCAGCACGTACTCGCCGCTCTCGAGACCGGCGGCGAGCTCGGCCGCGTCGGGGTGCCGGCACAGATAGAGGGGATAGAGCACTCCCGCCAGCAGGCGGCGGTAGTCGCGCATCCCGTGGTGGTTCGGGCTCGGCGTCAGGTCGGAGTTCTCGTACGCGGTGCCGGCGTTGCGGACCTTCCGGCTGTACTGGTCCCACGAGCGCCAGGGGAAGTGGAGCACCTCGACCTCGGAGCCCTCGGGCACCGGTCCGCGGTTCTCCAGGCTGACGAAGTGGTTGCCCTGCACCACCTCCACGCCGGGATCGCCGATGTGCACGGCGTCGTGCGTGGCGTGGGCCTTCAGGCCGACGCGGTGCAGGGCCTCCGTCGAGCGCAGGTCGCGGTAGATCAGGCGCTGCAGGCCGGTGCCGGCGAGAGCGGCCGGTCCGATCATGTCGTGCACGGGGACGTCGAAGGCTTGGATGCGCTTCGGGATGCCGCTGAAGGCATCCTTCAGGGTCAGGCCGTCCGCGCGGGGGAGCCAGAACTCGTCGGCGTCGGCGTTGATCACCCAGTCGGCGCCGTGCTCCGTCGCCGCCTCGCGTGCCATCCGGGTGACGGTGACGGCCTGCTGCTTGCGGTGGACGGGGTCGTGGTGCAGCACGATCCGGCCGTCGGCGGCGTAGCCCTCGAGCAGTTCGGCGGTGCCGTCGACGGAGCCGTTGTCGGTGACGATGATGACGTCGACGCCCTGCGCCAGATGGTGATCGATCATCGCGCCGACGATGTCGGCCTCGTCGCGGACCATCAGGGTCATCGCAAGAATCACGGGCGCCTCCTCGCCCCCAGTCTAGGCGGGACGTGCGCGGCGCCTGCCCGGCTAGACTTGCCCGGATGAACGCATGGATGAGCGGCGCACGTCGCACGCTCGGCCGCCTGCTTCCCCCGCAGTCGCGTCCCGGTAAGGCGCTCCGTGCCGGCAAAGAAGCCGCACGGACCTTCCGATCCGAGCTGCGACCGCCGGCAGCGCTGCCGGGCCGGGTCGGGCCCGGGCTGACCGACTACGACGAGTGGCGCGCCCAACAGCCCCCGCTCGACCCGCTGCCCGCGGGAGCGACGACCACCTTCCTGGTGGTCGTCGAGACCACGGGCGCCGACGACGAGCAGGAGTCGGCGCGCGTGCAGACGACGCTCGACAGCCTGACCGCGCAGGTCGCGGTCGAGCCGCGTCCGCTCGTCCTGCGCACCGGGACCCCGCTGCGTGAGCTGCTGCCCGACGTGGAGGAGGACTTCGTCCTCTTCCTCAAGGCGGGATCGGTGCTCGATCCGCATGCGCTCGAGCAGGTCGCCAAGGAGCACCGGGTCGACCCCGTGCGCCGCGTGATCGCCTTCGACTCGGATCGCCTCGCCGCCGACGGCAAGCGCGTGTCCCCGCTGTTCCGGCCGGTGTGGTCGCCGGAGATCATGCTGGGCGCCAACTACCTGGGCCGCGCGTTCGCCATCCGCGTCCCCGACGCCGGGGCCGTCACGGGCGTGACCCTCGACGATCACGGGATCTGGCGCCTCCTGCTGCACTCGGAGCTGACCGACGCCTCCGTCGGGCGGGTGCCGCACGTGCTGCTGTCCGTGCCCGACGACCCGAGCGCCCCCGCCACCGCGGAGGACGCCGCCATGCTGGCCCGCGCGCTGCGCGACCGGGGCGAGGACGCGACGGCCGAGGTGAGCAACGGCGTGGTCCGCGTGCGCTTCCAGCCCGAGCGCTGGCCGTCCGTCTCCATCGTCGTGCCCACCCGGCACAGCCGAGCGAACCTCGAGCGACTGCTCCCGAGCCTGGCGCAGACCGACTATCCGGAGTTCGACGTCACCGTCGTGGACAACGGCGGCGAGACCGAGGAGAACGAGGCCTGGTACGCGTCGCTCGACCCCGGCATCCCGCTGCGCCACGTCTGGTGGCACGAGGAGCCGTTCAACTACTCGCGCGTGAACACCGTGACGGCCCGGGGGACCGCGGGGGAGGTCCTGGTGTTCCTCAACGACGACACCGAGGTCGCGGACGCCGGCTGGCTGCGCGAACTGGTCGGGATGCTGCACCGCGAGGGCGTCGGCACCGTCGGGTTCCAGCACCGCACCGCCGACGGACGTGTGCAGCACGGCGGGGTCATGATCGGGCCGGGCGGATTCGCCGCGAACCTCTTCGCCGGGATGGACCCCGAGGCCGACACCCTGATCGGACCGGTGCGCTGGTACCGGAACACGCTGGCGGTGACGGCGGCCTGCGTCGGCATCCGGCGCGACCTCTTCGAGGAGGTCGGCGGGTTCGACGAGCGCTTCCAGCTCACCGGCAGCGACGTCGTCCTGGGCCTCGACCAGGTCATCCGCGGGCGCCGGAACGTCGTCATCCCCTTCGACGCGGTCCGGCACTTCGAGTCGCTGACGCGTGGCGGGACCGCTCCGCGAGCCGACTCCTTCGCCAGCTACTGGCGCTACCAGCCGTGGCTGGCGAGCGGAGACCCCTATATCTCGCCGAACGTGTGCCGCCTGGTGGAAGTGCCCCGGTTCGCGGCGAAGGACGACCCGCCGCCCCTCCAGCTGACCATGGCGGGTCTCGGCCGGCCGTGGAAGTCGGACGCGCAGCAGTCCACCATCTCCGAGGACGCGACGGCCCTGCTGCCGCTCGCCACCATCACGGCGGAGGAGGTCGCGCACGTCATCGACACGCACCGCACGACCACCGGACGCCGCGAGGTGCGCACCATCAACTGGCTGCTCCCCGGCTTCGACCTGCCGTTCTTCGGCGGGGTCAACACCACCCTGCGGATCGCCGACAAGCTGGCCCGCGAGCACGGCGTCGTCAACCGGTTCCTGGTGAACGGCCACCCGGCGAACGAGTTCTACGAGTCGGCGATCGTGGCGGCGTTCCCCGGCCTCGCCGGTTCCGAGGTGGGCAACTACTACGGCACCGAGGAGGGCCTCGCAGCAGTCCCGCCCGCCGATGCGGCCATCGCGACCTTCTGGCTCACCGCGCGGGATGTGGCCAAGACCCCCGGCACTCCGCGCAAGTTCTACCTGATCCAGGACTACGAGCCGTCGTTCTACCCGGCGAGCACGATGTTCGCGATGACCGAGCAGACGTATCGTCTCGGGCTCTACGGCATCTGCAACACCCGGAGCATGCACGACATCTATGCGGGCGGCTACGGCGGGACGGCGACCTACTTCGACCCGGCCGTCGACCGCAGCATCTTCCACGCGCAGGGGCGGCCGGAGCGTTCGGCCGATGATCCGGTGACGATCTTCGCCTACGCACGCGACCACTTCCGCAACTGCTGGGAGCTCGTCTTCGCCGCGTTGAGCGAGATCAAGCGGCGCTACGGCGACCGGGTGCGCATCGTCGCGGCCGGGGCCAAGTACCTGCCGCCCTCCGCCGACTTCATCGACCTCGGGCTGCTCGACTACCGGGCCACCGGGAGGCTGTACCGCGACACCGACATCGGCATCACGCTGCAGATCTCACGGCACCCGTCGTACCTCCCGCTCGAGCTGATGGCGAGCGGGGTGGCGATGGTCGTGCCGGACTCGCCGTGGTTCCGCTGGCTGTTCCAGCCGGGCGAGAACGCGCGGACGACGATGATGACCTACGACGAGGTCGTCGCCGGGCTCGACGAGCTCGTCCGGGATGCCGAGACGCGCCGGCGCATCGCCGCGGCGGGTGTCGCCACCATCGACGCGGAGCACTCCGACTGGGATGCGGCGCTCGACGGGATCTACGAGTTCCTGTGCGACCCCGAGTCGAACGCAGTCCCTACGGCGGCTCCGCCCTGGATCGCTCCCTGACGCACTGCGAGGCGCGGTAGGGCCCGCCACACCGCGATCACCCCGAACGCCAGCGCGGCGATGGTGAGCAGGGTGAGCAGGATCGTGCCGCCCGGAGGCTGCCACTGCGGGTCCAGGAGGAATCGGACCCAGGAGTTGTCCGTCACGGCGTAGCGGCGGAGGGTGAACGCGAAGGCGGAGAACAGCCCGATCGCGAGGAGCACGACGAGCGTGCGCACGACATCCACCGACGCCCGGGTCAGCGGCCGTCCGGCGGCGTCGAGCGCCAGGCCTCCGGCGATGGCGATCAGCAGGAGCACCGCGAGCATGTAGCGTCCCTGCCACACGTCGCCGACCTGACGCCACAGGGCGACCTGCGTCGCGATGGGGACGATCAGGAGCACCGCGGTGAACCCGGCCGCGACCCAGCGTTCGCGGCCCCGGCCGAGCACGAGCGGCAGCACGATGATCGCCAGGAACATGGCCGTCCACAGCGTCTGCACCCCTTCGGGCGCGGGCACGTCGACGGTTCCGAACTGGCCGGTGAGCTGGCGCCAGTACACGAAGGTGTTCTCGACCATGTTCTGGGCGACGGTGACCAGGCTGCCGGGGGTGGGATGCGCCTGGCCCTGGACCCCGTTGCCGGGCCGCGTGAACCAGAACAGCTGCGCGGCGCCGATCACCGCGAGAGCGGCGAGGACGACCCAGGTCGAGGTGCGGCGGGACAGCGCGCGCCAGTCGTCCCTGCGCAGGAGCGCGAGCACCCCGGCGCCCGCCACGACGACCCACAGCAGGCCGAGACTCCGGCCGCCCGTGACCAGGGCGGTGGAGGCGACGGCGGTCGCTGCGGCGAAGCCGAACGACCAGCCCGAGGGCCGTACCCGCGCCAGCACGAGCAGCGAGGCGAAGAGCGCGCCGGCGGCGGCCATCTCCACCGCGTTCGGGTTGATGGCCCCGCCGAGGAAGACGACCTCGGGTGTGACGGTCGCGAGCGGCACGAGCAGCGTCCACCGTGCGCCGGGGAGGCGGCGGAGAAGCACCGCGGTCGCAGCGAAGAACGCGGCGACGAGCGCAGCGGAGAGCAGGCGCATCCCGAAGAAGGCGGGAAGTCCGGAGAGGACGAGGGTCGGCAGGCCCACGATGACGTAGTACACCGGCGAGTTGGTCTGCGCGGTGCTGATCGTGTCGCGCAGCTCGGAGCCGTAGGGCGAGGTCCCCACGCACGCCGGCGTCTTGTCCGGCCGCCCGGCGAAGCAGGACCCTGCGCCCGGGATGTAGAGGTAGCCCGGCGCCTGGAAGTGCCGGCCGTCGCCGACGATCTGCCCGTGGGCCGCCGCGGCCGCGCGGACGGTGTGGGAGGCCTCGTCGGGGACGGCGTAGACGGGCGTGGCGAGCGACCAGGCTCCCATGATCACGAAGAGGACGGCGAACACCGAGGCGAACAGCCGGCCGGGGAAGCGCGCGGCGGACGACACCGGATCCACGGTCAGCCCTGTGGGAGGACGAGGGAGGCGAGGAACGTCAGCGCACCGACCCCGGCGAAGATCCAGCGGGGGACCGGGCGCCGTGCGAGCAGGAGCGCCGCGCACGCCAGGAACAGCGGGACGAGCGAGATGCCGTAGCGGCCGGGCGGGGGATCCGGGTACGTGCCGAGGGTCACGTAGGTGACCGCCGACAGCAGCGGCGCCGAGATCACGGCGGCGGCGAAGGTCGCGAGGGCGACCGCGTTGCGGCGACGGCCCCAGCGGGCGACCATGAGCAGACCGATCACGCCGGCCACGGCGATCCAGGAGACCGCGTAGTTGACGAAGAGACCGGGGCCCTTGAGGAACGTCGTGATGTCGCCGACGCCCTTGGTCGCCGTGTCGATGAACAGGCCCGACTGCAGGATGATCGAGGTGATGCCGAGCGGGCGCACCTTCCCCATGTCCGGCGCCGGTCCCACCGCGGTCGCGTTCGAGTAGACGAGCCACGCGAGCTGCGCGGCCACCGAGACGACGACAGCGACGATGACGGTGATGGTGCGGCTGTCGGCGAACAGCCGTCCGATCCAGGAGGCGCGCGAACTGCGCTCGCGGTACGCGGCGACCCCGACGCGCAGCAGCACGAACAGCACGGCCGCGGCCACCGCGGCGAGGTTCTGCACCTTCAGGAGCGTCACGAACGCCGCGCCGGCGACGAACAGGATGCGCCCGCGCCGGTGCTCCACGAAGGTCGCGAGATACAGCATCAGGCCGCCGGCGAACAGGGCCGTCGCGTCCGTGCTGATGTACGTGTTCGACCAGTAGGCGGGGAGGGAGCCGATCATCAGCAGCCCGGTCGCGGTCGCCGCGACCGGGTGCACCCGCAGCCTGCGGAGGGCGAGGTAGAGCAGCAATGCCGCGGCGGCCAGCCAGATCGCGCCGATGAAGCGGCCCGCATCCACGAGTCCGACGCCCGCCCAGACCAGCGGCTCGGCCAGCACCCGCGTGATGGCGAAGTAGAGGGGGGTGTAGATGTACGCCGACGTGGCGCCGTGGAACGGGAACAGTTCCTTGTTCTCGGCGTTGGTCAGCGAGCAGCGCGCGTCGGGCGCCGGCTGCAGGAGGCGCAGGCCGCGGCATCCCAGCTCCTGCCGGGCGAAGGTGCCGGTCTGCTCGCCGCGGTGCACGGTGCCCTGCGTCGCCACCTTGGCGAAGTAGTCGATGTAGACGTACTCGTCGACGGGCGAGACGCCCTTGTGCGCGGGGACCTGCACGATCCCGACCAGCAGCGACGCCAGGATCAGGAGAGCAGGGCCGATCGACGCCCGCGAGAACAGCCGCTCCCGGAAGCGGGGGCGGGGGGCCGCCGTGGCGGTCTCGGTCTGCATGCGGTGGCGGCCTCACATCGTTCGCGTGCCGGGCGGGGGAACGCCAGAGAGCTTAGCAAGTCCGGCTGGCGCGCCCCGGGCGACCCACAGGGCCGCTTGGTAGGCTTGCGGCCGGATTCGCCAGCGAAAGGACCGCATGCCCATCACGCGCCCCGGAGTCGTCTCGGTCGTTCTCGTCAACTTTCGGGGAACCGACGACACGCTGACCGCCATCGAGCATCTCGGCCGCCTCGACTGGCCCGCCGACCGCCTCGAGATCGTCGTGGTGGAGAACGCCTCGGGCGACGACAGCGCCGAGCGCATCCGCCGTGAGGCCCCGCACGTGGTGCTGATCGAATCCAAGGCCAACCTCGGTTTCGCCGGCGGCTGCAACCTCGGCGTCCGATCGGCGTCCGGCGAGTACGTCGCCTTCCTCAACAACGACGCGAAGCCGGATGCCGCCTGGGTCCGGGCGGCGGTCCAGCGCTTCGAGTCGAGCTCGCGCGTCGGCGCGGTCGCCAGCCGGGTGCTCGACTGGGACGGCGACAAGGTCGACTACATCGGCTCGGCGATGACCTGGTTCGGCCAGGGCTACAAGCCGCTGACCGCGCAGCCCGTGCCGACCACCCCGGATGTCCCCAAGGATGTCCTCTTCGGCACAGGGTCGGCGATGTTCGTGCGCCGCTCCGTCTACGAGGCGCTCGGCGGTTTCGACGAGCGGTTCTTCATGTTCTTCGAGGACGTCGATCTCGGCTGGCGTCTCAACCTCGCCGGCCACCGCTTCGTCTACGAGCCGGCCTCGCTGGCGTACCACAAGCACCACGCGTCCATGTCGTCGTTCGGCGCGTTCAAGGAGAGCTACCTCCTCGAGCGGAACGCGCTGTTCACGCAGTACAAGAACCTCGGCGACGAGGCGCTGGCCACGGCGCTGCCCGCGACCCTCGCGCTGACCATTCGCCGCGGCGTGGCCAAGGGCGGCCTCGACTCCACCGAGTTCGACCTGCGCAAGGGCGGGTCGAACGACCCGACCATGGAGATCGGCAAGGAGACGGTCGCCGCCGTCTACGCCATCGACCAGTTCGTCGAGCACCTCCCCGGCCTCGCGGCCGACCGGGAGCGCATCCAGAGCAGCCGGGTCGTCGCCGACAGCCGGATCTGGTCGCTGTTCGGCGAGACCGACGCCCCCTCCTACACGGACGAGCACTACCTGGAGGGCTACGACAAGCTCGCCACCGCGTTCCCGGTGACCGAGCGGCCGGCCGTGACCCGCGTGCTCATCATCACCGGCGATCCGATCGGCGCGAAGATGGCCGGCCCGGCCATCCGTGCCTGGAGCATGGCCGAGGCGCTGTCCAAGGACAACATGGTGACCCTGGTCTCGCTCGCCGGCGTCGAGCCGGTGTCCGCGGCCTTCGACGTCGTGCACGTGCGCCCCGGCGACGACCGCGCCATGCGCGCGCTCGAGCGCGAGAGCGACGTGATCGTGTTCCAGGGTCTCGCGATGGCGCTCTTCGAGAGCCTCCGCAAGACCGACCGGATCATCGTCGCCGACGTGTACGACCCCATGCACCTCGAGCAGCTCGAGCAGGGCAAGGAGCTCGGCCGCGCGCAGTGGGACAAGCAGGTGCTCGACGCGACGGACGTGCTGAACGAGCAGCTCGAGCGCGGCGACTTCTTCCTGTGCGCCTCCGAGCGCCAGCGTCACTTCTACCTCGGCCAGCTGGCCGCCCTCGGGCGGATCAACCCGGCCAACTACGACGAGGACCCGGACCTCGACGGCCTGATCGACGTCGTCCCCTTCGGCCTCTCCGAGACGCCCCCGGCGCACGAGCGCGACGTGCTCAAGGGCGTGCTGCCCGGCATCGGAGCGGACGACAAGCTGCTGCTCTGGAGCGGCGGCCTCTACAACTGGTTCGACCCCAAGTCGCTGATCGAGGCGGTCGCCCGGCTGTCGGAGACGCACGACGACGTCCGGCTGTTCTTCCAGGGCACCAAGCACCCGCATCCCGGCGTCCCGGAGATGGGGATCGTGGCAGAGTCGCGCCAGCTCGCGCAGGACCTCGGCGTGCTCGACCGCTCCGTCTTCTTCAACAGCTCGTGGGTCGACTACGCCGACCGCCAGAACTACCTCACCGAGGCCGACGCGGGCGTGAGCACGCACTTCTCGCACGTCGAGACGACGTTCTCGTTCCGCACGCGCATCCTCGACTACCTGTGGGCGGGACTGCCCATGGTGGTGACCGAGGGCGACCACTTCGCGCAGCTGGTCGAGGAGGAGAAGCTCGGCATCGTCGTGCCCTCCGGCGATGTGGATGCGCTCGCCGCGGCCCTCGAGACCGTGCTCTACGACGAGAAGTTCATCCGCCTGGCGAAGCGCAACGTCGCCCGCGTGCGCCAGCGCTACTTCTGGGGCGTCGTGCTGGAGCCGCTGGTCCGGTTCGTCGCCGACCCGCGGCACGCCGCGGACCTCGTCGCCCGCGGCGTCGTCGGCCAGGGCGGTCCCGCCCGCCGCACGACGACGCGGCGGAAGAAGCACGGCATCCGGCACGACGTCGGTCTCTTCTTCCACTACCTCGGCAACGGCGGCCCGACCGTCGTGGCCAAGAAGATCCGGAGCCGGCTGGGGCGCCGGTGACGCTCGCGCCCGCCGTCTCCGTCGCGCTGTGCACCCACAATGGCGCGCGCTTCATCCGGAGGCAGCTCGCCGGGATCCTGGCCCAGACCCTGCCGCCGGCGCAGCTGGTGGTGTCGGATGACGCGTCTGCCGACGACACGCTCGCGCTCGTCGAGCAGGAGCTGACGGCGCACCGCGCCTCCGGCGCCCCGACGCCGCGGCTCCTGATCCTGCGGAACGAGACGCCGCTCGGTGTGACGGCCAACTTCGAGCAGGCTCTCCGCGCGTGCGACGGGCAGCTCATCGCTCTGAGCGACCAGGACGACGAGTGGGAGCCGGACAAGCTGGAGCGGATGGCCGCCTACTTCGCCAACCGCCCGGGCCTCGGGTTCCTCCACACCGACGCGACGCTGATCGGCGACGACAGCATGCCCGCGGGCGGCACCCTGTTCGGCGTCCTCGAGGTCACGGAGGAGGAGCGCGCGGCCGTCCATTCCGGGCGCGCGTTCGATATCTTCGTGCGGCGCAACCTCGCCACCGGCGCGACCGCCATGATCACCGCCGACCTGCTCCAGGCCGCGCTGCCGTTCCCGGCCGAGTGGGTGCACGACGAGTGGCTGGCCGTCCAGGCGGCCGCGCGCGACCGCCTCGACCTGAGCGAGCGGCCGCTGACCCGGTACCGGCGGCACGACGAGAACCAGATCGGCGCCGGGGATCCGACCCTTCGGCACAAGATCGGCCGTGTGCTCGGCCGCCGCGGGGAGCGCAACCGCATGCTCGCGGTGCGCTCACGCCTCCTCGCCGACCGGCTGGCGGACGCCGACGGCATCCCGTACGAGCATCGCGCGCTCGCGGAGGAGAAGGCCGAGTTCGAGGCGGCCCGTGCGGCGCTGCCCGCGCTGCGGGTGGCCCGCATCCTGCCCGTGCTGCGTCTCTCCGCGGGCGGACGCTACGAGCGGCTGGCTAGCCGTCGACGGCTGGACGTCCTGCGGGACCTGCTGCAACCGTCCTGACCTCGCGGCCCTCGCTCGCGTCGGAGGCCGCGCGGAACAGCAGCACGGCGGCCACGGTCAGTGCCGCCGCGGCGGTCAGCAGCGCCAGCACGACTCCGCCGGGCGGTGCCCAGGCCGGCGAGCCGAACAGGAAGGTCTTGACTGAACCGCTGGAGCCGACCGCGTAACGGTGCAGCGCCGCCTCGAACGCCCACAGCTGGCCCGCGGCGGCCGCTGTGACCACCAGGATGCGTAACCGCAGCCATGCCGACGGCGCGCGGAACGCGTCGCGCCCGAGCAGCGCCGCTAGCCCGATCACCAGGCACAGGAAGAGCGGGAGGTTGTAGCGTCCCTGCCAGATCAGTCCGCCGCCGTGGATGTACACCGCCTGCACCAGCGCCGGCAGCAGGAGGAACGCGCCGACGAGCACCGCTGCGATCAGCAGCCGGCGTCCGCGCAGCACGAGCAGCGCGCCCACCGCGAGGGAGCCGATGGCGAGACCCCAGCCGTAGAGCACGGGGTCGGGCGCCGGGGTGTCCAGCCAGCCGAAGAGGCCCACGAGGCCCTGCGAGTATCCGATCGTGCCGAGGAACACCTTCTGGAAACCGGTGACCGGGGAAGCGCCGACCCCGGGGAACTGCAGGGCGTCCTCGGGATGCGCGATGGCGTTGGCGAGCGAGTTCGTGGCCAGCGTCCAGCCGACGGCCGCGAGCGTACCCGCCGCGATGACGGAGATCGCGACGATCACGGAGGGACGGCGCAGCAACTGCAGCAGCGCGGCGCCCCTCACCAGCAGCAGCGGGACGGCCAGGGCGGCGAGCACCCACAGCGGGGAGAGGCCGCGGGCGTTCACGGCGACGACGGCCGAGACGGCCACGATCGCCACGCGGCCGCGAAGCCGCGCAGGATCGGGCGAGAGTGTGATCGCGAGCATCCCGCAGAACACCGCGAGTGTGGCTGTGGCCTCGACCGCACTCGGGTTCACGGTCCCGCTGAGGAACAGCAGCATCGGGGTGACCGCGACGGCGAAGGCGAGGACCGGGAACCGGCGATCGCGGAGCGTCATCACGACCGAGAAGGCGAGGGCGGCGAACAGCGCAGAGAGCACGGCGCTGGCCACCCGTATCGCGGTCAGCCCGGCCGAGTCGCCGAAGAGCAGGGACGGCCAGCCCACCAGCGCGTAGTACAGCGGGTTGTACAGCCCGGCGGAGGTTGGGGCGACCACGGTGTCCGCCGGGTCGCCACCGGGGACGGGACACGCCGCCGGGATGCTCGGCTGGAAGGCGTAGCAGGTGGCCCGGTGCGAGTCGGCGACGTACCGCGGCACGTGCACGAGGTTGCCCCACGCCGAGGGCTCGCCGAACAGCTCACCGCGGGCGACGCTGGCGGCACGGACGATGTGGGCCGGCTCATCCGGCGAGGCCGAGGGCGGAGTCGCCCACGCCCAGACGGCACCGAGCACGGCGAGGACGGCCCAGGCGGCGAAGAAGGCGGCGACCGGACGCCGTGCTGCTGTCGTGGGGAGGACGGCGACGATGCGGGTGAGCTCCCGCTGCCCGGTTGCCGTCGGCGTCGTCACCGCCGGGCGACGGGCAGCGTCGCCCGCGGGCCGGCATCGGTCAGTGGAGGCACGGCCACACCCTAGCGGAGAAGCGCTACGGCGTCGTAACGGCCACCGGGCGGGTCGATACCTCCGTCAGGGAGGCCGACAGCCGGGTCGCGCGGATCACCAGCCAGGCCGCACCCGCGAGGACCAGCACCTCCAGCAGCAGCCAGATGAGCACACCGCCGGGCGGGCTCCACGGCGGCGTTCCGAGCAGGAACGCCTTGAGCGATCCGGTGAGCCCGACGGAATACCGTCGCATCGTGTTCTCGAACGCATAGAACTGCGCGACCGCCAGGCCGACGGCCGTCACCAGCGTGAGCCGGCGCATCCACACGGGCCAGGTGATGGGCGCGATCGTCTGGTCGAGCGCGACGGCCACGCCGACGCACAGGCAGACGAAGAGCGGAAGCGCGTACCGACCCTGCCAGATGATGCCGCCGCCGGTGATGTAGGCCGCCTGGACGACCGGCGGGAGCAGCACGAACGCCCCGAGCAGGGTGAGGGCGAAGGCCAGCCGGCGACCGCGCAGCACGCAGACGGCCGCGAGCAGCAGCGCGCCGATCAGGCCGGCCCAGAGGAAGAAGACCTCCGGAGGCGCGGGAGTGTCGAGCCAGCCGAACAGGCCGATGGCGCCGTGGGCGTACTCGACCGTGCGCAGCAGGGTGATCCAGAATCCGCTCAGCGGATTCACCCCGATGCCGGGGAAGTGCTGCGGGGTCGAATCCGGGTTGTCGACCGCGTTGTGCAGCGAGTTGCTGCCCAGGGTCCAGGCGAACGCGAAGAGTGTCGCGAGCGCGACGACGGCTGCCGCGATCCACACGGGCCGCCTGCGCAGCAGGTCTCGCAGGGTCTCCACCCGGGCGAGGAGCAGGGGAACGGCGATCGCGATGAGGGCCCAGAGCGGGGACAGGCCGCGGGCGTTGACGGCGAACGCGCCGGCGACCGCCACGATGGCGGCGCGCACCGGCAGGAGGGCGGGGCGCGGGTCGATGACGACCGCGACCATGGCGGCGAACAGCGCGAGGATGCCCGTCGCCTCCACCGCGCTCGGGTTCACCGAGCCGCCGAGGAAGAGCAGTGCCGGCGTCATCGCGAGCGAGAAACCGAGGACGGTCAGCGCCCGCCGCCGCAGCGTCCAGAGGACCGAGAACCCGAGCGCGGCGAACAGCGACGTCAGGATGCCGCTCATGATCCGCATCGCGTAGACGCCGCCGACGTCGTGGAAGAGCAGCGAGGGCCAGCCGACGACCGCGTAGTAGATCGGGTTGTACAGCCCGGCCGTCGTCGGAGCCTGGGTGAGGGCGTCGGGGTCGGCGAGCGGGGGAGTGGACGCGGGGCCGCGGGTGGTGCAGTCCGCCGTCACGCCCTGATTGAAGGCGAAGCAGGTGTCCTGCCCGGTGCGGGCGATGTAAGCCGGGACCGTGACGATGTGACCGTCGCGCGACGGCGTGCCGATCAGCTCGCCCCGGACCACGCTCGCCGCGCGGATGATGTGGGCGGGCTCGTCGGGCGATGCGGAGATCGGGGTCGCGAACGACCAGCAGGCGCACAGCGCCGAGAGCAGCGCCCACACGACCAGCAGTGGACGCCACATGCCTCGCACCCGTTACTCCTTCTCGCGGCTCAGCTGGGCGACCCGCTCCTCGAGCTGACTGATGCGCAGCTCCTGCAGGGCGCTCCGCTCAGCGAGGGTGCGGGACTTGCTCTCCAGGGTCGTCAGCTCGGAGCTGTGCTGGATGCAGACGAGGAACAGCACGGCGATGCTGACGAAGAACACGAGGTTGACCGGAGCGCCGACGCCGACGAGGCCGGCCGCCCAGTCGAGGATCGTCGGGAAGACCCCGATGATCAGCGCCAGTGTGCCGGCGACGATCCACCAGATGGCGTGCCGCTCCCGCATCCGCCCGCGGCGGAGCATCTCGACGACGACCACGAGGGTGAGGAGGGCGGCGAGGATTCCGAAGATGTAACTGGTGATCGACATGTCAGGCGGTCGCCGTCTCCTTCAGGGCGGTCTTCGGCCGCATCAGGGCGACCAGCAGGGCGACGAACGCCCGAGCGAGGTACACCGCGGCCTTGATCGGGTTGTGGGAGGGTTGCCCGGCTGCCCGTGGACGCATCGCAACGGGGACCTGGGTGACCCGCAGACCGGCGCGCGCCGCGATGACGAGGGCCTCGACCGTGTCGCCCAGGTACTCCGCGGGGAACGAGTGCGCGAACAGGGCCACGGCCCGGGGGCCGTTCGCCTTGAAGCCGCTCGTCGTGTCCTTAAGCGGCGACTGCACGACGCGGCTGAGCACGGAGGACAGCACGTTCATCGCCCAGCGTCGCGGTCCGCGGACGGAGTACTCGCCCTCGCCGGAGAAACGCGCCCCGATCACGAGGTCGGCGTCGTCCAGTGCCGCGAGGAGGGTGGGGACGCTGCCCGGGTCGTGCTGTCCGTCGGCGTCGATCTGCACGACCACCGCGTAGTCGTTCTCGACCGCGTACTGGAAGCCCAGCCGCATCGCGCCTCCGACGCCCATGTTGAACGGCATGGAGGCGACCAGTGCGCCGGCCTCGTGCGCGCGCTCCGCGGTGGCATCGAGCGACCCGTCGTCGACGACGAGCACAGCCGCACCCGGAAGCTTCTGCTGGACCTCTGCGATCACCGCCGCGACCGACTCCTCCTCATTGAAGGCGGGCATGACGATGAGAGTGTCGGAGAGGGCGTAGGGCATGGCAGTCACGGTACTAGATGGGGGCGGACTCGGGCGGGCGGACACCGAGCGTCGCTCTCATTCTCGCACGGGCTCTCTGGATGCGAGCAGCCAGGCCCCTGCGACGGAGGCCGCGGTGAGCACGAGGACGGGAGCGACCCATCCCCCCGGCGGCTGCCACAGCGGGTGCCGCAGCAGGTCGAGCCAGGTGCCCGTCGGAGTGAGCCCGGTGACGTAGCGGCGCACCATCCACACGAAGGCGGCGACGTGCCCGATCCCGAGGAGGACGACGCCGACACGGACCAGCGGGCGCAGCGGGAGGTCGAACCGGGCGCCGAGCCCGCGGTCGAGGCCGATGCCCGCCAGGACCACCAGCAGGACCGCCGGAGCGAGCGTGTACCGGCCCTGCCAGATGTACCCGGCGTCGCCGATCACGGCCGCCTGCGAGAACGGCGGGACGAAGACGATCGCGAGGGCGACCGGGAGCGCGGCGAACCCGACGCGGCGTCCGCCGTAGACCAGGCCGGTGAGCAGGAGCCCTCCGCCGAGGGTCGCCCAGATGAGGATCGCGATCGCCGGAGCGGGGATCTCCAGCCAGCCGAACTGCGCGATCCAGCCGGTCATGAAGGAGGACGTCTGATCGATGGTCCACGAGAAGCCCTGGCCCCAGCTGCTACCGGCGCCGATCGGCTGGTAGGCGGGCGTCAGGGGGCGCGGACGCAGGTAGAACACCGCGACCGCGAGCGTCACGGCGACGACGATCCCGACACCGACCCACGTCGCCCACCAGCGGAACACCGTCCGCAGCACGGCCCGGTCGCTCAGGATGAGCGCGGCGACCAGGGCGAGCAGCAGCCAGAGCAACGCGATGCTGCGCGTGTTGACCAGCAGGATGCTCACGACGACGACGCCGGCGAGCCGCCACGCCAGGATGCGCCGGGACGACTCGGTCGCGAAGGTCGCCAGCAGCAACGCGAAGGCGGCCGCGGTCGCCGCCACCTCCAGTCCGTTGGGGTTCACCGTCCCGGAGAGGAACAGGGTCATCGGTGTCACCCCGACGGCCAGGGCGAGGGTCGCCCAGCGCGCGCGGGGCAGTGATCGCAGCGCCACGAAGGCGAGCGCGAGGAGGGCCGCGCAGAGGGCGGCGCCGACCAGGCGCATCGCGTAGAGACCCTTCGCGCCGTCGAGGACGGCGGTGGGCCAGCCGACCGCCAGATAGAACACCGGCGTGCTGATCCCCGTCGAGGAGTGGCCGGTGGTGACCGCATCCTCATCGGCGATCGGGGTGACGCACGCCGGCGTATGGGTGACGTCGCGCTTGAAGCACGGCATGTGCTTCTCGAGCTGGGCGAAGTACTCGGAGACGCGTAGGTCGAGGGTGCCGGGGACGGCCCGGGACTCGGGTCCGAACAGCTGCCCGTGAGCCGCCGCGTAGGCGCGCATCGCGTGCGCCGGCTCGTCCGGGCTCGCGCCCTGGGGAGTGGCCAGCGAGTACGACCCCATCATCAGGAAGAGCACGCCGAATGCCAGCCAGAACGTCGTCCACGGGCCCCTCGGGCCGGTCCGGCGGCGCGGCTGATCGGTCATCACGGATCCTGTCGATCGCGGATCCCGCCCCTCCAGAGGGAGACAGGACTCGTGAGGTAGGTTCGAGTGCTGGGCGGAGGCAGCCCCGGCAGGCACGACGAAATGGGGACAGGTGGACGATACCATCCGACGCTCAGGCGCCCGGTGGTGGGTCGCCGGCGCACTCCTCGTCGTCGCGCTCGGCGGTGCGGCGCTCGCCGCCGCGGGCGTGACCATCTGGGTGCTCGCGGCCGCCGCCGCGCTCTCGGTCGCCGCCGCCTTCCGCTCGCGCCCGGTCGGCGTCGCGGCGGGTGTCGTCGTCCCGCTGGTCGCCCTGGCGTTCGCCGTGCGGGCGTTCCCCAAGGTCGGCCTGGGCCTCGCGGTGGGCAATGTCCTCGTACTGACGGCTGTCGTCCTCATCGCGTGCGTCGCGATCGTCCTCGGCCGCGGGTTCCGGGTGCCGTCGACCGTGGAATGGTGGGGTGCGCTCGCTGCCGCCGTCGTGCCGGCCGTGGTCGCCGTCGTGTTCAGCGGCCTTCCGCTGCTGCGCGGTGGCCAAGCGCTGTCGTGGGCGATGCAGAACGACGCGGTGTGGAACCTGGTCGCCTCGCGCTTCCTGATCGCGGACGACGGGCTCATCCCGTCGCTCCACCCCAACGTCTCCCCGCTCGTCTCGGTCATGCTCGCGGCCGGGATGGCTCCGGGCCGTCCCGCGGCAGGCGCGCCGGGGATGCTCCAGCACGACATCGCGGCGATGGCGGGGGTGTTCGCCGCCTCGACGGTGGTGACGGCCTTCCTCGCGGGACTCGTGGCCGCGCAGCTGGTCCGGGGACGCCATCCGGTGCTGCGTTCGATCGCGGCGGTCGTCGCGTCGGCGCTCATCCTCTCGTGGTTCGTCGCGGGGTTCTCGATCCAGTTCGGGTTCTACAACGTGATGCCGACGCTGGCGTGCCTGTTCGCGGCGTGGCTCGCCTGGCGGGGAGCGGAGCACACCCCCGTCGCTTCCGTCTGCGTGCTGCTGCTGGCGGCCACGGCGCTGCTCGCCCTGTGGGCGTTCCTCGCCGTGATCCCATTGGTCCTCGCCGCTGTGGCGGGGGTCCGCTGGTTGGCCTCCGCCCGCTGGCGCGGCGGGCTGCCCCGTGGCATCCCGTGGTCGTCCTGGGCGGTTCTCGCGCTCGCGGCCCTCCAGCTGGTCGCCTACGTCCTCGTCTTCTCGATCCCGGACCTGCGCCGCGAGCAGAGCGCGCTCGCGCAGGGCGGCTCCATGGCGCCGGTGACCCCGGCGCTGCTGTTCACACTGGCCGGGGTGGCCCTCGCGCTCGCCGCGGTCACGGCCACGTCGCCCGGCCGCCGATCGGATCTGCTCGGGGTGCTGGCCATCGTCGTCCCCGCCGTCGGCGTCTACGTCTTCCTCGCCCGGAGCGTGGGACCGGACCAGTACGCCTGGGGTTACTACCCGGCCAAGCTCGTCTGGTTCATCGGCATCCTGCTGCTCGTCATCCTGCTCGGGATGGCGCTCGACCGGCTGGTGCTGCTGCCGCTCGCCGTGTGGACGCGGGTGACCGCCGTCATCGGCGTGCTGGTCGCCGTGATCTCGACCGCCGCCGGTGTGCTCCCCAAACCCCCGACACTCGGTGCACTGGTGCCGTACACCGACATCGTCCACGGCCAGGGCGTCGCGGCGGGCGACGCCGTCCTCCCGACCCTGTTCGCCCTCAAGGATCCCACCGCGCAGCGGACGATGCTCGCCGGGTACTTCGACTGGAAGGCCGACGCCTTCGCCGATCTGTGGCTCCTCGGTGCCGCTGCGAAGAGCGGGACCGACCCGATCCGCGGGCACAGTTACGCGCTCGACACCGACGACCGGGAGCAGGTGTGCGCGGCGCTGAAGACCTGGGGGCCGGGCGTCGTGATCCGCACGCGGGACGCGGGTCTGGAAGCCGAGCTGCAGAAGCTCTGCCCGGGCAACGGCGCCGAAGTCGTCGTCGGCCCCATCCGCTCAGGCGCCGGGGCCCGCTAGGGCGCAGAGGCCTGGTCGCTCACCAGCCGCGGAGGATGTGCCGCGCGAGCGCCCGCAGGCCGTTACCGTCGCGCTTCGCGACGGCCGAGGGGAGCTTCGTGGCGGCGTTCAGGCGCGACGACCAGTGCGCGCCCGCGACCCGGGCCGCACGTCGCCAGCCCCGCGCCCGCAGGCGCTTCTTGGCGTCGAGGAAGAACGCGCGCTCCTCGTCGAACCGGGTGCCGTCCTGCGCGGTCCACGACGACACGCTGCCCGCGTGCCGGCGGTAGCGGAAGGTGCGCTCCGGCAGCAGCACGAGGCTTCCGCCGTCGAGCACGATGTCCAGCTGCAGCGCGAGGTCGAGGACCACGTCGAAGGCAGCGTCGAAGCCATGCCGGCGCACCGCCGCGGTGTTCCAGCACATCGACGGGAAGTACGTCCAGTTGCCGCGGAGGAGGCTGACCGCGAGCTCCTGCCCCGACAGCACCGTCGGCTCGGAGCGGGTGGGGCGGTACCAGGACTTGACCCGGTCTGCGAGCGGCAGCGCGGGGGAGCCGTCGTCGGCGATGACCGTGACGGCGGGCTGGTAGTACGAGCCGTCGGGGTGGCGCGCGATCGCCGCGCGCATCCCTTCGACGTATCCCGGCTCCATCAGGTCGTCGCAGCCCATCAGGACGAAGTGCTCGGCGCGGACCAGGTCGACGGACTTGCTGAAGTTGCCGCTGACCCCGAGGTTCGTCTCGTTGCGGAGGTACTCGATGCGCGGGTCGCCGAGCGCCGAGACCCACTCCCCGGGAGCGGTGTCGGGGTAGACGTCGTCGATCACGACGAGACGCCAGTCGCCATCGGTCTGGGCCCGGACACTTTCCACGGCGTCGCGGAACAGGCCGGGGTCGCCGTAGAACGGCATCATGATGTCGATCGTCACTGCGTCCAGGCTTTCGTCGTAATGTTGGCGTGCCGCGAGAGGCGGCCGCCGTCCATCCTTTCACGCACCATCGGGGAGAGATCCATCACCGCGTTCGAACCGCTCAACGAGCCCATTCCGGACATCGAGGAGGCGTCGGCGCCCCGCTCGGCGCGCTCGTCGGTCGTGCTCATCCTGGGCGCGACGGCGATCGCCGGGATCGCAGGCTACGTGGTCACCTGGCGGGTGTACACGGAGGTCGGAGCCGCCGGCTACGGCGTGTTCTCGGTGTTCTGGTCGGCGCTGTTCCTGGTGGTCGGCATCCTGTTCGGCCTGCAGCAGGAGTCGACACGGGCGACGGCGCAGACGGTCGTCGCCAAGCGGGACGGGCTCCCCGGCCGGGCGGGCGTGCGCCGCACCTCGCTCTGGGCGTTCGCCGCGATCGCGGCCCTGGTCATCGGCGTCGTGGTGATCGCCACCAGCGTGCTCTGGGCGGTGCCGAGCCTCGGTTCGGCGAATGCGGGTCTCGCGTGGTTCGTGGCCGTCGGCGCCGCGCTGAACTGCCTCGTCGCCGCCGCCTCCGGGGTGATGGCCGGCGCGGGGATGTGGCGTCAGCTCGCGGCCATCGTCGCGCTCGACGGCATCCTCCGCGTCATCGGCGTGGTGGCCGTGCTGGGTGTGACGCACGACATCGTCCCGCTCGCCATCGCGGTGATCGCGCCGTTCCCGATCTCGCTGATCGTCGTCTTCCTCACCGCCCCGCGTGCGTTCGTCGAGAACGCCCGGGTCGCGATCGGCGTGCGCTCCCTGGTGGCGAACACCGGACGGACGATGCTCGCCGCCTCCGCGACCGCCGTGCTGATCAACGGCTTCCCGCTCGTGCTGTCGTTCTTCGCCGGGCCGGAGAACCACTCGGACCTCGGCTCGCTGGTGCTCGCCGTCACCCTGACGCGCGCGCCGATCCTGGTGCCGCTGACGGCACTGTCCAGCTTCCTGGTCAGCCGCTTCTCGCACCATCCCGACCGCACCGCTCGCACCATCGCGCTGCTGCTCGGCGGGATCGCCGTCGTGATCCTGCTGCTCTGCGGTGCGGCGTGGCTGTGGGGCGAGCCGGTCATGCACCTGGTGTTCGGCTCACAGTTCGACCTGTCGGCCGGGGTGCTGGTCGCTCTGATCGCGTCGTCCGGGCTGATCGGCGCGCTGTTCGTCAGCGGTTCCGCCGTGCTCGCACGCAACCTGCACGGGCTGTACGCGCTGGGCTGGGTGGCCGCCTCCGTGGTCACGCTGGCCCTGCTCTTCGTACCGCTGCCCCTCGCCGGGCGCGCGGCGCTGGCCCTCGCGGTCGGACCGGCCGTCGGGCTGGTCGTGCACCTGATCGGCCTTCGTGCCGCCGGGCGCGGCGTCAGCTCTGGTCGCGATGCGGCAGCCGCAGCCGCCAGCTCATCCCCTGCGACGCCTTGACGGTGCAGATGACGAGCACCATCCACCCCGCCTCGATCAGGATGGAGCTCTCGAAGACGCTGGTGGCGAGCAGCGCCACCAGCACCAGCGGCGCCCAGGCGTAGACCACGCTGCGCCGGTTCGAGGCGAGCAGCCACGACCGACCGAAGGCGAGCGCGATGAGGGCGACGAACAGCAGGAGCCCGATGATGCCGACCTGCAGGTAGACGTCCAGGTAGGCGTTCAGCCCGTCCGCGTGGTAGACGCCGGTGGCCGCCTGGATGGCGGTGAACGGGTAGAGATCGGTCGGCCAGGAGCCGACCCATCCCCAGCCGACCGTCTGCTGCACCGGGATGAGCTCCCAGATCTGGATCCACAGCTGGTATCGCACCTGGAAGTCGGCGCGCGCATTGAGCAGGTCGATCACGCGCGTCCGGTAGATGTAGGCGACGACGAGCACCGCGAGCGTCAGGATCGCGAGACCCCACTGGAAGTACGGACGCTGCTGCGGCGCCGCCTTGCGCAGCAGGTAGAGCGCCAGGGTGGCGAGCCCGACGACGACGGAGACGGCGGCGATGACGGGGGAGTGGGCGAGCAGGATGCACAGCCCGGCCAGCGTGATCGAGAACGCCGCGACGGGCGGGCGCACCGACCGGGTCCGCAGTTCGACCAGGAACGTGACGAATGCGATCAGGGCGACGATGCTCAGCTGGTTGCGCGAGCCGAACAGACCCTGGATGGGACCGCCGGCCGCGATGTTCCCCTGGATGCCGAGGAAGCGCAGCGGGGTGTCGATCAGCAGGCCGCTCAGCACTTCGAGGGACAGCGAGACGGTCAGCAGGAACCGCAGCGCGTCGCCGACCACCCGCACGATCTGGATGGCGTCGCGGACGAGCGCGATGTACACCGCCAGGAAGGCGAAGATCAGCTGATAGAAGACGCCCGCGACCGTGGCCCACTGGTATTGGCTCCAGAAGGTCGAGATCGCGCACCAGCCCACGAAGAGCAGCGCCGAGATGGGCAGCAGGCCATGCCATTCGATCAGGCGCCATTGCGCGGCGAAGGACAGCGCTGCGAGCACGACCAGCACCGCCAGCGCGCCGATCAGGCCCGGCCAGCCGATCAGAGCCCGGATGGCGTGGGTCGAGAAGCCCGTGATCACCGCCACCAGAGCCAACGTCGAGTTGAAGCGGGCGGAGCCCAGGAACTCGGTCACCGCGGAGGGCACCAGGGTCCGACGGGGCGTTGCCATGCTCACAGACTACGGGGACGGCGCCTTCCCGCGCGCCCGGGCGGCCGTCGAGACATCGATTACGGAGCGGTCCGCTTGGTCGCCACGGCGAGTGTCACGAGCAGCGCCCAGCCTCCCTCGATCAGCATCCGGCTCTCGGCGAAGCTCTGCGCGATCAGCGCGGCGATCAGCAGCAGCGGGAGCAGCGTGAGGGCACGGTAGGGCTGGTCGTCGGCCACAGTGAAGCGCGGGCGGTCGATCGCGAGGAACCAGGTCCGGCCGAACGTCGTGAGCACCAGCAGGATGAAGACGACGAGTCCCACGATCCCGAGCTGCAGCCAGACATCCAGCCAGGCGTTGTGCGCCTGCAGGTACTCGACGCCGTTGCGGGTGGCGAGCCCGTCGAAGGGTTTGACCCACGGCGCCCAGTAGCTCACCCACCCCCAGCCGAACACCGGCCGCTGCTGAGCGAGCTTGGTCACCGCCGCCCAGATATCGAGGCGACCCGTGAGGTCCTCGCTCTTGCCGAACAGCGCGGGGATGCGGGAGGCGAACACCGAGACCAGCACGATCGTCGCGGCGACCAGGGCGATGCCCACCACGTACACGGGCGTCCGGCGATCGGCGCCGGCACGCCGGGCCCACAGCGCGAAGCCGAGCACCACGGCGGTGACGAGGGCGGCGGCGATGACGGTCGCCGAACGGGTGAGCGCGAGCGTGAGGGCGGCCAGCACCAGCCACGTCACGGAGGAACCCCGCCGGACGGTCCGGTCGGCGACCTGGATCCCGAAGACGATCAGCGACAGCAGCGCGATCATCGCGAGCAGATTGCTGTTCCCGACGATGCCCTGGATCGGGCCTCCGTGGAACAGCAGGTCGCGGCTCCAGTAGAACGCCTGCGGGAGGGTGCCGGACGGGATCGGCTTGACCGGGGTCAATGGCAGCACCGGGTGCCGCACGAACAGGGCGACGACCAGCTCGAAGAGCAGCGACAGCCCGAGGATCCACCGGAACGCATTGCCCAGGGCACTCAGCAGCCCCGGCCAGCCCAGCCGGAGCGCGAGGAACACCCCGCCCGCGGCGGTCAGCAGCGAGCTCAGCACGCCGAGCGCGCTGGCTCCGGGGTACGCCGACCAGGCGATCGACAGCAGGGCCAGCGCCAGGAACAGCAGCAGCGTCTTGGGCGTGGTCCGCCACCGGAAGCGCGGGCGCGAGCGGACCACGAGCACGATGCAGACCACCGCGAGCACCCCGGCGAGGACGAAGTAGCCCGGCCAGCTGATGAGGTTGCGCCAGAAGTCGCCCGCGAAGAGCGTGAACAGCACGACGGCGCCGACGACCGCCTCCCCGGTGCCCGTCGCGGACCGTGCGGCCTCGACCCGGGCCGGGTCGACGCCGCTGCGGCGGCGCGTCACCGACCGGAGCGCCGGTCGCCCGGCGGGCCGGGAGGCGGCACGGCCGGCGTCGTCGGCACGGGTGGGCGGGTGGACGGGCGGGGAGGTCACCTGGGCAGGATAACCGACCCGCCGCTGCTCAACGGTTGGGATGCGCGACGAACAGGGTCCCCCGGCCGGTGGCCGTGAGCTCGCGCTCATCGGTGACGACCGCCGCGTCGCCACGGCGCAGGTGCAGCGATCCGCTCGTGCCGCTCAGCTCGACCTCCCCGTCGGTGACCAGAGCGATGGCGGTGCCCGGAAGCGGGACCGTCGCGCTCGGCACCTCCCCGGTGAGGGAGACGAACTCGAGGGCGAAGTCCGGCACGTCCGGCCGGAACGTCTCGACGCCGGCGGCCGGATGCTCGGCGGCCAACGGGGTCGCCCGGATCGGCCGGAAGTCGAGCACGCCGACGAGCTCCGGCACGTCGATGCGCTTGCGGGTGAGCCCGCCGCGCAGCACATTGTCCGAGGCGGCCATCAGCTCGATGCCGAGTCCGCGCAGGTACGCGTGGATGTTGCCCGCCGGCAGGTACAGCACTTCGCCCGGGCGCAGCGTCGCCCGGTTCAGCAGCAGCGCGAGCACGATGCCCGGGTCGCCGGGGAAGGCCTCGTCGAGCATCCGCACGGTGTCCGCGTCGCGGTCCCCGGGCAGCGCCCGTGCCGCGGCCACGACCTCGGCCACCAGCAGGTCCACGTCGGTGTCCCCGCCGAGCAGCCACTCGGTGGCGCGCCGCAGCACGGCTTCCGGCTCGCCGTCGAGCGTGCGGGCGAAGCCCGACAGCACCGCTCCGCCGTTGCCCGCAGCAGCCAGCCGCTCGAGCGCCGCCCGGCTCTCGGCCGGGTCGCGGAAGCCGCACAGCGCCTCGAAGGGGTCGCTGAGCGCGAAGATCAGCTCCGGCTTGTGGAACGGGTCCTTGTAGTTGCGGTCCGGCGAGTCGGGCGCCAGCCCTGCGGCGTTCTCGCGCTCGAAGCCGGCCCGCGCCTGCTCGGGCGAGGGATGCGCCTGCAGCGACAGCGGCCCGGCGGCGGCCAGCACCTTGAGCAGATAGGGGAGGTCGCTCGTGCGCTCCCACGCGGCGAGGTCGGCGGCGCCGTCGGCCAGCGCAGGGTCGAGGACCCGGGCGGGGGAACCGGGATGCGCGCCCAGCCACAGTTCCGCCTCCGGTCCTCCGCTCGGCTCGGTGCCGAGCAGGCCCGCGATCGCCGTCGTGGAGCCCCAGGCGTAATCGCGCGGAGTGTTGCCGATGCGCACAAACATGCGTTGCCATCCCTTTCGTTGCGTTGGACCAAACTACCAATCGCTTTTGTCGCGACCGGCCGGGTTCCTTAGGCTGACGGGCGCCCGACCATCCACGTGGACGCAATGGAGCAGACATGCCCTTCGAGACCATCGCCGGCGACTTCTACGGCTTCGAGACCCTCCTCACCGATCGCGAGAAGGACTTCATCGCGACCCTGCGCGAGCAGTTGGAGGCCGAGGTGAAGCCGATCGTCAACGAGTACTGGGAGAAGGCGGAGTTCCCGCACCAGATCCTCGATGTCATCCACCGCAACGGCACGGTCGGGCTCGGCTTCCCGGAGACCGCGGCGTTCGAGAACTCGGCGGTCTTCCGCGGCTGGGTCGCGCTGGAGCTGGCGCGCGTCGACGCGTCGGTGAGCACGTACGTCGGCGTCCAGAACGGTCTGGCGCTCGGCGCGATCGGCGTGTGCGGCTCCGACGAGCAGCGCGCCGAGTGGCTGCCGAAGCTGGCGAGCGGCGAGGTGCTCGGCGCGTTCGGCCTCACCGAGCCGACGTCGGGCTCCGACTCGGCGCAGGGCCTCAAGACGATCGCGACCCGCGACGGCGACAACTGGATCCTCAACGGATCGAAGCGGTGGATCGGGAACGCCACCTTCAGCCACATCACCGTCATCTGGGCGAAGAGCGCGGAGGACGGGCAGGTGAAGGGCTTCATCGTCCCGAACTCCACCCCGGGATTCACCACCACGAAGATCGAGGGCAAGCAGTCGCTCCGCATGGTGCAGAACGCCGACATCACCCTCGAGAACGTCATCGTGCCCGAGTCGCTGCGGCTGCAGAACGCGAACAGCTTCAAGGACACCGCCCGCGTGCTGCGCCTGACGCGTGCGGAGGTCGCCTGGGCCGCCGTCGGCGTCGCCGTCGGCGCCTACGAGGCGGCCCTCCGCTACACGAAGGAGCGGGTGCAGTTCGGCAAGCCGATCGCGTCGCACCAGCTGATCCAGGACCTGCTGGTCAAGTCGCTGGGGAACATCACCGCATCCATCGGCCTGTGCACCCGCGTCTCGCAGATGCTCGACGACGGTGAGCAGCGCGACGAGCACTCGGCCCTCGCCAAGGCGTTCGCGACGGCCCGGATGCGCGAGACCGTCGCCTGGTGCCGCGAGGCATTGGGAGGCAACGGCATCGTGCTCGACTACGACGTCGCGCGCTTCTTCGCCGACGCGGAGGCGCTCTATTCGTACGAGGGCACCCGGGAGATGAACACGCTGATCGTCGGCCGGGCGATCACCGGTCAGGCGGCGTTCGTCTGAGCTGAGACGACGGCGGCCGCCTCCGGGCGGTTCGTCCACGGCCGGTAGGGTTGCCCCAGGTCTGTCGGACGAACGAGCAGGAGGACCGCCGTGGCGTGGTTGGTGACCGGAGGCGCAGGGTACATCGGAGCGCACGTCGTGCGGGCGTTCCGCGACCAGGGGATCGACGTGGTCGTCGTCGACGACCTGTCGAGCGGCCATGAGGAGTTCGTCCCGGCGGGCGTCCCCTTCTACCGGGGCACCATCCTCGACGGCGAGCTGCTGTCGCAGCTCTTCGCCGAGAACACCATCACGGGCGTGGTCCACGTGGCCGGCTTCAAGTACGCCGGGGTTTCGGTTCAGCGTCCGCTCCACACCTACGAGCAGAACGTGACGGGCACGGCGGTGCTGCTCGCGGCGATGCAGGATGCGGGCGTCGACGCCATCGTCTTCAGCTCGTCGGCCGCGGTGTACGGCACCCCTGACGTGGACATCGTCACCGAGTCCACCCCCAAGAACCCGGAGTCCCCGTACGGCGAGTCCAAGCTGATCGGGGAGTGGCTGCTGCGCGACCAGGGGGTCGCCGTCGGCCTGCGTCACGCCTCGCTCCGGTACTTCAACGTCGTCGGCTCGGGCGACCCGAGCCTGCGCGACACCAGCCCGCACAACCTGTTCCCGCTCGTCTTCGACGCGCTCGTCGCCGGGCGCACCCCGCGGATCAACGGAGACGACTACCCGACCCCGGACGGCACCTGCGTGCGCGACTACATCCACGTGGCCGACCTGGCGCTCTCGCACGTGGCCGCGGCCAAGCGGCTGGATGCGCACGAGCCGATCGAGCCCGTCTACAACCTCGGAAGCGGCGACGGGGTGTCGGTCGGGCAGATCATGTCGACGGTCGCCGAAGTGACCGGCATCCCCTTCACCCCAGAAGTGGGGCCTCGACGTCCGGGGGACCCGGCGAGGATCGTGGCCTCGGGAGAGCTCGCCGCGCGCGATCTCGACTGGGAGATGCGCCACTCGCTCGAGGACATGGTGCGCAGCGCCTGGGAAGCACGCCAGGCGGCATCCTGACACCGTCCCCGGCCGCGTGAATCGACCGGGCGTGTCGGGATTGTTGTCGATCTCCGGCGCGTCGCGAACTCTCGACCAGCGGTCAAGGCTTTACGATTCGCGACTTGACGTGAGCGAATGACAACGGTGTAATTAGGTCACACGGGAATCCCGTGTTTCAGCTGTTCATGGGTGGGGAGACCGATATGCCAGTTCCTGAATATCGTTCTGGGGTACCCGACGACTGGTTCATCGACCCGGTCAAGCTCGGGGTCCCGGGCGTCCGTACGGTGGAGGTCGAAGAAGACAACCCGCTCGCCTGGCAGACCGACGCCCTGTGCGCGCAGACCGACCCCGAGGCGTTCTTCCCCGAGAAGGGCGGCTCCACCCGCGATGCGAAGCGCATCTGCACCTCGTGCGAGGTGCGGTCCCAGTGCCTGGAGTACGCGCTCGCCAACGACGAGCGGTTCGGCATCTGGGGCGGGCTGTCCGAGCGGGAGCGTCGCAAGCTCCGCAAGCGCGCCGGCTGAGGCCCGCGCCTAATCCACGCCGCGCCCGGCCCAAAGACCGGATCGGCGCGACCCCGACCTAGGCTGACTGGCGATGTATCCGAGAGTCACCGCCATCGTCGTCGCCCACAGCGGCGGCCCCCGCCTGCAGCGCACTCTCGACGCCCTCGCGGGACAGACCCGTCGACCGGACGCCGTGATCGCCGTCGACTGCGCGACGTCCGACGACGCGACGCGCCTGCTGTCCGAGGCCCAGCCCACCCAGCTGCTGAGCGTCCCCGAGAAGCTCCCCTTCGGCGCTGCGGTCGCCGCCGCCGTACGCGTTCTGCCGCCCGCTTCCGATCCGGAGCAGCTGCTGTGGCTGCTCGCGAACGACACCGCGCCGGAACCGCAGGCCCTCGAGGCGCTGCTGGCTGCGCTCGAGGTGTCGCCGTCGGTCGCCGTGGTCGGCCCGAAGTTGGTCGACTGGGACGACCCGGCCTTCATCCGCGAGTTCGGCGAGGCCATGACGCCGTTCGGCGCGTCTGTGCCCCTGGTGGAGAACGAGCTCGACCAGGCCCAGCACGACGGCCTCAGCGATGTGCTCGCCGTGTCCAGCGCCGGGATGCTCGTCCGCCAGTCCCTGTGGGAGCGGCTCGACGGCTTCGACCCGGCACTTCCGACCATCGACGATGCGCTCGACTTCAGCACCCGCGCCCGCCTCGCCGGATTCCGGGTCACTCTGGTCGCGCAGGCGCGGGTCGCCATCGCCGGCGAGGGCGTCGCCGGCCCGAACTTGTCGCCGAAGTGGACGGTCCGCCGCCGCCTGGCGGGGGAGCGGCGTCGCGCACAGCTGCACAGACGCATGGCCTACGCGCCGGGATGGGCGGTGGTGCTGCACTGGCTCACCCTGGTCCCGCTGGGCATCCTCCGTGGCATCGTGCGCCTGCTGCGCAAGGAGCCCGGGTCGATCGGCGGAGAGCTCGGAGCCGCGTTCCGGGTCGCCTTCTCCGGTCGTGCGGTCAGCAGCGCCCGGCGGCGGCTGGCGTCCGCTCGCGAGGTGAGCTGGGCGGCCGTCGCGCCGCTGCGCATCCCGTTCTCGGAGGTGCGGCGCGCCCGCGCTCTGAAACGCGAGGCGGCGACCGTCCGCCAGCAAGGCGAGAAGCAGGACCTCGACTTCTTCGGCGGGGGCGGTGGATGGGCGGTGCTGGCCGCCCTGCTGGTCGGCCTCGCCCTGTTCTTCCCGCTCATCGGCTCCGGAGCGCTCAGCGGCGGCGGGTTGCTGCCGCTCGATTCGTCCGTCGGTCAGCTGTGGGCCGACCTCGGCTACGGCTGGCGCGACGTGAACCTCGGCTTCACCGGTGCCGCAGATCCGTTCTCCGCCGTCCTGGCCGTGCTCGGAACCCTCACGTTCTGGCAGCCGTCGCTCTCGCTCGTGCTGCTCTGGGTGCTCGCCCTCCCGCTCGCCGCACTGGGAGCCTGGCTCGCCGCAGCGCGGCTGACCACGCGCCCGACGCTGCGCGCGTTCGGTGCGCTCGCCTACGCGCTCGCGCCCACTCTGCTCGTTGCCCTGCAGGGCGGCCGTCCGGCCGCGGTGCTCGCACACATCCTGCTGCCCTGGCTGTTCTTCGCCGGGCTCGCCGCTCGCCGGTCGTGGGCGGCCAGTGCGACCACCGCACTGCTCGCCGCGGCGACGGTCGCCTGCGCGCCCATCCTCATCCCGGCCCTGTTGATCGCGTGGATCGCCGCGATCGTCTTCGCCGGACGTCGCGCCGCACGCATCGTGTTCATCCCGCTGCCCGCCATCGTGCTGTCCGCGCCACTCGTCTGGCAGCAGCTCTCCCGCGGGGCGTGGCTGTCGATCTTCGCCGACCCCGGGGTCGCGCTGGATGCACGGCAGACGCCCGCCTGGCAGCTGGCCCTCGGCTTCCCCGACGGGACGCTCGGGGGCTGGCACGAGCTGGCGTCGTACTTCGGGCTCGCGGGGATCGCGGCCAATCTCATCGTCCCCATCCTGCTGGCACCGCTCGGGATCCTCGCCATCCTGGCGCTGTTCCTGCGCGGCACCGTGCGCGCGATCGTCGCCCTGCTGGTGGCCCTCGCCGGCTTCCTCACGGCGGTGCTCGCGCTGCACCTCCAGCTCGCCGTCTCCGGCGGGACCGTCGTGCCGATCTGGGCCGGCAGCGGAGTGAGCCTGTACTGGCTGGGCCTCATCGGGGCAGCGGTGCTCGCCCTGTCCGCATTGGGACGCGCCGCGGTCTACCCGGCCTGGGTCGCCATCGTCACGCTCGCCATCGCGGCCGTCCCGATCGGGATCGCGACGTTGAACGGCCACGCCGCAGTGGCCGAGAGCGACGGCCGCACCATGCCGGCGGTCGTCACCGCGAAGGCCGCAACCCAGCCGCGCGCGGGCACCCTGCGGATCGTGCCCCAGGCCGACGGCGGCATCCGCGCCGAGATCGTGCGCGGGAGCGGTGAGACCCTCGATGACCAGTCCACCCTCGCGAATACCCAGCGTTCCCTGACCCCGGGCCAGCAGAACCTCGCCCTGCTCGCGGGAAACCTGTCCTCGCGGAGCGGCTACGACGCCTCCACGCAGCTGAAGCAGCTCGGGATCGACTTCGTCCTGCTGACGCCGTCGATGACGGAGACGGGCCAGCCGGCCGAGCCCGCTGCGGAGGCGACCCGGTCCCGCGCAGCGGTCGCGATGGATGCCAACCCGCTCCTGGCGCCGGTCGGCGCGACGGGGAACGGCCGGCTCTGGGCCTTCGACCGCGGAACGGCCGCCGTCCCCGCCGCCGCGAAGATCCCCGTGGATGCGGGAGGCATCTGGCGCGTGATCGTGCTGGTCGTGCAGGCGGTCATCATCGGGGCGACGCTGCTCATGGCGATCCCGACCACCCGGTCCGCCGACCGCGTGTCCGAGCTGTCGGCGCGGCGTCCCGGCCGGCGGAAGGCGGAGGAGACGGCCGTCGAGCCGGACGATGAGCCCGAGGGTTCTGAAGCCGCGCCGGACGGCATCGCGGGCGAGAGCCTGGACGAGTACGAGGCGGAACCCGAGGACGAGGCCGTCGTCGAGTCGGCCGAGGTCGAGGAGGTGCCGGAGCGCGAGCCCGTCGCCGAGTCGGAGCCGCTGGAGGAGCCGGAGCCGATCGCCGAGCCGGAGCCGATCGCCGAGCCGGAACCGGAACAGATCGCTGAGCCCCAGCCGGTCGTCGAGCCGGAGCCGGTCGTCGACCCGGAAGCTGATCCCGAACCCGAACAGTTCGCCGACCCGTCAACACGGCCCACCCCGCACCCGGACGTCGACACCGACCACCGCTACGAGCGCGTGACCACGCCGCCCGCCCCGACAACGCTCGAAGAGGGCCTCGAGGAGACCATCATCCGACCCCGACGCACTTTCGAGGGAGGCGACCGTGGCTGACCGCAAAGGCATCGCCCGCATCGGCTTCCGGACCCTCGGCGGGGTCGTGGGGATCGGCGTCGCCGTCGTCGCCATCGCCGGCGCGACGCTGCTCCCTCTGCCGAATTTCGCGATCGCCGCGCCCGCGAAGACCGTGACCCCCGTCCCGGCCGACCAGCAGCGCGTCTGCCCCGGCCCTCTCCTCGAGCTGGCCGCGGACGCCGGCGCGGCCACGCGGCCGAGTTCCGTCGGTGCGCCCACGTTCGCCGCCGACGCGGACACCTCCGAGGTGCGGACCAGCGCGTTGAAGCCGGATGCGGATGCGTCCGGGTCGGACGAAGCGCCGCTCGTCGCCAAGGTCTCCACCCCGCAGGGGTCGACCGCCCCGCCGCTGTTCGCCGCCGCGCAGGTGCAGTCGGCCTCGTCGGAGGACCTCGCCGGACTCGCCGCCGCCGCCTGCGCGGAGCCGAGCGCCGACACCTGGCTCGTGGCCGGATCCACCTCCCTCGGACAGACCAGCCTGGTGCTGCTCGCGAACCCGAGCGAAGTGGATGCGACGGTCGACCTGACGATCTACACCGAGACGGGTCCCGTGAGCGCACCCGGCGCGGCAGGGATCGTCGTCCCGGCCGGATCGCAGAAGGTCGTGCCGCTGTCCGGGCTGGCGCCGTCCGCGTCCGCACCCGTCGTCCGTGTCCAGACCACCGGCGGCGAGGTCGTCGCCTCCCTCCAGCAGAGCTACGAGCAGGGCATCCAGCCGCGCGGTGCCGAGATCGCCGGCGCGACCGGGACCCCGAGCCGTCAGCAGATCATCCCGGGCGTGACGATCGCGTCGATGGCGGCCATCCAGGGCGCCCAGTCCGCCGAGGGAGTGGGCGTCGACTTCCCGGTCGTGCGGCTCCTCGTCCCGGGCGACAAGGACGCCCAGGTGACGATCGGCGCCGTCGGTGAGGCCGGAACGGCCGCGGGCGACTCGTACGCGACGACCGTGAAGGCGGGGACGGTCGCCGAGGTGCCGCTCGACCACCTGAAGGACGGCAACTACACCGTGACCGTCAACTCCAGCGTCCCGCTCGTCGCGGCGGCGCGCACCTCGGTCATCGGACCGAAGACGCGCGACTTCACCTGGTTCTCGTCCTCGCCGGCGCTGCAGAAGAGCTTGCTCGCGGTCATCCCCTCCGGAGCCGTGGCCATGCTGCACCTGGCGAACCCCGGCGACAAGGATCAGACGATCACCGTCGGAGGACTCGATGGCGGCGGCAAGCCCTCGAAGCTCGTCGTGCCCGCGGAGGGCGGCGCGGCGGTCAAGATCGCGCCCGACAGCTACCGGATCGCGGGAGCCGACGGGCTCTTCGGCAGCGTGAGCTTCTCCGGTGCGGGGAGCGCGAGCTCGTTCGCGCTGACGCCTCCCGGGCCGCTCGCGGCGCCGATCACCGTCTACCCGAACTGAGGCCGGGCTCCGCTCAGAAGTGGCGGTACCGGTCGGGCGCGAGGTCCCACGGGTCCTTGCCGAGCAGCTCGGCGACGGCGCGGAAGACGCATCCCTCGATGTACATGCGGCGGTGCAGCTCGTCGTCGCGGTGCAGCTTGGTCAGGCGCTGGATGGGCACGCGGTAGAGCACGATGCGCCGGCGCCCGGCGTCCACCCGCCAGCGATCGACGCCGTCCGACCCGGAGTTGCCGATCGGGGTGGCGGCGACCTCGAAGTGGACGTTCGACAGCTCGTCCGGCCAGACGCCTTTGAGGTAGTCGGCCGTGGAGGCGACGGTCATGTCGAAGAAGTCGATGCGGTTCTGCAGCATCGGCAGGTGCGGACCGGTCACCGGGCCCCGCGCGCCGCGGCCGTGCCTGCTCCGCCAGCGGCTCGTCGCCGGGGGCTGGCTGCTGGTGCGGCGGTTGCGGGGCATGTCGCCATCCTACGACCGTCGTGCTCCGGTAGTCTGAGCCCGATGTTGAGCCGTCCCTGTTCCCGAGTCGCGTGCCCGCGCGACGCCGTTCAGACGCTCACGTACGTGTACGCCGACTCGATGGCCGTTCTCGGGCCGCTGAGCCTCAAGCACGAGCCGCACTCGTACGACCTCTGCGCCATCCACGCCGAACGGCTGTCGGCGCCGCAGGGCTGGCAGATCGTGCGGCACGTCAGCGTTCCCGATCTCTGAACCCTCGCCGCGGTAGGTTAGGGGCCATGAGCATCACCGGTGACCCGCGCCTGCAGTCCGTCGTCAAGACCTACGACATCCGCGGGCTGGTGGGGAAGGATCTCACGGTCGAGGTCGTCGAGGCCATCGCGGCGGCCTTCATCGACGAGGTGGATGCGGCGGGCCGCGACGTCATCGTCGGTCACGACATGCGCGACTCCTCGCCGGCCTTCGCAGATGCGTTCGCGCGCGGCGCGCGGGCGCGCGGCGCGGACGTCGTGTCGATCGGGCTGTGCTCGACGGACGAGTCGTACTTCGCCTCGGGTTACCTGCAGGCGCCGGCCGCCATGTTCACGGCCAGCCACAACCCGCCCACCTACAACGGCATCAAGCTGTCCCGCGCCGGAGCCCAGGGCCTCAGCATGGACACCGGGCTCGGCGCGGTGCGCGACCGGGCCTCCGCTTACCTGAAGGACGGCATCCCGAAGGTGGATCGACCCGGCTCCTTCCGCGAGGAGGACGTCCTCGAGCGCTATGCGGCCTACCTGCGGTCGCTGGTGGACCTCAGCGGGATCCGCCCGATCACGATCGTCGTGGATGCGGGCAACGGGATGGGCGGACTCACCGTCCCGGCCGTGCTGGAGGAGGCGGCCGGCCTCCCCGCGCTGCCGATCACCGTGGTGCCGCTCTACTTCGAGCTCGACGGCACCTTCCCCAACCACGAAGCCAACCCGCTGGAGCCGAAGAACCTCGTCGACCTCCAGCGTGCGGTGGTCGAGCACGGCGCCGACCTCGGACTCGCCTTCGACGGCGACGCCGACCGCTGCTTCGTCGTCGACGAGCGCGGCTCCGCGGTCACGCCGTCGGCGGTCGCCGCCATCGTCGCGCTGCGGGAGATCGCCCGCGCGCGTGAGGAGGACCCGGACGCCGAGATCACGGTCATCCACAACCTGATCACCTCCAACATCGTGCCGGAGACCATCGAGGCGGCTGGTGCGGTCCCGCTGCGCACCCGCGTCGGGCACACGCTCATCAAGGACGCCATGCGTCGTTCCGGCGCCGTGTTCGGCGGAGAGCACTCCGCGCACTACTACTTCCGCGACTTCTGGAGCGCCGACAACGGGATGCTCGCCGCCATGCACCTGCTCGCCGAGTACGGCTCGCAGGACCGGCCGCTCTCCGAGCTCTCCGCCCGCTACACGCCGTACGCGATGTCCGGCGAGATCAACTCCACCGTCGACGACGTCCCCGCCGCGTTCACGCGGGTGGTCGAGGCGTTCACCGGGCGCGCCGAGTTCGACGAGCTGGACGGGCTGACGGTCACCGGGCGCGTCGGGCAGGACGACCCGTTCTGGTGGTTCTCCGTGCGGCCGTCGAACACCGAGCCGCTGCTGCGGTTGAACGTGGAGGCGGCGGACCAGGCGACGATGGCGCGAGTACGGGATGAGGTGTTGGGGCTTATCCGGGGGTGAGGTGCCAGAATAGAGCCCATGCCAGCTAGCACCAGCACCGCCACCTCCCTGCCGTTCAAGGTCGCCGACCTCTCCCTCGCAGAGGCCGGACGCCACCAGATCCGGCTCGCCGAGAACGAGATGCCGGGGCTCATGGCCCTCCGCGCCGAGTTCGGCGACGCTCAGCCGCTCGCCGGTGCCCGGATCGCCGGGTCCCTGCACATGACCGTCCAGACGGCCGTGCTCATCGAGACCCTGGTCGCGCTCGGCGCACGGGTGCGCTGGGCCAGCTGCAACATCTTCTCCACGCAGGATGAAGCGGCCGCCGCCATCGCGGTCGGACCGGAGGGCACCCCCGAGGCCCCGGCCGGTGTGCCCGTCTTCGCCTGGAAGGGCGAGACGCTCGAAGAGTACTGGTGGTGCACCCAGCAGATCTTCGACTGGTCCGCCGAGGCCGCCGCGGACGGCGCCGACTACCTCGGCCCGAACCTCATCCTCGACGACGGCGGCGACGCCACCCTCCTGGTGCACAAGGGCCGCGAGTTCGAGCTCGCCGGAGCCGTTCCGGACGACGCCGAGGGCGACAGCCACGAGTACCGCGTGATCCTCGCCGCGCTCCGCGCCTCCCTCGCCTCGTCGAAGGACCGCTGGACGCGCATCGCGGGCGACATCATCGGCGTCACCGAGGAGACCACGACCGGTGTGCACCGCCTGTACGAGCTCGCCAAGGAGGGACAGCTCCTGTTCCCGGCGATCAACGTCAACGACTCGGTCACCAAGAGCAAGTTCGACAACAAGTACGGCATCCGGCACTCCCTGCCGGACGGTCTCAACCGGGCCACCGACGTGCTGATGGGAGGCAAGGTCGCCTTCGTCGCCGGCTACGGCGACGTGGGCAAGGGCGCCGCCGAGGCGCTCCGAGGGCAGGGCGCCCGCGTCATCGTCAGCGAGGTCGACCCGATCAACGCGCTGCAGGCCGCCATGGACGGCTACCAGGTCGCGCGTCTGGAGTCGGTGATCGACCAGATCGACATCCTCATCACGGGCACCGGCAACCTCAACGTGGTCACCCTCGACCACCTGCTCGGCCTCAAGCACCTGGCCATCGTCGCCAACGTGGGTCACTTCGACAACGAGATCGACATGGCCTCGCTCGAGACGCTCCCGGGCGCCGAGAAGGTCGAGATCAAGCCGCAGGTGCACGAGTGGCGCCTTCCGACCGGCCGCAGCATCCTGGTCCTCTCCGAGGGCCGCCTGATGAACCTCGGGAACGCGACAGGGCACCCGAGCTTCGTGATGAGCAACTCCTTCACGAACCAGGTGCTCGCGCAGCTCGAGCTCTTCGTCTCGCCCGAGAACTACCCGGTCGGCGTATACGTGCTCCCGAAGCACCTCGACGAGAAGGTGGCGCGCCTCCACCTCGACGCCCTCGGCGTCGAGCTCACGACGCTGACCGCCGAGCAGGCGGCCTACATCGGTGTGCCGGTCGACGGTCCCTACAAGGTCGACCACTACCGCTACTGATGGTTCTCGACTTCGCCGACCGGGAGCTCCCCGGCGGCCTGATCCTCCGGGTCCGGAGGGTGCAGGACGCCGGGCCGCTCGCCCACGCCTACCAGCGCAACCGCGGTCACCTCGCGCCGTGGGACCCGACCCGCACCGAGGACTTCTTCACGGAAGAGGGGCAGCTCTCCCAGACGCGGGAGCTGCTCGCCCTGCGCGAGATGGATGCTGCGCTCCCGCTGGTCCTCGCCGACGGCGACCAGATCGCCGGCGGCGTGACGCTCAGTCAGCTCGTCCGCGGGGCGTTCCAGTCGGCGTCGGTGGGCTACTGGCTCGATCGCGACCACGTCGGGCGCGGCCTGGCGTCCACGGCGCTCACGGCCGTGCTCGAGGCGGCACGCGACGACTACGGTCTGCACCGCCTCCAGGCCGCGACGATGCTGGCCAATCACGCGTCGCAGTCCGTCCTCACCCGGGCCGGGTTCGAACGGATCGGCGTCGCACCGAACTACCTGCAGATCGCCGGCCGCTGGCAGGACCACGTCCTGTTCCAGCGCATCCTGCACGACTGAGGCGGCGCGCGGTCAGCTCGCCGGTATCTCGGCGAACGCGCGGACGGGGAAGGTCCCCAAGCCCTCGATCGCGGGAGGTGCCGCGGTGAAGAGCGCACCGTGTTCCGGCAGCTCGCCGAGGCGGGTCAGGTGCTCGACGACGTGGATCCCTGCGGCGAGCAGGATGCTGTGCGCCGGGCGGCTCCCGCCGGACTCGGTGTCGTCGATGTTCAGCGAGTCGATGCCGACCAGCGCGACGCCCGCGTCCACGAGGGCCCGCGCGCCGTCCTCCGTCAGGAACGGTGCTCTGGAGGCGTAGGCGGCCGTGCCGAAGTGCGCGTCCCACCCCGTGTGGAGCAGGACGGCCGAGCCGGGCGCGAACTCGCGGAGCGCTGACGCGGCGATGCCGCGTCCGGCTTCTCCGCTGAGGTGGACGACCTCCGCCGGCAGCCCCAGCAGGGTGTCGAGGTCCAGGCCGGCCAGGTCGCTCCCGTCCGCGTAGCGGTGGAAGGGGCTATCGAGGTACGTGCCGGTGTTCCCGATCATCGTGATGACGTCCATCGCGAACTCCGTGCCCGGCGCGTAGACGGCGCGTGACGCCTTGCGGGTGAGGTGGGGTTCGATCGTCGGTGCGGGCAGCCCCGGGTAGGTGATCAGGCCCGCGCGGATGCGGTGGCTGAGGTCGACGATTCGGCGAGGGGGCACGGGGTCTCCGATACGGGGCAGGTGGCAGGAGTGCAGGGCGGGCGGTGCGGGCGAGGGTGCGGGTCAGCGCTCGGGGAAGCCGTGGGGCAGCGCGCCGAGCACGGGATCCAGCCGGTCCAGTCGCTGCTGCTCGAGGGCGAGCCCGCGGGCATCCCGCTCGCGCCGCAGCACGGCGACAGCGACCAGGAACGTCTCGGCGTCCACGGGCGGGAGCGGTGAGACGTAGGGCGACGCCTCCCGGGCCAGCTCGGTGCTGAGACCGGCCCGCGCGGCCGGCGTCAACTGCGGCGCCTGGCGCACGAACTGTGCGATCCGCCGCGACAGGCGGTCGGGGAGCCGGGCGACGTCGGCCGTCTGCGCCCAGGCGGTCAGGTGCGGTGCCAGGTACAGGGTCAGCGGCTGCGGTCGCGGTACCCGGACCAGCTGGCTGTAGGTGCCGGCGAGAAGGTCGCCGAGTCGCTTCGAGCGGGCGTTGAGCAGCCCGGTCAGCGCGGCGATGGCGCCGATGGTCATGAAGATCTCGAGCACGCCCACGAGAGCGCGGATGAAGGAGTGTCGGAAGCCGATCGCCCCGCCGTCGTCGCGCACGATGCGGGCCCCGACGGCGAGCTTGCCCAGAGAACGGCCGTGGGAGAGCAGCTCGATCGTCGTGGGCAGCACGACCATCCCGAACACCAGGATGAGCACCACCAGGACGCGGACCAGGGCTTCGTCGATCCCCGCGCCGGTCGCCGCCAGCAGCAGGAAGCACCCGAGCATCACCAGCATGTACGTGAGCCAGTCGATGATGGTCCCGGCGGCACGGAGGATGTAGCTCGCGGGCTTCACATCGAGTGCGACGGCCTCGCCGGTGTAGGAGCCCTGCTCGGCCCCGGCCTGCATCATAGATATCATCTAAGCAGATGGACCTCGACGCCTTCACCGCCGCCCGCAGCGCCGACTGGGACGAACTCTCCCGGCTGGCCGCGAAGCGGCGCCTGGACGGCCCGGAGGCGGACCGCCTGATCGATCTGTACCAGTCCGGTGCCGCCGATCTGTCCGCCATCCAGACGAGCGCGGGGGCGACCGCGGTCGGCGATCGGCTCTCGCTCGCCCTGTCGTCGGCGCGACTGCGCTTCACCGGCGCAGGCAGCAATCTGCTCGCGCAGCTGCCGCGGTTCTTCGTCCTGCAGCTGCCCGCGGCGCTGTACCGGCTGCGCTGGATCGTGCTCGGCGTCGCCGTCGCCACGATCATCATCGCGACCCTTTACGCCGTCTGGATCACCGGCAACCCGGACGTGCTCCGGAACCTCGGGGACGACGCGAACCTGCGCCACTACGTCGAGCACGACTTCATCGACTACTACTCCAACAACCCGGCTGCGTCCTTCGCCGGCCAGGTCTGGACCAACAACGCGTGGATTGCTGCGCAGTGCATCGCGTTCGGCATCACCGGCCTCTACGTGCCGTACGTGCTCATCCAGAACGCCGTCGGTGTCGGCACGGCCGCCGGCGTGATGTTCGCCTACGGGCGCGGGGACATCCTGTTCTCGTACATCGTGCCGCACGGCCTGCTGGAGCTGACCAGCGTGTTCGTCGCGGCCGCCGCCGGACTCCGCATCTTCTGGGCATGGATCGCTCCTGGCGCCCGGACGCGCGGGCAGGCGCTCGCCGAGGACGGCCGTGCGCTGTTCACCGTCGCCGTCGGCTGCGCGATCTCGCTGTTCGTCTCCGGCCTGATCGAAGGATTCGTTACGCCGTCCGGCCTGCCGGTCTGGGCGAAGATCGCGATCGGTGCGCTGGCGCTCGCCGCCTACCTGACGTACATGCTGGTGCTGGGCCGCCGCGCCGTGCGGGCGGGCGAGACGGGCGACCTCACCGAGTTCGAAGCCGGAGCGCGACGCATCGTCGTGGGCTGACCGCCGCCGGGCTCAGAGCCGTCCGGCCGCCTTGAGGGCCAGGTAGCGGTCGGCGAGTGCGGGAGGGAGGTCGGCAGGGGATCCGGTGACCACGTCTCCGCCGAGCCGGCGGACGGCCGCCGCCACGCGGCTGAGGTCGAGGAGCGATCGCTCGGCGGCCGCAGCGCGGTAGACCTCGTCCCGGTCGCGCCGCTGCCCGGTGGCCTCCAGCGTGTCGGGGTCGGTCACGCTCGCGACCACCACCAGGTGCTTCGCCGTGAGCTGCGGGAGCACCGACAGCAGCCCGCGGGAGCCGCCCGGCGACTCGATCGACGTGAGCAGGACCACGAGCGAGCGCTGCGAGGTGAGCGACGCGACCTGGGCGGGGACGGCCGACCAGTCCATCTCGATGAGCGCGGGTTCGATGCCGGCCATCGCATCCACCATCCGGGAGAGCAGCTCCGGGCCGCTCGCTCCCTGCACCCGGCCGCGCACGACGCGGTCATAGGCGACCAGGTCGACCCGGTCGCCCGCGCGTGTGGCGAGCGCGGCGAGCAGCAGCGAGGCCTCGAATGCGGTGTCGATGCGCGGCTCGTCGGCCACGCGGGCCGCGGAGGTGCGAGCGGAGTCGATCACGATGATGACGCGCCGGTCGCGCTCCGGCCGCCAGGTGCGCACCATGACGCGAGCGCCCTGTCCGCTAGCGGGGTCGTGCCGCCGTGCCGTCGCACGCCAGTCGATGGAGCGCACGTCGTCTCCGCGCACGTACTCCCGCAGGGAGTCGAACTCCGACCCCTGGCCGCGCAGCAGCACGCTGGTGCTGCCCTCCAGCTCGCGGAGGCGCGCCAGCCGGGAGGGCAGGTGCTTCCGGGCGGTGAACGGAGGGAGCACGCGGATGCGCCCGGGCGCCTCCAGCGTCGCCTGGCGCGCCCACAGGTGCAGCGGACCCCACGACCGGACGGTGACCGTGGCGACGCGCCGCTCGCCGCGCCGCCAGGGCCGGAGGGACGTCACGATCCGCCGGCGCTCGCCCGCAGGAAGGGTGACCCGCGTGCGGGTCGGCTCCGCCGCCGCGGACGGCTCCCACGCGTCTCGTACGGTTCCGCGGATCGTGCGGCGGCCGGTGTTCGTCACGTACAGCTCCGAGGCCGCCTCCGCGCCGAGCCGAACGCGCAGCGGGAGCGACCGCTCGACCGCGACGGACCGCGGAGAGCCCGCGATCAGCAGGTCGAGCAGCCCCAGGAGCACGCACAGCAGCACCCATCCGCCCAGCGTCGCGTAGGCGAGAGCCTCGCGCCCGCCGAGCAGTACGACGGGCACCACGCCTAGAGCGAGCAGGGCGACGAAACGTCCGGAGAGGGTCACGTCGGCGGCCTAGATCGGGACCTGGACCTGCTGGAGGATCGAGCGCAGGATCGCGTCGGCGCCGACACCTTCCAGTTCGGCCTCGGGCCGCAGCTGGATCCGGTGGCGCCAGACCGGCACGAGCATCGCCTGCACGTGGTCCGGGGTGATCGACTCGTAGCCGGAGAGCCACGCCCACGCCTTCGCCGCGGCGAGGAGAGCCGTGGTTCCTCGCGGGCTCACGCCCAGCCGGACCGAGGGACTGTTCCGGGTCGCGCGTGCGAGGTCGACGATGTACGCCAGCACATCCGGATTCGCGCCGACGGCAGCAGCCGACTCGCGCGCGGCGTGCAGTTCGGCCGCGCCGAGGACGGGGGAGACGCCCGCGCCGGCGAGGTCGCGCGGGTTGAACCCCGCCGCGTGACGCCGCAGCACTTCCACCTCGAGCTCGCGCTCCGGGACCTCGAGCGTGAGCTTCAGCAGGAAGCGGTCGAGCTGCGCCTCGGGCAGGGCGTACGTGCCCTCGTACTCGATCGGGTTCTGGGTCGCCGCCACGATGAACGGGTCGGGGAGCCGTCGGCTCACGCCGTCGACGCTCACCTGGCGCTCTTCCATGGCCTCCAGCAGCGCGGACTGCGTCTTCGGGGGCGTCCGGTTGATCTCGTCCGCGAGCAGGATGTTGGTGAACACCGGTCCTTCGCGGAACACGAACCCACCGGTCTGGGCGTCGTACACCAGAGATCCGGTCACGTCGCCGGGCATGAGGTCCGGCGTGAACTGCACGCGCTTGGTGTCGAGGCTGAGCGCCTGGCTCAGCGACCGGACGAGCAGGGTCTTGGCCACACCGGGCACACCCTCCAGCAGGACGTGCCCGCGCGCGAGCAGGGCGATCATCAGACCGGTGACCGCGCCGTCCTGGCCGACCACGGCCTTGCCCACCTCGGCGCGCACCGCCGCCAAAGCAGAGCGCAGGCGTGCGGCGTCGCCGGCGGCGGGGGTGGAAGCGGGGAACCCGGTTCCTGTCGTGACGTCTGTCATGCATCCATTCTTCCGGTCGGGCCCGCGGTGGGCGTGACGGCTGCGGCGGTGGCTCGTTCGAGCTCCGCGAGATCGTCGGAGAGCGCGATGAGGTCGCGGTCGGTCTGCGGCACGCGATCGAGCAGGATGTCGCGGAGCGCGGCCCGGTCGCGGCGGAGCAGCCCGGCGACGGTGTCGGCCACCTCGCTCGTGGTCGCGGTCGTCGGCAGCCCGACGAGTGCGGAGAGCCGGCCGATCGTCCCGACGCGGAGCGCATCCGCCGCGCGCAGCCGTGCCGAGGAGCGCTGGTAGAGGCGGGCCCGGCCCTCGCGGGTCTCGCCGGCGCGCACCACCACCGGCAGGTTCTCGACGACGAGCGGGCCGAAGCGACGGCCGCGCCAGATCGCGGCCGCCACGAAGACCACGAGGAGGAGGAGCATCACCGGCGTGACCCAGCCCGGCGTCAGCGCACCGATGTCCGGAGGTCCGGTGACCGGCCGGTCGCCGACCGACGGCAGGTACCAGACGAGCGTGCGGTGAGCGCCGAGCAGGTTCAGCGCGAGCGCGGCGTTTCCCAGCCGGTCGACGCCGTCGTTGGTGAGCACGGACCCTGAGCCAAGGAGGTACGCGGTCGAGTCGTCGAAGGTGGTGCGCACCAGCGACGCGTGGTCGTCCCGGTCGCTGAAGCAGGCGAGAGCGTCGCCCGACACCCGGAAGGTACCGGGCAGCACGATCCCTTCCGTTCCGGGAGTCGTGCGGGGGTCGATGCGTTCGGCCCGCTCCGCCGCCGGCACGGTGCACCCCGCGGTAACGGTGCCTCGCGGCGCCCCGGCCGCGCTGACGTCGGGTGCCACCGTCTGCAGCGCGCGGAAACCGGGCTCGACGAGGACGAGGGTGCGGCCGTCTCCGGCGAGCCGACGGTACCCGTCGGCCGGGAGGTTCCCGTCGGGATCGAAGATGAGCACCGTCGAATCGTCAGCGGCGGCCGCTTGCGCAGCGGCCAAGGTCGTCACGGACTGCACGTCGACGCCCCGCTCGCGCAGCACCTGGGCGACGGCCTTCGCTCCCGCGGGCGCCGCGTTGGCGGCGTCGAGGGGGGTTCCGGCCCCGACGCGACCCCCGGTCAGCAGGATGCCGCCGAGGGCGATGAGCACCGCGATCGCGGCGAGCACGATCCACGGAACGGCGCGACGAGCGGTCTGTCGCACCGTGGGGGAGAGGGCGGCGGCGTTGGTGTCCGTGCCTCGGCCGGAGGAGCCGTCCGCAGGTGCGTCCGCCTTTCGGACGGGTGCCTGCGCCGGCGCGGGGGCGGGCGGGGGCGCGGTCACGCGACCACCTGCGGCGCCGGGACGCGGACGCCCTGAAGTCGCTGATCGAGACCCACGAGGAGCTGGTACGAGCCCTCGGATCCGGGCCGGTCGAGGTACCGCACCTCGTCGAAGACGCGCGCGGCCCGTCGCAGCGCCTCTCCTTCTCCCGGCGCGATGCGGGCGGCCTGCTGCGCGAACTCCGTCGCGGTGGTACCCGGGGTCACGTGAACGAGTGTCCGCTCGTCGAGCGCGGCCGCGATGGCGCGGAACTGCTCCTCGACGGCCACGACCCAGTCGCCAGAACGCGCGGCCCGCTCCGCCGCGGCGCGGAGGTCGGAGGCGGTGCGCCCGTCCTCGACCCCGAACAGCGACCGGCGGTCGATGGCCGAGCGACGGTTTCTTCGGGGCCGACCGAAGATGAAGAAGGCGGCCACGATCAGGCCGGCGAGGATCAGCAGGACGATCAGGGGGAGGAGCGGACCGCCGTTGCCGCCCGGACCCTGGAACAGCGACGCGATCCAGTCCTGCACCGCTTTCGAGGCGACGTCGAACCAGGTCGGCTTGGCCGCCTGGTACTCCGGGCGCGCCAGTTCGTCGCGCAGCCACTCCTGTGCCTCCGGCGAACTCGGGTCCACCGGGATCTCGAGATGCATCACGATCAGCCGGCGGGCCACCCGGCCGTCGGCGCCGCGGGCTGTGCTGCGGGCGGGAGGTACGGGTCCGGGAGCTCCTGACCGGTCTGGCGCGCCTCCACGAAGCGCACCAGCTCGAGGTCCAGCCCCTCCTTGCGCATCCGCAGATCGAGGTAGAGGAGGGAGACGGCCGCCGTCTGGATGACGCTGCCGATCGCTCCGACGATGCCGGTCACGATGCTGGACACCACATTGACGCTCAGCTGCGCGACGAGGACCTGCGTCAGCGAGTCGGACGTGCTCGCCGACGTCGGTGCGAAGACGCCGCCCACGAGGCCGCCGATGATGCCGAACGGGATGGCGACGGTCTGGGTGATCGCATACACGATGACCCAGACCAGCAGGATGATGCCGAGCGTCCGCCAGTAGAAGCCCGTGGTGAGCCGCCAGGAGCGGGCGACGGCCGCGGTGAGCGACAGCCGCTCCAGCACGATCACGCTGGGGACCATGGCGAGCTTCGTGTTCACCCAGAAGGCGAGGACGATCAGCGCGAGGCCGCCGAAGATGCCGACGAGCACCGCTCCGATCGTCCCGGCGGGACCGCCGATCATCGCGAGGGCGACGATCACGGCGATCACGAGGGCGAACGCGACGATCCAGGCGAGGGCGAGGAGCATGGTCCAGCCGATGAGCGCGCCGATCCGGCCGCGGATCGACTGCCACAGCGCCCGGAAAGTGAGCTTCTCACCGAGGGACTCGCGCGCGACGTCGGCGACGATGACGCCCTGCAGCAGGGCACTGAAGACCGTCGTGATGACGAGCGAGAGGACGGCGAGCACGATGGTGCCGCCGACGAGCCCGGCACGGAGCGTCGGCTGATCCTCCAGCTCACCGGAGACCACGCGTCCGACCAGGAGCGCGACACCGCCGGCGATCAGGACGGAGACGACGATCGACGGGATGCCCTGGAGCAGCAGCGCAGCACCCACCGTGATGCGGGGGTTGCGCCGGAGCGCCTGGAAGGGTCCCGCGAGCAGCGGTCCGAGCGTGAGAGGACGGAGCGGGATGAGGCCGGGCTTCGGCGGAGGCGTCCAGGCGGGCTGGGCGCCGGCAGGGTACGGCTGCTGCCCGTACGGCTGCTGCTGCCACCCGGGCTGCTGCTGCCATCCGGGCTGCGGCGCGTACTGCCCGTACTGCGGCTGCTGCGGCTGCTGCGGCGCTTGCGGCTGCTGCGGCTGGCCTTCCGGCGCGGGCGTCTGCCCCGATGCGCCGGGCGCCTGCCAGTTCTGTTCGTCGCTCACGCCGTGCCCTTCCGTCCCCCGCGTCGTGCGTTGGTCCCATGCTGGCACATCGCTCCGCGGCGCGGTGGCCCTTCCACAGGGCACGCAAGGCTTTCATTCAAGCCCGTAGCAGGCGACTCCATTACGCTGGTCATGTCACTTCACGGCCTGAGGCCGCTCGAGAGGGGTTCGGGGAACTTCGCACATGACTAGTCGCATCCTGGTGGTCGACGACGACACCGCCCTTGCGGAGATGATCGGCATCGTGCTCCGCACCGAGGGATACGACCCCGTGTTCTGCGAAGACGGCGCCCTGGCGGTCGACACCTTCCGGTCGTCGAAGCCCGACCTCGTCCTGCTCGATCTGATGCTCCCCGGCATGGACGGCATCGAGGTGTGCGGCCGCATCCGCTCGGAGTCCGGCACCCCGATCATCATGCTCACCGCGAAGTCCGACACCGCCGACGTCGTCAAAGGCCTCGAATCGGGCGCCGACGACTACATGGTCAAGCCCTTCAACCCGAAGGAGCTCGTCGCCCGCATCCGCACGCGGCTGCGTCCAGCCCCCGTCGCACCGCCCGCCGACGAGCTCAGCGTCGGCGACCTCGTCGTCGACGTGGCCGGCCACGAGGTCCGCCGCGGCGACACCCGCATCGCCCTGACGCCCCTCGAATTCGACCTGCTGCTCGCGCTCGCCTCCAAGCCGCAGCAGGTCTTCACCCGCGAGATGCTGCTGGAGCAGGTCTGGGGCTACCACTACAAGGCCGACACCCGCCTGGTGAACGTCCACGTGCAGCGCCTGCGGGCCAAGGTCGAGCAGGACCCGGACAACCCGAAGATCGTCATGACCGTGCGCGGGGTCGGCTACCGCGCCGGCACGGCCGCCTGACCGGCGGAGGCTCGGGATGCGCTGGTGGCCGACGCGGGACTGGTGGCGGCAGGCGCCGTCACGTCTCGCACGCCTGTGGCGCACCTCGCTGCAGTTGCGGACGGTCGCCATCACCCTCCTGCTGACCGGCGTCGCGATCCTGGTCACCGGCGTCTACATGGCGCTCAGCATCAGCAACGACCTGTACCAGTCGCGGCTCGACCAGGCGCTCCGGGACTCCAGCCGGGCGACCACGACGGCGCAGTCCACGCTCAACGCGTCGGACGTGTCCTCGGGGGATGCCGGCAAGAACCTGCTGAACACCGTGCTGCAGAGCGTGCAGGCCTCGACCTCGAGCCGGCTGGTGGCCGCCTACCGCGTCCCCGGCCAGGACACCGGCATCCTCGCGCCTCCCGATCGCGGGAGCCCCGCCATCAACTCGGTCATCTCTCCCGAGCTGCGCGAGAAGGTGCAGAACGGCGGAACGAAGCAGTACTACCAGTCCGTTGCGCTGCCCGCCGCCGGGGACACCGATCCCGGCATCGTTGTCGGATCGCAGCTGACGCTGCCGTCCTACGGCAAGTACGAGCTCTACATCGGCTACAACCTGCGCGACTCCGAGAACACGCTGCTGTTCGTGCAGAACACCCTGCTGCTCGCGGGGCTCGCGCTCATCCTCCTCATCGGTGCGATCACCTGGGTGATCGTCCGCTTCGTGGTCGAGCCGATCCGCGTCGCCGCCCGCACCAGCGAGCGCCTCGCCGCCGGCGACCTGGCGGTGCGCATCCCGGAACGCGGTGAGGATGTGTTCGCGTCCCTCGCCCGCTCGTTCAACGGGATGGCGGACAGCCTGCAGAGCCAGATCAACCAGCTGGCGACCCTGTCGCAACTGCAGCAGCGATTCGTGTCGGACGTGTCGCACGAGCTCCGCACCCCGCTGACCACGATCCGCCTCGCCGGCGACGTCATCTACGACCAGCGCGAGGGGTTCGCTCCGGCGACCGCGCGGACGGCCGAGCTGCTGCACACCCAGATCGAGCGGTTCGACCGGCTGCTCTCCGACCTGCTCGAGATCAGCCGCTACGACGCCGGTTCGGTGGTGCTGGACGCCGAGCCGACCAACCTGGTGAGGCTCGCGGAGGACTGCGTGGAAGAGCTGCGCACCCTCTCCGAGCAGAACGGCTCCGAGCTCGCCCTGGACGCGCCCGGCGGGTACTTCGACGTTCCGATGGACCCGCGCCGCATCCGCCGCGTCGTGCGCAACCTGATCGGGAACGCGATCGAGCACGGCGAGGGCCGCCCGGTGATCGTCACCGTCGACAGCAACGAGACCGCCATCGCGCTCACAGTGCGCGACTACGGGATCGGCATGAACCCGCAGGACACCGGCCACGTCTTCGACCGGTTCTGGCGGGCCGATCCGTCGCGCAAGCGCACGCTCGGCGGCACCGGTCTCGGCCTCGCGATCTCGCTCGAGGACGCGACCCTGCACTCTGGCTGGCTGCAGGTCTGGTCGGCGCCGGGCGCGGGCTCGTGCTTCCGGCTGACGCTGCCGCGGGTGGTCGGGCGTGAGATCACCGCCTCCCCGCTGCCCCTTCCTCCGGCGGACGCCGGGGCGAGCATGCCGCACGGTGCGAGCACCCCGACCGGAAGCGAGACCCACGCATGACCCGGCGCAGGATGCTCCCGCGCACCGGCGCCGCACGGCTCGGGCTCGCGGCGCTGATGGCGCTGCTGCTGACCGCGCTCGCCGCCTGCGCGAGCATCCCCGACTCCGGGCCCGTCCGCCAGGGTGCACCGGTCGCCCAGGTCAACGACCCGCTCGACCTCGACTTCAACCCGTCACCGCCCGAGAAGGGCGCCAGCCAGCAGCGGATCGTGCAGGGCTTCATCGACGCAGCCTCCAGCCCGAAGAACAACTTCGCCATCGCCCGGGAGTACCTGACCCGGTCCATGGGCGCCAACTGGAACCCCGACGAGTCCGTGACGGTCGACGACGGCCGCAATCGCAGCTACGACGACCAGGGCGCGCTCTGGCGTGTGGAGGTCACCCCGGTGGCCAACGTGGATGCGGTGGGCACCTACCACCCCGTCGGCAGCACGGCCCCCGTCGGCCTGAACTACCAACTGGTCCGTGAGAACGGGGAGTGGCGGATCTCCGTCGCCCCGGACGGTGTCGTCATCGACGACCCGACGTTCCGGGCGGTGTTCGCGCAGCAGACGCTCTACTTCTACAGCCCCGGGTATGCGTACCTCGTCCCCGACGCGCGCTGGTTCCCGGCACGCGTCGCCTCGGCGGCGACCCGGGTCGCCTCCTCCGTGCTGGCGGGACCAGCGCCGTGGCTGACCGGGGCGGTGACCTCGTCGTTCCCGAAGGGGACGCAGCTCGCCGTGCCGTCGGTGACGACATCCGGCGGGGTGGCGCACGTCGACCTGAGTTCCGAGGCCGCCCAGGCCGATCCGGCACAGCTGCAGCGGATGCAGTACCAGCTGGAGCAGTCGCTCGGCAGCCTCGCCCAGAACGTCCAGCTGTCGATCGAGGGCAACGTCCAGCAGGTCCCGTCGTTGAACACCTCGGCGCTGCCGGTCAGGAATCCGCCGGTCGACTCCCGTCCCTTCGTCGCGCGCGGCGACGTCTTCGGCCCGCTCAACGGAGAGTCCGTCACCGCGCTCAACGGACTGAGCGACAAGGTCGCGGCGCTGCACCCGAGTGCGATCACCCTGAGCGCCTCGCACGAGCAGGCCGCCGTGCTGTCTCAGGGCGGCATCTACTCGGTGCGGAGGACGGGCGACCCGGTGCGCGTGGACGCGCGGGCCGGGCTCATCGGCCCGACGCTGGATGCGAACGGATGGGTCTGGTCGGTTCCCGCCGCGAGCCCCAACGCCATCCAGGTCTCGGGCGCAGGAGGAAGCGACGTGCATCCCGTCGCCGCTGCGTGGCCGAATGCGACGTCCATCCTCTCGCTCGCGGTGTCCCGCGACGGGACCCGGGTGGCCGCACTGCTGAAGACGACGACCGGCTACTCGCTGATGGCGGCCGGGATCGTCCGCGGCGGCAATGCGACGCCGACCTCCCTCACCGAGCCGATCGAGCTCGCCGTGCCGAGCTCGGCGCCGCGCTCGGCGGCGTGGACGAGCGACCTCACCATCGCGGTGCTGAGCGCCACCAACGGCGAGGCGACGACGATCACGCAGCAGGCCGTTGGCGGCGAGCAGACCACCACCTCCGGGCCGGCGAGCGGCCGGGTCATCGTCGGCGCGGCAGGGCTCGCGCCCTACGTCGTCCTCAGCGACGACGGCACACTGCTCGCGCCGACGGGAACCGGCTGGCAGGCGCAGACCGACAAGGTCGGTGCTGTGGCCGTGCAGCAGGGGCAGCCCTGATTCTCCACAGCCACCGCCGCTGACCGGTTCTCCACCGATCGAGGTCGCCCCGGCCGTCGCCCTCCGCCTGCCCGGGATGCTCGAGCCATGACAGTTCACACCCTGGTCCGCGAATCCCTCCTCGATGCGTCGGCGATCGTCCTCCCCGTCCGCTGTGCCGGCTGCCGCCGGCCCGATCGCTCGCTCTGCGAGCAGTGCGAGGAGGAATTGCGACCGACCACGCGCATGCACGCGGTCGGAGACATCCCGGTGTGGTCGGCGCTCACCTACGAGGGCATCCCGAGACGGGTGCTGCTCGCGTATAAAGACGGAGGCCGCGTGGAGCTGGCGCGGGCGCTCGCGCGTGCTCTGCGGTGCGTGGTGGCCGAAGCGCAGCGACAGGCGGCGCGGGGTGGTACGGCCGAGGGGTCGGCGCTGCTCCCCGTACTCATCCCGTCGACCCGTTCCGCTTGGCGACGCCGGGGCTATCACCCCACACGGTCGGTGCTGGCGCGGGCGCACATCCTGGTCCCGCCGCTGTGGCGGGCGCTCCGCCTGTCCCGCCAGACGGCTGATCAAGCGGGGCTGTCGGCGCCGGAGCGATCGGGCAACCGGCGGGGGAGCCTGGTGGCGTCCCCGCGGCTCGCCGGGCGCGACTGCCTGATCGTCGACGACATCGTCACGTCCGGCGCGACGATCCTCGAAGCCGCCCGCGCCATCCAGGTCGCCGGCGGGAGGGTGGCAGGCGCGGTCGCCCTCGCCCGCACGCCACTCCGGAATGGAGCAGCGGCTCAGGCAGCATCCAGCGGATCCATCGAGGATGCCGCGTGTTTTCCGGTTCCGTAACCGGCCCGGCAGCACTACGGTGGTCGAAAAGGCGCGAGCGATGCCGCCCTTCGTGATCCGGGCGGACGTTCACGCCGGAACAGGGAGGTCTCCATGGACATCACAATCATCGGACGCAACCTGGGCATCACCGACCGCTTCCGGGAGTACGCCACCGAGAAATCCGAGAAGGTGGCGCATCTGGCCGAAAGGGCGATCTCGTTCGAGATCAAGGTCAGCAGGCACAACGAGAAGATGGGCACCCAGAACGGCGACGACCGCGTCGAGCTCACGCTCGTCGGCCCTCGAGCCGTGGTGAGATCCGAGGCGACGGGGACGGACAAGTACGCCGCCTTCGACATCGCCCTCGGCAAGCTCCTGGAACGTGTACGTCGCGCGAAGGACCGCCGCAAGGTCCACCGCGGGCAGCACCGGCCCACCTCGCTGCGCGAGGCGAGCACCGACGGCTTCAGTGCGGTCGGCCTCGCGGCGGCGCCCGTCGCGGTGCTCGACCAGGTGCGCACCGGCTCCGTGCCGGCCCAGTCCGATGAGACGGCGGAGAACGCGGAGACGGAAGAGGAGTACAGCCCCGTCGTCATCCGCAAGAAGGTGTTCGCCTCCGTTCCGATGACCGTCGACGACGCTCTGTATTACATGGAGCTCGTCGGGCACGACTTCTATCTGTTCGTCGACCAGGAGACCAAGCGTCCGAGCGTCGTGTACCGCCGCAAGGGCTGGGACTACGGCGTGATCACGCTGGACGACGAGGCGGAGGAGCTGCAGGAGGCGGCGACCGCCGCCCGCAAGCTGGGCTGAGCGCCGGGCACTGAGCGGGAGCGTCGATGGTGGCCGCCCGGGCGGCGGCCGCCATCGACCCCTGCTGGCGCGCCGGCGGTGTCGAGCCGGCATCCAGGGTCCTCTCAGGACGGGCAGGTCCAACGTCAGGTCGGAACAAGTAGCATGTCCCTAGCGTCGGCGGAGTATGCCGTTCGGCGTGCGTCCGCCGGGGCGCCGGGCCACGAGCCCGACCGAGCGTAAGTGGAGTTCAATCAGTGGCCTCAGTTCTTGAGAAGGTCCTCCGCGTCGGCGAGGGTCGCACCCTCCGCCGCCTGGAGGCGTACGCGAAGGCGGTCAACGCCCTCGAAGACGATTTCAGCGAACTCACCGACGAGGAACTCGCGCACGAGACCGTCGAGTTGCGCGAGCGCTACGGCAACGGCGAGTCGCTCGACGACCTGCTCCCGGAGGCGTTCGCCGCGGTCCGCGAGGCCGCGAAGCGCACGCTGGGCATGCGGCACTTCGACGTGCAGATCATGGGAGGCGCGGCGCTGCACCTCGGCAACATCGCCGAGATGAAGACCGGTGAGGGCAAGACCCTCGTCGCCACCACCGCGGCGTACCTCAACGCCATCGCCAGCCGCGGCGTCCACGTCATCACGGTCAACGACTACCTGGCCAGCTACCAGTCGGAGCTGATGGGCCGCGTCTTCCGCGCGCTCGGCATGACGACCGGCGTGATCCTCGCCGGCCAGACACCGGAGGAGCGCCGCGAGCAGTACGCCGCCGACATCACCTACGGCACCAACAACGAGTTCGGGTTCGACTACCTGCGCGACAACATGGCGTGGCAGGCGAGCGACATGGTCCAGCGCGGCCACTTCTTCGCGATCGTCGACGAGGTCGACTCGATCCTCATCGACGAGGCCCGCACGCCGCTCATCATCTCCGGCCCCTCGTCGGGCGAGGCGAACCGCTGGTTCAACGAGTTCGCGAGCCTCGCGAAGCGCCTCACCCCGGACGAGGACTACGAGGTCGACGAGAAGAAGCGCACCGTCGGCGTGCTCGAGCCGGGAATCGAGAAGGTCGAGGACTACCTCGGCATCGACAACCTCTACGAGTCCGCGAACACTCCGCTGATCTCGTTCCTCAACAATGCGATCAAGGCCAACGCCCTGTTCAAGCGCGACAAGGACTACGTCGTCATGAACGGCGAGGTGCTGATCGTCGACGAGCACACGGGCCGCATCCTCGTCGGACGCCGCTACAACGAGGGCATCCACCAGGCGATCGAGGCGAAGGAGGGCGTCGAGGTCAAGGCCGAGAACCAGACCCTCGCCACCGTGACCCTGCAGAACTACTTCCGCCTCTACAAGAAGCTGTCGGGCATGACGGGTACGGCCGAGACCGAGGCCGCCGAGTTCATGAGCACCTACAAGCTGGGCGTCGTCCCCATCCCGACGAACAAGCCGATGCAGCGCATCGACCAGTCGGACCTCGTCTACAAGAACGAGAAGGCGAAGTTCGACCAGGTCGTCGAAGACATCGCCAAGCGGCACGAGAAGGGCCAGCCCGTGCTGGTCGGCACGACCTCGGTCGAGAAGAGCGAGTACCTCTCGCGTCTCCTCGCCAAGAAGGGCGTGCGCCACGAGGTGCTCAACGCGAAGAACCACGCGCGTGAGGCGGCGATCGTCGCCCAGGCCGGTCGGCTCGGCGCGGTCACCGTCGCCACGAACATGGCCGGTCGCGGTACCGACATCATGCTGGGCGGCAACTCGGAGTTCATCGCCGTCGCCGAGATGAACGCCCGCGGGCTGTCGCCGGTGGAGACGCCGGACGAGTACGAGGCCGCCTGGGACGACGTCTTCACCGCCGTCAAGGCGCAGGTCGCCGAAGAAGCCGAGAAGGTCGTCGCGGCGGGCGGGCTCTACGTGCTCGGAACCGAGCGCCACGAGTCGCGCCGCATCGACAACCAGCTCCGCGGCCGTTCCGGCCGTCAGGGCGACCCGGGCGAGAGCCGCTTCTACCTCTCGCTGACCGACGACCTGATGCGTCTGTTCAACTCCGGCGCAGCCGAGAGCCTGATGGGCCGCAGCAGCGTCCCGGACGACATGGCGATCGAGTCCAAGGTCGTCAGCCGGGCGATCCGCAGCGCGCAGTCGCAAGTGGAGGCGCGCAACGCCGAGATCCGCAAGAACGTCCTCAAGTACGACGACGTCCTCAACCGCCAGCGCGAGGCCATCTACAGCGACCGCCGCCACGTCCTCGAGGGCGACGACCTGCACGAGCGCGTGCAGCAGTTCCTGACCGACGTGATCGACGACATCCTCGACCAGCACACCGGCGAGGGCAGCGGCGACGACTGGGACTTCGACGCCCTCTGGGCCGAGCTCAAGACGCTCTACCCGATCGGCGTGAGCATCGACGAGGTCATCGCCGAGGCCGGCAACAAGGGCAGGATCAACCGCGACTTCATGCGCCGCGAGATCATGTCCGATGCCAAGCTCGCCTACCAGCGTCGCGAGGAGTCGCTCGGAGCCCCCGCGATGCGCGAGCTCGAGCGTCGCGTCGTGCTCTCGGTGATCGACCGCCGCTGGCGCGACCACCTCTACGAGATGGACTACCTGAAGGACGGCATCGGCCTCCGTGCCATGGCGCAGCGCGACCCGCTGGTCGAGTACCAGCGCGAGGGTTACGCGATGTTCCAGCAGATGATGGGCGCCATCCGGGAGGAGACCATCGGCTTCCTGTTCAACCTGGAGGTCGAGGTCAACCAGGCGCCGGGCGAGGTCGAGGCTCCGGCCGTGGCCGCGAAGGGTCTGGCCCCGAGCGAGAACGAGCCGAGGCTCAGCTACTCCGCACCGGCCGAGCAGGGCGGTGTCGAGGTGCGCAACCAGCGTGGCCAGCTGGAGCAGGCCGCCACGGCGAAGGCTCAGCGGGCGCAGGAGCAGCAGCAGACCGCGCCGGCGGTGGCTCCGGCTCAGGGCGCCACCCAGCGCGGTGCGTTCGGACAGCGTGTCGACTCCTCCGACGATGCAGCGCCGGTAAACCGCGCCGAGCGTCGGGCGCAGGCGAAGAAGCGCTGACGCCAGGACCAACCCTCTGACGCACGAATGGCGGCCCCGCGTGGGGCCGCCATTCGTCGTTTCGGACTCGTCTTCCGGAGCGGTCATTTCGTCCCGCCGGCAGCGGCCCAGCGGTCAGAGCACGTTGACCGCCGTCGCCCGCCAGCGCGTCCGGTGACGCTCCAGCCGGATGGCGACAGCGCGGGAGCGCCCCGGCTGATGCACCAGCACGACCGCTTCCACCACGCCCTCCGAGGGGGAGCTGATCACGGGCTCGCCGATCTGCATGCGCGGACGCAGGGTGTCCTCGGCCGAGTCGGCCCGGCCACGCGCACTGAGCATCGTGCGGCGGAGGAGATGGACGTACACCGAATCGCTCACCCAGCGGCCGATCTGGTCGAGGGAGCGGGCGCCGGCCAGGATCTCCACGACCGAGCGCGCCAGGTTGGAGCAGAGCGTCGACGGGCTGGGATCACCGATCTGCGGAATCTCGCCGCCGTGCCGTGAACTCCGGTTCGCACCGCCGCGGTGCGCCTCACATATCGGCGTCGCCGCGGTCGGACGGTCCGCAGGCGCGGTGGCTGGGGCGAGTGCACGGGGGTCCATGGTTGCTCCTCAAGAGGTGTGTCGGTGGTCCATGCTGAAATAGACCTGTGATATGTACGATCCCTTACTCAAGCAGGCGCGCGCCAACCGGGCCAGGGCATGAACGCTGTGTGGATAACTCGGGAGGCCCCCCGGAGGGCCCCGTTTAGGATGGGATGGTGTCAACGCTCAGCGATCTCGTCCACGCCCACGGCCGCTCCTCGGAGGAGGATGTCGAATGGCTGCACGGGCTGGTGGGCGACTGGCAGCTGATCGCCGACCTGGCATTCGCCGACATCGTGCTGTGGGTTCCCACCCGCGACGACGACTACGTCGCGGTCGCGCACGCGCGCCCGTCCTCCGCCGCGACGCTCTTCTACCGCGACTTCGTCGGCCAGCGGATCAAGCCCGAGTGGCGGCAGCAGGTCACCGACGCGTACCGGTCCAAGCAGATCATCGACACCTCGGCTCCCGACTGGTTCGAGGAGACGCCGACGCGCGTCCGGGCCGTCCCGGTCATCCGTCGCCTGTCGGTCCACTCCCCGCAGACGGCCGAGGAGCCGGTGGCGGTCATCACCCGGCACTCGAATCTCAGCGAGACGCGGACGCCGGGCCGTCAGGAGCTCACGTTCAACGAGTGCGCGAACGACCTCTTCAACATGATCGCCAGCGGCGACTTCCCCGACCTCGGTGCGCCGGCGGCCCCGCGCCGCGGCGCTCCCCGCGCGGCGGACGGCCTCATCCGGCTCGACGTGGACGGTACGACGACCTTCGCCAGCCCGAACGCCCTCAGCGCGTTCAACCGCATGGGCTTCACGGGCGAGCTCGAGGGGGAGTCCCTCGCCACGGTCACGACCGGCCTCCTGACCGGCACCATCACGGCCGACGAATCGCTGCCGCTGGTCGTCACGGGCCGAGCCCCGTGGCGGACGGACATCGAGGCGCGCGGCGTCACGGTGTCGCTGCGCGCCATCCCGATCCGCAACCGCGGGGAACGCGTGGGGGCGATCGTGCTCTGCCGCGACGTCTCCGAGCAGCGTCACCAGGAGCGCGAGCTCATCACGAAGGATGCGACGATCCGCGAGATCCACCACCGCGTCAAGAACAACCTGCAGACGGTGGCCTCGCTGCTGCGCATCCAGTCGCGGCGGACGCACTCGGAGGAGGCCCGCGAAGCCCTCAGTCAGGCGATGCGGCGCGTAGCGGCCATCGCCGTGGTGCACGACACCCTGTCGACCGGACTCGCGCAGATCGTCGACTTCGACGACGTGTTCGACCGCGTCCTCCTGCTGGTCGCCGAAGTGGCGGCGAGCCACACGACCACCGTCCACCCGAAGAAGTCGGGCACCTTCGGCCAGCTGCCCTCCGAGTACGCGACGCCGCTGGCGCTGGCGCTCACCGAACTCGTGACCAACGCCGTCGAGCACGGGCTCGCCGGCCGCGAGGGCCAGGTGGAGATCATCGCGCACCGGTCGGAGGAGTCGCTGACGGTCAAGGTCGTCGACAACGGCTCCGGCCTCCCCGAGGGGAAGGTCGGCTCAGGCCTCGGAACGCAGATCGTCCGCACGCTCATCCAGGGCGAGCTCGGCGGTGCGATCGACTGGCACACGATGATGGGCCAGGGGACCGAGGTCACCATCGAGGTCCCGCTGCGCTACCTCACCAAGCTCTGAGCTTCGAGCAGCCGGCCGCGGCCGGAAGCCGTCAGGCCCGGCAATGAAAGTGCCGAGGAGGCGCTCGGTGCTAGGTGTGTGAGCGCCGCCTCGGCGGTGTCGTACGCGCGGCAGAACCGGTCCGCGCCGACGTATGGTGCTGGGTCGTGCAGGTGGTGCGCTCGCGCGTCAGGAAGCGCGGCGGGCGCGGGCGGCGCGGCGCTTGAGAGCGCGACGCTCGTCCTCGGAGAGACCGCCCCACACGCCCGAGTCCTGTCCGGTCTCGAGGGCGTACTGCAGGCAAATCTCGGTAACGGTGCAGCGTGCGCAGACCGCCTTGGCCTTGTCGATCTGATCGACCGCCGGGCCGGTGTTGCCCACCGGGAAGAACAGCTCGGGGTCCGCGGTGAGGCAGGCGGCTTTGTCGCGCCAATCCATGAAGATGTGCTCCTTGTTTACTGGGGTTCCTGGCCTGAGGGGGCCATAGAATGCAGATAAGCAGTCGAGTAACAGGGTGCATAGATCCGTGGGGAATCAGACCTGCCCACGACCCTGTGAGCGTTAACTCGACCGTTGAACATGCTCCCATAGCAGTTATTCCGAATCAATAGTTTTGTATGGGATAACGCTGAGAACACGAGCCGGAAACGTCAGGATGCTATAGTGCCCGACCCCCAGAACGCCCCCGGGGCCACACCGTCGACCGGACCGGAGGGCGCGCACGTGCCTCCTGCGCGGTCGCCTCTGCTGATCGTGCTCGCCGCGATCCTCGCCCTCGAGGCGGTGCTGGTCGTCGCGCTCGCCGTGTGGCTGCTCGTCGAGCTGTTGACGGAGAAGCCGGCGTCGTACCCGTCGGCGGTCGCGATCGTCGTGCTCGTCTTCCTTGCGGCGGCCTGGGTCATCGCGACGCTCGCCGGGATCCTGCGGCGCCGCGGATGGGCGCGCGCCTCGGCGCTCACCATCCAGATCCTCCAGCTCGCGATCGCGGTGGGATGCTTCCAGGGGCTGTACGCGCAGCCTGTCCTCGGCTGGGCGCTCCTGGTGCCCGCGGTCATCGCGGGCCTCCTGGCCGTGTCGCCGGCCGTCGCGCGGGCCACCGCTCGCAACACGGAGCAACACGAATAGGCGCGAAGCGGGAACAAGCCCCACACTCGGATTGTTATGTCCGACATCGTGACTGATATCTCCACATCGCCCTCCGCCGTGTCCGCTTCCCGTCTGCTCGCTTCCCCGGCGCCCGCCTCCCCGGAGACCGTCGAGCGTGCGCGCGACGGATGGGACTCCTGGCGCGAGAGCCGACTCCGCGGCGTGACGGCTCCCACCGGCAACCTGGCCCTCATCGAGACGCGCTGGCTGCCGGACGGCGACACCACGACGGCGGAGCAGGCGCGAGAGGGTCTTCCCGAGACGGTCACGGCGACGCAGCTCACGCGCCGCAGCCTCGAGACGGGTGAGCTCGAGCGCGGCATCCGTCTGTGGGATGCGCAGTCGCCCGCCATCCGCGCGTTCGAGACCATCGACGTGTTCCCGTTCGATCCCGACTGGGTGATCGCGGCGACGTTCACGCCGGTCGGCGGGGACCGCACCATCCCGTTCGAGCACATGCGCGACAACGGTCTCAGCCGCGACCTCGTCGTTCCCGGCGACATCACCTTCGAGCGCGACGGCGTGGAGTACACGCTGAGCGCGTTCGACGACGACGGCACGCTGCTGCTCGTCTTCGGCGACCCCAGCAACGGCGCGGAGGGCGACGACGGCACGTACGCCTCGGGCCGCTTCCTCTTCGTGCAGCACGACGGCGATCGTGTCGTCCTCGACTTCAACCGGGCGTTCGTCCCGCCCTGCGGATTCTCCGATCAGTACAACTGTCCGCTGCCGCCGCGCAACAACCGTTTCCCCGTCGCGGTCACCGCGGGGGAGAAGCGCGTCGTTCTCCGCGGCGGCGTCCAGCACTGATCCACCGCACCCACACACACAGCACTGGAGTAACACCGTGAAGAAATCCTCCCTGTTCGCGACGCTTGCGATCGGCCTGGCCTCGGCTCTGGCACTCGCCGGCTGCGCGGGGGCGTCGTCGTCGTCCGCAGGCGGCGGCGACGCGACCATCGCGATCGGCTCGCTCTACGAGCCCGTCAACCTGGACAACACCGCCGGCGGCGGCCAGGGCGTCACCGAGGCGCTCAACGGCAACGTCTACGAGGGCCTGTTCAAGCTGACCGACGCGGGCAAGGTGGAGCCTCTCCTCGCCACCAAGTACACGGCCAGCGAGGACGGCCTGACCTACACGTTCACGCTGCGCGACGGAGTGAAGTTCCACTCCGGCAAGGCGCTCACCAGCGCTGACGTGAAGCGCAGCATCGAGCGTGTGACCGCGGACGACTCGCAGTCGGCGCGCAAGTCGCAGCTCGCCGTGATCTCGAAGATCGACACCCCCGACGACAAGACGGTCACCATCACGCTGTCCGCGCGGTCGATCTCGCTTCCGTACAACCTCAGCTACGTCTGGATCTACGGCCCGGGCACCTCCAGCTACAAGACCACGGAGGACGGGACCGGGCCCTACAAACTCGGCACGTGGAAGCGCGGCAGCTCGCTCAGCCTCGACCGCTGGAGCGGCTACTGGGGTCAGCAGGCGAAGAACAAGCAGGTCGAGTTCGACTACTTCACCGACGCCTCCGCCCTGTCGAACGCGCTGCAGACCAAGCAGGTCGACATCGTCACGAGCATCCAGAGCCCGGACGCCCTCAGCACTTTCAAGGGCAACAAGGACTACACGATCTCGAACGGCAAGTCGACGACCAAGGAGCTGCTGGCGTTCAACGACAAGGTCGCGCCGTTCGACAAGGCCGAGGTGCGCAAGGCCGTCTACTCCGCCATCGACACGAAGAAGCTGCTCAACTCCATCTGGGGCGACTACGGCACGCTGATCGGGTCCATGGTGCCGCCGAGCGACCCCTGGTACGAGGACCTCACCAAGGTGAACCCGTACGACGTCAACCTGGCGAAGAAGGAGCTGGCGGACGCCGGCTTCGCGAACGGCTTCAGCTTCACGCTCGACACCCCGACCTACGACCCGCACCCGGCCGTCGCGGAGTTCCTGAAGAGCGAGCTGGCGAAGGTCGGCGTCACCGTGAACATCAACTCCATCTCGGCGGACGAGTGGTACACGAAGGTGTTCAAGAACCACGACTTCCAGGCGACCCTGCAGGAGCACGTGAACGACCGTGACGTGGTCTGGTACGGCAACCCCGACTTCTACTGGGGCTACAACAACCCCCAGGTGACGAAGTGGGTGAACGAGGCCGAGCAGGCGAGCACGACCGCAGAGCAGACCGCCAAACTGAAGCAGGTCAACGAGCAGATCGCGAAGGATGCGGCCAGCGCCTGGCTGTACCTCTACCCGCAGATCGTCGTCGCCGACAGCTCGGTGAGCGGCTACCCGGTCAACGGCCTGAACTCGCAGTTCTTCGCCTACGACATCGTCAAGAAGTAGCAGTTCTCCACACCTGACGCATTCTCCACACCCGGGATGCTCGGGGAGCCGGCCGGCTCCCCGAGCATCTACGCTTTTGTGTGTCCTCCTCCGGAAGGGATCATGACCGCCTACCTGCTCCGCCGCACCGCGTTCCTCGTGGTGTCGTTGCTGCTGGCGATGGTGGTGCTCTTCTTCCTGCTGCGGGTGCTCCCCGGTGATCCGTCGAACGCGCTGCTCTCGGTCGGCGCGACGAAGGAGCAGATCGCTGCGGCGCAGCGCCAGGTCGGCAGCGACCAGCCGCTTCTGCAGCAGTTCTTCACCTGGTTCGGCAGCCTTCTCTCGCTCAACTTGGGCGAATCGTTCATCAGCTCGCTCCCGGTCGGCCCGGAGATCGCCGCGCGGTTGTCGGTGACCGTTCCGCTCACCCTGCTGTCGTTCACTCTGGCCCTCGTGCTCGCCCTTCCGATCGGCTTCGTGGCCGCCTGGAAGGCCGACCGCTGGTACGGCGTCGCGCTGTCCGCGTTCTCGCAGCTCGGCATCGCCGTCCCGGTGTTCTGGGTGGGCATCCTGCTGGTGGATGTGTTCGCCATCACGCTGGGCTGGTTCCCGTCGGGCGGCTTCCCGCGCGACGACTGGTCCGATCCGAACGCGGCCCTGACCTCGCTGGCGCTGCCGGTGGTGACGATCGCGATCGTGATGAGCGCGTCGATCGCCCGCTACGTCCGCAGTGCGACGCTGGACGTGATCGGCAGCGACTACCTGCGCAACGCCCGCGCGCTCGGCTCCGGCTTCGGCCGCGCGATGTGGCGTCATGGACTGCGCAACGGCGCTGTCCCGGTGATCTCGGTTCTCGGGATCGAGCTGGCCACGACCTTCCTCGGTGCTGTCGTGGTGGAGAGCGTGTTCACCCTCCCCGGGCTGGGCAGCATGCTGCTCAAGGCGATCGAGCAGCACGACTACCCGAACATCCAGGGCATCCTCTTCGTCTCGACGCTGCTCGTGCTGGTCGTCGGATTCCTGGCCGACATCGCACAAAGACTCGTCGACCCGCGGTTGCGCCGCAGTATCTCGGGCAACGTATGAGCGCGATCGTGGAGCAGGCGACGGAAGCCGTCGCGCCGGAGCCGGCGGGCCCGGGCCGCAGACGCACGCGCCGCTCGGTGTCGCTGGGCATCGGGCTGGTGCTCGTCGGCGTCATCGTGCTCATCGCGCTGGTGTCGTTCGTCTGGCTGCCGTACGCGCAGGCCGACACGTCCGGTACGCGGCTCGAAGGTCCGAGCGGCGCGCACTGGCTCGGAACGGATCGCTTCGGCCGCGATCTGACCACGCAGCTGATGATCGGGGCACGCATCGCCCTCGCGGTCGGGCTCGGCTCGGTCGCCATCGGCGCGGTGGTCGGCGTGACGCTCGGACTGCTGGCGGCCTTCGCGACCAAGTGGGTGGACGACACCCTCTCGGCCGCGCTGGACATCCTGATCGCCTTCCCGACGCTGCTGCTCGCGATGCTGATCGTCGCCGCACAGGGCGCCTCCCTCGGCACGGCCGTCGTCGCCATCGGGCTCGCGATGTCGGCCGTCGTCGCCCGCCTCACGCGGGTGCTCGCCAAACGCATCCTCGCCCAGCAGTACGTCACGGCGGCGCGGACCTCGGGCACGACGTGGGCGGGCATCATCGCCCGGCACATCCTGCCCAACATCTGGCCGACGCTGAGCGTCAGCCTCGCGCTGCAGTTCGGCGTCGCCGTGCTCGCGGAGGCGAGTCTGTCCTACCTCGGCCTCGGCGCGCCCCCGCCGAACGCGTCGTGGGGCCGGCTGCTGCAGGAGGCGCAGGGGACGGTGTCCACGGCTCCCGTCGGCGCAATCGCCCCCGGTGTCGCGCTCGTCGTGCTGGTGATCGGCGTGAACCTGATCGCCGACGGACTCCGCGACGTCGCCGACCCGACGCGAAGGAGGTCGCGATGAGCGCCGCCCCGGCCACACCCGCACTCCTCGAGGTCGACGGGCTCTCCGTCGCTACGCGCGACGGCCGGCCGCTGGTGCAGGACGTGTCGTTCCGGCTGGAGGCCGGCGATCGGCTCGCCCTCATCGGGGAATCGGGCTCCGGGAAGTCCCTCACCTCGTTCGCGCTCACCGGGCTGCTGCCGGAGGGGCTCGTCTCGTCCGGCGGCGTCCTGCTCGACGGCGTGCCGGTGATCGGCGCGCGAGAGCGCGACCTCGTGCCGCTGCGGGGTCGCGTCGCCTCGACGGTGTTCCAGGAGCCGATGACGGCTCTGGATCCGCTGATGCGGCTCGGCCGCCAGGTCGCGGAACCGCTGCGCCGGCATCTCGGGCTGAAGGGCGACGAGCTGCGGCGCGCGGTCCTCGCTGCAATGAGCGAGGTGGGCCTGCCGGACCCGGAGCGCATCGCGCGCGCGTATCCGTGGGAGATCTCGGGCGGCCAGCGTCAGCGCGTCGCCATCGCGGCGGCCCTCGCGTGCCGCCCGCGGCTGCTCATCGCCGACGAGCCGACGACCGCGCTGGACGTGACCGTGCAGGCCGAGGTGCTGACCCTCCTGGAGGCGCTGGTCGCCGACCGCGGGATGGCCCTGCTCTTCGTCAGCCACGACCTCGCCGTGGTGTCGCGGATGGCGCAGCGGGCGCTCGTCCTCCGCAATGGACGTGTGGTGGAGGAAGGTCCGATGGAGCGGCTGCTGAGCGCCCCGCAGGACCCGTACACGGTCGAGCTAGTGCGCAGCGCCCGTGAGCTCGACGCCGCGCTGGAGGTGTCATGACGCCGATCCTCGAACTCCGCGATGCAGGCTTCCGCTACCGTCGAGCGGCCGCGCCGGCACTCGACGGCGTCTCGTTCTCGGTGGAGCAGGGGCGCAGCCTGGGTCTCGTCGGCGAGTCCGGCGCGGGCAAGACGACGGCGCTCTCCCTGCTGCTGGGCCTCAGCCGCCCCACCAGCGGGGCGGTGCTCTTCGACGGCGCCCCGCTCGACCCGCGCGACCGCGGCCAGCTGCGCAGCTTCCGGCGCAGCGTGCAGCCGGTGTTCCAGGATCCCTACTCGTCGCTCGACCCTCGGCAGAGTGTCGGCCGGATCGTGGGGGAGCCGCTGGCCTCTCTCGGCATCGCGACCGGCGCGGACGCGCGCGAGCGCGTCGCCCGCGCACTCGAGGCCGTCGCCCTGCCGGCGGACGCGATGCGGCGGTACCCGCACGAGTTCTCCGGCGGCCAGCGTCAGCGCATCGCCATCGCCCGGGCCATCGTGTCGCGCCCGCGCGTGCTGCTCGCGGATGAGCCGGTGAGCGCGCTCGACGTGACGACCCGCATCCAGATCATCGACCTGCTCGCCGATCTCGCATCGGCCGAAGGGATGACCGTGGTGATGGTCTCGCACGACCTCAGCGTTGTCGCTTCCCTCTGCGCCCAGACCGTGGTGCTCCAGGGTGGACGCGTCGTCGAGCAGGGGCCGACGCGCGAGGTGCTCGGATCGCCTCGCGACCCCTACACTCGGCGTCTGCTGGCGTCGGTGCCCCGGCTTCCGGCCTAGGCGTCGATCTTGAGCTTCTTGCGCAGCGACGCCACGTGCCCCGTCGCCTTCACGTTGTAGAGCGGCAGGCGCAGCGAGCCGTCCGGGTCGACGACGAACGTGGAGCGGATGACGCCCTCGACCGTCTTGCCGTAGAGCTTCTTCTCGCCGTACGCGCCATACCGCTTGTGGACCGCGAGATCCTCGTCGGAGAGCAGCGGGAAGTTGAGGCCCTCCTGCTCCTGGAACTCCTTGTTGCGCGCGGGCGCATCCTTCGAGACGCCGATCACCTGGTACCCGGCCGACTTCAGCGAGTTCAGATTGTCGCGGAAGTCGCAGGCCTCCGTGGTGCACCCGGGGGTCATCGCCGCGGGGTAGAAGTACACGATCACGTTCTCGCCGGCGAAATCGCCGAGGGAGACCGTCTTGCCGTCCTGGTCCGTCAGGCTGAACGCGGGAGCCTGCTCGCCCGCCTCGAGTCGCACATCAGTCATGAGCCCATCCTCGCACCCCCGCCGTCCCTCCCGCTGAGGTGCTCGTCGTTGCCGCCGACACGCCGCGGCGGCGCGCAACAACGAGCACCTCAGGGAGGGGAGGGAGGCCGCGAGGCGGGACTCAGCGGGCGAAGGTGGCGAGCAGCCGCTGCAGTGAGTCGAGGCGCGCGCGACCGGTCGGGCCGAGCCGGCCCTCCTCGACCGCCTCGATGATCGCGCAGTCGGGGGCGTCCGGCAGATGGGTGCAGCCGCGCGGGCAGTTCTCCGCGATCTCCGCCAGGTCGGTGAAGGCCTTCAGGATGCTGTCCGTGTTCACGTGACCGAGCCCGAACGACCGCACGCCCGGGGTGTCGATCACCCAGCCGTGGCGCCCTTCGCCGTCCTCCACGCGCAGGGACACCGTGGACGACGACGTGTGCCGCCCGCGCCCGGTCACCTCGTTGACGTGGCCGGTTGCGCGCTTCGCCCCGGGGACGAGCGCGTTCACGAGCGTCGACTTGCCGACACCGGAGTGTCCGACCACGACGGTGTCGTGCCCGACGAGCGCCGCAGCGATCTGCCCAACCGGGATGCTGTCCTCGCGGCTCGTGAAGACCGGGAGGTCGAGCCCGGCGAAGTTCGCGAGGAATCCCGCCGGGTCGGCGAGGTCGGTCTTCGTGACGCAGAGCATCGGCTCGATCCCGGCGTCGTAGGCGGCGACGAGGTAGCGGTCGACCAGACGGGTGCGCGGCTCGGGGTTGGCGGCGGCGACGACGATCAGCATCTGGTCGGCGTTGGCCACGACGATGCGCTCGACCTCGTCGGTGTCGTCGGCGCTGCGGCGCAGCAGGGTGGTCCGCGGCTCGACGCGCACGATCCGCGCCAGAGTGCCGGTCTCGCCCGTGGTGTCCCCGACGACCGCGACCCGGTCTCCGGTCACGATCGGGTTGCGCCGCAGTTCGCTCGCCCGGGCGGCGGTGACCGCGTGCTCGTCGTCGGTGTCCTCATCCAACAGCACGGTGTAGCGGCCACGGTCGACGCCGAGCACCCGCGCGATCACCGCGTCGGCGTGCTCAGGCCGGGTCTTGGTGCGCGGCCGGTTGCCCTTCGGGTTGGGGCGGCTGCGGATGCTGGACTCGTCGTAGAGGTCGAGCTCCTCGTCGTCCTCGTCGTCGTCGTTGTCCCACCACGACCCCGTGTTGTCCGTCACGCGGGCAACGTGCCGTTCTGCAGCATCCGCTCCCAGAGCTGCGTGAACTGGGGGAGCGTCTTGGCGGTCGTGGCGACGTTCTCGATCTCGACACCCGGCACGAGGAGGCCCACGATCGCACCGGCCGTGGCCATGCGGTGGTCCTCGTAGCTGCGCCAGACCCCGCCGTGGAGCGGGCGCGGCTCGATGCGGAGGCCGTCCTCGAGTTCGGTGACGGCGCCCCCGAGCCCGTTGATCTCGGCGGCCAGGGCCGCGAGCCTGTCCGTCTCGTGGTGGCGGATGTGCCCGATCCCGGTGATCTCGCTCGGGCCGTCGGCCAGGGCCGCGATCGCGACCAGGGCGGGGGCGAGCTCGCCGCCCGTGGACAGGTCGAGCGTGACGCCGTTCAGGCGCTCCGGCCCGCTGACGGTCAGCCGGTCGCCGTCGAGCGCTACCGTCGCCCCGAACAGCGGGAGCAGCTGGGCGAGATCCGCGCCGACCTGGGTCGTGGATGCGGGCCAGCCGGTGATCGTCACCGTGCCGCCGGTGACGACGGCCGCGGCCAGGAAGGGCGCCGCATTGGAGAGGTCCGGCTCGATGTCGACGTCGAGCGCCGCGATGGGACCGGGTGCGACGATCCAGCGGCCGGTCCCGGGCGACTCGACGGTCACGCCGCGAGCCGCGAGGGCCGCGACGGTCATCTCGATGTGGGGAAGGCTCGGCAGGCGCTCGCCGGAGTGGGTGAGGTCGAGGCCGTTCTCGAATCTGCTCGCCGAGAGGAGCAGGGCGCTGACGAACTGGCTGGAGCTGGACGCATCCACCTCCACCGGGCCGCCGGCTACCCGTCCGGTGCCGTGCACGGTGAAGGGGAGGGAGCCGCGGCCGTCGTCGTTCACGTCGACGCCCAGCGAGCGGAGCGCCGAGATGATGGCGCCCATCGGACGGCCGCGCGCGGAGTCGTCGGCGTCGAACATCGTCGGGCCCAGGGCGAGTCCGGCGATCGGGGGGACGAACCGCATCACCGTTCCCGCCTGACCGCACTCGATCGTCGTGCTGCCCAGCAGCTCCTCCGCGGGCGTCACCAGCAGATCGGCGCCGAAGCCGCCGGCGCCGGGCTGCTCCTCGATCCCGACCCCGAGGGCGCGGAGCGCTTCCACCATGTTCGCGCTATCCCGGGAGTGCAGGGGCGCGCGCAGCAGCGACGGGCCGTCCGCGAGGGCCGCGAGCACGAGCTCGCGCGCGGTGAGCGACTTGGAGCCGGGGAGCGAGACGACCGCGGCGACGGGGCCGCCCGCGACGGGAGCCGGCCACAGAGGGTTCGGCTCGTCGGCACGGTTGTCGCCGTACGGATCGAAGTCCGGAGCGGAATATTTCGAGATCAGCATTGTTGTCAAGATTATCCGGGTTCCCGCCGAGAGGGACCAGGAGGAAGGATCCGCCCGTGGCCGCCACCGCCGTGCTCGACGCCCCCCGCGTCACAACGCGCCGGATCGTCGACCGTGCGCGATCCTCCCGCAGGGGCGCTGCGCGGGCGCCGCAACTAGACTGGCCGGTGATGAGCACCACCGAGACCGAGACCGAGGATCAGGGCCGCCTCTTCGAGGAGCAGGCACTGCCTTTCATGGATCAGCTGTACGCGGCCGCCCTGCGCATGACCCGCAACCCGTCGGACGCGCAGGACCTCGTGCAAGAGACGTTCGTGAAGGCGTACTCGGCGTTCAACCAGTTCCAGCAGGGCACCAACCTGAAAGCCTGGCTGTATCGCATCCTCACGAACACGTTCATCAACACGTACCGCAAGAAGCAGCGCGAGCCCTACCAGGGGACGATCGACGAGCTCGAGGACTGGCAGCTCGGAGGCGCGGAGTCCATGTCCTCGTCCTCCAGCCGCTCGGCCGAGGCCGAAGCGATCGACCACCTTCCGGACAGCGCCGTCAAGGACGCGCTGCAGGCCATCCCGGAGGACTTCCGGCTGGCCGTGTACCTCGCCGATGTCGAAGGGTTCTCCTACCAGGAGATCGCCGACATCATGAAGACCCCGATCGGCACCGTGATGAGCCGCCTGCACCGCGGCCGTCGCATGCTCCGGGAGCTTCTGACCGACTACGCGCACGAGCGTGGCCTCTCCGCCGTTCAGGGAGACAACGCCGTGCAGACCCCCAGGAGCAAGAAATGACCGACTGCGGTTGTGAGAAGGCGAAGGCCGAACTCGAGGAGTACCTGCGCAACGAGCTGTGCAGCGAGGATGCTGCCGACGTGCGCGAGCATCTGGCGAACTGCACGGGGTGCTCCGACGAGGCGCACCTGAACGTGGTGCTCACCGAGGTGGTGCAGCGGGCGTGCAAGGAGACGGCGCCCGAGACGCTGCGCACCGAGGTGCTGCTGCGCATCCGTTCGTTCCAGGCGAGCGTCCACTAAAGGCTCTCGCCGGCGCGATCCGTGCCGAGTGTGCGCCTACGCGGCGCTGCCTGAGCCGACTTCGTGCAAGAAGAACAGGCCGCCGAGCGGATCGGTGACCTGCGCGAAGCGTCCGAACTCGCTGTCCCACGGGTCGCGTACGACGGTCCCTCCCAGTTCGGTGACACGCTCGGACGCGGCGCCCGCATCGGCGACGCCGAAGTAGACGACCCAGTGCGAGGCCACACCCTCTGGCAGCATCTTGTCGGCGTCGAACACCCCGCCCGCAGGTGCCTCGGGGTCGCCGAACGTCACATAACGGAAGTCGGCGGTGTCGCCGAGCACCTGGAGCGACCAGCGGAACACCATGCTGTAGAACTCCACCTGCACGGGATAGTTGCGCGCGTACAGCTCGTGCCAGGAGGGCGCGCCCACCTCGTCCACGAGGTCGAAGCCGCGGTGGTCCGCCGGGTCCCACATGCCGACCACGGCGCCGCCGGGGTCGGTGATGACCGCCAGCCGGCCCTGGTCGCCGACCGTCTCGACGGGGACCGCGACCTGAGCGCCCACCGCGGTGGCGGCGCGCAGTGAAGCGTCGGCGTCGTCGACCAGCAGGTAGGTGAGCCACGAGTCCGGACGCACGCCCTCGACCAGGGGACCGAGCCCCGCGACGGCTCGCCCGTCGCGCCGGAACGTCAGGTACTCGCCGCTTCGCGACTCCTCGGCGGTCCAGCCGAGGAGGGCGGTGTAGAAGTCGCGGGCGCGGGGGACGTCGGAGCTCGCGTAGTCGACCCAGCAGGGCTCGCCGAGCCGGTGATTCGTGACGACGGTCATGGGCTCAAACTACGCCGGCGCGCGCCGACCGCACCAGCACCGGTCGGGCGCGACTGACGGCTGACGCGAGCGAGCCCCCGGTCACGCAGACCGGGGGCTCTCCCGTACGCGTTTCCGCTTACAGGGTCAGAGCGCGCTGGATCAGGACCTGCTGCTCCTGCTGGTGACGCTTGGCCGAGCCGGCGGCGGGCGACGCCGACGGCGGGCGCGAGACCACGCCGAGCGGGCGCGGGCCGAGCTTCGAGGTCTCGAGGATCATGTACGGCCAGGCGCCCTGGTTCTCGGGCTCGTCCTGCACCCAGACCAGCTCCGCGTCCGGGTACGAGTCGACGACCGACTTGAGCTCGGCGGCGGGGAGCGGATAGTACTGCTCGACACGCACCAGCGCGATCTCCGGGTTGGGGTTCTTCTCCAGCTCGTTGAGCAGGTCGTAGTACAGCTTTCCGGCCATCAACAGGACGCGCTTCACGCTGCTCTTGTCGGTGATCCGGGTGTCGTCGATCACCGGCTCGAAGCGGCCGCTGGTGAACTCCTCGACGTCGCTGGATGCGCCACGCAGTCGCAGCATCGCCTTCGGCGTGAAGACGATCAGCGGGCGGCGCGGGCGGGCATACGCCTGGCGGCGCAGCAGGTGGAAGTACGACGCAGGGGTCGACGGACGCGCGACGGTCATGTTGTTCTCGGCGCACATCTGCAGATACCGCTCGATGCGGGCGCTGGAGTGGTCCGGTCCCTGGCCCTCGTAGCCGTGCGGGAGGAGCAGCACCAGCGACGAGCGCTGGCCCCACTTCTGCTCGGCCGACGAGATGAACTCGTCGATGATGATCTGGGCGCCGTTGGCGAAGTCGCCGAACTGGGCCTCCCAGAGCACGAGCGCATCCGCCCGCTCGACCGAGTAGCCGTACTCGAAGCCCATGGCCGCGTACTCGCTGAGCAGCGAGTCGTAGATCCAGAACTTGGCCTGGTTGTCGCTGAGGTTCGCGAGCGGCAGCCACTCCTGGCCGTTCACGCGGTCGTGCAGCACGGCGTGGCGCTGGACGAACGTGCCGCGGCGCGCATCCTGACCGGCGAGGCGCACCGGGGTGCCCTCCATCAGCAGCGAGCCGAGGGCGAGCAGCTCGCCGAAGCCCCAGTCGACGCCGCCGTTGCGACTCATCTCGCTGCGCTTGTTGAGCAGCTGCTGCAGCTTCGGGTGCACCGTGAAACCGGCGGGCGGGTTGTTGAACGCGTCGCCGATCATGTGGATGACCTGCGCGCTGACCGCGGTGGTCTCCGGCTCGCCGACGGTGTCGTCCTCCTGGGGCGCCTGCTCCAGGTCGCCGTTCTCGCCGGGGGTGAGGACGGGCGTCGGAGTGGTCTGCGCCGCGTGCGTCTCCATGAACGCGCGCTCCAGGCGGTCCTGGAAGTCGCGGTGCGCCTGCTCGTACTCCTCCTCGGTGATGTCGCCTCGGCCGACGAGTGCTTCCGTGTAGAGGCGGCGCACGGAGCGCTTCGCCTCGATGAGGCTGTACATCAGCGGCTGCGTCATCGACGGGTCGTCGCCCTCGTTGTGGCCGCGGCGGCGGTAGCAGACCAGGTCGATGACGACGTCGCGCTTGAACTCCTGGCGGTACGCGAACGCGATTTCCGCGACACGGACGACGGCCTCCGGGTCGTCGCCGTTCACGTGGAAGATCGGCGCCTGGATGGTCTTGGCGACATCGGTCGAGTACACCGAGCTGCGGGCCTCACCCGGCGAGGTGGTGAAGCCGACCTGGTTGTTGATGTTGACGTGGATGGTGCCGCCGGTGCGGTAGGCGCGCAGCTGCGACATCTGCATCTGCTCGACCACGATGCCCTGACCGGCCATGGCCGCGTCGCCGTGGATGAGGATCGGCAGCGTGAGGAAGGTGCCGGCCGGGCGGCGGTCCTGCTTGGCGCGGACGATGCCCTCCAGGACGCCGTCGACGGCCTCCAGGTGCGAGGGGTTCGCCGCCAGGTAGACGGGGATCTCCTCGCCGCCGGCGCCCTTGAAGGTGCCCTCGGTGCCGAGGTGGTACTTCACGTCGCCCGAGCCCTGGACCGTGCGCGGGTCCTGCGTGCCCTCGAACTCGCGGAAGATCTGGCCGTAGGTCTTGCCGGCGATGTTCGTCAGAACGTTGAGACGGCCGCGGTGAGCCATGCCGATCGCGACCTCGTCCATCTGGGCCTCGGCGGCGCCCTGGATGATCGCGTCCAGCAGCGGGATGGTCGACTCGCCGCCCTCCAGGCTGAACCGCTTCTGGCCGACGTACTTGGTCTGCAGGAAGGTCTCGAACGCCTCGGCCTCGTTGAGCTTGCCGAGGATGCGCAGCTGCTCGTCGTGGTTCGGCTTCTCGTAGGGGCGCTCCAGCTTGTCCTGGAACCAGCGGCGCTGGGCCGGGTCCTGGATGTGCATGTACTCGACGCCGACGGTGCGGCAGTACGAGTCGCGCAGCACGCCGAGGATGTCGCGCAGCTTCATTTTGCGGCGGTCGCCGCCGAACTGACCAGTGACGAACTCGCGGTCGAGGTCCCAGAAGGTGAGCCCGTGGCTCTCGATCTCGAGGTCGGGGTGGGTGCGCTGCTTGTACTCGAGCGGGTCGATGTCGGCCATCAGGTGGCCGCGCACGCGGTACGAGTTGATGAGCTCCTGGACGCGGGCGGTCTTGTCGACGGCGCTCGCCAGGTCGACACTGATGTCCGGGTTCCAGTGGATCGGGACGTACGGGATGCGCAGCTCGGCGAAGATGTCCTCGTAGAAGTTGCGCTTGCCGATCAGCATCTCGTGCACGATCTTCAGGAACTCGCCGGAGCCGGCTCCCTGGATGACGCGGTGGTCGTAGGTGCTCGTCAGCGTGATGGTCTTGCCGATCGCGAGTCCGGCCAGCGTCTTCTCGCTGGAACCCTGGAACTCGGCCGGGTACTCGAGGGCGCCGGCGCCGATGATCGCGCCTTGGCCCTTCATGAGGCGGGGGACCGAGTGCACGGTCCCGATGCCGCCGGGGTTGGTGAGCGAGATCGTGGTGCCGGCGAAGTCGCCTGCGGCCAGCTTGTTGTTGCGGGCCTTGCTCACGAGCTCCTCGTACGCGGCGAGGTACTCACCGAAGCGCATGGTGTCGGCGCGCTTGATGCTGGGGACGAGGAGAGCGCGGGTTCCGTCCGGCTTCGGCAGGTCGATCGCGATGCCGAGGTTGATGTGCGCGGGGGCGACGACCGAGGGCTTTCCGTCGACCTCGGAGTAGTAGACGTTCTGGCTCGGGAACTCCTTGAGCGCCTGGATGAGCGCCCAGCCGATGAGGTGGGTGAAGGAGACCTTGCCGCCGCGGGCGCGCTTGAGGTGGTTGTTGATGACGATCCGGTTGTCGATCAGCAGCTTCGCCGGGATGGTCCGGACGCTCGTCGCCGTCGGGACGGTGAGCGACGCATCCATGTTCGTGGCGAGCGACTTCGACATGCCGCGCAGCGGGGTGACGCGGTCCTCCTCGGCGGCCTCCTGGGTCGCGTTGGGGGCGGTCACCGGCGCGTCGGCGGGGACGGGCTGCGGTTTCGGCGCCAGGGAGGTGGTGCGGGCGACGGGCTGCTGGCCGATCACCGGGATGGGCGTCGTGACCGGCTTCGGCTCGTTCGGGTGCGGGGCGGGTGCTCCGCCGGCCGCGGGAGCCGGTGTCGACGACTCGGAGGGGCCGGGCGGGGTCGGCTCCGACGGGGCGGGAGTCGTCGGCTCGGCCGGGCTCGGAGCGGTCGGCTCGGAGGGGGACGGAACACTCGGCTCCGACGGGGTCGGGGCGGGGGTCTCGGAGGGGGTCTCACCCGGGGCCGGGATCGACTCGTCCTTCACCGCCGGGTGGTAGTTCTCGAGGATCGGCCACCAGGACTTGTCGACCGAGTTCTTGTCGTGGACGAACTGTTCGTACAGCTCGTCGACGAGCCACTCGTTGGCCCCGAATTCGCCAGCGGAGCCGTCTTCGGTTCCCACTCCGGTCAATTGGCTCGACACAGCCGATCGCCCACTCTCTCCATCGATTTCGTCGTGACCGGGCGGCCTTGCACCGCCCGCTTCCATCCGAACATCAAGCCTAATCCCATCCCTACTCCGGTGCGGGCGCTCAGCCGAGCGGGATAGCGTTATTCCCATGCAGTTCTATGCCACGTCGCCGCGCCACGACCTCACCTACTCCGACGTGTTCCTCGTGCCATCGCGCTCGAACGTCACCAGCCGCCTGGATGTGTCCCTCGCGCCGAACGACGGCACAGGAGCGACCATCCCGATCGTGTCGGCGAACATGAACTCGGTGACCGGGAAGCGCCTCGCCGCGACCCTGGCGCGCCGCGGCGGCCTGGGCGTCCTGCCGCAGGACATGCACCTGCAGGACCTCGACGACGCGATCCGCTGGGTCAAGGCCCAGCCGGTCGCCTTCGACACTCCCTACGAGGCACGCCCGGAGGAGAGCGTGGCCGATGTGCTGCGCCGGATCCCGGCCGTCGAGGGCCACGGGATCGTCGTGAACGACGCGGACGGGAAGTTCCTCGGCTGCCTCGCCGCCGTCCAGCTGGGGTCCGCTCTTGCCGACGCGCGGATCTCGGACCTGCTGCACGGAGCGCTCACCTCGCTGCAGGCGGAGGACCTCACCGATGGCCGCGCCGCGTTCCAGGTGATGGATGCGGCGGGCATCGACTTCGCGCCGGTCCTCGACCACGGGCGTGTCGTCGGCACGCTCTCCAAGCGCAGCGCGCTGCGCTCCACGATCTATACCCCGGCGCTCGACGCGAACGGCCGCCTGCGCGTTGCGGCGGCGGTCGGCATCAATGGCGATGTCGCAGGCAAGGCCAAGGCCCTCGCGGCGGCCGGTGTCGACGTGCTCGTCGTGGACACGGCGCACGGCGACCAGGACGGCATGCTCCGCGCCATCCACACCGTCAAGCAGCTGAACCTCGGGCTGCCGATCGTCGCGGGCAACGTCGTCACCGAGCAGGCCGTGCGCGACCTGGTCTCGGCGGGTGCCGACATCCTCAAGGTGGGCGTCGGACCGGGCGCCATGTGCACCACGCGCATGATGACGGCGGTCGGCCGCCCGCAGTTCTCGGCGGTGCTCGAGACCAGCGCCGCCGCGCGCGAGCTCGGCGCCCACGTCTGGGCCGACGGCGGCGTGCGGTACCCGCGCGACGTCGCGCTGGCGCTCGCCGCGGGCGGAGCGTCCGTCATGATCGGCTCCTGGTTCGCCGGCACCATCGAGGCTCCGGGCGTGCTCGACCGGGATGCGAACGGCGGCCTCTACAAGGAGAGCTGGGGCATGGCCTCCACCAAGGCGGTAAAGGGACGCTTCGAGCGTCTCGACGCGTACGAGCTCGCCCGCAAGGAACTGTTCGCCGAGGGCATCTCCAGCTCGCGCATCTACCTGGACCCGCTGCGCCCCTCCGTCGAGGATCTGCTCGACATGATCACGACCGGTCTGCGCAGCTCGTTCACCTACGCCGGGGCGCGGACGCTGGCCGAGTTCCACCAGCGCGCGCTGGTCGGCATCCAGTCGGCGGCCGGCTACGAGGAGGGCAAGGCCCTGCCCGTCAGCTGGTAGCCGGAGCACGACGAAGAGGGCGACCCGATCGGGGCCGCCCTCTTCGTCGTCCGGGGCTCAGCGCGAGCGGACCAGGGCGGTCACGCCGGCTCCCGTGATCGCCAGAACGGCGACCCCGAGGAAGAGGAGCAGGAACCCGCCCGAGGTCGCGGCGGTCGCGCCGCTGCCCGCCGCGAGCAGCGCGGAGGTCTGCGCGGCGGCGATGCCGCCGAGGATGGCCAGACCCAGGGCGCCGCCGATCTGCTGCGCCGTGTTGACCAGGCCGCTGGCCAGCCCCGACTCGGACTCGGAGACGCCGCGGACGGCGAGCTGCGTGGCGGTCACAAACGTGGCGCCGAGACCCAGGCCGATGACGACGCTCGGGAGCAGGAAGCCCGCGACGAACCCGGTGGATCCGGCCAGTGCCAGCCAGACGACTCCCGCCCCCAGCACCACCAGAGCGCCCGCGAGGGTCGAGCGCAGTCCCGCCTTGGCCACGACCGCGGGAACTACGCCCGCGATGCCGATGAGGGCGATCGCCAACGGCAGCTGGCTCAGGCCGGCCGCGAGGGCGTCGAGGTGCAGCACCTCCTGCAGGTAGACCGACAGGGCGAAGAACAGGGCGACCGTCGAGCCGCCGACGAGCAGCATCACGAGGTTCCCGGCCAGGGCGTCGCGGTTGCGGAAGAAGGAGAACGGCAGCAGCGGGTGGGATGCGCGGCGCTCGACGAGCACGAAAGCGGCGAGCAGCGCGAGGGCCGCGGAACCGAGGCCGAGGACGATCGGGCTGGTCCAGCCGAGAGTGCCGCCCTCGCTCAGCGCGGCGACCGCTGCGGCCAGGCCGAGGGTGGCCGTGGCGGCACCGGCCGCATCCATCCGCTCGCCGCCGGAGGTGCGGTCACGGGTGATGAGGAGCGGGATGGCGACGAGCACCAGGATGCCGACCGGCAGGTTGACGAAGAACACCGCGGGCCAGCCGAAGCTCGCCGTCAGCACGCCGCCGAGGAGCACGCCGGCGGCGCTGCCCATCCCGGCGACGGCTCCCCAGAGGCCCAGCGCCTTGCCGCGCGCGGCGCCGTCCGGGAAGAGCTGCGTCAGCAGTGCGAGCGAGGCCGGCGCGAGCAGGGCGGCGAAGGCGCCCTGGACGGCGCGGGCCGCGAGCAGCATCGTCCCGTCGACGGAGAGGCCGGCGGCGAGAGAGGCGAGGGCGAAGCCGGCGACCCCGATGAGGAAGACGCGACGGTGTCCGAAGCGGTCGGCGAGACGGCCGCCGAGCAGGAGGAGGCCGCCGAACGGGAGGACGTACGCGGTGACCACCCATGCCAGAGCGGCCGTGTCCAGGCCGAGCGCTGTGCCGACGGTCGGCAGCGCGATGTTGACGATGGAGGCGTCGAGGACCACCAGGAACTGGGCCAGGGCCAGCACGGCGAGAGCCCACCAGCGGTGGGAGCTGCGCGGTGCGGGCGGTGCGATCGAGGGGCGGGCTGCGGTTGCGGCTGAGGCGTTCATGATCTTTCCCTTCATGTGAGTGATTGGTCAATCACTCTTTGGATATGCGGATAGAGCGGATGGAACGGATGGGACGGGTGGGTTCAGGGGTGCCGGATGCCCACGGTCAGTGCGCGCGCCCAGGCCTCGGGCACGTCCTCGAGTCCGGCTGTGACGATGAGGTGGCACAGCTGGCCGTAGGCGATGAAGTGCTGGACCGCGTCGCCGTCGGCGCCGGAGCGCGTGGTGGCGAAACGCGTGATGCGGGCGAGGCCCTGGCGTAGCGCCTCGCGGATGACGGCGACGTCGGAGGCGGACTGCGCGTGCACCTGGAGCATCAGCAGCGAGCGGTCCGCGATGAGCTCGGCGTACGCGTCGCCCATGGCGTCGAGCACCTCGGCCGGTGTTCCGCCGTCGGCGGCGCGCGCTCCGTTCTCCAGCGCGCTCTCGATGCGCTCGAAGCAGCGCTCGAGGGCCGCCACGAACAGGCTCTCCTTGCTCGGGAAGAGCTTGAACACGTAGGCGGGGGAGATGTCCGCGTGGGAGGCGATCGCTGCGATCGGCGTGCCGAGGTAGCCGCTCCGTGCGAAGACGGAGATGGCGCTGTCGAGCACCGCTTCGCGGCGGTCGTCTGCGGTGGAGAGCGTTCGTGGCATGTGAGTGACTGTACACTCACTCTTTCGACGATGTCAAGAAAGGGAGGGCCGGGCCGACTCAGTTGCGCCGGGTCGCGTCCTGGACCTCGCCGACGAGCTCCTCGATGATGTCCTCGAGGAACAGCACGCCGGCGGTCGATCCCTCGCCGTCGACGACCCGGGCGAGGTGACTGCCGGAGCGGCGCATGGTCGCCAGCGCGTCCTCCAGGTCACTGCCGGCGAACACGGTCACCAGGCGGCGGATGCGCTTGGCCGGGACGGGGAGCTCGAAGCCGGTCTCCTCGAGGTCCAGCACGTCCTTGAGGTGCAGGTAGCCGGTCGGCTCGCCGTCGGCGTCCGGGACGACGTAGCGCGAGAAGCCGTGCTTGGCGACGGCCTTCTCGACGTCCGCGGGCGTCGGGGAGGCGGGGAGGGTGACCAGCGCGTCCAGGGCGACCGCCACATCCCGGACCTTCTTCGACGTGAACTCGAACGCGGCCGTCAGCGCGCCGGTGCGGTCGGTCAGCAGGCCCTCGCGGGTGGACTGCGACACGATCGTCGCCACCTCGTCGAGGGTGAAGGTGCTGGCCGCTTCGTCCTTCGGCTCCACGCCGAACAGCCGCAGCACGGCGTTCGCGCTCGCGTTCAGCGCCACGATGATCGGGCGAACCGCCCGGCCGATGCCGACCAGGGGAGGGGCGAGCAGCAGCGCCGCCTTGTCGGGCATCGAGAACGAGATGTTCTTCGGCACCATCTCGCCGAACACGACGTGCAGGAACGAGACGACGACCAGCGCGACGATGAACGCGATCGTGCCGATGACCTCCTCCGACCATCCCGTCGCGTGCAGCGGCACCTCCAGGAGGTGGTGGATCGCCGGCTCGGACACGTTCAGGATCAGCAGCGAGCAGACGGTGATGCCGAGCTGGGTGGTCGCCAGCATCAGGGTGGCGTGCTCCATCGCGAACAGGGCCGTCTTGGCGCTGCGCTTGCCGCGCTCGGCGAGCGGCTCGATCTGCGAGCGACGTGCGGAGATGACGGCGAACTCGGCGCCGACGAAGAAGGCGTTGACGGCCAGGAGCACGACCAGCCAGGCGATTCCGGCCCAGTCACTCATGAGCGACCCCCTCGCCGTTCACGTCGCCGGTGACGGCGACAGGGTCCGGCGTGTAGCGGATGCGGTCGACCCGGCGGCCGTCCAGCCGCTCCACCCGCAGCGTGCCGCCGTCGATCGGGACCTCGTCGCCGACCTTGGGCAGGCGGCCCAGCTCGTTCATCACGAAGCCCGCGACCGTCTCGTAGGGGCCGTCCTCCGGCACGGTGACGCTCGCGCGCTCCTCCAGCTCGTCGGGGCGGAGGATGCCGGGGAAGGTGATCGAGTCGCGCCCACGGATGACGCCTGCGCGGGTGCGGTCGTGCTCGTCGGCGACCTCGCCGACGATCTCCTCGACCAGATCCTCCAGGGTGGCGATGCCCGAGGTGCCGCCGTACTCGTCGACGACCACCGCCAGCTGGTACCCGCGCGCCCGCAGCTCGCCGAGCAGGGTGTCGAGGCCCATCGTCTCCGGGACGCGCAGCGGGTCGGTCATCAGCGCCGAGGCGGGCACGCGCGCGCGGCGCTGCCGCGGCACGGCGACCGCCTGCTTCACGTGCACCACGCCCAGCACGTCGTCGATGTCGTCGCCGATGACGGGGAAGCGCGAGTACCCGGTCTTCCGGGCGAGGTCGCTGACCGCCTGGGCGGGCTCGGTGCGCTGCACCGCCTCGATGCGGGGTCGCGGAGTCATGACGTCGGAGGCGGTGCGGGACGAGAAGGCGAGGGTCCGGCTGAGCAGCGTGGCCGTGTCCTCCTCGAGCACGCCGGCGCTCGCGGAGCGGCGAACCAGCGAGGAGAGCTCGTCGGCCGTGCGCGCGCCCGACAGCTCCTCCTTCGGCTCGATGCCCAGCAGACGCAGGAACCCGTTGGCCGTGCCGTTCAGCACCGCGACGAACGGGCGGAACACCGTGGTGAAGACGGTCTGGAACGGGATCACGAGGCGCGCGGTCGCCAGCGGCAGCGCCAGTGCGAAGTTCTTCGGCACCAGCTCGCCCAGGATCATCGACAGCAGCGTCGCCACCGTGATGGCGATGATGGTGGCGATCACGGTCACCGCGCCTCCGGGGAGCCCGGTGGCGGTGAGCGGATCGTGCAGGAGCGAACTGATGGCCGGCTCCATCGTGTAACCGGTGAGCAGCGTCGTCAGGGTGATGCCGAGCTGCGCGCTGGAGAGATGCGTCGACGTGATCTTCAGCGCCGCGATCGTCATCGTCAGGCGCGACTCGCCGCGCTCGCGCCGGGCCTCCAGATCGCCGCGGTCGAGGTTCACCAGGGCGAACTCGCTGGCGACGAACAGGCCGGTGCCGATGGTCAGCAGCAGGCCGACGCCGAGCATGATCCACTCAGAGAGCACGGCGGTCACCTCGCTCGCGTTCGAGGCGGCTCACGCGACGGAATGGGCTACTAGAGGGAGGGTCGTCCATTTGCCCGCCAGTATATCGAGGCAGGATGCGCGGCCTGCGGGAGTTCTCAGGCAGATTCCCAGCCGGATGCCCCGCTCCTAGACACCCGATTCCAGTAGTCCCTCGGCGTGCGCCCGCGCGTATCATCGCGGCCGGATGAAGGAGGAACATCATGTTGGAGTCGTGTGTGACCTACTCCGTGCTTCCTGCCTCCGACCTGCAGCGGGCCACCGCGTGGTACCGCGACAAGCTGGAGCTCGAACCCGAGCAGACGCAAGACCAAGGAGTGCTGTACGGCACCGGATCGGAAGCGAAGATCTTTCTCTACGAGACGCCGAACGCCGGCACGGCGCAGAACACCGCGATGTGCTGGCTGGTCGACGACATCGAGGCCGCTCTGGCGCACCTGAGAGGCCGGGGAGTCGTGTTCGAGGACTACGACTTCCCCGGCCTGCACACCGAGAACGGCATCGCCGAGGATGACATGGGCCGGTCGGCCTGGTTCCGGGACAGTGAGGGGAACTACCTCTGCCTGACCCAGCCCGCCTGATCGGAGCGGTCCGCAGCCGCGTCCCTGGGGGCGGACGCGGTCAGCGGCGCCAGCGGGCCCGGAGGTACTGCGGCGGCCAGTAGTCGACGTCGACCCCGAGTTCGTGGGCGGCGCGCAGCGGGAAGTGCGGGTCGCGCAGCAGTTCGCGCGCCAGCATCACCGCATCCGCCTGCCCGCTCTCCACGATCTCGGCGGCCTGCTGCGGCGTCGTGATGAGGCCGACGGCGCTCACGTCGACGTCGGACGTGCTGCGCACGTGGTGCGCGAACGGCACCTGGTAGCCGGGCTCGAGCGGGATGCGGATCCCGGCCTGGATGCCGCCGCTGGAGATGTCGAAGAAGTCGGCTCCCGCATCCTGCGCCCAGGCGGCGACGGTCGCGGTCTGGTGCTCGTCCCAGCCGCCCTCCGTCCAGTCGCTGGCCGAGAAGCGGACGAACAGGGGCGCCTCTGGCGCTTCCTCGCGCGCCGCGGAGACGATGCGCAGGAGGAGCCGGGCACGGTTCTCGAGCGAACCGCCGTACTCGTCGGTCCGCTGGTTCGAGATCGGCGAGAGGAACTGGTGCAGCAGGTAGCCGTGCGCGGCGTGGAGCTCGATCACCCGGAAGCCCGCCTCCAGCGAACGCCGCGTGGCGGAGCGGAAGTCGTCGACGATCCGGTCGATGCCTGCGGCATCCAGCTCTTCCGGGACGTCGTAACCGTCGAAGGCCAGCGCCGACGGCGCGACGGTCCGCCAGCCGCCCTCGGACGCGGGCACAGTGCCGGTGCGGCCCTCGAAGCCCCACGCGGCCCACGTGGACGCCTTGCGGCCCGCGTGGGCGAGCTGGATGGCGGGGACGGCTCCCTGGGACTCGATGAACGCGGCGATCGGCTTCCACGCGTCGCGCTGCTCATCGGTCCAGATGCCGGTGTCCTGCGGGCTGATCCGGCCCTCGGCGTTGACCGCTGTCGCCTCGGTGAACACGATCCCGCTGCCGCCCGCGGCGAAGCCGCCGAGGTGGACGAGGTGCCAGGTGTTCGGGATGCCCGACTGGTCCAGCACGGAGTACTGGCACATGGGGGAGGTCCAGATGCGGTTGCGCGCGGTCACGCCGCGCAGGGTCAGAGGGTCGAAAAGAGACGGCATGTCTTTATCTAAGACCCGAGACCTTCCAGATATGCCCGGAGCTCCTTCGGACTCGTGAAGACGTGGCCGGCGATGCCGAGCGCCTCGGCGCCGCGGACGTTCGCCTCCTTGTTGTCGACGAAGACCGTCTGCTCGGGGGTGACGCCGAGCTCGTCCATAACGTGCTCGAAGATCTCGGGGCTGGGCTTGATGGTGCCCAGCTCGCCGCTGACGAAGACTTTCTCGAAGAGGTCGCCGAGCGCGCCGTGCCGGAAGTAGGAGCCGAAGTCGCGGCCCGCATTCGAGAGCAGCGCCAGGCGCGTCCCGCCTTCCTTGAGGTCGAGCAGGACGTCCAGCGTCTCGTGGTCGATGGTGAGCCAGCTGCGGAAATCGGCGAGCCACAGCCGGTGGATGGTCGCATCGCCCCAGCTCTCGCCGAGCTCGCGCTCGATGCCCCGCCAGTAGGACTGGATGCTCAGCGTGCCCTGGTCGAGCGCATCCCGATGCCGCCAGTACGCCGGCCAGAAAACGCGGGCATCCCCGCCTGCGAGTTCTGTCAGAGCCGCGCGGTCCTCCTCGGACGGGGTCACCGAGATGACCTCGCCGTAGTCGAACACGATCACCTTTCTGGGGATGCTGATCGCCATGGTCTCAACCTATCGTGAGGTCGGAAGGGGTTCGATGGGTGCGGGCAGGCCCATCGGGCGGACGGCGACGAGCGGAGGCGCGATGACCGAGTGGCAGAGCTGGGACGAGCGGGATGCGGCGGCATGGATCGCCGTGCCGCAGGAGTCGAGCGACAAGTACTCCCGGGGCGTCCTCGGGGTGGTGACGGGCTCGGAGCGGTACCCGGGAGCCGCGGTGCTCGGTGTGGAGGGCGCGTCGCGCACGGGAGTCGGCATGATCCGGTACCTCGGGGCCGACCGCCCGGCCGAGGAGGTCGTCCGCCGCCGTCCGGAGGTGGTCACGGCACCGGGCCGGGTGCAGGGCTGGCTGATCGGCTCGGGGATGGATGCGGCCTCCCGTCCCGCCGACGACGCGCAACGCCTGCGCACGGCGTTGCGCGACGGAACGCCCCTCGTCATCGACGCCGGAGCCCTCGATCTGGTGGGCCGGGCGTCCGCCCCGGTCGTCGTCACGCCGCACTTCCGCGAACTGGCGACCGTGCTGGCCGCGGGCGCCGACGACGACTCGGATGCCGTGACCGCCGACGACATCGCTGCGGACCCGGCGGCCTGGGCGGTGCGGGCCGCCGACAGCCTCCGGGTCACCGTACTGCTGAAGGGCCACACGACGTACGTCGCCGCCCCGGGCGGTCCGCACTACGCGGTGACCGCCGGTCCCGCCTGGCTCGCCACGGCGGGCAGCGGGGATGTGCTGGGCGGCGTGCTGGGCGCCCTCGTCGCCACCCACGCCCGCGAGATCGACGAGGACGGGCACACGGCGCTGGCGGCGCTCGCCGCCACCGCGGCATGGGTGCACGGCCGGGCCGGCGAGCGGGCCTCCGGCGGCGGTCCCATCGTCGCCCTGGACATCGTCGGCGAACTGCCCGCCGTGGTGCGGGAGCTGGTGCGCGCGGGCGCCTGACCGGGTTCAGGGAGCCGTCTCCCGCATCCCCTAGGATGTGGCGCTATGGGGATGGAAGCGGCGCCGATCCGCGCCGAGTCGACTCCGCGCACCGAGCAGGGAACGCTCCGTCGCGTCCTCTACAGTCCCCTGTCGCTGTGGATAGCGTTCCTGGCTGTGCACCTCATCATCAGCGGGCTGGCGCTCGATCAGGGCAAGGGGCTCGGCGACGTCTTCCTCGTCTACAAGCCCTGGGCCCAGCTGGCGGCGCAGGGCACGCAGATCGTCGGGGTGAACTCCGACTGGGTCTACCCGTTCGGCGCCATCGTGCCGATCATGCTGCCGCTGCTGTTCGGTGCGGACGGCTACGTGTGGGCCTGGCTCAACATGGTGATGGTGCTCAACGCCGCCGCTTTCGCCGTGCTGATCGTCGGCCGCGAGCCGCGGCGCCTGATCGCCGCCTGGTGGTGGCTGGCGTTCCTGCTGCTCCTCGGCCCGATCGCAGTCGGCCGGCTCGACTCCGTCTCGGCGTCGCTCGCCATCGTCGGGCTGCTGTGGCTGACACTGCACGAGCGGGCCGCCGTCGTCGTGCTCACGGCCGCGACGTGGATCAAGGTCTGGCCCGCGGCCATTCTGCTAGCCGCCGTCGTGGCACTGCGCAGCCGCTGGCACATCGTGTGGGTGGCGGTCACGACCTCGGTGGTGATCGCCGCCGTACCGCTGATCTTCGGGGCGGGGTGGCACCTCCTCAGCTTCATCACCATGCAGACCGACCGGGGACTCCAGATCGAGGCGCCCGTCAGCACGATCTGGATGTGGCAGGCGGCGCTGCACGTGCCGGGCGCCGAGGTGTACTACTCCCGCGACCTCCTCACCTTCCAGGTCAGCGGGCAGGGCACGGCCGTGGCCGGCTCGCTCATGAACCCCTTGTTCGCCGTGACCGCGATCGTGGTGATGCTGATCGGTGTGCGGGCGATGCGGCGCGGGACGCCGTACACGCGCATCCTTCCCGAGCTCACGCTCGCACTGGTGACGGCGTTCATCGCGTTCAACAAGGTCGGCTCGCCGCAGTACGTGGTGTGGCTCGCCGCTCCCGTCGTGATCGGGCTGGCGTATCAAGGGCGCGGCTTCCGTACACCGGCGGTGCTGGTGCTGGTCACCGCGGGACTCACGCAGGTGTTCTACCCGTTCCTGTACGACTGGCTGCTGGTGCCGGAACCCGCGATGGTGGCCGTGCTGACCGTGCGCAACGTGATGTACTTCGTGATACTGGGCTGGACGATCGCAGCGCTGTGGCGGCGACGCCACCGTCAGGAGGCCGCGGGCGACCTCGTCCCGGCGCACGCGTGGCCGTTCCACTCGGCACCGGACGCGCACCCGGAACCGGTCGGCGGCAACGCCCGCTGAGAGAAGGAGGAAGACATGCTGGTGGCATTCTCCGTAGCACCGAGCGGCGGCGAGGGAGCCGACGCATCCGTGCACGATGCGGTCGCGGCGGCGGTGCGCGTAGTGCGCGAGTCGGGGCTCCCGAACCACACCGACGCGATGTTCACGACCATCGAGGGGGAGTGGGATGAGGTCTTCGACGTCGTCCGCCGCGCCACCGAAGCGGTCGGCCGGTTCGGGACGCGCGTGTCGCTGGTCCTGAAGGCGGACATCCGCCCGGGGTACTCGGGCGAGCTCGACGGCAAGGTGCAGCGGCTCGAGGCCGCGCTGGAACAGGGCGACTGACGTGGACCTCTACACGCTCATCAGCCTCCTGTTCGGTCTGTTCGTCGCGTTCGGGCCCTTCCTCATCGTCGTCGCCGTACTGGTGGCCGGTGTGCTGCTCGGCTGCGTGATCGTCGCCATCGTCGGCGCTGTCCGCACCGGGACCACCCGGCCCGAGGAGACACGGGACGTGGATGTCGCCGAGTTCTTCGAGGAACAGACCGCCGCTGCCGCGAGTCGAAACGATTCGATATAGGCTGGGCGGGTGACCCCGCTTATCGACGGGCCGGCGAAGATGTCGTCGGCCCGTATCCGTCTTGCCCTGCTTGCGCTCGCCCTCGGCGGCTTCGGCATCGGATCGACCGAGTTCGTCGCGATGGGTCTGCTGCCCAACATCGCGCACGACCTGCTGCCGCAGGTCTATGCGGCCTCGCCGACCGATGCGAACGCCCAGGCGGGCTGGATCATCTCGGCCTACGCGCTCGGGGTCGTCGTCGGCGCGCCGACCATCGCGGCGTTCGCCGCCCGCTGGCCGCGCAAGAAGCTGCTCCTGTGGCTGCTCGTCGCCTTCACCGTCGGCACCGTGGCGTCCGCGGTCGCGCCCACCTTCCAGCTGGTGATGCTCGCGCGCTTCGTCTCGGCGCTGCCGCACGGCGCCTACTTCGGGATCGCGTCGCTGGTCGCCGCATCCCTCATGGGCCCGGGGAAGCGGGGACGCGGGGTCGCGTTCGTGCTCTCCGGTCTGACGATCGCCAACGTCATCGGCGTTCCGACCATCACCTGGATCGGGCAGCACAACGGCTGGCGCATCGCCTACCTGGTGGTCGCTGCGATCTTCGCGCTCACCTTCGTCGCGGTCGCCTTCCTGGTGCCCTGGCAGTCGGGCGACGCCAAGGCCACGGTCAAGAACGAGTTGCGTGCGTTCACCCGGCTGCAGGTGTGGCTGGCCCTGCTGATCGGTGCGGTCGGCTTCGGCGGGTTCTTCGCCGTCTACACGTACATCGCGCCGATCTCGACCACGATCACCGGGCTCCCCGAGGGCGCCGTGCCGCTCGTCCTCATCCTCGCCGGGCTCGGCATGACCGTCGGCAACATCATCGGCGGCCGCGCGGCGGACCACAGCGTCCCGCGCAGCATGCTGCTGTTCTTCGCGATCCTGCTGGTGGGACTGGCGGCACTGTGGCTGACCGCCTCCACCCTCGTCGGACTGCTGGTGTCGGTGTTCGTCGTCTCGGGCGCCTGCTCGGCGCTGTCGCCGACCATCCAGACGCGGTTGATGGATGTGGCGCACGACAGCCAGTCGATCGCCGCGGCGCTCAACCATTCGGCCCTGAACATCGCGAACGCGGCCGGGGCGTTCTTCGGCGGGCTGACGATCGCCGCGGGCCTCGGTTACCTGTCGCCGGTGGTGGTCGGCGGTCTGCTGGCCATCGGCGGCATCCTGCTCGCGCTGATCTCGTTCGGCATCGACCGCTCCCGGGCCCGCCGCGGGGTGGACACCGGCGTGGTGCACGCCCAGCGCCCCGAGCCCGTCTCCGTAGACTGACCCCCTGGCCCCCGAGCACAGGAAAAACGCCCCGAATCCATGTGGATCCGGGGCGTTTCTCCTGTGCTCGGCGGCCTCGGCGGCCCGACGAGGGGGTCAGTCGTTCTGGAGGAGGATGCCGTCCTGGATGGCGCGCTTGCGGAGCGCGACCTTCGTGCCGACGTCGTAGCCGGCGACGCGGTACTTCTCGCGGATGCGCTTGAGGTAGCTCTTCGCGGTCTCGTCCGAGATGCCGAGCTGGAAGGCGACCGCCTTCACGGGCTCGCCCGCGCCGTACAGGGCCATGACGCGACGCTCCTGCGCGCTCAGCTTGGGCGCCCCGCCCGCCTCGCCGGCGTTGAGCGCCAGGTCGAGCTCGGCCGAGATGAACGACTCTCCCTTGCGGGCGGCGCGGATCGCCTCGACGATCATCTCCGCATCCTCGCTCTTCACGAGGTAGCCCATGGCGCCCGCGGCGAGAGCCTCGCGTACGACCGCCGGCTCGGAGTAGGTGCTCATCAGCACCGTCGCGACACCGGTCGTCTTCAGCGTCGACAGCTTCAGCGAGATCGGGATGTTGTCCTTGAGGTCGAGGTCGAGCAGGACCACGTCGACCGGGAACTCGGGATGCGTCAGCAGTTCCGGCCAGCTGGCGACGGCCGCGACCATGCGGATGTCGTCAGCGGCGCTGCGGATCCACTCGGTCAGTGCTCCGAGGAGCATCTTGTGGTCGTCGACGATCGCGATCCGAATCGGCGGTTCCTCGCTCATGGGGGTGCCTCTCTCTGTACCGGTCGGGCTGGTTTCAGCCCAGCTCGGCTGATTTGTCGCTCACCGTGGTGATCTCGATGCGCAGGGTCGATCCTGAGAACGACTCGACGTAGCGTCCTACCTTACGGATAGCTTGCCATGCCGCCGGGTCTACCCCGTTTCGCGGCACACCGCTGGTCGCGATCACGATCGACATCGTCGCGTTGGGGTTCGCGGTCCGCGGGTACGTGCCGACCGGGCGTGTCAGATCGAGCGTGAGCGTGCGCGGCTGGCCGGCGCCGGTGCGCACGGGGTCGCTGATCAGCAGCCACACAGCGGTGAGCAGACCGTCGCGCTGATCGCGCTTGAGGCCGGCGGCGAGTCCGTCGGGGTCGGTCAGCGTGACCGAGGGCCCGAGCAGCGCCGACTCGGTGACGGCGTGATAGAGCCAGGTCTCTTTGCGGCCCTGGATGAGGTGCAGGCGCAGCTCGGTCGCGATGCTGGCCGCCGCGTCCGCCGTGTCCTCGTCGAGTGGGAGCGCCGTGCGTCCGGTGGCGACGCCGTCGAGCAGGCGCTCGGCGGCGAGGTCGAGCCGGGCGAGCTCCTCGGAGGCGAGCATCCCGATCGCGTACCCCGGCGACACCACCGTGCTCTGCACCTGGACGAGGTCGAGTTCCAGCTGGACCAGGATGCGCAATGACCGGACGATCTGCATGCCCACGAGCGGCGGGGCGACGGCGATGGCGACCGTCACGAGCCCGGGGCCCAGGAGTTGCGGGTCGGGCAGCGCGCGCCAGATCACGACGACGCCGAGGACGACGCCCAGCACTGTGGCCGACAGCAGGATGTCGCGGGCGGGCCGCACCGGGACGCACAGCAGCAGAGCCGGACCGACCGCGGCTGCGGCGGTCAGCGGCACGTCGGCGCCCCCGACCGGCCAGGTGCCGGCGATGTCGAGCACGACCGCGGCCGCCCAGATCGCGAGCGCTCCGAGGAACAGCCAGAGCGGCAGCTCGTCGGGGAGGCGGAACCGCAGGACGAGGGCCGCGACCAGCGTGACGGCCACCAGCACCCACGCCGCGACGCTGAGCCCGAGCGCCGGGTACTCGGGCACGTTCAGGGCGAACAGGATGAGCAGGAAGGCGATCAGCGCGACCGTGGCCACGTTGAAGCCGAGATCGAGGCGGGCGCGGCTCAGCGCATCCCGCTCGTCGCCGACGGCGCCCCGCGCCATCGGACTGCGCGGGACGGTGCGCTCGTCGAGACGGCTCACTTCGGGACCTCCAGCACCACGGTCGTCCCGCTGCCGGGCGAGGAGAACAGGCGGGCGTTGCCGCCGACGTCGCGGAGTCTGGCCACGATCGACTCGGTGAACCCGAGCCTTCCGGTGTCGATCGTCGCCACGTCGAAGCCCTTCCCCGCATCCGTCACCATCGCCCGCACGTTCGCCTCATCGTCGGTGATCGTGACGTGGGCCTCGTTCACGCCGGAGTGACGGCGGACGTTCTCGAGGCACTCGCCCAGGGCGAGCAGGAAGGCGTCCAGCACATCGCTCGGCAGCAGCACCTGGCCGGCGCCGTGCCAGTTGACCTCCAGCCCCATGCGGCGGAAGCGCTGCTTGACCGATTCGAGGGTGTTGCCCAGGGTGGACTCCTCCACGGGCTTCAGCTTGTAGTCGCCGGACCGTGCAGGGTCCGGGGTGAAGCCGAGGCGGAGCTGCCGCAGCAGGGCCGCATCCTCGGCCGCCTGCTCGCGCAGCGCTCCGTGGCTGACGCCGACACCGGAGTGGGCGAGCAGCGTCAGCGTCGCAAGGACCGTGTCGTGGAGCAGTCGAGCGCTCTGCCGGCGGCGCGCCTCCGTCTCGCTGGCCTGGCGCTCGACGCGGTAGGCGCGGCTCATCGTCGAAATGCGCTTCAGAGTGCGGGGGACCGTCCGGGACAGCCACACCCCGGTCGCGGTGAGGGCGATCCAGCCGGTCATGGTGAAGACGAGCGGCTCGATCATCCGCGAGCCGGTCATCCCGAGCGTCACGCCGAGCGCGGTGACGGTGGCGGCGGCCCACGCGACCAGCAGGATCACGCGGGCGCGCGTGGTCACCGCGAGCACGCAGACACACGCCACGGATGCGGCGCCGATGACGCCGACGGCACTGATCGCCGACGGTCCGAGGGCCGTGCCGGGCAGCATGTGGATGAGGATGAGCGCGACGCCCGCGACCACGATGACCCACATCCAGAGCGTGAGCCGGAGCAGGCCGGCGAGCTGCCACTGCGCGTAGCCGAGGCACACGATCAGCACCACGGAGGCCAGGTACAGCGGGAGCGGCAGCGAGCCCGGGACGCTCAGGCAGAGGAACGCCGTGACGGTGGCCGTCAGACCGACGGTGCGGGCCGTAGCGGCGAGCAGCCGATCACGCTCCTTCTGGATGCGCGACATGCCACTCCACCTTTCGTCAGTCGGCGAGCAGTCGCCGCAGCTGTGCGCTGACGGCGTCGTCCTCGATCAGGAATCCGTCGTGGCCGAAGTCCGAGCGGATCACCACTGGAACTCTACCGTCCAGCGTGTGCGGAACATGGTAGGCGATGAGCTCTTGTCCTTCGACGGGGAACAGGCGGTCGCTGTCGATGCCGACCACCAGGGTCCGGGCGCTGACCCGCGACAGCGCTGCCGCGAGTCCGCCGCGGCCACGGCCGACGTCGTGCGAGTTCATCGCCTCCACCAGTGTGATGTAGCTGTTGGCGTCGAAGCGGCGGGTGAACTTGTTGCCGTGGAAGTCGAGGTACGACTCGACGGCGAAGCGCCCGCCTCCGCCCAGCGGGCTGATCTCGCTCTGCCAGGCGCGCTCGAACCGCACGTTGAGCTCCGACGGGCTCCGGTAGTTGAGCAGCGCCATGCGGCGGGCGAGCGCGAGACCCCGATGCGGCCCGTTGCCGTCGCCCGCGTCGTAATACTGGCCGCCGCGGAACAGCGGGTCGGTGCGCACGGCCTCGATCTGCACCGAGTTGAGGGCGATCTGGTCGGCCGTCGAGTGCGGGGGAGCGGCGATCACGGCGAGCCGTTCGACGCGGTCCGGGAACATGATCGCCCACTCCAGTGCCTGCATCCCGCCCATGGAACCGCCGACGACGCCCGCCCAGCGCTCGATGCCGATGGTGTCGGCGAGGGCGGCCTGGGCGTTCACCTGGTCGCGGATGGTGGTGAACGGGAAGCGCGCGCCCCACTCGGCCCCGTCGGGGGCGAGGGAGGCGGGGCCGGTGGTCCCTTGGCAGCCGCCGAGCATGTTGGGCGCCACGACGAACCAGCGGTCGGTGTCGATCGCCTTCCCCGGGCCGACGATGCCCTCCCACCAGCCGGGAGTGCGGTGGCCGGGGCCCGCCGGGCCGATCGCGTGCGAGTCGCCGGTCAGGGCGTGGAGCACGAGGACCGCGTTGTCGCGCTCGGGGGACAGCTCGCCCCAGGTCTCGTACGCCACCCGGACGAACGGGAGGCTCTCGCCGCTCTCGAAACCGAACGCGCCGATCCCCGCGAAGAGCCGGCCTCCCGGTGCGTCGGACTCCTTCCAGGCGCCGCTCGCCGGCGGCTTGCCGAGCAGCGTCCGCGCCTGGGCGTCGGTGATGAAACTCGACGGCGCCGTGTCGGCGGTTGTCTGCCACTCCATGCTGTCTATTCTTCCCGAGCGCGCGCATCCCCTGCGCTCTGTTACGCCCCGCCGCCGAGCACAGGCAAAACGCCCGCCGAATCCGCATTCGGCGGGCGTTTTTCCTGTGCTCGGCGGCTACGGGCCAGGGCTAGGCGCGGGCGGCCTCCACGACCGAGCGGGCGGCGGCCAGGCCTGCGGTGAGGTCGGCCTTCAGGTCGTCGACGTTCTCGAGGCCGACCGAGAGGCGCACCAGGCCCGGGGTGACACCCGCGGTGAGCTGCTGCTCCGGGGTCAGCTGCGAGTGGGTGGTGGACGCCGGGTGGATGACCAGGCTGCGCACGTCGCCGATGTTGGCCAGGTGGCTGAACAGCGAGAGGTTGTCGACGAGGGCGGCGCCCGCATCCACACCGCCCTTGAGCTCGAACGACAGGACGGCGCCGACACCCTTCGGGGCGTACCGGTTGGCGGCCGCGTACCACGGGCTCGTCGGCAGGCCGGAGTAGTTCACCGTCGCGACATCGGGGTGCGCCTCCAGGAACTCGGCGATCTCCTGCGCGTTCTGCGTGTGGCGCTCGACGCGCAGCGAGAGGGTCTCGATGCCCTGGATGAGCTGCCAGGCGCTCGCCGGGGCGATGGCCGCGCCGAGGTCGCGGAGCAGCTGGACGCGCGCCTTGATGATGTAGGCGAGTCCGTCGCCGACCGCGGCCGTGTAGCTCGCGCCGTGGTACGACGGGTCCGGCTCGGTCAGGCCCGGGAACTTCTCGACGTTCTTCGACCACTCGTACGTGCCGCCGTCGACGATGATGCCGCCGATGACCGTGCCGTGGCCGCCGAGGAACTTCGTCGCGGAGTGCACGACGATGTCGGCGCCGTGCTCGAACGGACGGATCAGGTACGGGGTGGCGATCGTGTTGTCGACGATCAGCGGGACGCCCGCCTCGTGCGCCACGTCGGCGACGAGGGCGATGTCGAGGATGTTGATCTTCGGGTTGCCGATGGTCTCCGCGAAGAACAGCTTGGTGTTCGGGCGGACCGCGCGACGCCACTCGTCGGCGTCGTCCTGGTTCTCGACGAACGTCGTCTCGATGCCGAGCTTCGCCAGCGTGTACTTGAACAGGTTGTACGTGCCGCCGTAGATCGAGCTGGAGGAGACGATGTGGTCGCCGGCCTGGGCGATGTTCAGCACCGCGAAGGTCTCGGCGGCCTGGCCGGAGGCGACGAGCAGCGCGCCCGTGCCGCCTTCGAGCGCGGCGACGCGCTCCTCGACGACGGCCTGCGTCGGGTTCTGGATGCGGGTGTAGATGTTCCCGAACTCGGCCAGCGCGAACAGGTTCTTCGCGTGCTGGGCGTTGTTGAAGACGTACGAGGTGGTCTGGTAGATCGGCGTGGCCCGGGCGTTGGTCACCGGGTCCGGGGCAGCTCCTGAGTGGATCTGCTTGGTCTCGAACTGCCAGTCGGCGGCATCGGTCATGGCGTCTCTCCTTCGGGTGTGAGGTCAGGGGTCGCGAGCGGTCTGCCACCGCCGTCCCCAGCAGGCTATTCGCGTGGCAGCGTGTGGGCAACGGATCCGAAACACGCCGTAACCCGCCACAAATTCGTCCGATCCCGCCAGAATGACGTCATGGAAAGACGCGTGGTCGTGACAGGAGCGAGTTCAGGAATCGGTGCGGCCACGGTGCGGGCCTTCCGAGCGGAAGGCTGGGACGTCGTGGGCGTCGCGCGGCGCGAGGACCGGCTCCGCGCGCTCGCCGAGGAGACCGGCGCCGAGGTGTTCGCGGCCGACCTGACGAAGCAGGACGATGTGGATGCGCTCCGCGACCACCTGGCGGCGACCGGCGGCATCCACGCCCTCGTCAACAACGCGGGCGGGGCGAAGGGGCTGGACTCGGTCGAGAAGTCGAGCATCGACGACTGGGCCTGGATGTACGAGATCAACGTCCTCGGCACCAAGCGGGTCATCTCGGCGCTGCTGCCGCTGCTCCGCCATGGCGCGCGCGAAACCGGCCACGCCGACATCCTGAACCTCACCTCGATCGCGGGCCTGACGGCGTACGCCGGCGGCGGCGGGTACAACGCGGCGAAGTTCGCCGAGCACGCCCTCACCGAGGTGCTGCGGCTGGAACTGAACGGCGAGCCTATCCGCGTGGTCGAGGTCGCTCCGGGGATGGTGGCGACGGAGGAGTTCTCGCTGGTCCGGTTCGGGGGCGACCAGGCCAGACGGGATGCGGTGTACGAGGATGTGCCGGAGCCGCTGTCGGCGGAGGACGTCGCCGAGACCATCGTCCACGCGCTGAGCCTTCCCCGGCACGTCGACCTCGACCTCATCGTGGTCAAACCCGTCGCCCAGGCAGCTCCCTACCGGCTGCACAAGGGCCCGCTGCAGGTCGGGGACTGACATGAGCGACGAGGATGACGCCAAGCGTCTGCGGTGGGAGCGGGCGACCGCCTGGCCCGGCATCGGGGCGAGCGTTCTCTTCCTCATCGCGTACTCGTGGAACATCCTCGACGAGACCAAATCGGCGACGACCACCGTCATCCTGGTCGTGGTGCTGGTGGCGGTGTGGGCGTTCTTCGTCCTCGACTTCGTGACGCGGCTCGTCCTCGCCCGCCACAAGAGCGACTTCGTCCGGCACAACCTCGTCGACCTGCTGTCGGTGTTCGTCCCCATGGCGCGGCCCTTCCGGCTGCTGACCGGCCTACGGCACCTGCCCGGGCTCCAGGGCAACAGCGGGTCGCACCTGCGCCGGCGCGTGATCATCATCGCGGCGAGCTTCATCATCATGTTCATCTACGTGATCTCGCTCGCGGAGTTCCAGGTGGAGCGGTACGCGCACGGCTCGAACATCCGCTCGTTCGGCGACTCGGTGTGGTGGGCGTGCGTCACGATGGCGACCGTGGGCTACGGCGACTACTACCCGGTGACCGTGCCGGGCCGGGTGCTCGCCGTGGTGCTGATGGTCGGTGGCGTGGCGATCGTCGGAACCGCGAGCGCCACCATCGTCAACTACCTGAACGAGCGGACGCGCGCCCTGCGGCACGACCGCGAGGAGCAGGAGCAGCGGCTGCTCGACCACCCCGCGCTCGACCACCCCGCGGACGAGCGCGGCGACGGCGGCTGACGGCGTCAGCCGCGCTCAGTCGTCGGCGACCGCGACGCAGGCGCGCAGCAGCTCCAGCGCTTGCCTACCGTCGCGCACGGTGAACGTCTGGCGTTCTCCCGCGCGATCGCGCACGGCCCGCCGCAGCAGCTCGGCGTGCTCCGGCCAGCGCTCGGCCGCATAGTCCGCGGCCGCCGTCTTGGTCAGCACTTCGCCGGTGTCGATCGTGGCGACCAGCCGGATGGGGCCCAGGGCGACCCAGCGGACCGTCTCCGGCCGCAGCGGCGCGTCATCCTGCCGCTCGGAGAGCTCCTTCTCGAGGCTCTCGCCGATGCGCTGCCAGTAGTCGACCAGATTGTTCCGCGAGAACGCGACGACGCCCTGCGGACTGCCGGGGTGCCGGTCGGCCACCGGCGTCCAGATCACGTCGCCGCCGTCGACGACGCCCTGGACGCCGGACTCGAGTTCGCGCCAGGTGATCCAGCTGAGCTGCGCGCCTGCCAGTGCGGAGACGAGGACGCCCTCCACCACCTGGGGCGCCGTCTGCACGATGTCCGGCCCCCGGGCGAGTTCCGACTCGGTCAGGTAGACGCCGTCGATGTGCGGCTCGGAGGAGGCGTGCAGCTCCGCGAGCGCGGGGAGGTCGTCGACGGGATCGCGCGTGACCACGAAGACGACGTCGATGTCGCTGACGCCGGGATGCCAGTCCCCGGCGGCTGCCGATCCGGTGACGACCGCGCGGCTCACCAGGCCCGGGGCGACGCGTCGTTGTTCCAGGAGGAACTGCGTGAGAGCATCGGCGACGGCGGGAGGCAGCTGCGCGTTCATTGTCACTCCAAAGCGGATAGTTCGGGTTCGGGTTCCGCGGATCCGGCGGGCTCCGCGTCGGCGAACGCGAGGCGCGGCACGAAGAACAGCAGCACCGCCGCGACGAGGGCGCCCAGGCCGCAGATGGTCCACACGATCATGTAGCCGAAGAGGCTGGCGGCCGTGGCCGTCACGGTGGCCGCACCGGCCAGCAGCACGACCCCGAAGACTGCGGAGGCGAAGGAGCCGCCGATCGTCTTGGTCGTGTTCGTCAGAGCTGTCGCGACACCGGTCTGCCCGCGTGGCGCTGCTGCCGCTGCGGCGGCGGGGAGGGCCCCGACGAGGGCGCCCGAGCCGAGGCCCGCTACGCCCATGTTGGTGAACACCTGCCACGTCTCCAGATGGAACGGCAGGAAGAGCAGGTACCCGATCGCGACCAGGAACGACGCGCCGATCAAGGTCACGCGGGGTGTCAGCCACGAGGAGACCAGCGGGAAAAGCAGTGCGCCGACGATCATCGAGATCAGGTAGGCGCCGATCAGGATGCTGCGCTGGCCGGCCGTGAGCCCGAGGCCGTAGCCGTTCGCTGGGTCCGTCCCGGCGTACGTGCTGAGCGGGGCCTGGGCGCCGAGCAGGCTGATCCCGATGAGACCGGCGGTCAGCTGCACCGGCCACATGGAGGGTCGGCGCAGCACCCGCAGGTCGACCGCCGGGTCCGCCTGCCGCAGCTCCCACCGCCCGAACGGGATGAACGCGAGCACCCCCAGAAGGATGAGCGCCCATACCCACCAGGTGCCCACGCCGTTGAGGCGGAGGAAGGTCAGCCCGGAGGTGATGAGCAGCAGACCCAGAGCGAGGAGGGTGAATCCGACGCCGTCGAGCGTGCGCCCGGGCACGGGCTCGGATTCGGGCACCCCGAAGAGGATGGCGAAGAACACGAGCGTGACGGCGACCGCCGGGACCATCAGGGTCAGTGTGACGTCGCCGCCCAGGGCCTCGAAGAGGAGCCCGGCGCCGATCGCACCCACGATCGCTCCCGCCTCCAGGGCCACCACGAGCAGTCCGGCCGCGCGGCGGGTCCCCGAGGCGGCGGCGCCGGTGCGCCGGCCCCGGTCGAAGATCAGGGCGACCTCGAGCGGCAGCCACACGACGTAGAACCCCTGCAGGGCGAACGCCAGCAGATAGCTGACGAAGTCGCCGGAGAACGCGAGCGCCCAGCTCGCCAGCGCGGTCAGCACCGTGGCGATGAGCAGGATGCGCTTGTGGCCGAACATGTCGCCGAGCTTCGCGAGCACCGGCACGACCAGGGCCGACACCAGCAACTGGGCGGCCTCGAACCAGTTGTAGTCGGCGTCGCGGATGCCCAGGTGGTGCACGATGTCGGAGATCAGAGGGACGTAGTACCCCTGCAGGATGCCGCTCGTCAGCTCCACAAGGGCGAGCCAGCCGATGAGGCCTGCCGTTGCACCGATCGCGACCGTCGCCCTGCGCTGAGCCGACGTCTTCTCCGGGGTCATGCGCGGATGCTAACACCAGCACGCCCCCGGTACGGTAGAGCAATGGCCAGCGAACTCGACGATTCCGGAGCAGACGTCCTTCAGGAGACGGAACGGGAGGTCCTGGGCTGGCTCGAGTTCGGCGAGGCCTCTCGTCACCTGGCCGGCGAGGTCGTCGAGTCCGGGTTCGAGCCGGACATGGTCGTGGCGATCGCGCGCGGCGGTCTGCTGCTGGCCGGCGCCATCTCCTACGCGCTGGGGATCAAAGCCTGCGGCGCGCTCAACGTCGAGTTCTACACCGGCGTCGACACCCGGCTCCCCGAGCCCGTCGTGCTGCCTCCGCTGCTCGATGCGGCCGCCCTGGACGCCAAGCGTGTGCTCCTCGTCGACGACGTCTCCGATTCGGGCCGCACCCTCGCGATGGTGGTCGACCTGATCGCCGCCTCCGGTGCCGACGTGCGCACCGTCTGCCTCTACTCGAAGCCGCGCACCGTGCTGGAGCCCGACTTCGTGTGGCGCCGCACGGACCGCTGGATCACGTTCCCGTGGTCCGCTCTCCCGCCGGTCACCGCCGCCACGCACTGAGCCCCGCGTGCCGAAGTCGCTCGCCGAACTGGCTGCCGACGGGTCGATGGACCCGGGCTGGGCCGCCGCCCTCGAGCCCGTCGCCGGCGACATCGCCGCCATGGGCGAGTTCCTTCGCGCAGAGGTCGCGGCGGGCCGCTCGTATCTTCCCGCGGGGGATGTCGTGCTGCGGGCGTTCAGCGCCCCGCTCGCGGATGTGCGCGTGCTGATCGTCGGGCAGGATCCGTATCCCACCCCAGGGCATCCCATCGGACTCTCGTTCGCCGTTGAGCGCCACGTGCGCCCGGTGCCCCGCAGCCTGCAGAACATCTACCGCGAGCTGCGCGACGACCTCGGCGTCACCCCGCCCACGCACGGCGACCTGAGTGCGTGGTCCGGTCACGGCGTCATGCTGCTCAACCGCGTCCTCACGGTCCGGCCCGGGGAGCCGGCCTCGCACCGCGGGAAAGGATGGGAGGCGGTGACCGAGCATGCCATCCGCTCGCTCGTCGCGCGTGGCCGTCCGTTCGTGTCGATCCTGTGGGGAAGGGACGCCTCGACGCTGAAGCCGCTCCTGGAGGGGAACCCCTTCATCGAGTCGGCGCATCCCAGCCCGTTGTCGGCCTCGCGCGGGTTCTTCGGGTCGAAGCCCTTCTCCCGGGCCAACGCCCTGCTGGAGCAGGCCGGCGAGAAACCCGTGGACTGGACGCTCGAACCGTAACGCGCACGCAATACGAGCGACGTAGGCTTGTCGACGTGCTGGAAGAGGAATACCAGGAGCGCCGAGTGCTCCCGCGCCACCTGCGCAAGCCGCCGCCGTCGGAGGCGCCGTTCGAGTACGCCCTCCGCGAGGCGCGCCCGGAGGATCTCCCGCACATCCGCGAGATCTACAACCACTACGTGGCCAACAGCACCGTCACCTTCGATGAGGATGCGATGACGCTGCGCGAGTGGAAGAGCAAGTTCGCCTACCTGAAGAAGCTCGGGATGCCGTTCATCGTCGCCGAGTCGCCGAACGGGCAGATCCTCGGCTATGCGCTGGTGCAGCCGTGGAAGCAGAAGCGCGCGTACCGCTTCACGGTCGAGAACTCGATCTACCTGGGGGCCGCCTCCACGGGCAAGGGTCTCGGACCGGTCCTGATGCAGGAGCTGATCGACCGTTCGAAGGCCGCCGGCCTCAAGGAGATCATCGCGGTCATCGCCGACAAGGGCGCAGAGGCGTCGATCCGGATGCACGAGAACTTCGGCTTCACGGAGATCGGCCGGATGGGTCGCGTCGGCTACAAGTTCGACCGCTGGCTCGGCACCGTGCTCATGCAGAAGTCGCTGAAGTAACTCTTCGGCAACGCCCATCCCTCGCGGCTCAGCGATGCGCTAGCCTCGCGGTGCGCGCCCTCGTCGGCGCGCATTCCTAGGGGGGAATATATGAACAGGACTCGTGCCGGCGCGCTCGCCGGAATGGCCATCGTGGTGGCGCTGCTGGGGGGCTGCGCCGCACCGCACCCGGGGGGAACGGGCGACCCGGCCCCCTCGCGCACCGCGACGCCGACGCCGACACCGGCGGCTGCATCCAAGCCGACCAGCCGCGTGCCGCTGACGTGCGACCAGCTGGTACCGCCGGCCGTCGTCGAAGCCGCCTTCCGGGCGCCCGTCACCGCAGTCACGGCCGATCCCGTGCACAACCCCGCGGCCTACGCGGACACGCGCGACGGCGGCCTGCGCTGCACCTGGGCGGAGGGGGATCCCGCAGAGCCGCTCGGCCAGAAGAAGCTCTACGGATGGGTCACCGTCGTTCCCGGTGTCACGCACCAGGCTCTGGAGGACTACCGAGGCAGCATCGACGTCGGCGGCCTGGACGAACCGCTGGGGACGGAACCGGACACGTATTCCATGTGCTCGCCGACCTTCTTCCAGCTGTGCGGTTTCTTCGCGCGCACGCCGGACTACGGCGTCCACGCCGGCGTGTGGGACTACGGCGCGGCCACCTACGACAGCCAGTCCGCATGGGTCGACGCGGTCTCCTCGGCCGTCCTGCCCGCTGTGCGCGCGCTGCCCACGCCGGAACCGTTGTGGCAGCCCGAGGGCGCCACGCTCCGCGGTGCGCAGAACTGCGACCAGCTGATCGGCGAGGATGCGCTGAGCGCGATCCTGGGGGAGGAGGCGACCGTCTCGAAATCGGACGACGGTGAGAACGCGTTGTCGACGATGGGCGTCAACCGGCTGGTCGGCTCGTACAACTGCATCTGGTCGACCCGGGGCCCGTCGTCCGTGTCGGTCTCGGCGTCCGTCCTCCCCGGAGGGGCGAGCTATGCCGAATCCACACGTCCCGCCGACGCCACGGACGTGTCCGGCCTGGGCGAGTCCGCCTATCGGACCGGTACGGAGCTCGATGTCATCGCCGCGCACGGCTGGGTGCAGGTCGAAGGCTCCGACTCGGTGGACGAGGGGAAGTCGGCGGCGATCATGCGGCAGGTGCTGATCAACGTGGGCTACACGGGCTGACCGGCGCTAGGCTCACGCTCGTGACCACCGTGACCCCCGGAACCGGCCAGGTCGCCTCCGCCGCTGCGGCGACGCCGGTGAACCTGCCGTTGCGCAAACGTCCCGTCGACATCTTCTTCATCGTGATGTTCTCGCTGTTCATCGTGACGTGCATCATCAGCGACGCCATCCCGACGCTCGGGATCCCGCAGACCGCGACGACGACGAACATCCTGGCCCAGTGGAACTACACGTACTCGTCCCAGTACGACCCGCTGTACATGCAGGAACCGCTGTGGCTGCGGTTCATCACCGGCACGAGCGCGTTCGTCTACCTGCCGTTCTACGTGCTGCTGGTGATCTGCCTGGTGAAGGGCTTCAACTGGATCCAGCTGTTCGCCGTCATCTACGCGACCATGATCATCAGCCTGACGGCCATCCCGATCTTCGGCGTGGAGTTCTTCGGGCCCGTCGGCCAGCGCACGCCGAACCCGGTCGTGTTCCTGCTGTACAACGGGCCGTACGTGCTCGTCCCGCTGCTGCTGCTCATCCGGATGCGCAAGCCGCTGCCCTTCACGAGGAGGTTCTGAGATGCCCCTGCTGGAAGACCTGACGGTGTACGAGGACGGCGACCGGTTCGAGGTGTACGACCACTCGTTCCCCGACGAGGACGCGGAGCTCGGCAGGGGACGCCTGCTCGGCGAGATCACCGTGACGCCCGAGGGGGAGTACGTGCCGTCGGGACCCGGCGCGGTGTACGAGTACATCCCTCCGGCGCGCACGCTGGACGAGGCGCTGGAGGCGTTCGTCGGCTCCGCTTAGGCGGGGTGCCGGGCGCCGAGCTCCAGCAGCCCGACGCCGCCGATCACCAGCACGAGGCCGGCGAGCTGCACCCAGGTGAGCGACTCCTTGAAGAACACCCACGAGATGATCGCGATCGCGGCGACGCCGACGGCCGACCAGATCGCGTAGGCGATCCCGAGCGGGACGCCGCGCCCGAGGGCGAGCGACAGCGCGAAGAACGACGCGAAGTAGCCGACGACGACGATGACGAACGCCCACCACTTGGGGTTGTCGCCGGAGGTGAACTTGAGGAACGTCGTCGCGACGACCTCGGTCGCGATCGCGACCCCGAGGAAGAGATAGCCCAGCACGGGACACACGCTAGCGAAGGCGGCGGTCGGGCGTCGCCTTGCCGCCGGCTATGAGTTCACCGGGCGTTCGTTCCACGGCCGTCGCGGCGTCGTAGCCTGACGGCGCCGAGATCGTCGGACGGCGCGGTCACCGCTCCGGCCGAGTGAGGCCGATGGCATAAACCGTGGCCGGGAGCGCATCGCTCCCGGCCACGTCCATGCCCGGCGCCGGCCGGCGCGCGTCAGCTGCGCGGGGTGGCGCGACCCAGCACGAGATAGCCGGCGACCGCGGCGAGGGCCGTCGGGATGAGCAGCCAGGTGGCGACGCCGACCGGCCCGCTCGCGGCGAACCACTCGCCGACCGCCGGCCAGCTCTGCGTGAAGGTGATGAGCGCGACGGCACCCACCAGCACCAGGGCGAGCACCGCGCCCGCGACGAGGATGCCGTTCATCCGCCACCGCATGAACAGTGCCGCCGAGAAGGCGCCCACCGCGAACATGAACAGCATCGTGACGAACGCGATGAACAAGCGTTCACCGAAGTTCGCGCCGGCGAAGTACACCGACGTGAACAGGTGGCCGCCGAGGCCCCACCCGTTCGTCCACTCCTCGATCGCGGAGAGCACTGTGAAGCCGAGGGAGTAGCCGGCGGCGAGCAGCAGGAACGTCAGCCCCGACCCGAGTGCGAAGTCGCGACGGGTGGCGCTGTAGCCGAGTGCGAACGAGAACGTGGCGGAGATCACCTGGATGCCGATCACCAGCATGTAGACGAAGATGTAGAACGCCGCGCCGCTCCACTGCGTGCCGTCCATCGCCTCCGCACGGTCGGCCGGAGCGGTCGCCGCCCAGATGATCCACCAGATCAGCCAGTTCACCAGCCAGATGAACGACATGATCAGGACGGGGATCCAGATGACGCTCCACTTGTTGACGACGTTGAGCCGCACCACGCGCCAGATGCGCTGCCCGGCGGCGGGGGCGGCGATGAGCGTGGGGGCGGGGGTTGCGGCGGTCATGCGGTCTGCTCGATTCCTGTCTCACGGACGTCGGTCCTGCGGACGATCAACTGCTGGAGGGAGACCGGTGCGAGCTCCAGTCCGGCGGCCGCGGCCTGAGCGCGGTCGGACGGGCCGAGGCCTGCCACGGTGACGGAGGCGAGGCCGCCGATGCCGTCGCGGTGGATGACCTCGCGGCTTCGGACGAACTCGTCGACGGCGCTCCGCGGTCCCACCACGGTGCTCGCCGACGTGCGCAGCGTCTCGGCGTCCTCATCCATCAGGATGCGGCCCCGGTCGATGACGATGACGTGCTCCAGCAGGTTGGCGACTTCGTCGATGAGGTGCGTGGAGAGCACGACGGTGCGCGGGTGCTCGGCGAAGTCTTCGAGCAGCCGATCGTAGAAGAGCTGCCGGGCGACCGCGTCGAGACCGAGGTACGGCTCGTCGAAGAACGTCAGCGGTGCCCGGGAGGCGAGCCCCACGATCACGCCGACGGCGGACAGCTGGCCGCGGGACAGCTTCTTGATGCGGCGGTTCAGCGGGAGGCGGAACTCGTCGACCAGCTGCTCCGCGAACTCGGCGTCCCAGTTCTCGAAGAACCACGGCGCGCTGCGCAGCACGTGCTTGGGCTGGAAGTCGTCCGGGTAGCGCTGGCTCTCCTTGATGAAGCAGATGTTCTGCAGCACGCGTGCGTTCTCGGTCGGCTTCTCGCCGAACACGTGGATGTCGCCGCGCGTCGCGAAGTCCTGCCCGGTGATGAGCTGCATGAGCGTGGTCTTCCCGGCGCCGTTGCGGCCGAGCAGCCCGTGGACGCGGCCGGGCTTGATGGTCAGGGAGACGTCGTCGATCGCGGTGAACGACCCGAACCGCTTGGTCAGGCCCGATACCTGCACCGCGGGTGCGATGGAGGTCGGTGCGGGGGCGGCGCTCATGCGCGCACTCCTCTCGTCTGGACGGCCGGCTGGGCGGCCGTGTGGATCATCCGGGTGAGCTGGTCGGGGTCGATGCCGAGCTTGGCGGCCTCGACGAGCAGGGGGCGGAGGTACTGGTCGCTGAAGGCGTCGCGCCGCTTGGCCACGAGCCGCTCGCGCGCTCCGTCGGAGACGAACATGCCGATTCCTCGCTTCTTGTAGAGGACCCCCTCGTCGACCAGGAGGTTCACGCCTTTGCCCGCCGTCGCGGGGTTGATCCGGTAGAAAGCGGCGAACTCGTTCGTGGACGGCACCTGGGTCTCGGCGGGGTACACCCCGTCGATGATGTCGTTCTCGATCTGTTCGGCGATCTGGACGAAGATCGGCTTGCCTTCGTCGATCATCCGAGCTTCACCGGTTCATTACTCATGTAACTAACCAACCAGGTGCACGCGGTCGTTGTCAAGACCCGGTTCCGCCGTCATGAAGCGGGAGACGGATTCGTCCTACGGGTATGGGGATACTCGCTGCGGTGCTGGGCGCAGGGCTGCTCTCGCTCCTCGCCTGGTGGGCGGTGCGCCGCGTCGGAGTGGCCTACGCGCGAGCGGTCGTGGCGCCGCGCCCGGGAGCGCTGACGCGCATCCACTCGAGCACCGACACCACGGTGACGCTCGAAGCCGACCGGCGGACGCTTCACCGGGGGCAGTTCGGTCTCTGGTTCGGGAGCGCCGGTCACGCCGTGGTCGGCCCGGCGAAGGCCCACGACCGGACCACCGGGACGGTGACGCGCGAACTGCTCACGGTCAGCGGCGACCTCGCGTCGGCGCGGCGAGGCCACTGGACGGCCCACGTCCACCCGGACCCGGCGTCGCTGCGGCGGTGCCACCGCGAGATCGGGCTCGAGGTGGCCGGCGGCACCGCGCCGGCCTGGCTGATCGAGCCGAGCGAACCGGGACGTCCGGCTCCGGTCTGGGCCATCCACATCCACGGCCTGAACACCACGCGGGTGACGGTGCTGCGGTCGGTGCCCGCCACCGACGCCCTGGGGATCCCGTCGCTGGTCGTGTCCTTCCGGGGCGACGGCGAGGCGCCGGATGCGCCGGGCGGCGTCTCCGCGCTCGGGCAGACAGAGTGGGAGGACGTGGAGGCGGCCATCGCCTACGCACTCGATCACCAGGCACAGCGCATCGTGCTGGTCGGATGGTCGCTGGGCGGCGCGATCGCTCTTCAGCTGGCGGAGCGCAGCGTCCACCGGGCCGCCATCGACCGGCTCGTCCTGGTCGGCCCCGTCACGGACTGGCGTGCCGCCATCCGGCACACCGCGGTCGATCAGGGCGTCGCCGGCTGGGCGGCCCCGCTCGCGATCCGGGCACTGGGCGACCGGCGCATGAGTGCGCGTGCCGGCCTCCCCGAGCCGATCGTGTTCGACCGGCTGGATTGGGTGCGGCCGGGCCGGCTCGCGGTGCCGGCCCTCGTCATCCACTCGGACGGCGACAGGGTGGTCCCGTTCTCGTCGTCCGTGATGTTCGCGATGGCGAATCCGCAGCTGGTACGCCTCGTCGAGCTGCCGCCGGCCGAGCACGGCTGGGAGTACAACGTCGACCCCGCGGCGTTCAACCGGGCCATCATCGACTTCCTGCAGGCGCCGCGCGACGGGTGATCGGCTCGGATAGCCTGAGCCCATGGCCGACCTCCACGAGCTGACTGCACTCGCGCTCTGGCAGGAGCTCCAGACGGGGCGCGTCTCGCCCCGAGAGCTCGCCTCGCACTACCTCGACCGCATCGAGCGTCTCAACCCGGAGTTGGGCGCCTTCGTCACAGTCACGCGGGAACGCGCCCTCCAGCGCGCCGACGAAGTCGCCGAACGCGTCCCGAAGACCGCACCGCTGTGGGGGCTCCCCTCCGGCGACAAAGACCTGTGGATGCGCGCCGGCGTGCCGACGGGCTTCGGGTCGCGCGCCATGGCCGACTTCGTGCCGGAGACCAGCGACGAGATCGTCGAGACTCTGGACGAGGCCGGCGCCGTCAGCCTGGGCAAGACGAACGCGCCGGAGTTCGGGCTTCCCGCCTACACCGAGTCGCTGGCGGCTCCGCCCGCCCGCAACCCGTGGAACCCGGAGCGCGGCGCAGGAGGGTCGAGCGGGGGAGCCGCGGCCGCGGTGGCGGCGGGGATGCTCCCGTTCGCCCCGGGCTCTGACGGCGGCGGATCCATCCGCATCCCGGCCGCGGCCTGCGGGCTGGTCGGTTTGAAGCCGTCGCGCGGTCTCGTCCCGGCGGGCAGCGGTATCGCCTCCCTCGCTGGGCTCGTCGTCGACGGCCCGATCGCCCGCACGACGACGGATGCCGCCCTCCTGCTCGACGGGATGATCGCGAAGCGCAACGGGCGGATCGACCACCACTACACGCTGCGCGCGCCGTACGACGACGACGGTCCGTTCCTCGGCACGGCCGTGCGCGGCGAGGGTCGGTACCAGCTGGGCGTCATGACGACCTCCGCCTGGGACGGCGCCTACGACATCGCGATCGCGCCGGAAGCGACCGACGCGCTCGCCGCGGCGGTCGACGCGTTCGCGTCGCTCGGTCATGGGGTCGAGGAGACGGCGCTCGAACCGGACGACACCTACGCACCGGCCTTCCGGACGATCTGGCAGGCGGGCGCGGCGCGCATCCCGGCCGAGGGAGAAGTGCTCGACCTGCTCGAACCGCTGACCGCGTGGCTGGTCGAGCGGGGGCGCGCCCTCAGCGCGCGCGAGCTCAGCGAGGCCCTGTCGACGCTCACCGCGTACGAGCGTTCGTTCATCAGGCAGCTGTCGTCCTTCGACGCCGTGCTGACGCCCGCGATGGCGATGACCCCGCGTCCGATCGGCTGGTACGACCAGCAGGACGGGGAGCGCAACTTCGAGCAGCAGGTCCAGTACACCCCCTTCACGTCGATGCTCAACGTGACCGGCCTCCCGGCGATCGTGCTGCCCGTGTCGCAGACGGACGACGGCCTTCCGATGGGCGTTCAGCTGATCGGCCGGCCGGGCGGGGAGCGGACCCTGCTGTCGCTCGCCACCCAGCTGGAGCGCCGCATCCGCTGGGCGGACCGCCGTCCGCCGGTCTGGTAGGTCCGACGGCGTCCTGTTTCGCGTCCGGCACTCCCTGGCCTCGCGGCATCGGCCGCCGCTAGCATGCGCGTGTGAGCGATCGGGAAGCGTACGGCCCGGCCCTCGACGATGCTGTCTCGCTCGCCGGGCGCTGGCTCGGCGGTGTGCGCGAGGAGAGCATCCCGCCGACGGCCGATGTGGATCAGGTGAAGGATGGGCTGGGGCGCGAGCTGCCGGACCGGGGTCCGGGGGCGCCGGAGGTGCTGCGGCGCATGGCCGAGGCGATCGAGCCGGGACTGATGCGGATCGGGTCGCCGCGCTTCCACGGCTGGGTCATGGGCGGTGTCCAGCCCGTGTCGCTCGGGGCCGACTGGCTCGTCTCCGCATGGGACCAGAACACCGGACTGCGGACGGTGACCCCGGGTGTCGTCGCGGCGGAGGAGCTGGCGGCCGCCTGGCTGAACGACGTGCTCGGCCTGCCGACGACCGCGGAGGTCGGTTTCGTGACGGGTGCGACGGTCGCCAGCCTGGTCGGCCTGGTCGCCGCGAGGGATGAGGTGCTCCGGCGCGCGGGCTGGGATGCCGCCGCGCAGGGGCTCGCCGGGGGGCCGCGCATCCGATTCCTCGTCGGGGCGGAGCGGCATGGATCGGTGGACAGCTCGGGCCTCGTCGCGGGCCTCGGACGCGGCCGGGTGGTCGAGGCGGACGACCAGGGCAGGATGCGCGCGGACGCGCTGCGGGCGGCGCTCGCCGAGGGCAGTGGCCCGGCGATCGTGTGCCTGCAGGCGGGGAACATCCACTCGGGCGCATTCGATCCGCTGGGGGAGCTCACCGATATCGCGCACGAGGCGGGGGCGTGGGTGCACGTCGACGGCGCGTTCGGGCTGTGGGCCGCTGCCGCGCCGGGCCTGCGGCACCTGACCTCGGGTCTCGAACGCGCCGACTCCTGGGCGACGGATGCGCACAAGACGCTCAACGTGCCCTATGACTGCGGGATCGCGGCCGTGGCCGACGCGGAGGCGCTGCACCGGGCGGTCGCGCAGCACGCAGCGTACCTGGCGTCGTCGGCCGACGTCGCCGACCCGGCGGACCGCGTGCTGGAGCTGTCGCGCCGTGCGCGCGGGCTGCCCGTCTACGCGACGCTCGCCCAGCTCGGACGGGACGGCGTGGCCGAGCTGGTGCAGCAGCTCGCCGACTCCGCGCAGGTGATCGCGGACGGCATCCGCGCGATCCCCGGGGCCGAGGTGCTCAACGACGTGGTCTACACGCAGGTGTGCGCGGCGTTCGGGACCGACGAGCGAACCCGCGCGGTCGGCGCGGCGTTGCTGGCCGGAGGCGACGCCCTCGCCTCGCCGTCGGTGTGGCACGGACGGGCCGTCCTGCGGTTCTCGGTGAGCAACTGGCTGACGGATGCCGCGGAGGCCGGGCGAACGGTGGCGGCGGTGCGTCGCGCGGTGGAGGCGGCGGGCTGACCTTCTCCGGTCGAGTGCGGCCGGCGGCATTCAGCGCCCTGCCGCGTACCCCTGCATCCCGCGTGGATTGGCCGCCGCCGAGAGCAGTCCGGTCGCCGGTTCGCGGCTCACCGAGCTCAGCCGTCCCAGCGTCCAGTCGCCGGCGCGCGTCACCCGGTGGCCGCGCGCTTCGAGCGCCGCGATGACCGCGTCACCCAGCCGGTCCTCGACCACGGCACCGGCGGGCTCCCACGTCCGCGGCCAGAACGACTCCGCGATCGACGTGGTGTGCAGGGCGGGAGCGTCGATCGCCTGCTGCGGGGTGTAGCCGCCGACGATCGTGCGCAGCAGGTAGAGCAGCTGCCACTGGTCCTGCTGGTCGCCGCCCGGGGACCCCAGCGCGGTCACCGGCACCCCGTCGCGCAGCACGATCGTGGGGGTGAGCGTCGTGCGCGGACGGCGGCCCGGGACGAGGGTGGAGGCGCCGCCCTCTTCCAGCCAGGTCATCTGCAGGCGCGTGCCGAGGCAGAATCCGAGCTCCGGGATGGTCGGCGACGACTGCAGCCAGCCGCCGGACGGCGTCGCCGACACGATGTTGCCCCAGCGGTCGACGACGTCGATGTGGCAGGTGTCGCCGCGCGTCTCGCCGCTGCGGGAGACCGTCGGCTCGCCGACGCCTTCACTCGCGACGCCCGACGGCGGCGTGTACTCCGTCCGGAGCGGGAGCGCGAACGGCTCGACGCCGGGGACCGCGCCGGGCCGGAACTCCGCCGACGCCCGCTCGCCGATCAGCGCGCGGCGCTCGGCGGCGTACGCGGGGGAGAGCAGGGTGTCGAGCGGCACCTCCGTGTCGCCGAAGTAGGCGTCCCGGTCGGCGTACGCGAGCTTCTGGGCCTCCAGCACCGTGTGCGCGCCGAGCTCGGTCGAGGGGTCGAGCCGCTCGTCCGGGAAGCCGTCCAGGATGGCGAGGGTCTCCAGCAGCGCCGGGCCCTGGCCCCAGGCGCCCGTTTTCGCGATGGTGTGACCGCGGAACTCCAGGGTCACCGCATCCTCGTAGCCGGCCCGGTAGCCGGCGAAGTCGGACTCGGCGATCACGCCGGCATGGTCGGCGCCGTCCGAGTGGCGGTGCGGAGTGCGGACGAAGGCGGCGATCGCCTGGGCGACCGTCCCCGTGGCCCACTCGGTGCGGGCCGCTTCGATGCGCTCCTCCCGCGTCGCCGCGCCGTCGCCTGCCGCGATCAGGCCGCGGAGCACCCGTGCGTAGGCGGGGTCGACGACGAGGTCGCCCGGCTCCGGGATGCGACCGCCGGGCATCCAGCGCTCCGCCGACGTCGGCCAGTGCTCGGCGAAGAGCGGCGCCACGCGCCGGATCGTCGCACACACCCGCTCCAGCACGGGATGCCCGCCCTCGGCGTAGCCGATGGCGAACGCGAGCACGTCCGCCAGTTCCCACGTGCCGTGGTCCTTCAGGAGCAGCAGCCACGCATCGACGGCGCCCGGGACGGCCGCGGCCAGAGCGCCCGAGCCGGGCACCAGCTCCAGTCCCTCGGCCAGATAGTGCTCGCGCGTCGCGCCGGCCGGGGCCGGTCCCTGGCCCGAGAGCACCACCGGCGTCGGGTCATCGGCCGTGGCGAAGAGCGCCACGAGGTCGCCGCCCGGACCGTTGAGGTGCGGTTCGACGACGTGCAGCACGAACGCACCGGCGGCTGCCGCGTCGAACGCGTTGCCGCCGCGCTCCAGCACGGCCTGGGCCGCCGCCGTCGCCAGCCAGTGGGTGGATGCGGACATCCCGAACGTGCCCTGCAGGGTGGGGCGCGTCGTGAACGCGGGAGGCGGCGTGAAGGCCATGTCAGCTGACGGGGCCGGTGTACTTCTCGCCGGGGCCCTTGCCGATCTCGTCCGGGATGGCGGACGCCTCGCGGAACGCCAGCTGCAGGGAGCGCAGGCCGTCGCGCAGGCTGCGAGCGTGCTGGTCGCCGATGTGCTGCGCGCTGGCCGTGACCAGGCCCGCGAGGGCGTCGATGAGCTTGCGCGCCTCATCCAGGTCCGTCTGGTGCTCCGGGTCGTCGGCCAGCCCGCACTTGACGGCGGCCGCGCTCATCAGGTGCACGGCCGTGGTGGTGATCACCTCGACGGCGGGCACCTCCGCGATGTCGCGCGTCGCCTCGGCAACGTCGTCGTCATGGTGCTCCGCGTCGGAGAAGGCGAAGGATGTGTCGCTCACTGCATTCCTCTGTTAGAATCGTTCGGGCTCCGGGACTTCTGTCCCGGTACGAAAGTGGAGATTCCTCCCACCCGCGCTTGACCGTTTTACAGGTTACCGGGTCGTTGCACTCCGCCACTGCGTGTGAACGCGGTGGTAGTCAGGGTGCTGTACCAGGCTTGCGAAGAACGATTCGCAGGCCGTGCTGGTGCGTGGAACCTCCTCTTTCGCCGAATCGTCGCCAGACGATCCGAGGCTTGAAGAATCGCTCGATCAGAGGAGAAAAACATCAGCGATCCCCGTACGAATGACCGTATCCGCGTCCCCGAAGTTCGACTCGTCGGCCCCAGCGGAGAGCAGGTCGGCGTGGTCAAGATCGAGGTCGCACTGCGACTGGCGCAGGAGGCCGACCTCGACCTGGTCGAAGTCGCGCCCAACTCCAAGCCGCCGGTCGCCAAGATCATGGACTACGGCAAGTTCAAGTACGAGGCTGCGCAGAAGGCCAAGGAGGCCCGGCGCAACCAGGCGAACACGATCCTCAAAGAGGTCCGGTTCCGCCTCAAGATCGACAAGCACGACTACGAGACCAAGCGCAAGCGCGCCGAAGGCTTCCTGAAGTCCGGCGACAAGGTGAAGGCGATGATCCTCTTCCGCGGCCGCGAGCAGTCGCGTCCGGATCAGGGTGTCCGCCTCCTGCAGCGCTTCGCGGAAGACGTCGCCGAGCTCGGCACCGTGGAGTCCAACCCCACGATCGACGGCCGCAACATGGTGATGATCATCAGCCCGCTCAAGAACAAGTCCGAGGCCAAGGCCGAGGCCAATGCAGTACGTGCCGCATCCAAGGCGCGCGCCCAGGGGCGCGAGCAGGATGAGGTTGCTGAGTCAGCCGACGCTGCTCAGTCCGATGAGAGTTCGCCCGCCCAGGCGACGAACGAGGAGAAGTAATGCCCAAGCAGAAGACCCACTCCGGCGCCAAGAAGCGCTTCAAGATCACCGGCAGCGGCAAGGTCATGAAGCAGCAGTCCGGGATGCGCCACAACCTCGAGGTGAAGTCGAGCAGCCGCAAGCGCCGCCTGAACGCCGAGCAGGTCGTCCCCGAGGTGGACGCCAAGGTCATCCGCCGGATGCTCGGCAAGTAACGACTCGCACGCAGACTTTCACACACTAAGGAAATCGACTAATGGCAAGAGTGAAGAGGGCGGTCAACGCCCACAAGAAGCGTCGGGTCATCCTCGAGCGCGCCGAGGGCTACCGCGGACAGCGGTCGCGCCTCTACCGCAAGGCCAAGGAGCAGGTCACCCACTCCCTCGTCTACGCATACCGTGACCGCCGCCAGAAGAAGGGCGACTTCCGTCGCCTCTGGATCCAGCGGATCAACGCCGCGAGCCGTGCCAACGGCCTCACCTACAACCGCTTCATCCAGGGCCTGGGCCTGGCGGGCGTCGAGGTGGACCGTCGCATCCTCGCCGACCTGGCCATCACCGAGCCCGCGACCTTCGCAGCGCTCGTCGAGACCGCCAAGAAGGCGCTCCCGGCCGACACCTCCGCCCCCAAGGCGGACGCCGCCGCGTAACCCGCGTCACGTCACGAACGGCCCGGTCGACTCACGTCGGCCGGGCCGTTCTGCGTCCCGCGGGGGATCAGTCGTCGGCGCCGTGGCCGCCGGAGCCGTGGTCGTCTCCGATGTCGTGCGTGGCCGGGTCGTCGGAGCCGTGGTCGTCGACTGCGGTGGGCACGGGCGCCGGAAGGTCGCTCGGTGTCGGGCGATCGAGACGGTCCTCGAGCACCGGGGCGGGTGTCCCGCTGTGCTCCACCACCCCCGGCGCGTCGTCGCCTCCACCGCCCGTCGCGGCCACCGCCGCAGCCGTCCCGAGCCCGAGGGCCAGGGCCGCTCCGCCGGCGATCAGCGTCAATCTGATGCTCGACCTCATCGTTAAGCCTCCATCCGCTTTTCCTTAACACGAGACGCGAGGCCGTTCGGATCAACGGCACCCTAAGCTGGTGCCATGCTGGACAACCCGCGCTCACCGCGCGTCAGGGCCGTCGCCAAGCTCGCCAAGCGCCCCGCCCGTGCCGAGACCGGGCTGTTCCTCCTCGAAGGACCGCAGGCCGTCGAGGAGGCCCTCGCCTTCCGTCCGGAACTCCTGGTCGACCTGTTCGCCACGCCGACCGCGCTGGAGCGCTATCCCGAGATCGCTCGCGCGGCCGCCGACGTCGATGTCGAGCTGGAGTTCGTCAGCGAGCACGTGCTGGATGCGATGGCCGACACCGTCACCCCCCAGGGGTTCGTCGCCGTCGCCCGGCAGTTCCCCACCTCGGTGCGCGACATCTTCGCCGGCTCGCCGCGTCTCGTCGCCGTCCTCGAGGAGGTGCGCGATCCGGGCAATGCCGGAACGATCATCCGCGCCGCCGACTCCGCCGGTGCCGACGCCGTCGTGCTGAGCGGCCGCACCGTCGACCTGTACAACCCGAAGGTCGTGCGTTCGACGACGGGCTCCCTCTTCCACCTGCCGGTCGCCGTCGGAGCGGACGTCGCCGACGTCGTCGGACGCGCCCACACCGCCGGGATGCAGGTGCTCGCCGCGGACGTCAAGGGCGAGGACCTCCTCTCCGCCCGCCGCGACGGCGAACTCGGGCGTCCGACCGCCTGGGTGTTCGGCAACGAGGCGCACGGACTGGCCGACGAGCTGCTCGGGCTCGTGGACCGGGTCGTCACCGTCCCGATCTACGGCAAGGCCGAGTCGATGAACCTGGCGACGGCCGCATCCGTCTGCCTCTACGAGTCGGCGTTCGCCCAGCGCGCCTGACGCGCTGTCCCCAGCCGACCGTCTCTCCACAGGTCCCGCGCGGACGGGGACACGGGGTGCACGCCGACTAGACTGAGTGACCGTGTCAGATTCCACGGAGATCACCGAATCCGCGGTCGAGTCGGCCGTCTCAGCGGCCCTCGCCGCGATCGATGCCGCCCACGACTCGGCGGCGCTGAAGGCGGTGCGCCACGACCACACCGCCGAGGGTTCGCCGCTCGCGCGGCTGAACGCCGGCATCCGCTCGCTGCCGGGCGACCAGAAGGCCGCGGCCGGCAAGCTCGTCGGCGGTGCGCGTGCCCGGGTCACCCAGGCATTCGCGGCGAAGGAGGCCGAGATCGCGGCGGCGGAGGAGGCGGCGCAGCTCGCGGCGGAGGCCGTCGACGTGACCGCCCTGCCGTCACGCTGGACCCCCGGCGCCCGCCACCCGCTGAGCCTCCTCCAGGAGCGTGTCGGCGACGTCTTCGTCGGGATGGGCTGGGAGATCGCGGAAGGTCCCGAGCTCGAGAGCGAGTGGTACAACTTCGACGCCCTCAACTTCGACGCGGATCACCCGGCGCGCGCCATGCAGGACACGTTCTTCGTCGAGCCCACCGACGCGCACCTCGTGCTGCGCACCCACACCTCCCCGGTGCAGCTGCGCGCTCTGCTCGGCGACGAGCTGCCGGTCTACCGCATCGCGCCGGGCCGCGTGTTCCGCACGGACGAGTTCGACGCGACGCACCTCCCGGTCTTCCACCAGACGGAGGGCATCGCGGTCGACAAGGGACTGACGATGGCACACCTGCGCGGCACGCTCGACCACTTCGTGAAGACGCTCTTCGGCGAGGAAGCGCGCGTCCGCCTGCGCCCCAACTACTTCCCCTTCACCGAGCCGAGCGCCGAGCTCGACCTGTGGCATCCCACCTTCAAGGGCGGTGCCCGCTGGATCGAGTGGGGCGGCTGCGGCATGGTCAACCCGAACGTCCTCCGGTCGGCGGGCATCGATCCCGACGTCTACTCGGGCTTCGCGTTCGGTGTCGGCGTCGAGCGGGCCCTGATGTTCCGCAACGACGTGAAAGACATGCGCGACATGGCCGAAGGCGATGTCCGGTTCTCCCAGCAGTTCGGAATGGTGGTCTGATGCGCGTCCCCCTGAGTTGGCTCGGCGAGTTCGTCGACCTCGAGCCCGGCACGACGCCGGAGGAGGTTCACGCCGCCCTCGTGTCCGTCGGTCTGGAGGAGGAGGACGTCCACACGTTCGAGATCTCCGGCCCGGTGGTCGTCGGCGAGGTGCTGGCGTTCGAGGAGGAGCCGCAGACCAACGGCAAGACCATCCGCTGGTGCGAGGTGCGCGTTGCGCCTGAGGGTCAGAGCGCGGCGGACGGCGGTGGCGACGTGCGCGGGATCGTGTGCGGTGCCCGCAACTTCTTCCCCGGCGACAAGGTCGTAGTGACCCTGCCGGGCGCCGTGCTGCCCGGCCCGTTCCCGATCGCAGCGCGCAAGACCTACGGTCACGTCTCCGACGGCATGATCGCGTCGGCGCGAGAGCTGGGCCTCGGAGAGGACCACGACGGCATCCTGCGCTTGACCACCCTGGGCCTCGACCCGGAGGTGGGCACCGATGCGGTGAGCCTGCTGGGCCTCGACGACGCCGCAGTGGAGGTGAACGTCACTCCCGACCGCGGGTACGCGTTCTCGATCCGCGGCGTCGCCCGCGAGTACTCCCACGCAACGGGCGCGGCCTTCCGCGACCCGGCGGACGCGGTGCCGGTCAGTGCTGTGGCCGACCACCCCAGCGGCTTCAGCGTGACCATCGACGATACGGCCCCGATCCGCGGCAACGTCGGCGCGAGCGTCTTCGTCACCCGCGTGGTGCGCGATGTGGACGCCACCCGTCCGACCCCCGCGTGGATGATCGCGCGGCTCAAGCTCGCAGGCATGCGCTCGATCTCGCTGATCGTCGACATCACGAACTACGTGATGCTCGAACTCGGTCAGCCCATCCACGGCTACGACCTCGACAAGGTCTCCGGAGGGATCGTCGTCCGCCGGGCGAAGCCGGGGGAGACCCTTGTCACGCTGGACGACCAGACTCGGAAGCTCGATCCGGAAGACCTCCTGATCACCGACGATTCGGGCGCGATCGGCCTGGCCGGCGTCATGGGCGGCGCTGCCACCGAGATCGGTGCGGACACGCGCAACGTGCTCATCGAGGCGGCGAACTTCGACCCCGTCTCCATCGCCCGCACCGCTCGCCGGCACAAGCTGCCGAGCGAGGCGTCGAAGCGCTTCGAGCGCGGCGTCGACCCGCAGGTCGCCGTCGCGGCGGCTGCGCGCGTGGTGCAGCTGCTCGAACAGCTCGCGGGCGGACACGCCGACGAGCTCGGTTCGCTGCTCGACGCGTCGCAGGCGGCGGACGCCATCCACCTTCCCGAGGGCTACATCTCGTCGCTGATCGGCGTCGACTACACCGACGACGAAGTGCGCGCGGCCCTCGCCGAGATCGGCGGCACCGTCACCGAGACGGCCGACGGTCTGCTCGTCGTCCCGCCGACCTGGCGCCCCGACCTGCGCGACAAGGCCGACCTGGCGGAGGAGGTCGCCCGGATCGTCGGCTACGACCGCATCCCGTCCATCCTTCCGGTCGCCCCTCCCGGCCGCGGCCTGACCCGCGAGCAGCGGCTGCGGCGCGCGGTGGCGCAGACGCTCGCGGACAACGGAAGCACCGAGGTGCTGTCCTTCCCGTTCACCAGCGAGGCGCAGAACGACCTCTTCGGCTCGGCCGAGGCAGGCCCCGTGCCGGCCGTCCGCCTGGCGAACGCCCTGGATGCGACGGCGCCGTACCTGCGCACGTCCCTGCTGCCCGGCCTGCTGGACGCCGCCAAGCGCAACCTCGCGCGCGGACTCGTCGACCTCCGCGTGTACGAGCTCGGCACGGTCTTCCGTCCGTCCGAGGGCTCCATCGGCAGCGAGTCGCTGCCGCCGGGCGCCGCTCTGCCGAGCTCCGACATCCTCGCCGGGCTGAATGCGGGCATCCCGGCGCAGCCGCGCCACCTCGCGGGCCTCGTCGTGGGCAACGTCGTCGACAAGCAGCCCGGGATGACCGCCGCTCCAGCCGGCCTTGTCGACGCGCTGGACATGGTGCGGCAGACCGCCGCAGCGGTCGGCGTCACGGTCGACCCGGTCCAGTCGTCGCACCAGGCGCTGCACCCGGGACGAACGGCCCGGCTGGTCGCGCGCGCGGCCGACGGCTCGGAGACGCCGGTCGGCTACGCGGGTGAGCTGCTGCCCGCGCTCGCCCACGAGCTCGACCTGCCCCGCGTCGTCGCCGTGTTCGAGCTCGACCTCGACGCGCTCATCGCTGTAGCGCCCGCGGACATCATCGCGGGCGTCATCGCCGGCTTCCCGGCGGCGACGCAGGACCTGTCGCTGGTCGTCGGCCAGGACGTGCCCGCCGGTGACGTCCTCCGCGCGGTGCGCGAGGGGGCGGGCAGCCTGCTCGAAGACATCCGGCTGGTCGACGACTACCGCGGCACCGGGCTGCCGGACGGCCACAAGAGCCTGACCTTCGCACTGCGCTTCCGAGCCGCCGACCGCACCCTCACCGCCGCCGAGGCGAGCGAGGCGAAGCTGGCGGGCTCCGCTCGCGCCGGCGACCTGTTCGGCGCGACCATCCGCGAGTAGCGCGCGAGTACCTCATCCAGTTGACGCGACACGCCGTCCGCACCGCCGGTGCGACGGCGTGTCGCGTCACCTCGTTGGGGCCGCGGCCGGATTTGGCGGCGGGCGGGGCGGGAGCGCTAGGGTTGTCCCATGCTTTCCGTCCGGTGCACCGCTTCGACGCGTGCGGCTCTCGCCGCCCGTCCCCTGCGCCGACGCCTGCGCGACCGCCGAAGCTAGGCGGCGTTCAGGGCGGTCCTCGTGCTGTGGATCGACGTGGGCGTCGCCGTCGCCGAGACAACCGTCGTCCACTCGAAAAGGAAGAAGCATGACTTTCTCGGTCGCCGTCGCAGGCGCATCCGGATACGCGGGCGGTGAGCTGCTGCGCATCCTCGCCGGGCACCCCGACTTCGAGATCCGCACCGTCACCGCGCACCAGAACGCCGGTCACCCGCTGATCGCCCACCAGCCGCACCTGCGCTCGCTCGCGCACCTGACCCTGCAGGACACCACCGCGGAGACGCTCGCCGGGCACGACGTCGTGTTCCTCGCGTTGCCGCACGGCACCTCGGGCGAGATCGCGGCGCAACTGCCCGAGGACACGGTCGTCGTCGACTGCGGCGCCGACCACCGGCTCGAGGATGCGGCCGACTGGGCCGCGTTCTACGGCGGCGAGTACTTCGGCGCCTGGGCGTATGGAGTGCCGGAGCTGCCGATCGCAGGCGCTGGCGCTGGCGCAGGCACAGAGGCAGGCGCAGGCGCAGCTGCGCACCGCGCCGCCAAGCAGCGCGACCGGCTCGTCGGCGCCCGGCGGATCGCCGCTCCCGGCTGCAACGCGAGCGCGGTCTCGCTCGCGCTCGCCCCCGGCATCCTGGCCGGCATCGTCGAGGACGAGGACATCGTCTCCGTGCTCGCCGTCGGCCCGTCCGGGGCGGGCAAGTCGCTCAAGACGATGTACCTGGCCAGTGAGATCCTGGGGTCCGCCAACCCGTACGCGGTCGGCGGGACGCACCGGCACATCCCCGAGATCCAGCAGAACCTCCGCGCAGCGGGCGCCGCATCCCCGACCCTGTCGTTCACTCCGGTGCTCGTGCCCATGTCGCGCGGGATCCTCGCCACGTCGACCGCGCGCGTGAAGCCCGGTGTCACCGCCGAGCAGGTGCAGGCTGCCTGGGAGGAGGCGTACGCGGGGGAACCGTTCGTGCAGGTCCTCCCGGCGGGCTCCGTGCCGCGCACGGCCGACGTGCTGGGCTCGAACACGGTGCTGATCGGCGTCGCCCTCGACCAGGCGGCCGGCCGGGTCGTCACCGTGCTGGCGATCGACAACCTGTACAAAGGGACGGCCGGAGCCGCCGTCCAGTCCGTCAACCTCGCCCTCGGACTCGACGAGACCGCGGGCCTCACCGTGAACGGAGTCGCACCGTGACGAGCAGCACCGCATCCACCCCGACGGGAGCCCGTTCGTGAGCGTCACCGCCGCCTCCGGATTCGCCGCCGCGGGCGTGGTCGCCGGCCTCAAGGCGAGCGGCAACCGCGACCTCGCGCTCGTGCGCAACCTCGGCCCGCTGAACGCCGCGGCCGCCGTGTTCACCACCAACCGCTGCAAGGCGAACCCGGTGCTGTGGAGCGAGCAGGTCATCCAGGACGGCGTCGTCTCCGCCATCGTGCTGAACTCGGGAGGCGCCAACTGCTACACCGGCGCCCAGGGGTTCCAGACGACGCATGCGACGGCCGAGGCCGTCGCTGAGCAGCTGGAGGTGTCGGCCGGGGACGTGCTGGTCTGCTCCACGGGCCTGATCGGCGAGCAGCTCCCGCTCGACAAGCTCGTCGAGGGGGTGTCCCGCGCCGCGCGGGCTCTCGCGACGGATGCCGGGCTGGGCGCCGCGCAGGCCATCATGACCACCGACACGCGTCCGAAGCAGGCCGAGTTCCGGTCGCCGGACGGCTGGACCGTCGGCGGGATGGCGAAGGGCGCCGGGATGCTCGCACCGGGCCTCGCCACCATGCTGGTCGTCCTCACGACCGACGCCGTCCTCACCTCCGAACAGCTGGATGCGGCTCTGCGCTCGGCGACGCGGGTCACCTTCGACCGGCTCGACTCCGACGGCTGCATGTCCACCAACGACACCGTCGCCCTGCTCGGCTCGGGCGCCAGCGGAGAGCAGCCCGACGAGGCCGCTTTCGCGCAGGCCCTCACCGGCGTCTGCCGCGACCTGGCCGAGCAGTTGCAGGCCGACGCCGAGGGGGCGTCGCACGACGTCGCGATCGAGGTCGTCAACGCGGCCAGCGAGGACGACGCGGTCGTCGTCGGCCGCGCCGTCTCTCGGAGCAACCTGCTCAAGGCCGCCATCTTCGGCAACGACCCCAACTGGGGCCGGGTGCTCGCGGCGGTCGGCACCACGGACGCCGCTTTCGATCCGTACGGCATCGACGTCGCCATCAACGGTGTACAGGTGTGTACGGCGGGTGAACCCGACCAGCCGCGCGACCTCGTCGACCTGACGCCGCGCGCGGTGCACATCCTGATCGACCTGCACGCGGGCGAGGAGACGGCGACCATTCTGACCAACGACCTCACGCACGACTACGTGCACGAGAACAGCGCCTACGCGAGCTGATGACGATGACGGACCAGACGATCGACGACGCGACGGACGACGACGCCCTCAACGACCACGACACCGCCGCGGAGAAGGCGGCGACCCTCATCGAGTCGCTGCCGTGGCTGCAGACGTTCCACGACCGGATCATCGTGGTGAAGTTCGGGGGGAACGCGATGGTCAGCGCTGAGCTCCAGCGCACCTTCGCCGAGGACATGGTCTACCTGCGCTATGCCGGCATCCGCCCGGTGGTGGTGCACGGTGGCGGCCCACAGATCTCGGCGATGCTCGACCGGCTCGGCATCGCATCCGAGTTCCGGGGCGGCTACCGTGTCACGACACCGGAGGCGATGGAGGTGGTCCGCATGGTGCTCACCGGGCAGATCAACCGCGACATCGTCGGCAACATCAACAAGCACGGTCCGCTCGCGGCCGGCCTCTCCGGCGAGGACGCGGGACTCTTCCAGGGTCGTCGCCGTGCTGCAGTGATCGACGGCGAAGAGGTCGACCTCGGGCTCGTCGGCGACGTGGTCGCCGTCGACCCGGAGGCCGTGCACGCGCAACTCGCGGCAGGCCGCATCCCGGTCGTCTCGTCCATCGCGCCCGACATCGATGACGCCGGCCAGGCGCTCAACGTGAACGCGGACGCCGCGGCGGCGGCGCTCGCCGTGGCGCTCGGCGCGGCCAAGCTCGTGATCCTCACGGACGTGGCCGGCCTCTACAGCGACTGGCCGAACCGCGACTCGCTGCTGTCGAAGATCGGCGCGGACGAGCTGCGCGAGCTCCTGCCCGCACTGGAGTCGGGCATGATCCCCAAGATGGCCGCCTGCTTGGACGCGGTCGACGGGGGAGTGGAGAAGGCGGCGATCATCGACGGACGCGTGCCGCACTCCATCCTGCTCGAAGTGTTCACGCAGTCCGGGATCGGTACGGAGGTGGTGCCCGCGTGAGCGAGGATCAGGATCGGAGCGCAATGATCACCGAGGCGGAGACGGCCGGGGCGCGGTGGCGCGACGGCGCATGGAAGGCGCCGTTCGGGGATGCGCTGATGCGCACGCTCGCCACGCCCAAGATCATGCTGGCGCGCGGCGAGGGCTGCCGAGTGTGGGATGTGGACGGCAACGAGTACCTCGACTTCCTCGCTGGCATCGCGGTCAATTCGCTGGGGCACGCGCATCCGGCCCTGGTGGATGCCGTGAGCAGCCAGGTTGCGACGCTCGCCCATGTCTCCAACTACTTCTCGACGGCCCCGCAGCTGGAGCTCGCCGCACGCCTGCGCACCATCACGGGCGCCGGCGACCGTGGCCGCGTCCTGTTCGGCAACTCGGGCGCGGAGGCCAATGAGGCGGCGTTCAAGCTCGCCCGGCTCAACAGCAAGGGACCGCACGGCCGCCGGACACGCGTGCTGGCCCTGCACAACGCCTTCCACGGACGCACGATGGGCTCGCTCGCCCTCACCGGGAAGCCCCCGATGCGCGAGGCGTTCGAGCCGCTCCCCGGAGGGGTCGAGCACATCGACTCCACCGTCGCCGCTCTCGAAGCGGCCATCGACGACCGCGTCGCCGCGCTCTTCGTCGAGCCGATCAAGGGAGAGGCCGGCGTGCTCGACCTGCCTGCCGGCTTCCTGAAGCGCGCGCGAGAGCTCACCGAACAGCATGGCGTGCTGCTGATCGTCGACGAGATCCAGACCGGCGTCGGGCGCACCGGCGAGTGGTTCGCCTACCAGCACGACGGCATCCTTCCCGACGCGGTCACCGTCGCGAAGGGCATCGCCGGCGGCATCCCGATCGGAGCACTGGTCACCTTCGGCTGGGCCTCCGACCTGTTCACGCAGGGGCAGCACGGCTCGACGTTCGGCGGCAACCCGCTGTCGACCGCGGCCGGCAACGCGGTGCTCGCGGAGATCGAGCGTTCCGACCTGGTCGGCAACGCCGCGCGCCGCGGCGAGGAGCTGAAGGCGATCATCCGCGCGTACGACTCCCCGCTGATCGGGGAGGTGCGCGGCCACGGCCTGCTCATCGGCATCGGCCTGACCGACGGAGAGGCGCACCGTCTGTCCGACGCGGCCCTGGCGCAGGGGCTCATCATCAACGCGCCCAACGAGTCGAGCATCCGGCTGGCGCCCCCGCTGATCGTGGGGGATGCGGAGCTCGCGGAGTTCCGCGAGCGCTTCGGCCGCGCCCTCGCGGCGCTGTGACCGCGGCGCTGTGACCGCCGCACGGCGACCATCCCCATCCCCACTCCGAACCATGAAAGGGCGGGCAGCATGACCCGGCACTTCCTCCGCGACGACGACCTCTCGCCGGCCGAGCAGGCCGAGGTCCTGACCCTCGCCGCCGAGCTCAAGCGCGACCGGTTCTCGGCGAAGCCCCTGGCCGGTCCGCAGACCGTCGCCGTGATCTTCGACAAGACCTCCACGCGCACCCGGGTCTCCTTCGCCGTCGGCATCGCCGACCTCGGCGGCAGCCCGCTGATCATCCAGAGCGGTGAGAGCCAGCTGGGCGGCAAGGAGTCGCTCGCCGACACCGCCCGCGTACTGGAGCGGATGGTCGCCGCGATCGTGTGGCGGACGTATGCGCAGTCGGGGCTGGACGAGATGGCGGCCGGGACGCGGGTGCCGGTCGTGAACGCGCTGTCGGACGACTTCCACCCGTGTCAGATCCTCGCCGACCTGCTCACTGTGCGCGAGCACAAGGGCCGCACCGAGGGCCTCACCATGAGCTACTTCGGCGACGGCGCCAACAACATGGCGCACTCGTACCTGCTCGGCGGAGTGACGGCGGGGATGCACGTCCGCATCGCCGCTCCCGCCGGCTACACGCCGGCCGAGGCGATCGTGGCCGACGCGCGCGCCATCGCGGAGCGCACCGGAGGCTCGGTCTCGGTGGTCACCGACCCGGCCGAGGCCGCGGCGGGGGCGGACGTGATGGTCACCGACACGTGGGTCTCGATGGGCAAAGAGGATGAGAAGGCCGAGCGGGTCTCCGTCTTCGGGGACTACACGGTCGACTCCCGGCTGATGGGGCTCGCCGCCCCCGACGCGATCTTCCTGCACTGTCTGCCCGCGTACCGGGGATACGAGGTCAGCGAGGACGTGCTCGACGGCCCGCAGTCCGTCATCTGGGACGAGGCGGAGAACCGCCTGCACGCGCAGAAGGCGCTCCTCGCGTGGCTCCTGCAGAAGAACGAGGAGTCCGCAGCATGAGCGACCAGAACGGCACCGACGGCGTCGGGCGGACCGGTGAGGGCTCGCTCTGGGGCGGGCGCTTCGCGGGCGGCCCTTCGCCCGAGCTCGCGGCGCTCAGCAAGTCGACCCACTTCGACTGGGAGCTCGCCGCCTACGACATCGCCGGGTCACGCGCGCATGCGCGAGCCCTCGCCGCGGCCGGCTACCTCACGCCGGAGGAACTGGACGGGATGCTCGCCGCGCTCGACAAGCTGGACCGCGACGTCCTCTCCGGCGCCTTCGCCGCTGCGGGGACCGACGAGGACGTGCACGGCGCGTTGGAGCGCGGACTCATCGAGCGGGCGGGAGCGGACCTCGGCGGCAAGCTGCGCGCGGGCCGCAGCCGCAACGACCAGATCGCCACGCTCATCCGGCTCTACCTCCGCGATCACGCCGGGGTCATCGCCGAGCAGCTGATCGCACTCGTCGATGCCATCGCCTCCCAGGCGGACGCGCATCCCACCGCCGTCATGCCCGGGCGCACGCATCTGCAGCACGCACAGCCCGTGCTGCTGGCCCACCACCTGCTGGCCCACTGCTGGCCGCTGGTGCGCGACCTCGAGCGGATCGCCGACTGGGACAAGCGCGCGGACGTGTCGCCGTACGGCTCCGGCGCGCTCGCCGGCTCCACGCTCGGCCTCGACCCGCTGCTCGTGGCGCGGGAGCTGGGCTTCGCCCGCAGCTCCGAGAACTCGATCGACGGCACGGCGGCCCGGGATGTCGTGGCCGAGTTCGCGTTCGTGGCCGCACAGATCGGGGTCGACCTGTCGCGGTTCGCGGAGGAGATCATCATCTGGAACACCCGGGAGTTCGGCTTCGTCACGCTCGACGACGGCTACTCCACCGGGTCGTCGATCATGCCGCAGAAGAAGAACCCGGACATCGCCGAGCTGGCGCGCGGCAAGGCGGGCCGGCTGATCGGCAATGCGACCGGGCTGCTCACCACCCTGAAGGGCCTGCCGCTCGCGTACAACCGCGATTTGCAGGAGGACAAGGAGCCGGTGTTCGACTCGGTGCGCACCCTCGAGACGGTGCTGCCGGCCTTCACCGGCATGGTGGCGACGCTGCGGTTCCACACCGACCGGATGGCGGAGCTCGCGCCGCAGGGCTTCTCGCTGGCGACCGACGTCGCCGAGTGGCTTGTCAAGCAGCACGTCCCCTTCCGCATCGCCCACGAGCTGAGCGGGAGTCTCGTGCGCTTCGCCGAGGAGAACGACCTCGAACTCCACGAGGTGGACGACGAGCAGCTGGCCGCCATCTCGGTGCTGCTCACGCCCGAGGTGCGCTCAGTCCTCTCGGTGGAGGGATCGGTGGCGAGCCGGGACGGCGTCGGCGGGACCGCCCCCGACCGCGTCTCCGAGCAGCTCGCGGCCCTCACGGACCACGTTCGCAAGGCCGCGCTCGCGCTGCGCGCATCCCGGCGGGACCTCGTCTGATGGCGCGGTTCGAGCCGGAGCGGAAGCACCCGTGGATCATCACGGTCATCGTCGTGGTGGCCGTGGCGGTCGTCGTGGTCGGACTGATCGTCGCCGTCGCCGCGGGCGGCCGGATCTTCTGACGTGACCCTGTACCGGCCCGAGCGCGACGTATTCCTGGCGTCGTCGCTCGAGGTCGCGCCGCGTCTCCTCGGCGCTGTGCTGCGCCACGACTCGCCGGAGGGCGCCGTCGCGCTGCGCATCACCGAGGTGGAGGCGTACATCGGCGACGGCCTCGACCCGGGCTCGCACGCGTTCCGCGGGCGCACGAAGCGCAACGGCGTCATGTACGGACCGCCCGGGCATCTGTACGCCTACTTCACGTACGGGATGCACGTGTGCGCCAACGTGGTCTGCTCGCCGGAGGGCGAAGCGACTGCGGTGCTCCTGCGCGGGGCCGAGGTCGTCGAGGGGGAGGACCTCGCCGAGGCGCGCCGCGTCGGCGGGAGCGGCCGCCGCATCCCGCATCGCGACCTGGCCCGCGGCCCTGCCCGGCTCGTCGTCGCGGCCGGGATGAGCCTGGCCGACGACGGCGCCGACCTGTTCAGCCCGCCGTTCGAGCTCCTGCTGCCGCGCGAGCAGGCGGAGTACGTCACCGGACCGCGGACCGGGGTGTCCGGGCCCGGCGGCGGTGAGGCGTTCCCGTGGCGCTACTGGCTGCCGGGGGACCCGACGGTGTCGCCGTACAAGCGGCATCCCAAATCGCACGACTGACGACCGTGGCGTCGGAGGTCGGGAGCGCTCAGCTACGCGTCGCCGCTGCCGCAACGGAGGAGCCGGCCGTCCTGGCCGGCCCGAGCGTCCTCAGCCGGAGACGATCCGGAACACACCGGCGCAGACGCACGCCCAGATGATGCTGGTGAGCGTGCCGATGATGAAGCGCTCGCGGGCCTCCGCCTCCTCCAGTTCGGTGAAGCGGCCGACGCCCTTGATCGCGATCAGCACGGCGAGGCCCTCGGGGAATCCGGCCATGATCGTGCCCGCGGCGGCGAGCCGCTCCAGCAGGCCGATGGTCGTCCCGCCGCGCAGCACCTCGCGGGTCGTCTCGCCCTCCGGGGTCATCGCACGGACCAGGATGCCGCCGTGGGCACTGGGTTCGATCGAGCTGCGCGTGGCGAGGGTCAGCACGAGCTGGGACACCGGCCAGCCGCCCAGCACCGCGAGAGCCAGGGCGGTGACGCCGAACAGGAGACGGAAGGGGACGGGGGCGTGCTCGGTCGGGATGAGCACGACGATCAGCGCACCGGCCAGCAGCCCGGCGGCCGTGTAGACCAGCGGCCGCCGCGGGCTGCGGATCGTGGCGACGATGCAGCCGAGGGCGGCGATCAGCAGGAGCAGGGCGAGCGCCCACAAGGCGTGCGGTGCGATCCGGGTGAGCAGCACCAGGATCGGCGGCCACGTCGTCGTCATGCGTCCTCCTCGGGATCGTGCGCGTCCGGTCCCTCGCTCTGAGCGGCATCGGCGCGTGCCAGAAGCCTAGTCAGGGCCGGGATGGCCGCGAGCTCGACACGGGCACCTGCTGCCCGTGCGCGGTCGCTGGCGGACTGCGGCGTGATGCCGAGCCGCGCCCCGGCCTCCGCCTGCGTGAGGCCCGCGGAGACCAGGTCGTAGAGCTCCCAGCCGGCCGCGGTGCGTCCGTCGCGCAGGGTCAGGAGGAGGGTGACGAGCGCTTCCGCATCGGCGGCGGGTTCCGGAGCGGCGAGCGCCTCGACGGCCAGCCGCGCCGGAGCGCGCTTGGCACGGGCGACCGCCGTCCGGGCGGCCACGAACGCGTCACCGGTGGCTTCGCGGGTGTTCTCGGGGAGCGGGAGGCGCACGTCGCCGAGGCCCAGGCCGACGCTCCACGCGCCCTCGCGGGTGAGGGTGAGGATCAGGTCGAGCGCCGTGGCCGCATCCGCCGTCAGCACCTGGAGTTCGTCTCCGGCGTTGCGATCCGGTGGCAGGGCGAGGTGCGCTGCGAACCGGTCTGCGATCTCTTCGAGCGCCGGGGCGACGATGTCGGGGCGGCGCCTGCTGTCCACCTGGTCGGCGGTGACGACGAACATGATGTGGCTCCCATCAGGGTGTAGGACCTGATGGAGATGGTATCAGGCCTGTACGCCTGATTACCACCTCATCAGGTCTGGTGTCCTGATATCGGGCAGGTCGGCGCGCCGCCCCGCTGATACCCTGAACGCGTGTCCGAAACCGCCATCTCCCGCGACCAGAGCGCGACGCGCGCGCCTGTCCTCGCCGCGCAGGCCAATGATGCGTCCTTCGACGACGTCTGGGACGAGCTGAAGTGGCGCGGTCTCATCCACGTGTCCACCGATGAGACCGCCCTCAAAGAGCTCCTCTCCGGCGATCCGGTCACGTACTACTGCGGATTCGACCCGACGGCGGCGAGCCTCCACCTCGGCAACCTCGTCCAGCTGCTGACGATGCGCCGCCTTCAGCTGGCCGGACACCGCCCGCTCGGGCTGGTCGGCGGCTCCACCGGCCTGATCGGGGACCCGCGCCCGACCGCCGAGCGCACTCTCAACACCAAGGAGACCGTCGCCGAATGGGTCGGCTACCTGCAGGCCCAGGTCACCCGATTCCTGTCCGACGAGGGCGAGAACGCCGTGCGGCTCGTGAACAACCTCGACTGGACGGCGCCGATGTCGGCGATCGACTTCCTCCGCGAGATCGGCAAGCACTTCCGGGTCGGCACCATGCTCAAGAAGGATGCGGTGGCCGCGCGCCTGAACTCCGACGAGGGCATCTCGTACACCGAGTTCAGCTACCAGATCCTGCAGGGGATGGACTTCCTCGAGCTGTTCCGGCAGTACGGCTGCGTGCTGCAGACCGGCGGCAGCGATCAGTGGGGCAACCTCACCAGCGGCACGGAGCTCATCCGCAAGGTCGAGGGCGCGCACGTGCACGCCATCGGCACGCCGCTGATCACCAACAGCGACGGCACGAAGTTCGGCAAGAGCGAGGGCAACGCCATCTGGCTCAACCCCGCGCTCACGTCGCCCTACGCCATGTACCAGTTCTGGCTCAACACCGACGACGCGGACGTGATCGACCGGCTGAAGGTCTTCACGTTCCTCACGCGTGCCGAGATCGAGGAGCTGGCGCAGAAGGTCGCCGACGAGCCGTTCCGGCGCGAGGCGCAGCGCCGGCTGGCATACGACGTCACCGCTCTGGTGCACGGCGAGTCCGCAACGCAGGCGGTGATCGCAGCGTCCCAGGCCCTGTTCGGTCAGGGCGAGCTCGCCGAGCTCGACCCGGCCACGCTGGAGGCCGCTCTGCGCGAGCTCCCCAACACGACCACGACGGAGCCATCTGCGACGGTCGCGCAGGTGCTGAACGACACGGGGCTCACCGCGAGCCTCGGCGAGTCCCGCCGCGCGGTCGCCCAGGGCGGCATCTACGTCAACAACGCCAAGGTGGAGGATCCGGAGCAGTTGATCGGAGCCTCCGTGCTGCCCGGCGACATGGTGGTGCTGCGCCGCGGGAAGAAGACGCTCGCCGGTGTCTTCGTCGCGTGATCCACGCGCCGGCGGCGGTCGTGACCTACGGTTGACGCATGTCGGATGAACCACAGGATGCCGGTCAGGACGACGGCGTGAGCGACGGCCTCGTCGACCGGCTGGATGTGATCGAGGAGCAGCCGCTCGCCGCGCGCGCCGACGCGTACGCGCACCTGCACGAGCAGCTGCGACGGACGCTGGAGGGCGACGACGACCATGGCCGCGGGTGACCGCCGCCTCGACGTCGCGCTGGCGGAACTCGGACTCGCCCGGTCGCGGTCGCACGCGGCGACGCTGATCGCGGAGGGCCTCGTGACCGTCGACGGCAGCCCGGTGGTGCGCGCGTCAGCCAAGGTGCGCGACGGGCAGGAGGTCCGCGTCGCGGGCGCCGACCACTACGTCAGCAGGGGCGCCCACAAACTGATCGCGGCGCTCGACGCATTCGGCGTCGACCCCGCCGGCCGGCTCGCGCTCGACGCGGGCGCATCCACGGGCGGCTTCAGCCAGGTGCTGCTGGAGCGCGGCGCGTCGCGGGTCATCGCGGTGGACGTCGGCCACGGGCAGCTCTCGTCGGCGCTCGCGGCGGAGGAGCGGCTGGAGTCCTACGAGGGCGTGAATGTCCGCTCGCTCACCGCGGAGGCGCTGGCGTCGCTCACCGGCGACGACGCACGCCCCGACCTGGTGGTCGCCGATCTGTCGTTCATCTCGCTCACCCAGGTGATCCCCGCGCTGGTGGCGACCGCCGCGCGCGGGGCCGACTTCGTTCTGCTGATCAAGCCGCAGTTCGAGGTGGGTCGGCAGGGCATCCGCGAGGGCGTCGTGCGCGACGCGGGACTGCGCGCGGATGCCGTCTCCGACGTCCTCTGGGCCGCCCACGATGCCGGCCTCGGAACGGCGGGGCTGATCGCCTCGCCGATCGCCGGAGGACACGGCAACCGCGAGTTCCTGGCCTGGTTCCGTTCGGGCGCGCCGGACCCGTCCGGGTCGCGCGACGAGGTCGTGCGCCTTTCGCGCTAGGTGAACGTTCTCCACAAACCTGTGGTGGCGGCCTCGCCCTCTTCCCGAAAACAGACAGAATGGGAGGACGGCTTTCGACAGGAGGGAACGTGACACAGATGGGTGCAGCGACGCGGTACATCCTCGTCGTCGCGCACACCGGTCGTCAGGACTCCCTCGAAGCGGGCGTGCGGGCGGCGCGGCAGCTGCTCGACGCGGGCGTCGTCCCGGTGCTGAGCGCGGACGAGCGCAGAGATCTGCTCGAGGCCGATCCCTCACTCGACGCGGTGGCGGTGCTCGGCGACGACGTGGCGCCCAGCGAGCTCGAACTGGTGATCGTGCTGGGCGGCGACGGCACCATCCTGCGTGCGGCCGAACTGGTGCGCGGATGCTCCGCTCCACTGCTCGGCGTTAACCTCGGGCACGTCGGCTTCCTCGCCGAGAGCGAGCGCGACGATCTCGAGACCGCGATCGCCCGCGGGCTTGCGAAGGACTACGAGGTCGAAGAGCGCATGACCCTGTCCGCGCGGGTGAAGGTCGGTCGCGAGGTCGTCTACGAGAGCTGGGCCCTCAACGAGGCGACGGTCGAGAAGGCCAGCCGCGAGCGGATGCTCGAGGTCGTCATCGAGGTCGACGGCCGACCCATGTCGAGCTTCGGCTGCGACGGCGTGGTGATGTCCACCCCGACCGGCTCGACCGCCTACTCGTTCTCGGCCGGTGGTCCGGTGGTCTGGCCGGGTGTCGCGGCACTGCTCCTGGTGCCGCTCAGCGCTCACGCGCTGTTCTCGCGTCCCCTCGTCGTCGACGCCGACTCCTCGCTCGCGGTGGAGCTGCTCGATCGTGCGGGTGGAGCCGGCATCCTCTGGTGCGACGGACGACGGCCCTTCGATCTGCCCCGCGGCGCGCGCGTCGTGGTGCGTCGGTCGCCCATCCCCGTCCGCCTCGCACGACTGCACGCAGGGCCGTTCACCGACCGTCTGGTGCACAAGTTCAACCTCCCCGTCACGGGCTGGAGAGGGCCGGCCGGCCGTGACTGACGTACGCGGAGGCATCGAGGAGATCTCGATCAAAGACCTGGGTGTCATCGCCGACGCCTCGCTCCCGCTGGGGGCGGGCTTCACGGCGATCACCGGCGAGACCGGCGCGGGCAAGACCATGGTGGTCTCGGCGCTCGGACTGCTCCTGGGCGAGCGTGCCGACGCGGGCGCGGTCCGGCTGGGCAGCCCGCAGGCGTGGGTGGAGGGCCGCTGGCGTGTCCCGACCACCGGTGAAGTGGTGGAGCGCGTGCGCGACGCCGGGGGAGACGTCGACCCGATCGACGCAGCGGAGGCGGAGCTCGTTCTCAGCCGCTCGGTCTCGGCGGAGGGCCGCTCCCGGGTCGTCGTCGGAGGGCGCAGCGCTCCCGTCGCTGTGCTGACCGACCTGGGCGAGCAGCTCGTCGTCGTTCACGGGCAGTCCGACCAGATCCGCCTTCGCTCCGCGGTGGCTCAGCGGGCCGCGCTCGACCGGTTCGCCGGCCCAACATTCGCGGAGGCGCTCGGCACCTACGAGCAGGTCTTCCACCGCTGGCGAGACAACCGGGCGGAGCTCGACGAGCTGATCGCCGACCAGGACCGCCGCGCCCGCGAGGCCGACGACCTGCGCGTCGCGATGGCCGAGATCGAGTCCGTGGCGCCGCAGCCGGGCGAGGACGACGAGCTCGCCGAACGCGCCGAGCGCCTCACCAATCTGGAAGACCTCCGGCTCGCCGCGGCCGCCGCACGCGAACTCCTGAGCGCCGAGGAGTCCGAGGGGGTGGATGCGCTCGCCCTGCTCGACAACGCCCGGCGGCAGCTGGAGCGCGTGTCGCCGCACGACACCGCCCTGCAGCCGCTCGCCGACTCCGTGGCCGAGGCGAACTACCTGATCTCCGACATCGCCGCCCAGCTGTCGACGTACCTCGCGACGCTCGACGCCGACGGCGCGCACGAGCTGGAGGTGCTGCAGGAGCGGCGCTCGGAGCTGGCCGTGCTGGTCCGCAAGTACGGCCCGACCCTCGACGACGTCATCCAGACCCTCGAGACCGGCAGCCTGCGCCTGCTCGAGCTCGACAACGACGCCGACCGCATCGGCGAACTGACCCGCGAGGTCGAGACCGACGCCGCCCTCGTCGAAGAGCTGGCGGCCGGGCTCAGCGCCGAGCGCACGGCGGCCGCCGCGCGGCTCTCCGACGCGGTGACCGACGAGCTGTCGGCCCTGGCCATGCCGGATGCGCGCATCGTCGTCGAGGTGACGCAGCGCCCCGACGGCGACCTGCAGACGTACTCGGCGAGCGGACGCGACCAGGTCGCGATCCTGCTGCAGCCGCATCCCGGCGCCGAACCGCGCCCGCTCGGCAAGGGCGCGTCGGGCGGCGAGCTGTCACGCGTCATGCTCGCGATCGAGGTCGTCATCGCGGGCAGCGACCCCGTGCCGACGTTCATCTTCGACGAGGTCGACGCCGGCGTCGGCGGCGCGTCCGCCATCGAGATCGGCCGACGACTCGCCCGGCTCGCCGAGTCGGCGCAGGTCATCGTCGTCACCCACCTGGCGCAGGTCGCCGCATTCGCGAACAACCACCTGACGGTGGTGAAGGGCAGCGACGGCGCGGTCACCGCATCCAGTGTCCGGCGGCTCGACGGCGACGAGCGCATCGCCGAGATGGCGCGACTGCTGTCCGGACTGCCCGACTCCGAATCGGGTCTCGCGCATGCGCGCGAACTCGTCGACATGGCCTCGGCCGCGCGGCGCTGACCGCGACACGAACGCCCGCGCGAGAGCGGGTCCCGGTCGGTGATAGGCTGTAAGCCCGTGGTGGATTATTCAGACGCGGGCCCTCAGAGCGGCAAAAGTTCAGCTAACGGCACTACCAAGCACATCTTCGTGACAGGTGGTGTCGTTTCTTCGTTGGGGAAGGGTCTCACGGCCGCTTCCCTCGGCAATCTCCTGACGGCACGCGGTCTGCGCGTCGTGATGCAGAAGCTCGACCCCTATCTCAACGTGGACCCGGGCACCATGAACCCGTTCCAGCACGGTGAGGTCTTCGTCACCGACGACGGCGCCGAGACCGACCTCGACATCGGCCACTACGAGCGCTTCCTCGACATCAACCTCGGCCAGTCCGCCAACGTCACCACCGGCCAGATCTACTCCAACGTGATCGCGAAGGAGCGCCGCGGCGAGTACCTCGGCGACACCGTCCAGGTCATCCCGCACATCACCGACGAGATCAAGCGCCGGATGCGGCTGCAGGCGCAGCCGGGTCCGGACGGCGAGCCCGCCCCCGACGTCATCATCACCGAGATCGGCGGAACGGTCGGCGACATCGAGTCGCAGCCGTTCATCGAGTCCGCCCGGCAGGTGCGCCACGAGCTGGGACGCAAGAACTGCTTCTTCGTCCACGTATCGCTCGTCCCGTTCATGAACGCCTCCGGCGAGCAGAAGACCAAGCCGACGCAGCACTCGGTCGCGGCCCTCCGCTCCATCGGAATCCAGCCGGATGCGCTGGTGCTCCGGAGCGACCGCCCCGTCTCCGACAGCAACAAGCGCAAGATCGCGCTGATGTGCGACGTGGATGAGCAGGCCGTCGTGAACGCGGTCGACGTCCCCAGCATCTACGACATCCCGACCATGCTCCACGAGCAGGGCCTCGACGCCTACATCATCGACCAGCTCGGCCTGGACAAGGCGGACGACGTCGACTGGGGCGGCTGGGCACGGCTTCTGGAGTCGGTGCACGACCCGAAGCACGAGGTCACCATCGGCCTGGTCGGCAAGTACATCGACCTTCCGGACGCCTACCTGTCGGTCACCGAGGCCCTCCGTGCCGGCGGGTTCGCCCACCGCACCAAGGTGAAGCTGAAGTGGATCGCCTCCGACGAGTGCCAGACGCCCGAGGGGGCTGCGCACCAGCTCAGCGATGTGGATGCGATCTGCGTCCCGGGCGGCTTCGGCGTGCGCGGCATCGAGGGCAAGGTCGGAGCGCTCCGCTTCGCCCGTGAGAACGGCATCCCCGCCCTCGGCCTGTGCCTCGGCCTGCAGTGCATGGTCATCGAGTACGCGCGGCACGAGGCAGGCCTGACGGGTGCGTCGTCCTCCGAGTTCGACCCGGAGACCGAGTTCCCCGTGATCGCGACGATGGCCGAGCAGGTCGACATCATCGCGGGCGGCGACCTGGGCGGCACGATGCGTCTTGGCCTCTACCCGGCGAACCTCGCCGAGGGCTCGCTGGTGTCCGAGCTGTACGGCTCGAGCGAGGCGTCCGAGCGTCACCGCCACCGCTACGAGGTGAACAACAACTACCGCGAGCAGATCGCGGACGCCGGCCTGTGGTTCTCCGGCACCTCGCCGGACGGCCACCTGGTCGAGTACGTCGAGCTGCCGCGGGACGTGCACCCGTTCTACGTGGGCACGCAGGCGCATCCCGAGCTCCGCTCGCGCCCGAACCGCGCGCACCCGCTGTTCGCCGGCCTCGTCGGCGCCGCGCTCGACCGCCAGAAGGCCAGCCTGCTGTTCGAGGTCGCCGAGGCGGACGCCGAGGTCGACGCCGACGCCGACGCCGCGATGGTGGCCGAAGCCTGATGAGCGACGAGCAGGCGACGGGCGGACTCGACGACCAGCCGTTCCGCCCGGAGATCGTCTCGTCCGAGGTGGCCTTCGAGGGGAAGATCTGGAACGTCCGCCGCGATGTCTTCCGCTACAACGGCGAGGAGATCACCCGCGAGTACGTGGACCACACCGGCGCCGTGGGCATCCTCGCGCTGGATGACGACGGTCGCGTCCTGCTCATCCGCCAGTACCGTCACCCGGTGCGGCACCGCGACTGGGAGATCCCGGCCGGGCTGCTCGACATGCACGGCGAGGGCCCGCTCCCGGCCGCCCAGCGCGAGCTGAGTGAGGAGGCCGACCTCGAGGCCGACGAGTGGAATGTGCTCACCGACGTCTTCACGAGCCCCGGCGGCAACGACGAGGCCATCCGCATCTACCTCGCGCGCGGTGTCCGCTCGACCGGCTCCGCATTCGCCCGCGAGGCGGAGGAGGCCGACATCGAGGTGCGCTGGGTGCCGCTCGACGAGGCCGTGGAGGCGGTGATGCAGCGCCGCGTGCACAACGCTCCGCTGATCATCGCGCTGCTCGCCGCCCGGACCGCGCGGGAGACCGGCTGGACCACGCTCGGCGCGGCGGACGAGCCCTGGCCGAGCCACCCCAAGCTGGAGAGATGACCGTCGCGGCCGATGTCGACGCCTTCCTCAGGCACGTCGCCATCGAGCGCGGCCTCTCGGCCAACACGGTGTCCGCGTACCGACGCGATCTGACCGTCTACAGCACCTGGCTCGACGAGCAGGGAGTCGCGGATGTCCGGGCCGTCACGTCGGCGACCCTGTCGGCTTTCGCGGTGCATCTCGGGACGCGCGAGGAGTCGCCGCTCACCGCATCCTCGCTCGCCCGGATGCTGTCGACGGTGCGCGGGTTCCACCGGTTCCTCCTCGACGAGGGGAAGGTGGAGGTGGATGCGTCCCGCGACCTGCGTCCGCCGAAGCTGCCCAGCCGCCTTCCGAAGGCGATCACGGTCGACCAGGTGGCCGCGCTCCTCGCGGCGACCGACGGCGACGAGGTCGCGGCGCTGCGCGACAAGGCGCTCCTCGAGCTCATGTACGCGACCGGTGCCCGCGTCAGCGAGGCCGTGGGGCTGAACGTCGACGACGTGATCGACACGGATGTGGTGCGGCTGACCGGCAAGGGCAGCAAGCAGCGCATCGTGCCGCTCGGCAGCTACGCGCGCGAGGCGGTGTCGGCGTACCTGGTGCGCGCGCGGCCGGTGCTCTCGGCGAAGGGGCGTGCGACCCCGGCGCTGTTCCTCGGGATGCGCGGCGCGCGTCTCTCCCGGCAGAACGTGTGGCTGATCATCCGGGCGGCGGCCGAGCGGGCGGAGCTCGACATCGAGATCTCGCCGCACACCCTCCGCCACTCGTTCGCGACGCACCTGCTGGCCGGGGGAGCGGATGTGCGCGTCGTGCAGGAACTGCTCGGACACTCGTCGGTCGCGACGACCCAGATCTACACGCTAGTCACCGCGGACACCCTGCGCGACGTGTACACGTCCGCGCATCCCCGCGCCCGCTGACCGCGTCGGCTCGCCCGCCGCGATTCGTCACGAATGCGCGCGATTCGTCACGAATCAGCGTGATTCGTCACGAATGCTCGCGCAGACCGCTGCCTCGACGCGGTCGTGGCGGGCCCGCCGACCTGGGCGATGGTGGACATTCGTCACGAATGCGCGCGATTCGTGACGAATCGGCGCGATTCGTCACGAATGCTCGCGCAGCGACGATCGCGTCAGGGGGCCTCGCGGTGACGGCGGCGCGGTGCGCGGCGGCGCAGCCAGACGTACACCGAGCCGCCGTCGAAGCCGACGCGCCGCGTCTTGGAGAAGCCGAGCTTGGCCAGCACTCCGAACGACGGAGCGTTCCACGTCGCGACCGTCGCCCAGATCACGGGGAAGCCGGCGTCGAAGGCGGCGTCGGCGACGGCCGAGGCCGCCTCGGTGGCGTAGCCGCTGCCGACGTACGCGCGCAGGAGCTCGTACGCGAGTTCCGGCTGGGCCGCGCTCGCGCGGCCGACGACCAGGCCGCAGTACCCGACGGGCTCGCCGGTCTCCGCGAGCTCGATCGTGTACAGCCCGAACCCGTGCTCGTCGAAGCGGCGCCGCTGCGCATCCAGCCGCTCCCGCTCCTCCTCGAGCGAGCCGGGCGAAGGGTCGAGGGGATGCTCGGCGAGCAGCGCGAGGTTCCACTCGGCGTCGCGCCCGTCTCGCGGGCGCAGACGCAGACGCGGGGTCTCGAGCGTGGACGGCATCGGCTGCACGCGGCCAGCGTACCGAACCGCCGCGCGTACGCCCCGCATGCGGGGCACGGCGCGGATAGACTGTCCCCTTGAAAGACCGCCCACGAGAGGGACGAGGAACACCCAGGTGACGCGCAACGACGAGGTCGAGACCCAGCTCCCGGGCATGGATGCCGCATCCCTCGCCCCGAAGCCCGGCCCCACCGGTCGGCCCCTGCGCGCGTTCCCGGTACCGGCCCAACTGAAGCAGCACGGGCCCGCCAAGATCGTCGCCCTCTGCAACCAGAAGGGCGGCGTCGGCAAGACGACCACCAGCATCAACCTGGGTGCGTCGCTGGCCGAGTACGGCCGCCGCGTGCTGGCCGTCGACTTCGACCCGCAGGGCGCGCTCTCCGCCGGCCTCGGCGCGCAGACGCACGACGCGACGACGATCTACGACCTCCTGCTGAACCGCAACGCCGACGTGCGGGGCGCCATCCAGTCCACGTCCACCCCGGGGCTCGACATCATCCCGGCGAACATCGACCTGTCGGCCGCGGAGGTGCACCTCGTCAACGAGGTCGCGCGCGAGCAGATCCTCGCCGGCGTGCTGCGCAAGGTCGCGAACGACTACGACGTGATCCTGGTCGACTGCCAGCCGTCGCTCGGCATCCTGACCGTCAACGCGCTGACCGCCAGCCACGGCGTCCTCATCCCGCTGGAGTGCGAGTACTTCGCCCTGCGCGGCGTCGCCCTGCTGATCGAGACGATCGACAAGGTGCGCGAGCGCCTCAACCCCGCGATCGAGCTGGACGGCATCCTGGCCACCATGTACGACTCGCGCACCCTGCACTCCCGCGAGGTGCTGGAGCGCGTCGTCGACGCCTTCGGCGACCGCGTGCTCGAGACCGTCATCTCGCGCACCGTCAAGTTCCCGGACGCGTCGGTCGCGGCCACCCCGATCACGCAGTTCGCGCCAGAGCACCCGGCGGCCGAGGCATACCGTCAGCTGGCGCGGGAACTGGTGTTCCGTGGCGCCGTCGCCTGAGACGGACGAGCCGGAGAGGGCGGATGCGGCCGAGGGACCGGTCGGTTTCCGCGTCTCGCTCGGCGGCTTCGAAGGTCCGTTCGACCTGCTGCTGTCGCTGATCACCAAGCACGAGCTCGACATCACGGAGATCTCGCTGAGCCGCGTGACGGACGAGTTCATCGCCTACCTGCGTGCGCTCGACACCGACGAGAGCCTCGACGAGGCGAGCGAGTTCCTCCTCGTCGCCGCGACGCTGCTCGACCTGAAGGTGGCGGGGCTGCTGCCGCAGGGCGAGCTGGTGGATGCGGAGGATGTCGCGCTGCTCGAGGCCCGCGATCTGCTGTTCGCGCGGCTGCTGCAGTACCGCGCCTTCAAGGAGGCCTCCGCCTGGTTCGCCGGACGGCTGGAGGCCGAGGGGAGCAGGCACGCCCGGCTGGTCCGGCTGGAGGACAAGTTCCGTCAGCGCACACCGGAGCTCGTCTGGACGCTCAGCCTCGACGACTTCGCCGCCCTGGCCACGCTGGCGATGACGCCGCGCGAGATCCCCGTCGTCGGGCTCGACCACCTGCACGCGCCGTTGGTCAGCATCCGCGAGCAGGCGGCGATCGTGGTCGGGATGCTGCGGCACGGCGAGCCGATGAGTTTCCGCCAGCTGGTGGCCGGCGCCGAGCTGAAGGGCGTCGTGGTGGCGCGCTTCCTGGCCGTGCTGGAGTTGTACCGGCGTGCCGCGCTGGCCTTCGAGCAGGTGGAGCCGCTGGGGGAGCTGACGCTGCGGTGGACGGCGGAGCACTGGTCCGAGGAGAATCTGTCGAATCTGGGAGCCGACTATGACGGTTGAGAACATGGCCGAAGCGCCGGGGGTGGACGTCACCGAGACGGATGTGGTCCCCGCTCCGGTGGAGGATGCGCAGATCGAGCGTGCGCTGGAGGCGATCCTCATGGTGGCCGACGAGCCGATGAGCGTCGTGACGCTGGCCACCGCCGTCGGCGCACCGGTCAAGCGCGTGCGCGCCGCGATCGCGACGCTGGTCGCCGACTTCGACGGCGAGGCCGGGGGAGTGCGGCGCGGGTTCGAGCTGCGCGAGGTCGGAGGCGGCTGGCGCATCTACGTGCGCGAGGAGTTCGATTCCGTCGTCGCCGACTACGTGCTGCAGCAGAACCCGACCAAGCTGTCGCAGGCGGCCCTCGAGACGCTGGCGGTGATCGCCTACAAGCAGCCGATCAGCCGCGGCGCCATCGCATCCATCCGGGCGGTCAACGTGGACTCCGTCGTGCGGACGCTCCTCGGGCGCGGACTCATCACCGAGCTCTTCACGGACAGCGAGACCGGAGCCATCAACTACGGCACCACCGAGCTGCTGCTCAGCCAGCTCGGGATCAACTCCATCGACGAGCTGCCGAAGATCTCCCCGCTGCTCGCGGACGGCTCGGACGGGTTCGACGGCGATGTCCGCTGAGACGGGAGCGCAGGGCGAGCGCCTGCAGAAGGTGATGGCGGCCGCCGGGGTCGCCTCCCGTCGCGTGTCCGAGGACCTGATCGTCGCCGGTCGCGTCTCGGTCAACGGAACGGTCGTCACGGAGCTCGGACGACGCGTCGACCCGCTGACGGACAAGGTCGCGGTCGACGGCACGGCCGTGCAGCTGGACACCTCCCGCCGCTACGTCATGTTCAACAAACCCGTCGGCGTCGTCAGCTCGATGCGGGACGAGCAGGGGCGTCCGGACCTGTCGCGCTTCACCGCGGACTACCCGGAGCGACTGTTCAACGTCGGGCGATTGGATGCGGAGACCTCGGGCCTTCTCATCCTCACCAACGACGGCGAACTCGCGCACGTGCTCGCGCATCCCTCGTTCGGTGTGACGAAGACGTACATCGCGCGCGTGCGCGGCGTCGTCACCCCGCAGACGATCGGGCGGCTGACGAAGGGCGTCGAGCTCGACGACGGTCCGATCGCGGCGGACAAGGCCAAGCTGCTGCAGACCAACCAGCGCGGGGACGACTCGCTCGTCGAGGTGACGCTGCACTCCGGCCGCAATCGCATCGTGCGCCGGATGCTCGCCGAGGTCGGACATCCCGTGATCGAACTGGTGCGGCGGCAGTTCGGCCCGCTCCACCTGGGCACGCTGAAGTCGGGCCAGCTGCGCGACTTGACGAAGGCGGAGCTCGGCGAGCTGCTCACGATCTCGCGCGAGAGCCGCTGAGCACGCTGCCCCGTCGAAGATTTGCGCCAAATCTCGCTTCTGGAGGGCCCGTGGCCACGATTTGGCGCAAATGTTGCAGCGGAAAACGGGCGTCGGCGGCGCTGGCTAAGGTGGACGGGTGAGTGAGATTGCTGCGCGCCTGCCGGGAGCTGTCCGCGTCGTCGGCGCGGGGCTGCTCGGCGCGTCCGTCGGACTCGGGCTGCGCGCCCGCGGTGTGGATGTGCTGCTCGCGGATGCGTCGCCCGCGCACCTGCGGCTGGCCGCCGACTACGGCGCGGGCCGGCTGGACGACGGGGCGATCGAGCCCGCGCTGATCGTGGTCGCGGTCCCGCCGGACCTGACCGGGCGCGTCGTCGCCGAGGAGCTGGCCGCGCATCCCGACGCCGTCGTGACGGATGTCGCGAGCGTCAAGGTCGCGCCGCTCGCCGAACTGCAGGACGCGGGCGTCGACCTCTCGCGCTACGTCGGCGGCCATCCGCTCGCCGGCCGGGAGCGCGGCGGCCCGTCGTCGGCCCGCGCGGACCTGTTCATCGGGCGGCCGTGGGTCGTCGCGGCGCGTCCGGAGAACCCGCGCTCGGCGGTCAGCCTCGTGGAGGCGCTCATCCTCGACCTCGGCGCCACCCCGGTCGAGATGGATGCGACCCAGCACGACGCCGCTGTCGCGCTCGTCTCCCACGCCCCTCAGATCGTCTCCTCCCTCATGGCCAAGCGGCTGACGGATTCGCCCGAAGCGGCGCTCGCCCTGGCGGGGCAGGGCGTCCGCGACGTCACGCGCATCGCGGCGAGCGAGCCTGAGCTGTGGGTGCAGATCCTCGGCGCGAACGCTCCGGCCATCGTCGAGATCCTCCGTGCCTACCGCGACGACCTCGACCGGGTGCTCGTGGCGCTCGGCGACGTGGATGCGTCCGGCGCCCGCCGCGCGATCGCGGAGGAGATCGCCGGGGGGAACGTCGGCGTCTCGCGGCTGCCGGGCAAGCACGGCCAGGACCGGAAATATTCGCGCTTCGTGGTGATGGTCGAAGACCGCCCCGGCGAACTGGCCCGGCTGCTGCACGAGCTCGGCGAGCTGGGCGTGAACATGGAGGACCTGCGCCTGGAGCACTCGCCCGGCGCCCCCTTCGGCCTCGCCGACATCGCCGTGCTTCCCGAGGTGCTGCACCGCACCGTGGACGACCTGACCGACCGTGGATGGAGGATCACCGGATGACCGAGACGATCGTGGTGGCGGTCGACGGCCCCGCTGGGAGCGGCAAGTCGAGCGTCAGCAAGGCGACCGCCTCCCGGCTCGGCTGGGCGTACCTCGACACCGGCGCCGCCTATCGTGCGCTCGCCTGGTACGTCGTCCAGCGCGGCATCGATCCCACCGATTCGGATGCGGTGATCGACGCCCTGCCGGACTTCGACTACCGGATCGGCACCGACCCCTCCACCTACCACGTGTTCGTCGGCGATCACGACGTGACCGAGCCCATCCGCACCCCGGAGGTGACCGCCGTTGTCGCTCCGATCGCGCGGGTTCCCGAGGTGCGCGCGTTCCTGACGCAGCTGTTCCGCGACATCATCCGGACGACCGAGCGCGACGGCATCGTGGTCGAGGGGCGTGACATCACGACGGTGGTGTGCCCGGATGCGCCCGTGCGCATCCTGCTCACGGCCGATGAAGCCGTTAGAATGGCGAGGCGTTCCGCGGAACTAGCCGATCACTCCGCCGCCCACGTCGGCGAGGCACTCCGCAGGCGCGACGCGGCTGACGCCCGTGTCGTCGACTTCATGAACGCCGCGGACGGTGTGACCACCGTCGACTCCACCGAACTCGACTTCGACCAGACCGTCGACGCGGTCATCCAGGTCGTACAGAAAGCAGCCCATGTCTGACATCGAAAACGAGCCCACCGGCGACGACGACCTCGTCACCCGGCTGTCGGAGCTCGACGAGGACCTCGCCGTCCAGCGCGCCAACGCGCTCCGCAGCGGACTCGAGGAGTACGAGCTCGACGAGGCCGACCTCGACATCCTCGACACCGCCGGCGAGGACGTGGAGGGCATCACCTTCCTCCCCGCCCTCCCGGTGCTCGCCATCGTCGGCCGCCCGAACGTCGGCAAGTCCGCGCTCGTGAACCGCATCCTCGGCCGGCGCGAAGCCGTCGTGGAGGACACTCCCGGCGTGACGCGCGACCGCGTCTCGTACCAGGCGGAGTGGAACGGCCGCCGGTTCACGCTCGTCGACACCGGTGGCTGGGAGCCCGACGCCCGCGGAATCGACGCGTCGGTCGCCGCCCAGGCCGAGGTCGCGATCGACCTCGCCGACGCGGTGCTCTTCGTCGTGGATGCGACGGTCGGCGCCACCGCGACCGACGAGCGTGTCGTCCGGCTGCTGCGCAAGACCAGCAAGCCTGTGTTCCTCGCCGCCAACAAGGTCGACGACGCGCGGCAGGAGCCGTACGCCACCGAGCTGTGGTCGCTGGGACTCGGCGAGCCGCTTCCCGTCTCCGCCCTCCACGGCCGCGGCGTCGCAGACCTCCTGGACGAGGTCCTCAAGGTGCTGCCGGAGGAGTCGGCCTACGCCAAGCGAGAGGTCGGCGGCCCGCGCCGCGTCGCCATCATCGGACGTCCGAACGTCGGCAAGTCGTCGCTGCTCAACAAGACGGCGGGGGAGGAGCGCGTCGTCGTCAACGACCTCGCCGGCACCACCCGCGACCCCGTCGACGAGCAGGTCGAGCTCGGCGGCAAGGTGTGGCGCTTCGTCGACACCGCCGGCATCCGCCGTCGCGTGCACCTGCAGCAGGGCGCCGACTTCTACGCCTCGCTCCGCACATCCACTGCGCTGGAGAAGGCGGAGGTCGCCGTCGTCGTGCTCGACGTCAGCGAGCCGATCAGCGAGCAGGACGTCCGCATCATCGACCTCGTGCTCGAGTCGGGCCGCGCGCTCGTGCTCGCCTTCAACAAGTGGGACCTGCTGGACGACGAGCGTCGCCGCTACCTGGAGCGCGAGATCGAGCAGGACCTCGCCCACGTCTCCTGGGCCCCGCGCGTGAACATCTCCGCTCGCACCGGCCGCCACCTCGAGAAGCTCGTCCCGGCGCTGGAGCTCGCGCTCGAGTCGTGGGACACGCGCATCCCGACCGGCAAGTTCAACGCGTTCCTGGCCGAGCTCACCGCGGCGCACCCGCACCCGGTGCGCGGCGGCAAGCAGCCGCGCATCCTGTTCGGCACGCAGGCGACGAGCCGGCCGCCGACATTCGTGGTCTTCACCACCGGGTTCCTCGACCCGGGGTACCGGCGCTACATCATCCGCCGCCTGCGCGAGGTGTACGGCTTCGAGGGAACACCTATCGTGCTCAACATGCGCGTGCGCGAGAAGCGCAAGCGCTAGGGGTTCGCAGTGCCCGGCGTCGCCCGTCAGCGCTGGCGGGCGACGTCGAGGACGGGGGCGAACGCGTCCGGCGCGTGGAGGATCACGACCGGCGCGGTCCCGTCCGGGAACAGCCGCTCCACATCCGCCGGGTCGGCGCGGTCGTCGACCGTGATGTCGATCGACTCGCGCCAGCGTCCGTCCGACAGCCGCTGAACGGTCGCCTCCCAGGTGATCCCCGGTGTCGCCCGCGCCTGTAGCCGCAGGTGGATTCCGACCGCGCGACGCCTGTCGAGCAGCGACAGCAGACCGCGGTACACCGCCGTGCGTCCCGCGATGATCACCCACGGGTCGAGCACGCGCACCAGCATGTCCGCGTTCCACAGGATCGTCGTCGCGAACCCGCTGCGCGACTGGTAGACGTCGACGGCGACGACGCCGGGCAGCCGGCGGATCGTCCGCCGCAGCGTTCCCCGGGTGATCCCCTCCTCGACGGTGCTGTGCAGGTACAGCGGGACCGATGGACGCGGCGGCAGGCCACCCGCGCGCATCGTGGCCCGGTCGTGGATGCGCTGCTGCGCCCCGAAGAACGTCGCCAGCTCGCCGAGAACGGCTGCGACGCGCGGGTCGGGCGGGTCCGCCTCGACCGCTGCGGCCGTGTCGGCGTACGCCGTCGATTGGTGCAGCGCGCCGATGCGGAATCCGACCGACAGCGGCGGACGCGCCTTCACCGTGAGGAAGCGCCCGCGCCCCTCCACCCGCACCGGGTTCTCACGTCCCTCGATTCGCGGCACCGGGTCGAGGACGTGCTCCAACGCCAGGACGCTCACGGACTCCGGCACGGCGATGCGCCCGAGCGGCGACCCCGCGACCACCAGGTGCGTCACATCCATCCCCGCGTCGACAGTCGCGGCCGCGAGCTGCGCCGCGACCATGCCACCGAGGCTGAACCCTGCGAGCAGCACCGGCTCTCCGGGCAGGATGCCCGCCTCCCGCATGGTCTGGAGCGCGCCGTCCGTGTAGGCCGGCAGCCGGCCGGCGCCGATGAGCAGGTCGGCCGTGAGGTCGTTGGGTGCGGCGCCTGCGCGCGGGTGCCACGATTTCGTGCTGGCGAGCTGCACCATCCACCGCCGGCCACCCGGCGCACTCAGCTCGACGATGCGCACGACCCCGACGTCGGCCCGGTCGTCCAGGTCGGGGTCGCAGAGGTCGTCGATCTCGCGCTGGCTGAGGAGCAGGTCACGCAATGAACGGATCGACCGTCGCCGCATAGCCCCCGCTGCGATGCCCGGCTGGCCGAGCGGGTCGGGGGAGGGTCCGAGCGGCAGTCCGAGGAGCCCCGCCGGGACGTCCGGTAGGCCGGGCGTCGGAACGTAGTCGTCGCCGCCGTCCGGATCGTCCCACCAGTCGAGCACGTCACTGATCAGGGGGAACGCCCGCGCCAGGAAGTCGTCGTAGCCGACGCGCACCGTGTCGCGTCCATCCCGCAGCAGCCCACGCCGGCGCCCGAGGTCGACCACCTTCAGCAGGAGTCCGGGGAGCGTGAACACCGCAACGTACGGCCGCGCTCGCCACTTCGGAAGGAACAGCCCGACGACGGAGACCAACAGCGCGAGCGGAGCCAGGAGCCACCCGGCGGTGCGCGCCACGCCGCCGACGACCCGAGGCACCAGCGACAGGTACAGGCCGCTGAGGGCGACCCGCCGGGTGGAGGGCGACGACGGCGGCGGCGAACCGAACGGGTACGGGATGCGCTGCCGGCGCTGGATGGCGTACCAGACCCACGCGGCTGCTGCCCCAACCAGCCAGGCCACGAAGGCGACGACGCCCCCGACGATCCCCGCAGCCAGCAGCGCCAGCCCGAGCAGTAGTGCGATCGGGATGCCGACGACGAGGCCGAGGACCAGCGCCAGCCGTCCGGCCGGGGTGCGCCCGCGCCACAGCTGCGGGGACGGCTGCGGCGGCATGCGGTCAGCCTAACCCGCTGCCTCCGACAGTCCCGGCGGCGTCCGCCCGGCGAGTGACCACAACAGGGGTATTTGTACCCCGGTATGTCCTCACTAAGGTGGACATAGCGGGAGTCGTCCGACGTGCCCACCCGAGGGCCGGGCTTCCGCCATTCAAGGACGCACACTCCACCATGAGGTTCACCAGCTACATCGCTGCCCGGACGCGCGCCCGCCAGCTCAGCCGAGGCTCCGCCCGCTGACCCCAAGCTCGGCGGCGGGACGTTGACTCCCCCCATCGCGTCCCGTCGCCGACTCCCTATACTTGCGTTGCTCGCGCCATGCGGTGCTTGCTCAGCTACCGCCACGGCCGTGACGAAGGACATCTGACCGACGTGCGCGAGGCAACTCGTCGACACGCTAAGATGGACGAGTTGCCTCGCGCGAACCCCCGGGCTCGCGCAACGACAACGGGCTGTGGCGCAGCTTGGTAGCGCACTTGACTGGGGGTCAAGGGGTCGCAGGTTCAAATCCTGTCAGCCCGACGTAAATAAGCGCAGATCAGAGGCCGCTTTCGAGTAATCGAAGGTGGCCTCTGTTGCTCTATCGGGCCCGCTGACCCCTACGGTTGACCCTAGGTCTCGGGCTTTCCCGAGTTCAAAAAGAACGCCGTCGAGACGCAACTGGCCCTGTATTCGATCCTCGCGGAGATTCGCGCCGAGCTGGAACGCGAATAGCGCTATATCCGGACCGCGCCAGCGTGATTCGTGGTCCTCATCGTTGTAAACCCTGAGGGCCGCCCCGGGGCTACCCACAAGCTCATTGGTAGATATCGATACCATCACTGAATGGCGACCATGGTTACCTTCAACGACATCCGCGTCGATCGGGACGTTTTGTGGGAGTTAGTCGAGGTTGTCAGCGGCGGAGCAGCCGAGTCGGTTCAGAAGCAGATCGACTTGGGTCTGCACCAAGCTGATACCGATCCATACGGCTTACTAAAGGGGCTGGTTGACGAGAAGGAACGTGCCGCCGCTGAGGGTCTTGCGCCTGGGATGACCTTGAGCGTTCAACTAGCCGCGAGGGGCACTCGCCTCGAGACGGACCTCATGTCGATCGAGCCGCTCGGTCGGTCGAGTTTCGACTGGCTCACTGACGATCTTGACCACTTCATCCTCACCTTTCACCACCCGGAGGCGTGGTCGTTCAAGTTCGATGTGTGGACCTCGGGTTACGTCGCGGTGACAATCGAGAACTCGTTCGTAGCGCCCAGTCCGGCGAGACTGCGTGAGTTTCTTGACCGTATCGAGGCGGTGTTGGAGCGTCACGTCATCCCCGCACCGCCGCCTCCGCCGTTCCGTGTAGTCATGGGCCACGGCAACGATCATCAGTGGCGTATTCTGCGCGACGAGCTGCGCGATCACCATGAGTTCGACGTCTCTGCTTTCGAAGGACGACCCCGTGCGGGCCAGACGATCAATACTGTCCTGGAAGACATGGCGTCCGAGGCGAGTGTGGCTCTCATCGTCCTCACGCGGGCAGACCAGATGAAGGACGGCCGGTGGCGAGCGCGTCAAAATGTGGTCCATGAGGTCGGCTTCTTCCAGGGACGACTCGGATGGACAAACGCCATTGTCGTCGTCGAAGACGGCGTTGAGCTTTTCAGTAATCTCGACGGCACCCAGCAAATCCGGTTCCCGGAGGGCAACATCGGAGCGGCTACCGGTAATGTGGCGGCGACCCTGAGAGCAAAGGAGCGCATTCGCCTCGCACCGTAAAGAGCGGACGTGCAGCCTGGATCGGTCTCTCTGGTGACAAATCGCCCGGGGGGTCACCTCCGGGAGCGAGAGGCCGGCCCGCACCTCGGATCGTCCGCATGTCGAGCCGTTTGAGATGTGACAGCGCGTACCCTCGTACGTGAAGCTGGGCGCGACGACTACGGCCCCCGCGCCCAGCGGTTCCCGGCTGGGGGCGGTGTGGACACCGACACTGCCTTCAGCCAGCCCGCCAAGTGGGAACGCCCGCGGTCGGGTTCCTCCAGTCAAGTGCAGGGGGCGCCGAGCACAGCGCAGCAGCAGCACTCGGGCAGCCCATCGAGTTGTGGCAGGCGAGCAGCCCGAATCAGCGCCGAGCCTGCCACCGGTGGCGTGACCATCGCGGGAGCAGCTCGCCATCTGGTGGCCGCAATGGTCACGCTAGCGTCTAGGACGCGGCCGTCTTGCTCGTCTTCGTGGCGGCCACAGGGGTGGTGTCGGTGAGGGTCATCACTACGATCTTCGGTGGCATGAGGACGTCAACCGAGGCGCGCAGCTCGTTGCGGGCGCGGGTTTCGTTGGTGCTGAAGTGGGTGGTGGAGTCCCGGGTGAACGGCGCACCTTCTTGCCGTATCGGATCTGGACGCCGCCAGTTCAACCGCGACGTCGACGTGGCGAGTTCCATCGGATGCGGTGAGCCCGCATGGGGCCACGTCGCCGAGCGCGACTGGGCTTTGGGGAGGGGTTCGCGAGAAAATGCGCTCGGACCTGATCGTCTTCGTAGGACGCAGCACGCGATGCCAAGGACACAAACAATCCCGCGATGCGGATTGTTAAAGCGGCCTCAGCGTGGGTGTAACGGAAGCGGTAACCGTGAGCGAATTGGTTTCGCAGATTCAGGCCTGATGAAAGAAAGACCAACTCCACGGTGCGAAGCCAATCTTGGTCGAGACCGACCTCCTCGAGCTCCTCAAGATAAGTGTCCATTGCCGGGAACCGTCCGGGCGACGCGCCCTGTTCGATGCGGTAGAGGCTCACGTCGAGGTTCAAAAGCAGGCCCCGAATCCCCGCCTCCGAAAGAGGGATAGCCAGGTTTGCAGCTTCGGTCAGCTCCCCCTCCCAGAAGTGGGAAATCGCCGCACCGAGCACCTCAGAAAGATGGGCGTCGCAATTGAAATAGCGCGCGATGAATTCAGCGAGCGTTTCGTCTGGGATTTCACCGAACCGGCTCTTGATCGTTGTCAGCCCATGCGCGAGAAAGTGTCCTTGATAGAGCGCATGCTCACGTTCGCTCTGGTCGATTGCCGGTCGGCTATCTTGCGTGGACGCAGGGAGGTGGCGCTCGGGCATCATGTGCGCCCCGAAGCTCGCCGTGCCAAAGATGTCAGCTAAGCCAGGCATCTTGAGACGCTGCTCGACCGCTTTGACTTGAGCCTCGTGAGAACCGGTAGGTGCGGGCGTAGCGAAAAACGCGGTGAGTGCTTCCTGCCAAGTTTCCGCCGCTCGATATGGCCGGAGGCGCGCGGCGAATTCGTATGGGTCGATGGTCATCGAGCGATCGTGCGCTCTCATTCCCAGGGTACTTTTCCGCAATGCTTGCATGCCGCGTACCGCTTCGGCGGCGAGGTCATTGATGCCGTATTTGCGCGCCAGCTGGACAGTCTCCTCGAGAGCGAACATACGCAGCGCTTCGTCGCCGGTCGCGGTCGCTTCGTCTAGGTGCGCTTGGACTTGAAGACGCCGGAGGGATGAAAGGTGGGACGTCCCTGCAAAGAGGGCAGCGCGTTCGACCATTGCATCAAAGAAGAAAATCGGCCCGGTGGCTCGAGACACCCGCAATGCGGTGTCGACCACCCTTTCGACCTGCGCATGACTCGGTGATGCGCTTGCGATGGCGGAAGCACTAGCGCAGCGATTGAGTAGCGGAGAAGGTTGAGCGAGATATCCCCACTAAACGCCTTCCCGGAGATCTGATAGGCAGCGTGCCTTACCCGCTGCTCCTCGGCGGCCAGCCGGTAGGTCCGCGCGATCGTCAGCGCTCGGAGGAGGTACGGGCCAGCCTCGTGGGATTCGATCGCGAGTCGAACCGCGTCCATGTACGCGTTGACCGTTTGTTGAGCACCATCGACCCCCGTCCTCGTCGCGGATGACAGCAAGAGGTCGGAGAATCGCGCGACTAAATCGGCGGGCTTTAGCTTAGATGCTAGATCCGACCACAGCTGCCGCGTGGGAAGGTCTGCTTCTGCATACGGAGGCGGCCAGCCGCCGTTGTCGCTCCTGAAAGTCGTGTTGAAGAGCTTGGACTCATCGCTGACGAGTTCGTAGCTAAGAGCCTCTTCGATCGCCCGCAGGATCGCATCTGAGAGATCGATCCCTGCGTTTTCCGCAGCTTTGCGCAGCTGAAGGGGCACTAGCAGCAGGCTTGTCTCGCGCGAGACCTCATTGAGGATGCCGATCACCCGCGAAATCTCGTTTTCATTGAAGACGCCCTCAGATGGGGTCATCGTTTGCCGCTTATCTGACCTGGCTTTGCCAGCCGGATAAGGGTGTCGCGCGAGCTCACGCACTTGTTCATAGTCGCTCCTTCGGGTCGAGCTAGCAGCCTTGCTTGCGACGTATTGTGGCTAGCGGAACTCTATCCATCAGGACAAACGTGTCTGCGCATCGATAGCGCCAAGTCCGACCCTTCCAGGAACGCAGATTCCGCGACGGAGTCCACTTTCTTCAGGACCGCTGGCAAGCAGGCGGTCGCGCTCGGGTCAGGGGCCGTAACTCGGGGAGCGACGTGGCTCGGCCAGCGGATCAGTGGCTTAGCACCGCCGATTCGCCGGTCGGTCGAACTGGGCCTTGCGACGCGGGATCGGAATAAAACGCGGAGAACGGGGTGACCCGCCGCCGAGGAAACGCGTAGTAGCCGACATCCATCGACGCGAGCCTGGGGGGATTCGTGAACAGCCGACCAACGAAAGAGCCGGTGGGCACGTGGTCGCTTTGCGACCGTCGCGCCCACAGGCTCTTTCGTTACTCGCTGCCCTCTATCGGGTCCCCGAGCGCCGAGGCGAATTCATTGACCGAGCGGCGACGCAGAGTCTCCGGTTTCGGTGTCAGCAGCCCTCATACGCCGAGTCAGCTCGCGCAGGGACTCGGCGGGGATTCGGATTTCTCCCCGGTAGACCACGGCTCGCAGGTGGCCGCGATCGATGGCGGCGTGAATTTCCAGCTCCGGAATACCTGCGCGCAATGCGGCAGCCGCGGGAAGGAAGTAATCCGGGTCGTCCATGAGCGGCAAAATAGCACCGCGGACGGCCATACGGCTGTATGGGTTCGTGCGCGCGAACCTGTGTGCCGGCGACAAAGCCCCAGCAGACCTCAGTGTCTGCCGGGGCTTCTGCATGTCACCCCCGCGACGGGCCGCGGTTTGGCAAGTTTTGGCATTTTGGCACGGTTTGGCAGTTGACCTGTGCCCACGCGCCTACATATCTTCGTGCCAAGACGTTTTGCCAAAACGTCTTGGCACAAGTATCCTCATTCATGCAGCCGTTCGCTGCACACCAGAATCGGAGTAACGATGCTTCGCAAGAAGTTCGCGGCCGCCGCAGCGATCGGCACCGCAGTTGCGCTCACCCTGGCCGGGTGCGGCGTCGGGGGAGGAGACACCTCCTCGTCCGACAAATCGATCACGGTGCTCGTGGAAGCGGGCGGTCACGCCGAACTCCAGCCGATCGCCGACCTCTACAAGAAGGACACCGGCACGAAGGTGACCTTCGTAGAACTCCCGTACGACGGCCTCTACAACCGCTTGAACAGCGAGTTCACCTCGGGTGCGGTGTCGTTCGACGTCGCTGCGCTCGACTCCATCTGGCTTCCGGCCTTCAAGGACGCGGTCACGCCGCTGGACAAGCTGTTCACCTCCGACGTGAAGAGCGACCTCTTCCCGGCCCTGGTCAAAGAGGCGAACGTCGACGGCACCTACGCAGGCATGCCGGTCTGGACGAACTCGGAGATCCTGTACTACCGCAAAGACCTCTTCGACGACGCCGCGAACAAGGCGGCGTTCAAGACGAAGTACGGGTACGACCTGGTCCCCCCGACGACTTGGCAGCAATACCAGGACGCGGCCGAGTTCTTCACTCAGCCCGATAAGGGTCTGTACGGCACCGACGTGAAGGGCGCGGTCGAGACCGAGTACCTCGCGACGCTTTCGCAGACCGGCGAGAAGACGATGGTGCTCAACAGCTCGGGCAGCGAGATCTCCCTCGGCGACGAGAACAGCCTGAAGGCGCTCGACTTCTACGCCGGGCTGCAGAAGTATGCGCCCGCGGGTGCCGCGCAGCTCGACTGGGCCGGCGCACAGAACCTGTTCAATCAGGGCAAGACCGCCATGATGCGGTTCTGGGCCCATGCGTACCGGCAGATCCCCAAGGATGCGTCCGTGTACGGCAAGGTCGGTGTCGCTCCGATGATCGCGGGACCCGGCGGAATCGCGGGCGTTCCCGGCGCCTGGTACCTCTCGGTCGCCAAAGCGAGCAAGAAGCAGCAGCAGGGCATGGACTTCGTGAAGTTCGCGTACGAGCACAACGAGCTCAGCGCCAAGACGGACCTCGGCCTCGTCGCCCGCAAGTCGGCGTTCGAGAAGTACCAGGACCAGCCCGGCTACGAGAACTACAAGCCGCTGGTGGAGACCCTGGACGCCCAGGCGACCATCCCGCGGCCTGCCACGCCCAAGTGGCAGCAGATCGTGGACACCGTCCTCGTCCCGATGATCCAGAAGTCGTTGCAGCCCGGCGCTGACAAGCAGGCGCTGCTGAACTCCGCAAAGGAGCAGGTCCAATCGCTAGTCAAGTGATGGAGCAGCGAGTGGGCGGCCGCACCGGCCGCCCGCTCCGCTCTCCTCGTAAACGTTCCCTCCGCACCGCCGACCGGCGCTTCGCGGCACTGCTGATGCTGCCGGCCGGACTGTTCCTCGCCATCTTCATCGGATGGCCGCTCCTCCAGTTCGTCAGCGACAGCTTCTTCACGATCAGCCCGATCGCAGGAGGACCCCGGGAGTTCGTCGGGTTCGCCAACTACGTGACCGCGCTGACCAGCTCCGACTTCACCAACGCCGTGTGGCGAACCATCCTCTACACGGTCATCGTGGTCGCCTTCGAGTTCGTCCTCGGACTGCTGGTCGCGCTCCTCTTCACGTCGCTGGGAAACTCCTCGCGGGTGTTCCGCACGATCTTCCTCTACCCGCTGATGATCGCCCCGATCGTGGCCGGTCTGCTCTGGCGCTTCCTGCTCATCGACAACTTCGGCATCGTCAACGAGCTGCTGAAGACGGCCGGCATCATCCACTCGAGCGACCAGATCCAGTGGCTGAGCGACCCGAACATCGCCCTGTTCTCCGTCGCCATCCCAGACATCTGGCTCACCACGTCCTTCATCACGCTCGTGCTCTTCGCCGGGCTGCAGAACATCCCCGGCGATGTGATCGAGGCGGCACGGCTCGATGGCGCCCGCTACACCACCATCCTTTTCCGCATCATCATCCCCCTGCTCCGGCCGGTGATCGCCGTCGCGCTGATCGTGCGCGGGATCGACGCCGCCCGCGCCTTCGACGTCATCGTCATCCAGACCAACGGCGGACCGCAGCAGAGCACGGAAACGCTCTCCCTGCTGATCTACCGGACGATGGTGCGCTTCGGCGACCCGGGCCTCGCCAGCGCGATGGGAACCCTCTACCTGATCGCGATGCTTGCCGTCGCCCTCTTCGCGATCCTCACCATCTGGCGGCCAGGAAGCGAGACGGAGCGATGAACGGACTGGAAGCGCGCCGCTTGAGCTCCCGCGCCCTGCTCTGGCTGATCCTGATCGCGGTCGTCCTGCTGTACGGGTTCCCATTCCTCTACATGCTGTTCACGTCGTTCAAGACGCCGCTGGAGACCATCTCGGTGCCGCCGAAGCTGCTGCCGAGCGTCTGGACGGTGGACAACTACGTCTCGGCGCTGACGCGCGACGGGGTGCTGGCGTCGTTCATCAACAGCATCATCACCGCCGTCCTGAGCACCCTCATCTCCCTGGTGCTGGCGATCCCCGCCGCCTACGCGGTGACACGGTTCCGCACCCGGACGGGCAGGATCTTCATCGTCCTCGCACTGGTCGCGCGCATGGTGCCGCCGATCGTGATCGGCGTCCCGATGATCTCCATCTTCCGCAATCTGGGCATCTCGGACACGTCGTTGGCGCTGGCCATCGCCCACACCACCATCTCACTCCCGCTCTCGATCTGGCTCATGTCCAGCTTCTTCGAGGCAGTCCCCGGTGAGCTGGAAGAGGCGGCGAAGATCGACGGCAACAGCCGACTCGGCGCACTCTGGCGGGTGGTCATCCCCGTCACCGCAGGAGGTGTCGCCGTCACCGCCATCTTCGCCTTCCTCGCCAGCTGGAACGAGTTCCTGTTCGCACTGCTGCTCACAGCGGTACGGTCGCAGACCACGCCGATCGTCATCGCGAACTTCCAGACCCAGTTCGGTCTCGACTGGGGCTCCATGACCGCCCTCGCAGTCATCTACTCCATTCCTGTGATCCTGCTCACGCTGCTGCTGCAACGGCACATCGTCGCCGGCCTCACGCTCGGAGCGGTCAAGGGCTGAGGTGGGTGGATGTACCGAGGAAGCGCGACTTGGTTCGCAATGACCACGAGGGGGAAGGAAACGCTGTGGCAGTAAAAAGCTCGAGCATCCGAGATGTCGCAGAGTTGGCGGGAGTCTCCGTCACGACTGTTTCGCACGTGCTCAACGAGACGCCGCATACCCGCGTCGCCGAGGAGACACGAGCACGCGTGCGCGACGCAGCGAAGACTCTCGGTTATGGACCCAACCGGGCGGCGCAAGCGCTCCGCACCAATCGTTCGGGGCTCATCGGTCTTCTCAGCGAAGAGATCGCGACGACGCCGCATGCCGGCCGGATCATCCTCGGCGCTCAGGATGCGGCACGAGAACACGACCTCACGCTCGTCATCATCAACACCGAGAGAGAGGCGAGCGGGAACTCCCACAGGGACGATGTGCAGGCGCTGCTCGATCGACAGGTGGATGCGGTGCTGTACGCGACGATGTACCACCGCCAGGTATCCCTTCCGCCGAACCTCCAAGCGCTTCCCGCCGTGCTCATCGACTCGACCGACCGAGCCGGCATCGTGCCGGCTGTCGTGCCCGACGAAGTAGGCGGTGCGATCGCAGCGGTCGGCCACCTCGTCGACGCTGGACACACCCGTATCGGCTTCCTCAACAACGACGACGATGTTCCCGCGACCCATCTCCGGTTCGCCGGATACCGGCAGGTCCTCGACACGCATGGCATCCCGTTCGATGCCACGCTCACGGCCTCCGCGCCGTCCGAGACCCTGCCCGGCTATGAGCTCGCGCGGGAGATGCTGAGCCGACCGGACCGTCCGACGGCGTTGTTCTGCTACAACGACCGGATGGCGATGGGTGCCTACCGCGCCGCCGCAGAGCTGGGGCTCGACATCCCCCGAGACCTGTCGATCGTCGGGTTCGACAACCAGGAGCTCATCGCCGCCAACCTCTTCCCCGGCCTCACCACCGTCGCCCTCCCGCACTACGAGATGGGTGCATGGGCCGTGGAGACGCTCGTCCATCTCCTGCACGGCGAAGCCGAACACCGCCTCCTCGCCGACAAGCCCACACTCCTCGACTGCCCGTTGGTGATCCGCGGGTCCGTGACCCCGCCACGCGCCGACTGAAAGGTACCCGCACATGCTCCGTCTCGCCGCCTCCTGGGTGTGGGATTTCTGGATCGCCGACGACGGCGACCGCTACCACCTCTACTTCCTCAAGGCGTCCCGGGCGCTCCTCGACCCCGACCGCAGGCACTGGCGCGCCACCATAGGACACGCCACGTCGGAAGACCTCATCTCGTGGACGGAACACGCGGACGCCGTCATCCCTGACGACTCACCCGCGTTCGACGACCTCGCCACGTGGACGGGTTCGGTCGTCCGCCAGGAGGACGGAACCTGGCGGATGTTCTACACCGCCGTGAGCCGAAGCGAGGGCGGTCTCACCCAGCGCATCAGTTCCGTGGTGTCGGAGGACCTCTTCACCTGGCACCGCGAAGCCGACCGGCAGGTCATCGAGCCGGATCCGCGCTGGTACGAGACCATCGACACGCGCCAATGGCCTGACCAGGCGTGGCGGGATCCCTGGGTGTTCCAGCACGACGGGGCCTGGCACATGCTCATCACCGCGCGCGCCAACCACGGAGATCCGGATGACCGTGGGGTCATCGGGCACGCCACATCCCCGGACCTCACGACGTGGACAGTCCAGCCGCCCCTGTCCCAGCCGGGATCCGGTTTCGGCCACCTCGAGGTCGTTCAGACCATCACGGTGGAGGGCCGGCCCATCGGGATCTTCTCGTGCCTCGGGTCGGAGCTGTCCCACGCCCGGCGCGCGGAGGATCCGACCGGGGGAGTGTGGGCGTTTCCGACCGACTCCGTGGTCGGGCCGTTCGACGCGGCCCGGTCGTACCGTCTCACCGATGAGCGGTTCTATGTCGGGCGCCTCATCCAGGACAGAAGTGGTGCGTGGCAGCTTCTGGCGTTCCACAACGATGACGAGAACGGCGGCTGGATCGGAGAGATCTCGGATCCGCGCCCCGTCCGCTGGGTCGACGGGCAACTGACACTCCACAGCAGCGAAGCGGTGCAGGCAGAGCAGTTGCGAGTCCATTCGTGAACGCGGGAGCTCTCGTCGTCGGTGAGGCCCTCATCGACGAAGTCGTCACGGGATCGGCGGTGGACAGGTACCCCGGCGGCTCGCCGGCGAACGTAGCTCTTGGCCTCGCCAGACTGAACATGGTCACACGCCTGCACACCGCCATCGGCGATGACGCGGACGGGGAGCTCATCCGCCGACACCTGGCCGGCTCCGGTGTGTCCCTCACCCGGGAATCCATCACCGATCAGCCGACTTCCCGGGCTGTCGCAACCGTCGGAGCCGATGGGTCGGCGACGTACCGGTTCTCTCTCAGCTGGGCGCCGCGGGACCTCGGAGATCTGAGAAAGCCGATGATCGTCCACACCGGTTCACTCGCCGCCTTCCTCGAGCCGGGATGCGACGTCACGAGAGACATCGTCCGCCGCGGACGAGCGGTGGGAGCATTCATCAGTTTCGATCCGAATATGCGCCCGTCGCTGATCGCCGACCCGGACCGCGCCCGCGAGCAGTTCACAGCCCTGGCGCGCGCCAGCAATCTCACCAAGCTCAGCGACGAGGACGTTGACTACCTCTTCCCGGGTAGGTCCATCGAGTACGTCATCGACCGGCTCATCGCCAGCGGAGTCCCGGTCGTCGGCATCACGCGTGGCAGCAAGGGCGCCCTCCTCGCAAGCGGCGAGCACCGGGCCGACATCTCGGCCACTGCCGTCACAGTCGCCGACACCGTCGGTGCCGGCGACTCCTTCATGGCCGCCCTTATCTGGTCGCTCACCGTCGAGAGCGGTGGATGGGACGGTCGCCCCGTCACGGAGAGCCGACTCGTCTCCGTGGGCACGCGAGCGGCCCACCTGGCCGCCATCACCGTCTCGCGGACCGGTGCCGACCTGCCCACCCTCGCCGATCTCGAAGCTGCCTCGCCCATCGCCTGAATATACGCATCCGGCTCTTCCGAAAGGGCGAGGGACTCGCTACTCTAAGCCGCCCGCGATGGGCCAAAACGATTTGCCAAACGAAAGGGGCCTCCAATGACGGACAGGATGCAACCCAGTCGGCGCGCTGTGGTTCAGACCGCCGCAACGGCCGCAGCGATTGCAGCGCTCAACCTGATCGGTACCGACCGCGCCGCGGCCGACACCGCGCCACTCGAACAGGCGAAGCAGCCTTCCCCTCCTCGCCGGGTCCCGGTCGGCCTTCTGTAACAGCGAAGTTGCACGAACTACGAAAGGTAATCCGATGGAATCCAACGTCTACGACGTCACCGACTGGAAAACTCCCGGCAAGCCCGTGGACCCGCGCTACGACATCGGTGCTGTAATCAACAGCATCATCGCAGACATCAAGAGACGCCAGACGAACCCGGCCGACAAACCCGGCGCCGTCATCTACGTCCCGCCGGGCACCTACTCACTGAAGACTCGGGTCGTCGTGGACGTCAGCTTTCTCACCATCCGCGGCTCCGGGCACGGATTCACGTCCCTGTCCATCCGGTATAACTCCGACACCACGGGGTGGAAGGAATTGAACCCCGGCGGAAGCCACATCAAGGTCGAGAACACCGACGGCAACGCCGAGGCGTTCCTCGTCGCCCGCAACGGCAGCCCACGTCTGAGCGCCATCGCATTCGAGAACTTCTGCCTCGACGGCGTCTCCTTCGGAAGCAACCAGAACTCGTATCGCAACGGCAAGATCGGGATCCGGTTCGCCACCGACAACGACTCCGTCCGCGTCCGCGGCATGGGCATGGTCTACCTGGAACAGGCGCTCCTGATCCAGGGGCCGGATGCTCTCGATGTCTCGGGTAACTTCATCGCGGAGTGCGGCACGTGCGTATTCATCTCGGGTGGCAGCCAGGCCGGCAAGATCGAAGACAACCACTTGGGCGCAGGCCCCGTCGGCTTCTCGATTTTCGCCGAGAACAGCAACGGTCTGCTCATCACCGGAAACAACATCTTCCCGCGGGGCATCGACTCGGTTCACCTCAAGAACTCATTCCGATCGAACATCTCCGCCAACCGCCTCCAGTCGTTCTATCCGGGCAGCATCACTCTGGAGGGCAACTGCAAAGAGAACCTCATCAGTTCGAACATGTTCGAACGCCAGGTGGAGACCTATGGGCCGTTCATCGGGGTCGGCAACGGGCTGGACGACGACTTCGGGGTCGTCCAGGTGAACGGCGACGGGAACACCATCACGTCCAATCACGTGACACTCATCATCCCGCCCGAGCAGGTCAAGCCCGCCGGCGGCACCGCCGCCGTCTTCCGCATCAAAAACGGCGACCAGAACTACGTGGGCGCCAACCACGTGATCTCCAACCTCAGCGTCCACACTGTGGTGCTCGATGCGGGCACCACCAACTCCCACGTGTTCGATAGCGGAACCGAGGCGCAATTGCTCGCAAACTCGACGAGTTACGGATTCCGTCCCACACCATGACGTGATGGGGTGCGAGGCGTGACAATCGCCTCGCATCTCGAAGTCGTGCCGGCGAAAGAAAGGCTGCTCCTTGTTCGCGAACCTGACCGGTTGGCACCTACTCATAGTGCTCGCCGTCGTTCTCCTCATCTTCGGCGCCGCGAAGCTACCGGCTCTTGCGCGAGCACTCGGCCAGTCGGCCCGGATCCTCCGCAGTGAAGCAAAGGACCTGCACGACGGCAAAGCGCCTGAGCGCGAAAAATCTGACGAGTGATCAGACACTCTGCCGAATCACTCGAGACACCCCTGGAAGGACCAATGTCGAGCACCACCCGTTATGACGTGACCACCTGGCCCGTCGGCGACGCAGCCGCCGACATCGGCGAGGTGATCAACAGCATCATCGCCGACGTGAAACAGCGCCAGGCCGCTTCCACGATGCGAGACGGCGGCAAGCCGGGCGCCGTGATCTACATCCCGCCGGGGGACTACCGCCTCCGCACGCAGGTGCTGATCGACATCAGCTTTCTTCGCATCGAAGGGTCAGGACACGGCTTCACGTCCTCGAGCATCCGCTTCAACGTCCCAGAAGACGAATGGCCGGACCTTCACGAGCTCTGGCCCGGCGGCAGCCGCGTCATGGTCGATATCGCGGCGGGCACGAACGACGACCAGGCCGCCGGCGCGGCTTTCCTCGTGACGAGAACGGGAAGCCCGCGAATCAGCTCCGTGGAGTTCGCCGACTTCTGCATCGACGGACTCCACTTCGTCGCCGACGGCTCCGATCTCCATCACGAGAACACCTACGTCAACGGCAAGACGGGCGTCTACGTCGCCAGCGCGAACGACTCCTTCCGGTTCAACGGAATGGGATTCGTATACCTCGAGCACGCGCTGACGATCTACAACGCCGACGCACTGTCCATCCACGACAACTTCATCGCTGAGAGCGGCAACTGCATAGAGCTTCGTGGCTGGGGACAAGCATCCAAGGTGACCGACAACCTGATCGGCGCAGGGCCCAAGGGCTACTCCATCTACGCCGAGAACCACGGCGGTCTCCTCATCACGGCGAACAATGTGTTCCCCCGCGGCACCAGCAGCGTCCACCTCACGAGCGTCACCCGCTCCAGCGTGACGAACAACCGCCTCCACTCGTTCTATCCGGGAATGCTGATCCTCGAGCAGAACGCCTCAGAGAACCTCATCGCCTCCAACCACCTGCTGCGCGACCGCGAACCCTGGGCGCCGTTCCTCGACGTCGACAACGGGAGGGACGACCTGTTCGGGCTGCTTCTCATCGAGGGCAGCAACAACTCCGTCATCGGGAATCACTTCTCCGAGGTGGTCGACTCGGTGAAGCTGCGCCCCGAGGGCGCCCCTCCCATCATCATCCGGTTGTCAGAGGGGGCCAACAACTACATTGCAAGCAACAACGTGGTCGCACTGGATGTCCGCGCTGCGTCGGGAGAATCGGCGTTCGACGCGCAGGTCGACGCGCTGCTCGCAAAGGCCGCAAGCCGGCCCCTGGACGTGGTGACCGTCCTCGTGGAGCCGAGCTCTACGGCCAATACCGTGCTTGATTCGGGGACGAGCGCACAGACGAGCTTGGACGTGCTCGCCAACGCTTTCCGCCCTACGCCGACGGTGTCCGCGGACTCCGACCCGCATCCCCTCAGGACGTGAGCGCAGCACACGTGTCTACGCGCTCCTCCCCGGGGAAGTAGGTCGACCACTCCTCCTTCGTGAGTTCGCGCCCCGCCAGTGCGCACGCCTGTGACGCCTGCTCGGCCGGGCGCAGGTCCCAGATGCGGATGCCGTCGGGGAGCGCCTCCAGCAGGGTCTCGCCGTCGGCTGTGAGGTATCCACCCCGCAGTCGCACCCCCGGGGCGTCGCTGTCGACCGGAGTGGCGAGCGCGATGTCCGCCGTCAGGTCGTAGAGCGTGAGTGCGTTGTTGAAGCCGACGTTGAGGAGGGTGCGGCCGTCGGTGCTGACCGAGGTCAGCTGACTGCCGCCGATCGCGCGGGCAAGAGCCGAGATGGGCTTGAGCGTGTGGATGTCGTAGCGGCGGGCATAGTCCGCCGCGACACCGATCAGCTGATCGCCGTCGAGCGCGTAGCTCGAATCGAGGTCGTGGAGGCCGCGGACGAGGAGCTGTCCGGTGGAGATATCGAAGACACCGGTCTCCGAGTGACCCGGGTCGACCGACCACGTGACAACGGCGAGTGCCGAGCCGGGTGTCTCGCTTACCGAGAGCACACTGAACCGAATGTCTGGAACCCTCATGACGGGCCCCAGGGGCTTGCCTGTGGACGGGTCGAAGGCGGCGATGCCCTCCGGCCACCAGGCGAAGGCAGGACGGTCCCATCCGCCGGGCAGGACGGTGAAGGATCTGGGCAACCCGGGGATTCGCAGCGGGATCCTTTCGCCCGTCGATTGGCGCTCCAGCCGCGGCTCGCCCGACTGTTGCTCCGAGTCATAGTGGGGGTACTTCGCCACGACTCCGGAGCCGAGAGGAACGATCCGATCCTCCTCCTCGCCGACCGGGGCGTCACGCTTCAGGTCCCACAGTTGCATGCGACCGCCACCGCCGACGGGCTGGGTGACGACGAGCGATCCTCCGGCCTCCGGACCATCCACGAGTTCGCGCCCCTTCGCGATGACGTCTGAACCGGTGCCACCGCCGTCGATCCGCCAGCGCATCCAGGTCGGAGGTCGGGACACTGCCACCAGTAGGGTTCGGTCATCGATCCGTTCGAACCTCGGAAGTTCGTTCAGCTGAAGCGCGGCATGTGCTCTGCTGGTTTCGCCCGTCGCCAGATCGACGAGTGCAACTCCTTCGTACGACCCGCACGCCATCGTCGTGTCCGTTGCGAGGTGAAGGGAGTAGCAATTCCGCGTCGGATCGGGGAACCGTCGCCAGAGGGTTTCGCCTGTGGCGAGGGAAACGCGCACCGTACCGTCCCATCCCGTCGTCTCGATGCCTCCCCGGCCGTCGGCGATCACATCCATGCTCGATACGTCCCCCTCGAGCGGGATGGTTCGCGTCAGCGCGAGAGTCGCGCGATCGTACAGGCGGAGGTGGTCGCCCGCACCGACGGCGAGAAGGCCGTCGTCGACCAGCGTCACACCGTAGAAGTTCTCGATCCCTTTCGGATGGTCGTCGAAGGTGGGTGCGCTCGAGCGCACCTCGCCCGTCGTCGTGTCGACCGCGATGATGTCTGCGGTGACCGGTTGCGCGACGTACAGAGTGCGCCCCGCTGCGTCGAATGTCATGGTCGGCGACAGCTGCGAGCGAATGAGCCCCGTGCTGGGCAGCGGCTGTCCGGTTCTGAGATCCACGAATGTGAGGTGGATCCAGCAGCACTCATCGGTGTTCGACGGATCCGGGTAGACGGGCGATTGGATCGCCGCGACGGATCCGTCTGCACTCACCTCGACGGCGCGGCCCCAGGCCGGCGGAGCATCAGGGAGACCGAGATCGAAAGTTCGTACGACATCGCCCGTGGCGACATCGACGACCTCGACGGCGGGCTGATCGGGGCGGTCCCGGCCGGAGGAGACGTGCAAGGCCGTCCCCGTGCCGGGGAGCATGTCCATCGAGGGGAAGACCGCACCCTCGTCATGGTGCGTGTCGACGAGCCCCGCCGTGCTCGTCATGACGCCCCAGAGCGCGGAGCGCGTCCGGGGGTCGTCGGGCCACCGTCGGTACGTCTCCGCCGCGAGCAGTGCGGCCGTCTCCCGGTCGTTGTCGATCAGTGAGAGGGACGTCGCCACGAGCGCCTCGATGCGTGCGTCCTCTGCAGCACGCCCTGCCTCTCCGCCGCGCACCGCAGCGAGTCCTCCGCCGAAGATCGCCGCGACCAGCAGCACGCCCGCACCTGCCATCGCCCACCGCAGCCAGCGGTTGATGCGCTTGTCGCGGGCAGCCCGACCTGCAAGTTCCCGGATCTCGTCCCGCTCCTGTTCGGCGGACGCATCGAGGAACTCCCGTTCCACCGTGGTGAGAGCCGGCTCCGACCCGTCTCGCCAGTCGAGAGCTGCCTGCAGCCGGGCACCGCGCAAGAGGTCATCATTGCGCCGACCCGATCCGTCCCACAGCTCTGCTGCGGCGGCGACGGTCGCCACGAGGCGAGCGCCCTCGGCATCCTCCTCCAGCCATTGGTCCAGGCGAGGCCAGGCCGTCGCGAGTGCCTCGTGAGCGACCGTGACCTCGTCGCCGTCGGTCGTGAGCAGCCGGGCTGCCACAAGGCGGTCGAGCACCGCACGCCAGGCCGGGTCGGCGACGAGGGGCGCGAGCGAGGCGGTGCGGCGCACGGATGCGCCATCGGCTCCGCGGTGCACGAGGCGAAGCATGAGGGAGCGGCATGCGCCGGCGCTGTGGGCGTCGAGGGAGCGGTATAAGGTCTCGGCCGACTGGGCGATGGCGCCCGTGATGCCGCCCGACGCCTCGTAGCCGGCCACCGTGAGTGTCGCTCCTTCGCGTCGGACCCAGGTCTCCTCCAAGGCGTGCGAGACGTGGGGGAGGGTGGTCCGCCGGTCGGCCGCATCCCGCACGATCAACTCGACCAGCCCCGGCTCGAGCCGCAGGCCTGCACGGGCGGCCGGGCGCTCGATCGCCTCACGCAGACCCTCCGAATCCAGCGGTCCGATGGCATACACGCCACGACCGATCAGCGCGCCGATCCTCGGGAGACCCGTTGCCCGGTCGAGGAAGTCGCTGCGCAGGGTCATGAGCACGGTCGACCCGCCGACGAGCACCTCCGCGAGGATCCTGCACAGTTCGTCGCGTTCGCGCTCAGGCAGCTGGAGTATTGCTTCGGCTTGATCGACCACCACGATGTCGGCGCGTCCACCCGCGTCGATCCGAGCGCGCAGATCGGTCGCGGCATCGCGACCCGCCGTGATCACTGCGATGCGTCGTCCGTCGGCGATGCGCGGCAGCAACCCCGCCAGCACGAGAGAGGACTTTCCCGATCCGGAGGCGCCGACGACGACGGTGAGGGATCCATCGCGCACGCGTTGCCGCATGGCGTCGATGTCGGCGTCTCGGCCGAAGAAGTCTTCTGTGTCGGCCGAAGAGAAGGGCTGGAGCCCGCGGTAGGGGCAGACGTCGCTCACGTGATGCAGCGGCTTGGCCGCCACCAGCGCCGGATCATGCTGCAGCATCGACGATTCGAGTGCGCGCAGTCGATCACCCGGGTCGATGCCGAGGTCGTCCGCGAGTCGCGCCCGCGCCGACCGGATGCTCGACAGCGCCTCGGCTTGCCGCCCGGCGCGGTAGTTGGCGATAGCGAGGATCGCCCAGCGATTCTCGCGCAGCGGTGACTCGCGCACCAGCCGTTCCGCGTCGGCGACGACGGCGCTGTGCTCGCCCTCCGCGAGCCTGGACTCGAGTAGCTCCTCCTCGACACTGCGGCGGATCTCGACCAGCCTCTCGGCCTCGACCGTCGCCGGTTCCCAGTCGGCCAGCTCGGGGTACGGTGCGCCGCGCCACATCGCGAGCGCCCGCCGGTACGCGGCCACCGCCCTGTCGTTCTCGTCATGGATCGCGTGCTTGCGAGCGTCGGAGACCAGACGTTCGAATTCGAACGCGTCGATCGTCGCGGGGTCGAGGCCGAGGGAGTATTCCGAGCCTCGAGTAGTCACGGCGTCGTGGCCGAGGTAGGCGCGGATTCGCGCCACCGATGTCTTGATCTGCTGCGTCCACGTGCGCGGGAGGGCCGCCCCCCAGTACGCCTCGGCGAGCTCGCCAACGGCGACAGAACGACCCGCCAGCACGATCAGTGCGGTGAGCACGACGCGCTCTCGCGGACTCAGGGTGTGCTCGGTCCCGGTATCCAATGGACCGAGCACTTTCACGGTCATGAGGTCAGTGTGAGCGCGATCCGGAAGGCGGTAAATGCTCGCCTCTGTCGACGAGTACCGGACGAGTACCGGCCGAGGAGCGATCGAGTACCGCGCCCCGTAATCGTGGACGCATCCGTGGCGTCCCGCTTCTGAAAAGGAAACATCATGAACTACGACACTTTCGTCGCCTTCCGCATCGACTCCCGCCGCGCGGCGACTCTGGAGCGCGAGAACGAACTGCGTCGCTCACAGGCCGACCGAGGGCCGACCGTATCGTCCGGCCAACCGGTCGTCGACGCACCGCGCAAACTCGCGTGGTGGGCGGTGTTCGGGCGAATCAACCACAGCCACCGTCCCGTGGCGCATTCGTGAGCGATTCGGAACCGGCGACAGACCAGTAGAAGCCGTGAGCGAACAGCGGCCACACCCTGGCGTGAATGACGCACGCTAGGCGCATGTCCGAAGTTGATCCTCTCGACGCATACTCCCGCGCTGTCGTCTCCGTCGCCGACCTCGTGCTGCCCTCGGTCGCGAGCATCACGGTACGCACCAGCCGGGGTGCCGGAGCGGGTAGCGCCAGCGTCATCACGGCAGATGGGTTCCTTCTCACCAGCGCCCACGTGGTGGAGGGCGCACGATCTGCTCGAGCCGCGTTCACCGATGGAACGTCCGTAGAGGTGTCAGTGGTGGGACGGGATCCGCTCTCCGATCTCGCGGTCCTGAAGTCGATCGATAAGACGCCGGCGCCGGTGCAGCTGGGTGACGCCTCAGGGCTGAGAGTCGGGCAGCTGGTTGTCGCGCTGGGGAACCCCATGGGACTGGCAGGCTCGGTCACAGCCGGGATCGTGTCAGCGCTCGGGCGGTCGCTGCCGACCAGCGCAGGACGAGTGGTCGACGAGGTCATCCAGACGGATGCGGCATTGAACCCGGGAAACAGCGGGGGAGTGCTGGCCGACAGTGCCGGCCGAATGGTCGGCGTGAACACCGCGCTCGCCGGGTTCGGACTCGGGCTCGCCGTCCCCATCAACGAGACGACGAAGGGGATCATCGAGTCGCTCATGACGAAAGGGCGGGTGCGCCGTGCCTGGTTGGGGATCGTGGGGGCCGAAACCGCCTTGAGCCCGGAACTCGCGCGCCGACTGGGCTCCTCGACCGGGCTGAGGGTCGCCGGGGTGTCCGAGGACAGCCCTGCAGCCCTCGGCGGCATCAGGCAGGGCGACATCGTGATCGAGATCGACCACCGGCGCGTCGTCTCGAGTACAGCAGTCCAGAAGGCGATGGTCGAGAACGCGATCGACCACCCCATCGAGGTCACGGTCTGGAGGAACGGCGCCCTCGTCGACGTGATCCTGGTGCCGACCGAGCTGGCCGACGCTTAGCGACTCCACGACCGTTCGGCGCGTGGCTCAAAGTCGCATCCCGCTGCTACCGTGCAGACGGGGGGGGTGCGCTGATGCGTGGACAAAGGGTCGGACTCGTGCTGGCGGTGGCGACGGTGATGCTGAGCGGATGTGTCAGCGCGCCGTCGCCGTTCGATCGAGCCCGCACGCCGGAGGACACAGTTCCCGCGGTCGCTGTGAAGTACGTCGAGCAGGGTGACCCGGGCACATCCCGGTACCAGGGGACCGCGGACGGTCACGACCTCTATCTGCTCCGCGGGACCGGCGAGATGCAGGTCTGCCTGGTTTACACCGACGGCACGGCGGACGGGTCGCTGTCGGCTTGCAGCGGGGGAGCGCGGTTAGGGATGAGCACTCCGAACCGAAGCGAGTTCGAGGTGCAGCTCGCCGGGTTCACGGACAAGCCGGCCGAGGGTCAGGTGCAGCTCTCGCCGTGGGTGCGGCAGACCAGTCAGCGATGAGGGAGTGACCTGAGCGGCAGCGCGGCGTGTTCTCGGCCGCGACGCCGGAACCTGTCAGCCGGCTGTGGCCTGAGTGGGTCAGGCTGTCTCAGCAGGCGTGGTCGGGGGAGCGAACGGAGAACTCACCGGACTTCACGGTTCGGCCGCATGCCTCGCATCTGACGTCCGCCACGAAGACGTTCCCGCACACGTCGTGCGTGAACTCGACCAGTGGCACGTCATCCGGCCGGTACGTGTCGCCCCACCGCTTCAGTACGAGGATCACCTGGCCGAGGTCCTTGCCTTTCTGCGTCAGTTCGTAGCCGGCGCCGGCGGAATCGCCCGATTTGGCCTGGATGATCCCGGTCTCGGCCAGCTTCTTGAGCCGAGCGGAAAGCACATCACGGGGCGCTCCGACGGATCGCAGGATCTCCGTGTAACGGGAGGCGCCGAAGGCGAGCGCTCGCACGATGTGAAGGGACCAGCGGTCGTTGATGGCGTCCAAGGCGACGGCGAGCGAGTCCTTAGTAGGTTTGCTTTTCAAACCGTTTGCTGTACTGTTATCCAAGTTTGACATCCAAACCATTCTAGTCGAGAAAGCGGCGCCATGTCCTCCCCGCAAATCACATCCCGCGGAACTGCAACTCCCAAGACTCATCACAATGCCTGGATTGCCTCCGTGGTGAGCAGCCTGGTCATCGGGGCGGCGTTCATCGCTGTCTATGTGGGCATCCAGCGCGATCCGCAGCCCCTCCACCTGCCTGTGGCGGTTGCGAGTGAGCAACTCGCGACGGCGGCGCAGCAGGGGCTGGGCGACAAGGTCACGGTGACCGAGGTGTCCTCACTCGAAGAGGGCGCTCGCATGGTGCGCAACGGTGACGCAGTCGCCGCTGTCGGACTCAGCTCCCGATCGACCCTGCAGGTCGACTATGCCGGCGCCAAAGGGCTCAGCGAGAGCGGCGCAGCGCGAGCGCTGGTGCACGGTTTGGCCGCACACGCCGGACTCACCGTCCACGAGCAGGACGTCGTCCCGCTTGTGAAGTACGACAGTCGCGGGCTCTCCGCGTTCTACGTCGTCTTCGGTGTCACCCTGGCCTCCTTCGTGCTTGCGCAGGGTCTCACCGGCGCCGCCGGAAAGGTGCGGCTACGCCATCGACTGTATGCAATGGGCGGATTCGCCGTCGTCATCGGCGTCGTAGCTGCCACGATCGCCGGGCCGGTCCTGGGCGCGCTCAATGCACCCTGGATCGCCCTCGCGGCGAGCTTGTCGCTGCTTTCGGCGGCTGTCGCCTTCACGACCAAGGCGCTCGGGGCCTGGCTCGGCGCCGCCGGCATCGGCCTGGCGGTTCTCGCGTTGACCACCGTCGGCAATGCGGTGAGCGGTGCGACGATCGGCTACGACATCCTCCCTCGGTGGGCACAGGTGATCTCCCCGATCCTTCCTCCCGGCGCCGCATTCCGGGCGGTCAATGAGTTCGGCTACTTCGACGGCTCGTCTGCGTGGTCCTCGCTGGTGGTGCTGGCGATCTGGGCGATCGTCGGCTTCGGTCTGGTCCTGGTGCGCTCCGCTGTCGCAGGCAAGCGTTCGACCGCCGCAGCGGCGTCCGTCCAATCAGAGCCGGTGGCGGTGTCCTGACATCCGACGCGATCGGAGAGGGCGACGAGCGGATCACCGGCTCGTCGCCCTTTCGGCGTGAGCGCGCACGGAGCTATGCAGTTCTTGCAACGCGATGCCCTGGCGCCCTGACACTGCAGGGCGGTTAGCTGAAGCCATGAGCAACCGAGAGCTTTATCCCGAGCAGCACACCATCGACAGTGGGGTCTCGCAGGTGTGGGTGGGCGTGCAACCGGGAGAGGGCCCGGCGATCGTCTTGTTGCATGGTTTCCCCGACGACTCGACCATCTACGACCGGTTGACACCGGAGCTCGCGGGCAGGCACGTGGTCACCATCGACTTCGGTGGGTACGGACTGTCGCCCCGGGAGGACCGGCGCTGGACGGATGGGCAGCGCGAGACCGAAGTCGTTGCCGTCCTCGAACAGCTGTCGCTGATCGGTGTCACACTCGTCGGACATGACGCCAGCGTGGCCGTCGCCATCAATGTGACGCTCGACCACCTGTCGTTGGTCGGCAAGCTGGTGCTGCTCAACGGGTATTTCCACTCCGACCCGGCGCTCCGGCTGCCCGACATGATCCGCCTGTTCGGCACGCCAGAACTCCACCTCCTATCGGATGCCCTCATGGAGGATCCGCAACTGCGGGGATGGCTCCTGAACCATTCCGGCCGACAATTCGGGATCGACGCCAGCGCAGCGGAAAATGTCGCCGCTCACTCGATCCTGCCCCAGTACTTCGGCAGTGCCGAGCACCCGGATGCTCGCACTGCGATCAGGCAATGGACGGCGACCCTGTTTCCAGAGATGCACGCAAACGACGTCCGGGTCCGGAACGGCGACCTGCAGCAGTCGACTGTTCCCGTGGTCGTCGCGTTCGGCGACGGCGACCCCTACCTGACCGCAGAGATCGCAGGCAACATCGGGGCGCTGTTCCCGAACGTCGACGTCATGCCGGTCGCAGACGCGTCTCATTGGCCGCAGTGGGACCAGCCGCACGCCGTCGCCGTTCACCTCCGCTAGCCACGGCAGCACCGTGCTCGGAACTGATCAAGCATCTCTGCTCGGTCCGCAATCCGCTGTCTGAAGCAGGGCGGCTGGCACCGGAAGATCCAGTCGGCGCAGCAGTTGAGCGACTTTGCGGTCGACGCCCTCGCCGACCGCGGTAATCGCCGGATCGCCGAACGACCCGAAGCCGCCGCTCGGCTGGTCCGTCGTGAAGTGCACGACGCCGTGTTCGTTCTCGGTGATCGTCATCCGCAAGGGAGCGTAGTTCATCACGCGAGGATCATGGCGGTACATCCGCTCGGCGACGGGGAAGTTGCCGACGAAATAGAACGCGCACTTGGACCGGTTTCCGGCAAGAGCCATCATGCGGGTGACCGAGTCGTGCCAGTACGTCAGCAGCCCGAGTTCCGAGTAGCCCTCGGCATAGGACACGATCTCCTTCCACGACGCCTGCCTGTCGACGAGGTCCGAGAAGGCCTGCTGCGGGTACGCCGGCACGAGCTGTTCGAAGCGCTGGGTGAGCTCCTCGAAGCTGTACTGAGCAACGACGGAGAACCGTGTCGCCGTCCACGCTTCGCCAAGCGGCGGGGTCGCTGATGCGGTCATGATCGCGACTCTAATCGGCGGGGACGGCCCGATTCGGGCGTATGCAAAACGCTGATCGACCGCCGCCGCTATCGACATTGGACCCCGACCATCCGGGGCGGTTGACTCGGAACAGCCCTCACCGAGGGCAGGGCAACCGCCACCGGGGAGGCCGGGAAATGATCATCGAAGGGCGCTCGGGGCGCAGCGGTCACTTCTCCGCAGTTGCCAAGGCGCTTTGGACCGCCATGAGGATCTCCTCAGCGAGCGGAGTGCCCGCTGTCGTTCGCGCCAGCATCGACGCCCCGACGAGTGTTGCGAAACCGGCGATGGCGCGCGCACGCTGCTCTGCCAGCGTGGTCTCGTCGACGTCCTGTTCGTCGCCGAGCGCGCTGACCACCGTGAAGATCCGGTCGAGCTCCTCGGCCCACACCACCCGGAGTGACGCGTCCATCGGTGCCCGTGCGACATCGCCGGCCAACGCGCTGACCGGGCAGCCGACAGCGAGGCTCTCGGGGTCGGCCCAGCTCATGTACAGCTCGACGAACGCCTCCATGGCTGCGTGATGGTCTCCGCGTTCCGCCTCGGAGATGCCGTCCATGATGCCGCGGTGAATATCGAAGGCGTGGCGCAACGCGGCGTCGGTGAGGCTGCTCTTCGAGTCGAAGTGACGGTAGAACCCGCCGGGCGTCATGCCGACGTCGCTCATGACCTCCGGAATCCGCACACCGTCCACGCCGCGCTGCTTGAGCTGGCGTGTGGCGGCGTCGACGATCTCTTCCCGGCGCTGTGCGGTGACAGCCTTCGACGACTTGACCATATTCGAACTTCTCTCTGAGCGATCCGGATCGCCAGTGCCATCGTAAGCAGCTTTGGCCATGCCGTCGCCGACCGTCCGCTTCGATGCAGAGCGAATCGACCCAGCAATCGCACGAAAGGCGAAACATGCGGCTCGGAATAATCGGCGCAGGCGCCCTAGCCCAAGCCTTCACCGTTCGCGCCCTCTCTGCAGGCCACACGGTGACCATCAGTTCCTCGCATCGAACCGACAGTCTCGACGCGACCGCTCACTCGCTCGGGGTCGGCGTTCGCGCCGGCACCAAGTACGAAGCGGCGGATGCGGACGTCGTGTTGCTCGCCGTGCCGTACAGGAATGCTCCGCTCGCACTCGCGGATCTGGGCGACTGGGGAGGCCGGACGCTGATCGATGCGACGAACGACTTCTCTCAGAGCACGCCTCCCTTCCCCGGAGTTCCCTCCTCCAGCGAGGTGATAGCCGAAATGGCGCACGGTGCCCACGTCATCAAGGCGTTCAACACCACTCCCGCACGTGTCTTGGCAAGCGATCCACGGCCGTCGGAGGGATATCGTCGGGTGATCGTCATGAGCGGCGATGATGTGCCGTCCAAAGGCGCTCTTCGTTCCCTGCTCGGCCAGATGGGATTCGCTCCGGTCGATCTGGGTGGTCTCGCCGAGGCGGCGCGGCTTCAGCAACTCCCAGGCGGTCTCCTCGCAGGGCTCGACCTGTTCGTACGCGATTGGGGAACGGAAGTCCAGCGCGTCCGGCGCTGAAATCCGGACGGCAGACGACCATCGAAACCCGGGCGGATGCCATGCGTTTCCGGCATGAGACTTTGCGCTTCCCGCCGCACATACTCGGAGCCATGAAAGCTCACTCCCGTCCTCAGCGAATCAAAGTCGCGGCGATCGCCGTCGCCGTCGCCGGCCTTCTCGCCGTCGCGATCCCCGCCCAGGTCAGCAGCGCCGCCGTCGAGACCAAGCACGTCGCTGCGTCCTCCACCTCCTCCAAGCCGACCATCGTCCTCGTCCATGGAGCGTGGGCGGATGCTTCCAGCTTCACACCGGAGACCGCCGCTCTGCAGGCCGCCGGATACACCGTCCTGGCCGCGCCCAACCCGCTTCGCGGTCTGCAGACGGACACGAAGGCGGTCGCGGACTTCATCAAGCAGCGCACCAGCGGTCCTGTCGTCCTGGTCGGACACTCCTACGGCGGCATGGTGATCACCGGCGCCGCGCTCGCCGACCCGGACGTGAAGGCCCTCGTCTACGTCGACGGCTACGCGCCGGACGACGGTGAGAGCGCTCAAGCCCTCACGAACGCGTCTCCCGGGTCTCTGCTCAACGTCGCTGACCCGAGCACGGTGTTCGACGTCGTCCTCCCTGCGCCGGATGCCTCGCAGGCCGACTGGGACAGCTACATCCGCCAGGACAAATTCAAGTCGGTCTTCGCGGCAAGCCTGCCGTCGGTGGTCACCAAGGTCCTCGCCGCCAGGCAGAGCCCGGTGACGTTCGGCGCCCTCGGTACCCCGTTCCTCGGTACACCGGCATGGAAGACCATCCCCAGCTGGTTCGTCATCGGCACCGCTGACCGACTGCTGCCCGCCGCTGAGCAGCGCCTGATGGCGCAGCGGGCCCACGGCAAGGTCACCGAGGTCGATGCGCCTCACCTGTCCATGCTGGCGAAGCCGCTGGAAGTCACGAAGGTGATCCTGAACGCGGCCGACTCCGTCCGTTAGCACGACTGGCGACCTCTCGGGCAGCACAGTGTCCCGCTCTGCACGAGGAGCGGGACACCGTGCCGTCTACCTGTACAGTGAACCCCACCGTCGTTTAGAGTATGGGCGACCGCTAAAAGGTTGAACCCGAACAGAGGACACATTGTGGATCTGAGAGGTTTGGAGGCCGTGCTGGCCGTGTACGAGAACGGCTCGTTCTCCGCTGCCGCGACGGCGCTGTTCCTGTCTCAGCCAGCCCTCACGCGCCGAGTAGCGCAGCTCGAGCGCGAACTCGATACCCGGCTGTTCGTCCGAACGCCGCACGGTGTTGTCGTCACCGACACGGGCCGAGCCCTCATGGAGCCCGCGCGGCGTGCCATCCGCGAAGCGCAGTCCATTCGTGGTGCCATCGACCTGGTCCGCTCCGGGACGCGCGGGAGACTCAGTGTGGTGGGGATGAGCAACCTCAGCGTCGGGTTCGGGAGCCTGGTCGCCGACTTTCACGAGAGCATGCCGGAAGTCGAGTTCCGGATGGCGTCCGCCGACACCACCGCGGCCGCCGTCGGCATGGTCGAGGCGGGCCTTCACGACCTGGCGATCGTAGATCTTCCGCTGACCTCCGAGACGCTCGTCGCGCATCCGGTAGTCAGCCAGGACTTCCTCATCGTTCTGGGGCCCGGAGGTACCGAGACGCCCCCGGACTCACCGATTCCGACAGTGACAGCCGCGATGATCGAGCGACGCACCATGATTCATCTGCCCACCCAGCAGTTCCCCCAGCAGCGGGGGATGCTCCTGTACGAGATGTTGCGACTCCAACCGGCCGCCCACATGGAGGTTTCCACGTGCAGCCTCCTGGTCCCCATCTCGCAGTCGGGACGCACCGTCGCGGTGGTTCCGCGTCCGGTTGCCCTCGTCGGCCGTGCTGAGGGCCTCGCGCTGGCTGCTCCGCCGAAGCCGATCAAGCGCACCCTGGCGTTCGCACGGCACCCCGGCAACGCCTCGGGCGCCGTGCGGCACTTTCTGAAGCTGGCCGGGGCACCGGCGGCCGCATTCGCGTGAGTGGGATCACCCAGCAGAACCACCGAAGAAGAGCTCTCGGTGATGTGCGATGTAGTTCTCCAATGACTGCGCCGGCTTACCGGTGATGAGCTCGACGTCGTTGCTCGAGCGATCGTACCGGCCGGCACGGTGCAGCTTGGCAACGGTATAGATGTGCTGCCGAACGTGTGAGGGAAGACCGGGAAGGCTGTTGAGCATCCGCTCGTAGACGTCCAACGGGATGTCGCTCACGGACAGTGTTCTGCCGAGAGCCCGCCCATAGCGTTCGGCGAGCTCGTCCAGGTTGAGCGATTCCGGTCCGGTGAGCTCGTATGTCCTTCCTACGTGCGTCGATGGGTCGAGCAGGATCGAGGACACCACCGCGGCCACATCCGTCGCCGCTACCGGTGAGGTCCGTCCGGCGCCGATCGGCAAAGCGAGTGTGTTCGCCGACGCGATCAACTGGCGTGGAGCGATCGAGAACATCGGGTTGTCCATGAACACCGTCGGGCGAACATTCACCACCGGTAGGGGCGCCCACTCCTCGATACGTTCGACCAGCCAGTGCAACCGCTGCTGATCCGATTCATCACTGCTCGTCGCAGTCATCTGGGCGACCGTGAGTTGTGACATGTTCACCAGCGCGTGCAGTTCGCCCAACTCGACGGCGACCGAGCTCATCACGGCAGCCGCCCGCAGATAGTCCGAAGACACGGCCATGTTGAAGAAGACCCGGTGCACGCCGCGGAGCGCGTCGGCGACGTCTTGCGGGTCGGCCAGGTCCCCGACGACGACCTCGGCGCCTAGGCGGCGAAGGTCGTCGGCGCGCCCGTCATCACGATGAATCAGCAGGCGCACCGTCTGGCCGGCCTTCAACAGCGAATGGGCGGTCAGGCGGCTGATGCTGCTCGGGCCTCCGCCCACGCCAGTAAGAAGGACCGGCTCGGACGGTGCCATCGGCTGCCTCAGCTCCTAGTGATGGACGTGGCGGCCTCGACGATCAGGCGGGACACCTTCACCGGCTCGGCGAGCATCGAGAGATGCGGAGCGTGGCCGTCCACCACGACGCTTCCCGCACGTTCAGCCATCGCGCGCTGCTGCGCCTCCGGGATGACGCGGTCGACCCTGCCGACGAAGTACCAGCTCGGCAGCGACTTCCACGCAGGCGTTCCGGTGAACGGTGTCCCCAGAGCGGCCAGTGTCGCCGGCGCCTGTCCGGCCGCCAGAAGGTTCGACTCCGTCTTCGGCAGCGTCTCCGCGAAGATCTCGTGGAACTTGTCTCGCTTGATGTAGCTGTCATAGTCGCCTTGCGGGGCGTCCGCCGCCGGGAGCACGAAGTCGAACACGGTGGTCGGGTCGGGCACGTTCAGCAGCGAACCGGGCAGGGCGTTGCTGAGGGTGGTCGCGCTTTCGCCATCGTCCGGAGCGTACGCGTCGATGTAGACGAGCGCCTTCACCTGGGGGAGGGCAGCAGCCGCGCCGGTGATGAGGACACCACCGTACGAGTGGGCTGCGAGCACCACGGGTCCCGATGTGGCTTGAGCGACGAAATCGCTCACTGCCTTGGTGTCCGACTCCACGCCGCGCAGGGGATTCGGAGCCAGAAGTACGTTGTATCCCTCGAGCTGGAGGGTGGCGGTGACCGCGGCGAAGCTGGCGGAATCCGCCCACGCGCCGTGAACGAGAACGAGGGTCGGCTTGGTTGAACTGGTCATGGCTCGAGTCTGAGACGAGGCGGGCAGGCGAGCCAATGCCAAACGCGCATACCCAGGCCGGCGATTCGGATACCGCTGAACCGTCCAGCTGCCCGTCGGCCGGATGGTCATGCGCTCTCTGCATCCGGGGCGTGGCCGTCACCACCGGAGTTATAGCGTTCGAAAACATCCAGTGCGAACGGAAGGGGCCGTGATGGCCGAAGGAACGAGCGGAACGTTCGAGTACCCGGATGAAGCGGGCTATCCCGATGGGACAGGAACCTTCACCGAGACTCAGCGAATCCTGGTCGAAGAGGTGGAAGCCGGCGTCCCGCTTCAGCCGGGCATCGAGTTCTTCGTCGTCGACAACACGGTCGAACGCGTCTACGAGGCGATCAGCGGCGACACGCTCATCGGAGGCATCACCTATGACCGCCGCGACGACGTGGTCACCGTGATCTCGACATCGGTCTACCCGGAGTTCCGCGGGCAGGGCGTCGCAACCGCCCTCATCGGCAGAGTGCTGGAGATGATCCAGCAGGAGAAGTTGCACGTCCGCGTCGAGTGCCCGATCGTTACGACGTTCATTCGACGACACCCGGAGTACGAGCCCCTCCTCGTGCGCCGGTGAGAGAGAGCAGACCTCGGCCCCTCACCCTTTCTGCGAACTCGCCCAGGCGGCTATCTCGGCCCGTCTGGATGCGCCCAGCTTGGCGAGGATGTGCTCGATGTGTGTCGCCACGGTCTTCGGCGCGATGTGCAGAGCCTCGCCGATCTCGCGGTTCGTCGACCCCGTGGCGACCAGGCGTGCGACTTCTTCCTCGCGCGCGCTGAGAGTCGTCGGCGCGACCCCGGCGGCGAGGCGTGCGTCCACACTGTCGGCCAGACGGGTCAGGGCAGCCGCACCTGATGCCGCCGCCGCATCGCGAGCCCGCGCGACGAGGTGGGCAGCCTCCGCGGGACCGCGGGTGCGGCGGAAGACTTCGGCCAGGTCGAGGAGAGCCTGGGTGCCCTCCCACCAGCGGCCCACGGACGACCAGCCGGTCACGGCTGCCGCCAGCAGGTCCTTCGCGGCAGTGAGCCGGCGTTCCCGGAGTGCAAGGAGACCGGCGGCGTGGGCCACGGCGTTCTCGGTGCCGGGGATGCCGCGGGCGGCGATCAGCGCCTCCGTCGTCTGCAGCCACTCGCGCGCGGCGGTCGGTTCTCCGGCGGCGAGCAGCGCGCGCATGCCGGTCACGACGAACGGGAAGAGGTAGGCGGCGTCGCCGATGGCACGTGACTCCTCGAGCCCGCGCCTGCTCACGACCACAGCGAGGGATGCGTCCGCGGAGAGCAGTGCGACCTCGGCCAGTCCCCACAGCGCCGGCGAGAGGCGCTGGAGTTCCCGCATCCTCTCGCCCAGGTCGGCGGCCCGGGAGAGCACCTCGCGTGCCGTCGCCAGATCGTCGCGTGCGAGGGCGACGTAGCCGAGGACGTGGAGGGCGGTGATCTCCGTCGTGATTCCGCCACGTCCGTCGGCCAGTGCGCGGGACGCGAGCTCCTCCGCCGAGTCCACGTGCCCGGTGGCCCAGCGCACGTGCGCCAGGTGGGCGCCGAGGTAGTGGGCGTCGTTCCAGCGTTCGATTCGGGTGGCGTAGTCGATGCCGTCCTCGAGCCACGCCGCGCCGCGCTGGTACTGCAGAAGCACGGAGGCGCTGGAGCCGAGCATCCGGTAGGCGCGGGCGGCCACCGCCTCGCGATGTTCGGCCGCCGCGGTCCGGGCGGAGGCCTCCAGCAGCTCCCACCCTCGCTCATCACCGGCGAACACCTGGACTGCGCCGCGCGTGACGTCGACGGCCAGCCGTTCGTCCGGGTCGTCTTCCAGCAACGGCCGGGCCTCGGTGGCGTAGGCGAGAGAGGTGTCGAGCCGCCGGTCCAGCATGGCCGCCGCTGCGAGGGCGGCGAGCAACCGACCGCGCACCCGGTCCGCTGCGATCCCTGGCTCAGCGCCGTCCACCCATCCGATCGCTTCGTGGATGAGCGCGTCGCGCGTCGCATAGTCGGATCCGAGCAGGTGGCTCGCTGCGGCGAGCGCCGGGACGACTCCCGCCGCCGCGAGGTCGTCGCCCGCCTCGCGGAACAGTTCCATGGCTCGGCTGAATTCCCGCTCCGCATCCCGGTTGGCGTCGGTCGCAGCGAGTTCCGCACCCAGCCGACGGTGCAGTTCCGCCCGTTCCGCAGCCGGCGTAGCTGACGGCACCGTGCGCTCGGCGCGCCGGTACAGCTCCACCGCCTCCCGATGGGCGGAGAGCGTCGAAGCCCGGTCGGCTGCGCGTCGGGCAAGGACGTAGGCCTCATCGGCTCGGCCCGCGCGCTCGCTGTGCATGGAGCGGATGGCGTCCGAGAGCTGCGGCGCGCCCGTCGCGACCCGCGCATGCATCGTGCGGCGTTCGGCCGAGGGAAGCGCGGCATACACCGCGTCGCGAATGAGAGCGTGCCGGAAGTCGAACGCGTCGGTCGCCGGCACCACGAAGCGCTGGGCGATCAGCTCCTGCAGTGCGTCATCCACGGAGGGCTCCCCGGCGGGGTCCTCGGCGGCCGCCTCGGATGCGGCACCCAGGACCACACGGAGCAGACGGGTGTCGAACTCCCGTCCGATCACGGAGGCGGCGCCGAGCGCACGCGCAGACGCGGGATGCAGCCTCCTGGCCCGCAGGATCACCGCGTCGCCGACGGTTTCCGGCACCCCCTCGAGACCGCTCGCGACGAGCTCCTCCACGTGGAGCGGGATGCCGTCGGCCGCCGCGTACATTCGCTCCACATCGTCCTCGGCAGGCACTTCTCCGGTGATCGACGCGAGCATGCTCCGTGTTCCGTCTCGCCCGAGTCGCGACAGCACGACCTCTTGCGCGTGCCGTCGGGCGAGGAGGCCGGTACGCCAGGCGACGAACTCGGGGTCCGCGTCCACCTCCTCGGATCGGTAGGTGGCCACCACCAGCGACGGGAGATCGCGGAGGCGTGCGGCCACACGCTGCAGCACGTCCAGTGACAACTGGTCCGCCCAGTGCAGGTCTTCGAGGCGCAGCAGCAGCGGCACACGCAGCGCCGCGACGAGGGCGTCCACCAGATCGGCGACGAGCAGCCGACGGGCGCCCGCACCTCCCGCACCGACGTCTCCCGAGACGACGAGGTCCCAGATGCGTTCAGCGTCGGCGTCGTCTCCCGCGTCTCTCACGCCCGACGCGATCGCCAGCAACAGAAGGCCGGGAGTCTGACGGTCGCCGGAGAACGACTCGGCGTGCGCCGTCCGGCCGCCCGCGGTGGTCGCCAGCTCGTCCAACAGGCGCGACTTGCCGATTCCCGCCTCCCCGCCGAGCAGCAGCATGCCGCCGCGCCCGGAGGCCGCCTCGGCGCGGAGCTGCAGGGCTTGGGCCAGCACGTCCTCGCGGCCGACGAAGAGGGGGCACATCCTGGCCGCACCACCCGGGGCCGTGACCCCTCCACTCATGCGCGAAGTGTATCGCCGTCGCTGCGACGCCGGCATCGGCCCTCGGTCGAGATCGGCAGAACGACCGATGCCGCGGCCGACCGGACGGCTCACTCTGAGGGCATCACAAGAGAGGAGCCGATCATGGCTACATTCATCGACGTCCACGACGGATTCGTGGGAGTCACCCGGGACCAGCTGGCCGAAGCGCACGACGCCGACGCGGCGATCGAATCCGAGGAGGGGGTCCACATCGAGCGGGCATGGCTCGACCCCGTCAGCGGCAAGGTGTTCTGCCTGTCGACCGGGCCATCGAAGGAGGCGCTCATGCGCATCCACGAGCGCGCCGGTCACCCGACCGATCAGGTCTACGAGGTGAGCATTCAGGTGTGACGGTCGCACGGATGCGACGCGGGCAAGCTACACGGTGCCGGTAGTCCTTTCCGTCATCGGTGACCGTGCGGAGGAGGAACCGCCACGGTTCTCTTCGGCGGTTCACCAGCCACGGCGTCGTCCTTCTTCAGTTCGCCTGCTGAGGTAGACGACGGTCGCCCACGCCCAGACGGCGAGGACCAGCAGTGCGATGGCGAGGACACCTGCGAACCAATCCCCGCGGGTCAGCCACCTCGCGGCGTCCACGGCGAACACGAGCGAGTACACGATCGCGCTCGTGAGCGCCCACCCGCGGTTGCCGCCGGTAGACCGTGCCCACCACGGGCCCTTCGACGGCATACCTGTCACGGGTCGGACTCTACTCGCGGCTCTCCAGGCCCGTGGCTGCCCTGTCGATACCCTGACGGTATGCGGAGGCGGTGGCGGGGGCTCCTCGTGGGTGGGGCGGGGGCTTTGCTGTTCTCCGCGGTGCTGGTGTTCTTCGTGCAGTTGCACGCCGCCACCGCCGACTGGTGGCCGAAGGCGATCCCCACCCGTGTCCAGTACGACGGGCGTGACTTCACCTGCGGCAACGACCCGCACAAGCTGGACGCCAGCCAGGCCACCGGCCTGGTCGCACGCGGACGGACGATCGGCGGCGGCACCATTTACGCGCCCGCGCGCGACGGGCGCCCGTCCGGTGTCGTGGTTCGAGACGGGAACCGGTTCTATTGGTGCTCGCTCAGCGGGGGGCCGTAGCTGCGATCAGCGATGCCGGGGGCGCGCCGCGAGCAGGACAACGGCGACCACCGCTGCCACCACGGCGAGAATGACGAACGGCAGCCATAACGGTGTCGTACCGACCACGACAATAACGTCCTGGCACGGTCGACCATCTGGTGACGGCGTCGGGCACGACGCCAGGGGCAGCGGGTCGGTCACGGGACGGACTCTACTCGCCGCCCTGTTGACGCTTCGCCCGCTCGTACTGCCGGAAGTTCACGACAGCCTGGACGGTGAAGATGACTCCGAGCCCGATGTTGAGCCACCCGGTAGCGCCGCCGATCACCACACCGAAGATGCCGGCTCCGAACATGAGGGCAGCGCCGACGGTCATCACCCACGCGAAGTTCCGCCAGTACACGGGGCGGCGCGTGCTCGGGTCGGTCACGGGTCGGACTCTAGTCGAAGTGCAGTCTTATAAGTCGGTGGTGTCCGGCGGTACTCTTCATCCGTCACCGCATCGGGGGAGGTTCCCGCATGAGCGTTGACCCGACGGCCACACTCACTCTGTACGCGCAACCGGGCGTCGCCCGTGCCGATTACCTCGCCGCTGCGCTCGAAGCGCTCTCCGCCCAGTTCCCCGGTGAATCCGTCGGGTGGAACAGCTTCAATACGGTCACCGGGGCGGTGGAGATGATGGGGACGCCGCCGGAGGTGTTCGGCCCGGACGCCGCCACTGCGGCCGCGCTCGCCAGCTTGAACGACCATCCGATGGTGATCAGCTACATGGTCAACGGCGAGGGGATGGCACCGCGGCGCATGAGCGACCTCATCAGCCTCACCGACTTGCACCGCACCGAGGCGTATCACCAGTTGCTCCACCCGACCGGCGCGGAATACCAGCTGACTGTGCTGTCGCATCGGGCGACTCGGACAGCGGGGGCCACTTGGACGTTCAATCGCACCAGCCACGACTTCACCGACAACGAGGTCGAACTGGCCACCCATGTGCAGCGCATGCTGGTGCTCATCGAGCGGACCTGGGTCGCCACCACCCAGGTCTCCGAGGAATCGCCGCTGACCGCACGGGAAGCGCAGGTGCTCGCCTTGGTCGGAAACGGGTTCACCGCCCGCGCCATCGGGTACCGGCTGGGCATCGCGGAAAGCACCGTCCACACCCACCTCGAGCACGCGTACCGGAAGCTCGGTGTCAGCGATCGGATGCTCGCTGTGACCACCGCCCGCCGGCAACGTCTCATCCCCTCCTAGACCGGCGAGCGGTGCTCCTCACCACGCCGGTCTCGCCGCCTGCGCGAGAGCCCACGCGCCTGCGCATGGCTCTTCTGTGTTGTGCGGCACGGACAGACGGGTCTACCGTTCACCCATCGGGACCACCGAGCGAGTCCCTTGAGGCGATCGTGGACGGCACGGAACTTGCTTTACGGCTGAGCTATGACCTCGACGGCGTGACCGACCGTGAGGTGTTCCTCGATGCGGTGACGGCGTCGTTGGAGGCAATGTTCCCGTCGGAGTCTCTCGGCTGGGTAGGGCTGAATCCCGTATCGCGCGATCTGGAGATCCGGGGGACCGGCGAAGCCGGCAACCCCGAGGTCCTGGCTGCGGTCAACCGCAACATGTACCGGCATCCGCAGGTCCTCAGCTACACCTCGACGAGCACGATGGACCCGCGGCGCATGAGCGACATCATCGGGGACCGGGACTGGTTGAACCATCCCGTCTTCGCGGAGACCTTCGCCAAATGGAATCTGTCCACGCAGCTGACGATCATAGTCACACCCATGACGCCGAACTCATGGAACGGGTGGGCGTTCAACCGATACCGTCGGGATTACACCGACAGCGAGGTCGAAGCCGCGGCCGCCATCCAACCGGTTCTCGTCGCGTTCAACCGACTGACCGGGCTGGCGACGCCTCACCCGGCCATCGTCGAACGGAACCCGCTGACGAGACGCGAGACCGAGGTGCTCCAATTGGTCGGTGAGGGGTTCACCGCCACCGCCATCGGCTACATCCTTCGCATCTCAACGTCCACAGTGCGGAAACACGTCGAGAGCGCGTACATGAAACTAGGTCAGCACGACCGGGTGACCGCCGTGACGACTGCAGCCCGATTGGGAATCATCCGACTGCCCGGATGAACAGGTCATGCCCGCCTTCCACGAACATCCGGGCGTCCGCAGCTACATCGACCAGCCCGGAGACCTCTCTCCACGACGGGTCAGCGAGCTCCCGCAAACTCACGAGCGCGACTACGCCGAAGCGCTGCACATTTCGCAGGGTCTCCTCGGACACAATCAGCTGTCCATCCTCCACGCCGTCTCCGCTCGCGAAGGGTGGAGCGGTCACGGCTGGATCATCGGCCGTGACCACTCGGACTTCGACGACCCGGACGTCGATGCCGCATCGCAGCTGGCTCCGATCCTGGTCGTGCTGGACCGGCTGCACCGGATGACGCTTCCCGACCAACTCAGCACGGAACGGTGGGAACTGCTCACACCTCGCGAACAACAGATCGTCACCATGCTCAGCTCCAGCATGACCGCGCGGGCGATCGGTAGCTGGGCCGGGATCAGCGAGAGCACCGTCCACGCGCACCTCGAACACGCCTACCGCAAACTCGGAGTTCACGACCGGGTCAGCGCGATTCTCAGCGCACCGCGGCGGCCATAGCTAGCGGACGCGGCTCAGAATGAGCGGCCGCGCCCCGACACGGATGAACGGATCTTCCAGCGCCGGCATCCGCGGGCAGGTCCGGCTCAGATGCGACCAGGCTCTGGCCGCGGTAAGGCAGTGCTCCGGGATCGCATCCGCGGTCACGGCATCGCGAATCGTGGCGATGGCGTCCGGGGCGACGGGGACCTGCTCCGATAACGGGGCTGGGCTCAGACAGAAGCACGTGGCGACGACGGTCGCCGTGAGTCCTCTCAGCATGGTGATCACCTCCCATCACCGCTGATGGTGACGCGCCGCGGCAGTCGGCTGCCATTCGCACAATTGCCTAGGCAGTTCTGCCCATACCGCTCCCTGTCGCCAGCGCGCGACGATCAGCAGCGGAGGTGGAGACCATGTCAGAACCAGAAGCGATCGACCTCGACCGTGTCGCGGACCGGACCATGATCGTCTTCCAGGAGACGATCATTCCCGTGCCGATCTTCGCGCCGGGAGCACGACCGTGAGTGCGGGCAGCCGGACGCGCGTCACTGCAGCAGCCCTCGCCATTCTCGCCGCGCTCTCCCTCAGCGTCACGGCGCCCAGCGCCGCGGACGCGGGGATCAAGGGCGGACCGAGCGTCGTCGCCCTCGTCGCTCCCGGCCAGCCGCCGCTTCCGTGCGTGCCCGGCCGGTACAGGTGCCCGCTCGGGGGCGGGCTGCTCTGAGAGGAGCGGGGGACGCCCCGGCCTGCTGGTCCCTCCGCCGGCCGGGGCGGCGCCGCCGGCCGCACACGTTCGGGACACGGGCGGTCGGCGGCAACTTCGGGAGGCCGCCGCCCTACCGCACGAGTCCGTTCTCGTACGCGAAAGCGACCAGTTGCACGCGCGACGCGAGCTGCAGCTTCGCCAGGATGCTGCGGATGTGCGTCTTGACCGTCGCCTCGGAGATGAAGGCTGTGCGGCCGATGTCGGCGTTCCCGAGTCCTCGTGCGGCCAGCAGGAAGACTTCCTTCTCGCGAACGGACAGCGCCGCGATCGCTTCGGGCCTCCGCTGAGCGAGGCTGCGGAAGAGGTCGGTCGTGGCCTTCGGCGCGATGACGGAATGCCCCTCGTGCACCGTTCGCACGGCAGCGAGGATGAACTCCGGCGTGGCATCCTTCAGCACGAATCCGTCGGCCCCCGCCCGCAGCGCGGCGGCCACGGCGTCGTCGCGCTCGAAGGTGGTCAGCACCACGATGCGCGGCGGTCCGCTGGGAACCTCACGGCGGATCGCCGCCGTCGCCGCGATCCCGTCCAGCACCGGCATGCGGATGTCCATCAGCATGACGTCGGGATGCTCGGCCCGTGCGAGCCGGACCGCGTCCGCGCCATCCGCGGCGGCACCGACGAAGGACAGGTCGGGCTGCGAGTCGATCATCAGTCCGATGCCCTCGCAGAACAGCCGCTGGTCGTCCGCGACGGCCACCCGGATCATGCGGTCACCGCCCGACTCGTCGCTGCGGGGATGTACGCCGTCACGAGGTAGCCGCCCGGAGTGTCGTCGTCAGCACCGGCGTCGAGCCAACCGCCTGCCAGCCGGGCACGTTCCCGCATCCCGATCAGGCCGCGTCCGCCGGAAGTCGTGGACACTGCTTGTGCCGGGTCCGCCGGTCGAGAGGTGATGGAGAGGGCGAGCCCGTCCTCCCGCTGGTCCAGCGCCACCCGGGCCGTCGCTCCCGGGCCCGCGTGCTTCAAGGCGTTGGTCAGCGCCTCCTGAACGATCCGGTACGCGGCCAGCTGCTGCGCGGCCGTGAGTCCGGCCGTCGCTCCGAAGCGCTCGAGAGCCACCTCCACCCCGGATCCGGAGAAGCGCTGCACGAGATCGTCGAGATGCTGCAGCCCGGGATGCTGCGCTCCTTCGGGTGAGCCGACGAGCGTCTCGATCAGGACGCGCACCTCCGTCAGAGACGCGCGGGCCGTGTCCGAGATGGTCGACAACGAATCCGTCATCACACCGGGGCGTTCGGGAGCGACCAGCCGGGCTCCGTCCGCCTGGGCCAGGATCACCGAGAGCGAGTGGGCCATGATGTCGTGAACGTCCTGGGCGACCTGCTCCCGCTCGCTCGTCGCCGCAGCCTCGACCTCCGCCAGCCGGAGCTCGTCGGAGAGTCGCGCGAGTTGATTCCGGCTCTCGCGCTGGCTCGCCGCCATTCCCGCCAGCGTCCCCGCCGCCCAGGCGATCGCCGCGAAGGCGGCGCACAGGACGAAGAGCATGGTCCGAGCTGCGGCGTCACCCCGCCCGGCACCGAACCACCAGGCCAACAGACCCGCCACGGAGATCCCGGCACCGAGAGCGAACACAAGGGCGACGGACCGCCATCGGCCTCCGACCGTCGCCGCGACGACGACGATCACGGGCACGAAGCCGAGATAGATGAGCGGCGCGCCGAAGATCGCTGCCGGCACCAGCAGCTGACCGACGAGAAGAGCTGTTCCGGCCACCAGGGCACCGATCGGGCTGATCCGGCTGATCCCGATGGCGACCGACAGCAGGAGCAGGGCCGCCCAGAACGGCGATTCCGTCCGCACAGAGCCCGGGACGAGCTGGTGGCGGCCCACCTCCGCCATCGCCCACAGCGCGAAGAATCCGATCGCGAACACCGGTTCGGCCAGCCAGCGCTGGCCCCGCAAGAACGACCTCATGAGCACACGCTAGAGCGAAGTCGCCCGCGTCACGGCGCTCAGCACGCTTTTTCAGCCCCAGGGCTGAGAGACCACCCGCATTCCGGCTGCCGGACAACGCCAGGCCCGTGCTCCCGGCCGCATCGATGCCTTGAGCCCCGCACGCCGAGGGTCCATCCTGGAGCGGAGGTGGTCGGGATGCGCGGAGCGGTGAGACACGTCGAGTGGGTGGGCGACGACGATCCGGAGCGGCTGGAGGCGGCGACCATCACACTCGCCGAGGACCGGCTGGATGCGCTCGGCACCTCGCGCACGACCGACTACGTGACCAGCTGGTCGCTCGAGACCGGGCCGAGCTGGGTGACCACGCGGCTCGATGTGGCCGTCTTCGGGCGCGGGTTCAGCCGCCGGCTGGTGCTGGTCCGGGATGCGCACGGCCGCTGGACCAGCGAGGCGGCGCAGGAGGGCGTCCGCACCCACCAGGGGGAGGAGCTCGACGACCCGGGCATCGCGGGCGGCGAGTCCCTCGACGGCGCCGACGACTGCGATCTAGCCCTCTGCCCGGTGACGAACACCATGCCGATCCTGCGGCTCGGCGCCCACCGCCAGGAGGTCGCGGAGACCCGCTTCGTGATGGCGTGGGTCGCGCTGCCGTCACTCGCGGTCATCCGCAGCGAGCAGCTCTACCGTTCCGGGCCGTACGACCCTGCGGCCGGCCACGCGGTCGTCCGGTACACCAGCGCCACCCGGGACTTCACGAGCGAGTTGACCGTCGATCACGACGGTGTCGTCATCGACTATCCGCAGCTCGCCAGGCGCATCCGCGCGGGTCGCTGAGTCTCAGCGCCGGGGAGTCAGCTCTCGCGCTTCCGGAAGTAGGCGTAGGTCGCCCACTCCATCACGGCCAGTGCGGCCGCCAGGATCCCCAGGAGGTAGTTCCAGAAGCTGCCGCCGCTCAGGCCGATCACCACGAAGAGCACGAAGAGGACGGTGTAACCGATCGCCACGATGAGGGCGCCGCGCCGGTTGCGGGCGGCGATCCACCACGGCCGTTTGGGCTGCTGATCGGTCATGACCTCACTCTACGGTTCTCACGGAGAGGCCGGCCCTATTCGCAGCCGATGCCGTCCCCGTCGCGGTCGAGCTTGCGCGAGTATCCGGGCTGGCCGATGTGGATGGGGGCGGCGCCCGCCGCTCGCACGGCGTCGCAGTTCGCGTAGTACACGTCCTGCGCCGGGGGAGCAGGAGCCGGCGGAGCGGGAGCCGGCGGAGCCGGGGGAGCGGGCGCCGGAGCAGCGGGGACAGCCGGAGCGACAGGGACCGGGACCGGGACCGGCGCAGGAGCGGGAGCCGCCGGAGCCGGAGCAGGAGCGGCGACCGTCGGGGTCGGCGTCGGAGCGGCCGGCGTGAACGCCGACGACTCCGCCGCCTGCGACGAGCATCCACTCAGGATGCGCTTCATCGCGGCGCGCTCCGCGCTGGTCACCCACAGGCCGTAGGTCGCCTTCACCGAGATCTGGCGCGCCACGTACTCGCAGCGGAACGGCTTGTTCGCCGGCAGCCAGGTCGCCGCGTCCCCGGCGGACTTCTGTGCGTTGGACTTCCCGTCGACCGCCATCAGGTTCAGCGGGTCGTTCGCCAGGCTGATCCGCTGCGCCTGGGTGAGCTTCTGCGCACCCGTGATCCAGGCGTTCTGCAGGGGCACGATGTGGTCGATCTGCACCAGCGCCGAGGTCTGCGCCCCGCGGACGAAGTGGATGCTCTGCCCGGTGTACTTGTCGTCGAGCGTCCCCGACAACACCTTGCACGGACCCTGGCGGACGGCGTCGGTCAGGTCGCGCGACAGGATGTCGTTGCGGGTGTCGCAGCCGTTGCGGTCCACATCCAGCCAGGCGGCGCCGAAGTCGGCGGTGCGCTGGTAGCCGGTGGAGGGCGCCTTGCCCTTGACCGGGAGGGTCGCCAGCACTTCGAGCGCGGTCTTCGAGGTCACGCTGTTGTCGGCGAGGGCGACGGCCGGTCCGCTCTCGGCGGCGGTGACGGTCTCCGGATCGAGTGGCTCGGCGGTGCGGGCGGTCGGGGTCGCGGACGGCGTCCGCGAGGGCGTCGTGGTGCGGACGCTCGCGGCGTCGACCGCATCGACGGGATGCGCGCCCGCGGCGATACTGCCGCCGACGATGAAGAGGACGACTGCTCCGCCGAGCACGCCGAGGCCGATCGGCCGCGATTTCGGGAGGAGCGCCCATCCACGGCGTCGCGTGATCACCGTGTAGAGGCCGGTGAACAGGGCGACCACCCCGAGCAGCACGAGGACGGCGCCGAAGCCCGCTGGAGCGACGAGCGCGAGAAGGAGCAGCGTCAGTCCGCCGCCCAGCCAGGTGCTCAGCGGGATGCGCCGTGCCGCGCGCGCAGGACGCACCGCGGCCGCGGCCGGTGCCACCGTTCCGGGCTCTGCCGTGTGGTCTGTCCAGGCGGTGCCGTCCCACCAGCGCAGCTCGCCTGCGTCGTCGGGATTCGGGTACCAGCCGGCGGGGGGAAGAGGGGAGTCGGTCACGCGGGTCCTTCTCGGGAGGGGGCTCGAGCACAGTAGCGCGAAACAGGTCGCTCGGTATGGAAAACCCCCTGAACGGGGTGGGCGCGCCCATTCGCTGAGCGAAGGCTGAGCATCCTTCCCGACCTGTGGTCAGCGATATATCGTTAGGTATCGCTGAACGATCAGGGAGGCTCATCATGTCCAACTCATTCCCCAGTGGCGGCTTCGGCCGCATGGACCCGGACGCCATGTGGCAGGCGTTCGAGCAGTTGCGGTCGACGTTCGAGAAGAAGGTCGGCGGCCGGATGGGACGCGGCGATGTCCGCGCCGCCGTGCTGTCCCTGCTCGCCGAGCAGCCGATGCACGGCTACCAGATCATCCGTGAGATCGAGGAGCGCAGCGGCGGCAGCTGGAAGCCGAGCGCAGGCTCCGTCTACCCGACCCTTCAGCTGCTCGCCGACGAGGGCCTGCTCACGACGGAGGAGTCCAACGGCCGCAAGACGTATGCGCTGACCGAAGCCGGCCGCGCGGTGGCCGCGAGCGAAGCATCCACCCCCTGGCAGACCAGCGGGAAGGACTCCGGTACCGGTTCCGGAGCGACCGGTGACCGCCGCGGACCCAACCTGCCCAAAGCCGGCGTCGACCTCGCCCAGGCAGCGGCGCAGGTGCACCGCACGGGCACGCCCGAGCAGGTCCAGGAGGCGGCTGCCGTGCTCGACGAGGCACGGCGGAAGCTCTACTCGATCCTCGCCCAGGGCTGAGCCGGGTGACGCCAGAGCAGGCGCCTGCCGCGGTACCGGCGACGCCCGGGGGGAACGCGCCCGCAGCGCGGGCTCCCGGGGTGACGCCGGCGACCCGCGCCCGCTACCGCCGCATCCTGCGTTTCGCCGGATGGAACCTCGCGGTCACGTGGTGGTACGAGCTGTTCCTGCCGCGCATCGGGTTGGCAAGACTGTCGGCTCGCTCGCGCAGCAGGCGCATGCGCCGGTTCGCCCAGCGATTCCATGTGCTGGCGGTCGATCTCGGCGGCCTCATGATCAAGGTCGGGCAGTTCATGTCGTCACGCCTCGACGTGCTGCCGCCCGAGATCACCAGCGAGCTGGAGGGGCTGCAGGACGAAGTCCCCGCCGTGCCGTTCCCGGCCATCCGGGAGCTTGCGGAGGCCGAGCTCGGCATCCCGCTGGAACTCGCGTTCGCCTCCATCGACCCTGTGCCGGTCGCCGCGGCTTCGCTGGGCCAGGCGCATCGCGGGCTCTTGGTGCCCGAGCTCGCCGCCGAGACGGGGCTGGCGGCGGTCGTGCTGAAGGTGCAGCGCCCCGGCATCGACGCGATCGTGGATGTGGACCTCGCGGCGCTGCGTCGGGTCGGGCGCTGGCTCAGCCATGTCCGCCTGGTCTCCGACCGGGTGGATGCGCCAGCGCTCGTCGAAGAGTTCGCCCGGACCAGCCTCGAAGAGATCGACTACCTGCATGAGGCCGGCAACTCGGAGCGGTTCGCGGAGGAGTTCGCGGGCGACGACCGCGTGGCCGTGCCCGAGGTCGTGTGGGAGCGCACGACCAAGCGCGTCCTCACCCTCGAGGATGTGACGGCCATCAAGATCACCGACGCCGACGCGCTCCGCGCGGCCGGTATCGACCCGGCCGAAGTCGCACCGGTGTTCGCCGAGGTGATGTTCGACCAGCTGTTCACGCGAGGGTTCTTCCACGCCGACCCGCATCCCGGCAACATCTTCGTGACACCGCGACCGGATGCGGTGGGCGAGCGGCCGTGGATCCTGACGTTCGTCGACTTCGGGATGATGGGCGAGGTGCCGCCGGGCACGCGCAGCGGCCTCCGAAAACTGCTGATCGCGGCGGCATCCCGCGACGGCAAGGGGCTGGTGGACGCCATCCGCGACATCGGCGTGCTCCTGCCGACGGCCGACACAGCGGAGCTCGAGCGGGCGATGACGCACCTGTTCGGGCGATTCGGCGGGATGGGCTTCGCCGAGCTGCGCGAGGTGGACCCGCGCGAGTTCCGCGAGTTCGCGGTCGAGTTCGGCGACGTGGTGCGGTCGCTGCCGTTCCAACTGCCCGAGAACTTCCTGCTCATCATTCGCGCGATGTCCCTGACCTCCGGTGTCTGCAGTGCGCTCGATCCGTCGTTCAATCTCTGGGACTCGGTCGAGCCGTATGCGGCACAGCTGCTGCGCGACGAGCGCGGCAACCTGGTCCAGGACATCGCGCAGCAGGCGGTCGAGATCGCGGGGATCGCCCTGCGGCTGCCGAAGCGGTTGGATGCGCTGGCCACGCGCGTCGAGGACGGCACCATCGCCGTCACCTCCCCGCGGCTCGAGCAGCGTGTCGGCCGGCTGGAGCGGACCGCGCGCCGGATCGTGGCCGCCGTCGTCTTCGGCGGCGTGCTGATCGCCGGCGCCATCCTCCACGGAACGGACGAGGTGCTCGGGAACGTCTTCCTCATCGCCTCGGTCGTCCCGCTCGCATTCACCGTCTTCACAGGTCGGCGCGGGAGCTGAGGCGGAATATCGGCTGGTGAGCTTGTGTTTCACCTCACATGGCAACCACCGAGATCACCTCGACCAACCACGACCAGACCGTCTCCGACGGCATCGTGCTGCTCGACTTCTGGGCCGACTGGTGCGGCCCGTGTCACATGTTCGCGCCTGTCTTCGAGAAGGCGTCGGAGCAGCACAGCGACATCACCTTCGGCAAGATCGACACAGAGGCCCAGCAGGAGCTGGCCGCCTCGTACGGAATCCAGTCGATCCCGACCCTCGTCGCCTACCGCGACGGCATCCCGCTGTTCTCCCAGGCCGGCGCCCTCCCCGGCGAGGCCGTCGAGAACCTCATCGAGCAGATCCGCGAACTCGACATGACCGAGGTGCGGAAGCAGTACGACGAGCTGAAGGCGCAGGCCGAGCAGCAGCAGCAGCAGAGCTGAGCGCACTCAGCAGCCCGGAAGGCGCGGGCCCGTCACTCGACGGGCGCCGCGCCTTTCTCGAATTCGGGCTGGGCGACGCCGAGCAGGCGGTCGAGGTAGGTCATCACGATGCCGGCGCCGATGAAGGCGACCCCGAGCGGGACGACGCCGAGCGCGAGGACGCGCGTCAGCACATCCACGAACGCCATCAGGCCCTGGTCGAGCGGCGAGGATGTCGAGGTGGGCAGGATGACACTGAAGAAGACCTGCGGTACCAGCACTGCCAGCAGAAGGCCGGCGACCGCCAACCCGATTCCCCACCTCAGCACGACCTTCGGTCGCAACCTCGATCCGTTCACGCACGTCCCCCTTCGTCGCGGTTCGCTGCTGATGCTAGCGCCGGCCGCCGCTCGCGCCGCCCCGCCGAGCCGATAGTAGGTCCCGTCCTTCGCGCGACCAGGGATTTCTTCGCCGATCGGGTTGCAGACCAGCCGGAAAGCGCGCACCGTCGTCACCGTGACCAACCAAACCTCCTCGGCGATTCAGCCGGACGTCCGGGTGCGAGGCGCCCGCGAGCACAACCTGCGGAACGTGGACCTCACCGTCCCTCGTGATGCAATGGTCGTGTTCACCGGGGTGTCCGGATCGGGGAAGTCGTCCCTGGCCTTCGGAACGCTCTTCGCAGAGTCGCAGCGCAGGTACATGGAGTCCGTCGCCCCGTACGCCCGTCGTCTGATCGACCAGGCCGGTGTCCCCGACGTCGACTCGATCACCGGGATGCCGCCGGCGGTGGCCTTGCAGCAGCAGCGCGGTGGGCGCAACGCCCGCTCGACGGTCGGCAGCATCACGACGCTGTCCAGTCTGGTGCGGATGCTGTACTCACGTGCGGGCGACTACCCCGACGGTCAGCCCATGCTCTACGCGGAGGACTTCTCGGCCAACACGGTGCAGGGCGCCTGCCCGGAATGCCACGGCATCGGCCGGGTGTACGCGGTCACCGAGCAGCAGATGGTGCCCGACCCTTCGCTCACGATCCGGGAGCGGGCCATCGCCTCCTGGCCGACGGCATGGCACGGTCAGAACCAGCGGGACATCCTGGTGTCCCTGGGCTACGACGTCGACACGCCCTGGCGCGACCTGCCGCGCGAGGACCGCGACTGGATCCTGTTCACCGAGGAGCGGCCGACCGCCCCGGTCTACGCGGGGCTCACGCCGGCGCAGACGCGCCGGGCGATCTCCGCGCGGATGGAGCCCAGCTATCAGGGGACGTTCGTCGGTGCCCGCCGCTATGTGCTCGACACCTTCGCCACGACCAAGAGCGCGTCGATGAAGAGGCGAGTCGCGGAGTACCTGACCTCGGCCGTGTGCCCGGTGTGCCACGGCAAGCGTCTCAAGCCGGAGGCCCTCTCGGTGACGTTCGAAGGGCTCGACATCGCCGACTTCTCGCGGCTCCCGCTCCGCGAGCTCTCCAGCCGGCTGACGACATTGGTTGCAGCTCGGGAGGAGCTCGCCACCTCTGGGGCGGCGCTCGATGAGGGTGCGCGCCGCGAGGCGACGCAGCAGCGGATCGCCGCGGGCGGAGCCTCCCACGCTGCCGCACCGGACGTCCGGCGGACCCCGAACCAGTCGGTGGAGAAGCGCGCCGCGGCAGCCCGCCTCGCGGCGGAACTTCTGGAGCGCCTGCGGCCAATCATCGACCTCGGGCTGGGGTATCTGTCGTTGCACCGCACGACACCGACCCTGTCCGGAGGCGAGCTGCAGCGGTTGCGACTCGCCACTCAGCTGAGCTCCGAGCTGTTCGGTGTCGTCTACGTGCTCGACGAGCCCTCGGCCGGCCTCCACCCGCAGGATGTGAGCGCCCTCCTCGGCATCCTCGAGGGGCTGAAGAGGAGAGGGAACAGCCTCTTCGTGGTCGAGCACTCCGTCGACGTGATGCGGCACGCGGACTGGCTGGTCGACATCGGGCCGGGCGCCGGTGAACGAGGCGGGCGGGTCGTCTACAGCGGAGTGCCGGATGGCCTGGCGGACGTGGACGAGTCGGTTACCAGGGACTACCTGTTCGGGCATCGTGGGCTCTCTCCCCGGACTCCGCGCGATCCGTCAGGGTGGCTGAAGCTCGAGCAGATCAACCGGAACAACCTGCGCGACGCGACGGTCTCCTTCCCCCTCGGAGCCTTCACCGCGGTGACCGGAGTATCCGGGTCGGGAAAGTCCAGCCTGGTCAGCCAGGTGCTTCCCGCATTGCTCGGGGACCACCTGGGCCGGCCCGTCGCCGTGAACGAGGACGCGCCCGAGACCGATGACGTGCTCCTCTCGGACGGGCCGGAGCTGCTCGAAGGGACCGTCACCGGAGATCTCGACGGCGTCCGCCGGGTGGTCACCATCGATCAGAGACCCATCGGCCGCACACCGCGTTCCAACGTCGCCACCTACACGGGCCTTTTCGACCATGTCCGGCGCCGATTCGCTGAGACCCCCGAGGCACGGGCGCGGGGATACCGGCCGGGCCGGTTCTCCTTCAACGTGGCCGGCGGCCGCTGCCCGACCTGCGAAGGCGAGGGCGCCGTCATGGTCGAGCTGCTGTTCCTGCCGTCGGTCTACACCGTCTGCCCCGAATGCCACGGTGCCCGATACAACAGCGAAACGCTCGAGGTCACCTGGCGTGAACGGAACATCGCCGAGATCCTCGCGATGTCCGTGGAGGAGGCGCATGCCTTCTTCGGCGGCGAGAACGAGGTCATGCGCTCCCTGACCGCACTCATGGATGTCGGACTCGGCTACCTGAGGCTGGGCCAGCCCGCGACCGAGCTGTCCGGCGGCGAAGCGCAACGCGTGAAGCTCGCCTCCGAGCTGCAGCGCGCCCAGCGCGCCGACACCCTGTACGTGCTCGACGAACCGACCTCCGGTCTGCACTGCGCCGACGCCGACCGCCTCATCGAGCACCTGCAGAGCCTGGTGGATGCCGGAAACACGGTGGTCGTGGTCGAACTCGACATGCGGGTGGTCGCCACCGCGGACTATGTCGTGGATCTGGGGCCCGGCGCGGGGGAGAACGGCGGTACGGTCGTCGCCGCGGGAACACCCCAGGAGGTCGCGGCCGCGACCGGGAGCGCCTCGGCACCCTACCTGGCGGCAGCGCTCGAGAAGGAGCCGGCCGCTGTCGGTGGTGACCGGTAAGTTTCACGATCGTGGACCAGGAGCAGCTCGATCTCAGGCTGGAACGGATCGGCCGGATCCCGTTCCGGGCGAAGTTCCATCTGCGACCCGTCGAGCGCGAATACCTCGCATCCCGCGGCATGGAGGTGATCCGGCAGCACGCGCGAGAATTCGTGGATGCGCGGCTCGCCCCCGCGTTTCCCGCCAAGGACGGAAAGCAGACCCCCTGGGGCGGCCATCCCGTCTTCCGGGCTCAGCACGCCACCGCGACCTGCTGTCGTACCTGTCTGCAGATCAACCACGGGATAGCGAAAGGCCATGAACTGAGCCCCCGCGAGCGTGCGTACGTCGTCGACGTCATCTGTCGCTGGATCGAGCTCGAGTCGCAGCGGAACCGGGCGGTAGGCCGGTCAGGCGCCGGCGGCGGTGCTCTCGCGGGCGACCAGTGACGGCTGGAACTCGACGTGGACCGGGGGAGCGTCGGGCTGGGCGGTGAGCTGAAGGAGGAGGTCCATCGCGGTCGAGCCGATCTCGTGACTGGGCTGGCGGATGGATGACAGCGGCACCACCGCCGCCGAGGCGAAGGCGATGTCGTCGTAGCCGATGAGCGCCATCTCCTCGGGTACCCGGATCCCGTGTTGCAGCAGGGTCTGCAGGAGGCCGATCGCGAGGAGGTCGTTCGCGGCGAAGACGGCGTCGGGGCGATCCTCCGGCCGGCGTTCCGCGAGCGCCGCGCCGACGCGCTGACCGCCCTCGATGGTGAGGCTGTCCGTCTCGAGCTTCTCGATCGTGCTGCCCGGGAGGGAGACGGCGAGCTCGTCCGCAGCGCCCCGGTAGCGGTCGGCGACCTGCTCGATCGCGAACGGCCCGCCGGCGAACGCGATCCGGCGGAAGCCGCGGTCGGCCAGGTGCGAGGCGGCGAGGCACCCGCCGGCAACGTCGTCGACGGCGACCGAGCTGAACGACCGGTCGAGACTGGTGCGGTCGACGAGCACCGAGGGGATGCCGCGCTCGCGCAGGCGTTGCAGCCGCGCGGTGGCGTCGCCGACGGGGGAGATGAGCACGCCGCGGATGCGCTCCTGCTCGAACATCGTCAGGTAGCCCGCTTCGCGCTGCTCGTTCTCGTCCGAGTTGCCGACGAGCACGGAGAGACCGTCGCGCGCCGCGCGATCCTCGGCACCGCGGATGAGGGACGCGAAGAACGGGTTGCCGACGTCGAGCACGACCATGCCGATCCCGCTTCCCTGTCCCATCCGCAGCTGCCGTGCCGCGTTGTTGCGCACGAAGCCGAGCTCGGCGATGGCGGACTGCACGCGCTGCAGCACGGCGTCGGAGACGCGCTCCGGGCGGTTGAGGACGTTCGACACGGTCCCGACGGAGACGCCGGCGAGGGCGGCGACATCCTTGACGCTGGCGGAGGGCATGGAGGTATTATCCACGTTTCACAATCATTGTCGCGAGATATTCAAACGTGACTTGACGCGGCTCGGCTTTTCTGGCAACGTCATTTTCACGTTTCAAATTGAAACGGTTCACAGCACTCGACGTGGAGAAGCGTTCCCGACAATGACGTCCTCAGCAGCCACCGCTCCCGGCGGTCCGCCGGTCCTCGAACTGCGCGGCGTGGCCAAAGCCTTCGGGCAGGTCATCGCTCTCAGCCGAGCCGACCTGACGGTCGAGCAGGCCTCCATCCATGCGCTCGTCGGCGAGAACGGCGCGGGCAAGTCCACCCTCGTCAAGATCGTCGCCGGGCTCTACCAGCGCGACTCGGGCGAGATGCTGTTCCGCGGTGAACCGGTCGACTTCGGCACCACCGCCGAGGCGAAGAGCTCGGGCATCGCGGTCATTTACCAGGAGCCGACGCTCTTCCCGGACCTCTCGGTCACCGAGAACATCTTCATGGGCCGCCAGCCCAGGGACCGGCTGGGGCGGATCGACCGGAAGGCCATGCGCACCGAGGCGCGCGAGATCTTCCGCCGCCTCGGCGTGCACATCGACCCCGACCGCCTGGCCGAGGGCCTCTCCATCGCCGACCAGCAGCTCATCGAGATCGCGAAGGCCATCTCCCTGGATGCGCGGCTCCTGATCATGGACGAGCCGACCGCCGCCCTCTCCGGCGTCGAGGTGGAGCGGCTGTTCGCGGTCGCCCGCAGCCTCCGCGACGAGGGCCGCGGGATCGTCTTCATCTCCCACCGCTTCGACGAGGTCTTCTCGCTGTGCGACCGGATCACGGTCATGCGCGACGGCGCCTACGTCTCGACCGACGACACGGTGGACGTGACGGAGGACGAGATCGTGCGCCGCATGGTCGGCCGGGATGTGACCGAGCTGTTCCCGAAGCAGGTGACGACCGTCGGCGAGCCGCTGCTCGTCGTCGAGCACCTCACCTCGCCGGGCGTCTTCCACGACGTCAGCTTCACGGTCCGGGCCGGCGAGATCGTCGCCCTCGCCGGGCTCGTCGGCGCGGGTCGCAGCGAGATCGCCCGGGCGGTGTTCGGGGTCGACGGCTACACGTCGGGAACTGTCCACGTCGAAGGGCGCGCGGTGCCGAAACGCCGGCCGACCGCGGCGATGGCCGCCGGGCTCGCGCTCGTGCCGGAGGACCGCCGCAAGCAGGGCCTCGTGCTCGAGGAGTCGGTCTCGCGCAACGCGACCCTCGCCATCCGCAACAAGCTGTCGAAGCTCGGATTCATCCGCAGTTCGTCCGAGAACAAGGCCGCGCAGGTGTGGGCGAGCCGGCTGCAGCTCAAGACCAACGCGCTCGACACGCTGACCGGCACGCTGTCCGGCGGCAACCAGCAGAAGGTCGTGCTGGGGAAGTGGCTCGCCACCGACCCGCGCGTCCTCATCATCGACGAGCCCACCCGCGGCATCGACGTCGGGACCAAGGCCGAGGTGCACCGCCTGCTGTCCGAGCTCGCGGGCCGGGGGATCGGCGTGCTCATGATCTCCTCCGAGCTCCCGGAGGTGCTCGGGATGGCCGACCGCGTGCTGGTCGTCCGCGAGGGCCGCATCACGGCCGAACTCGACCGCTCGGTCGCGGACGCCGAGAACGTCATGTACGCCGCCACGCACGCAGTCGAGGAGGCCGCCCGATGACGACACCGACCCTCACCCCCGAGAAGGTCCCGAACGCCGGGGTCCGGATGGCGCGCTCGTTCGTCCGGGCGCGCGAGACGGGCATCCTGGTCGCCATCCTGGTCGTCATCGCGGTGACGACGGCGATCAACCCGTCCTTCCTGTTCAGCGCCGACGGCTGGCGCGACCTCCTGCTCACCCCGGCGATCCTCGCGCTGGTCGCAATCGGCCAGGCGATCGTCATCATCACCCGCAACGTCGACCTGTCCGTCGGATCGGTGGTCGGGCTGACCGCCTACCTGACTGGACGGCTGTTCGCCGACCTCCCGGGCATCCCGATCATCGCGGTCTTCCTCATCGGCGCCCTCGCCGGTGCCGTGCTCGGCCTGATCAACGGCGCGCTGGTCGCCTTCGGCAAGGTCCCCGCGCTCGTGATCACCCTCGGCACGCTGTACGCCTACCGCGGCATCGACGTGCTCTGGGCCGGCAGCAACCGGATCAACGCCAGCGACATCCCGTCCGCGTTCCTCGGGCTCGGGACCGGGTCGTTCCTCAGCATCCCGTACCTCACCATCCTCGCGATCCTGGTGATGCTCGTCGCGGGATGGTTCCTGCGGAACCGCCGCGGCGGTCGCGAGCTGTACGCCATCGGGTCCGACCCGGCCGCCGCCGAGCTGTACGGCCTCAAGGTCACCCGGCGCATCCTCACCGCGTTCGTGCTCTCCGGCGCCTCCGCGGGCCTCGCCGGCGTGCTGTTCGTCGCCCGGTACGGCACGGTCAGCTCGCAGACCGGAACCGGCCTGGAACTGCAGGCCGTCGGCGCGGCCGTCATCGGCGGCGTCGCGATCTTCGGCGGCAGCGGCTCGGTCTACGGCGCCGCCCTCGGCGCGGTCCTGCTGCTCACCATCAACCGGGCGCTGCCCATCCTCGGGATCCAGGACTTCTGGCAGCAGGCGGTGGTCGGCGTCCTGATCATCGGCGCCATCGTCCTCGACCGTCTGCTCTCACTGCGGCTGTCCCGCCGCCTCGTCGCCGAAAGGGAGGTCGCCGCGTGACCGACACCCAGGTGCCCACCCAGGCGCGCCCCCGCACCTACCCGGATTACAGCCGCCCGCTGTGGCAGCGCTGGCTGCTCACCCGCGAGTTCGCGGTGATCGCGGCGCTCGTCGTCGTCGCCATCGTGGCCTCCGCCGTGGTGCCCAACTTCGGCACGCCGGTCACGCTCGGCTTCCTGCTGCTGGATGTGACGCCGATCCTGATGATCGCGCTCCCGATGACCCTCGTCATCGTGACCGGCGAGATCGACCTCTCCGTCGCGAGCACCCTCGGTCTGAGCAGCGTGCTGCTCGGCGTGCTGACCAAGGGCGGCTGGCCGATCGAGGCCGCGATGGTCGTCTGCCTGATCGTCGGGCTGGTCGCCGGTGCGGTGAACGGCTTCCTGGTCACGGTGGTCGGTCTGCCGTCGCTCGCGGTGACGATCGGAACGCTCGCGCTGTTCCGCGGCATTGCGGTGGGACTGCTCGGGACCACGGCGATCACCGACTTCCCGATCTTCTGGCAGACCCTGGTGCAGCAACGGTTCGGCACCACCGGCATCCCCGTCGTCATGGTCCTGGTGCTCGTGCTGATCGTGGTCTTCGCGTTGCTGCTGCACGCCACCCCGTACGGTCGCGGACTGTTCGCCCTGGGCCTCAGCTCGGAGACGGCCTCGTTCTCGGGCGTCAACGTCGGGCGCACCAAGTTCTTCGCCTTCATGCTCACCGGGCTCATCTCGGCGCTCGCCGGGATCTACTGGACGCTGCGCTACGGCAGCGCCCGCGGAGACAACGCCGTCGGACTCGAGCTCTCGGTGATCGCGGCCGTGCTGCTCGGCGGCGTGTCGATCTTCGGAGGGAAGGGCGCCATGCACGGCGTCGTCGCCGGTGTGCTCCTGATCGGCGTGCTCCAGAGCGCGCTGCGGCTCGCGAACGTCAGCTCCGACGCCATCAACATCATCACCGGCGTGCTCCTCATCCTGTCCGTGCTGTCCCCGCGCATCCTCGCGTGGGCGCGCGGCTCCCGTGCCCGGCGACGGCGAAGTAAGCCGTAACGGACCCCCTGCTCCACCCTGCATCCACCCATCCCGAAAGGAACAACGATGTTGCCCTCCACCTCGCGCCGTACCAAGCGCCTGATCGCCATCGGCGCCGGAATCGTCGCCACCGCCCTCGCCGTCACCGGCTGCTCGAGCGGCTCCGGCGGCTCCGGCTCCGGCTCCGGCGACAAGAACTACAAGATCACCTTCCTGCCGAAGAACCTCGGCAACCCGTACTTCGACACCTCCGACAAGGGCGGCGAGACCGCGGTCAAGTCGTTCAAGGGCACCTACAACCAGGTCGGCCCATCGACGGCGACCGCCGACGCCCAGGTCAGCTACATCAACACGCTGACCCAGCAGCAGGTCGGCGCGATCGTGCTCTCGGCCAACGACCCCACCGCCCTGGGGAGCGCCCTCACCCAGGCCAAGTCGGCCGGCGTGAAGATCGTCACGTTCGACTCCGACACCGACGCCAAGTACCGCGACGTCTTCGTGAACCAGGCGACGGCCGAGGGCATCGCCAAGGTGCAGGTCGACACGATCTCGAAGGAGATCGGCGACAGCGGAGAGGTCGCCATCCTGTCGGCCGCCGCCAACGCGACCAACCAGAACGCCTGGATCGACCTCATGAAGAAGGACCTCGCGAAGGACCACCCGAACGTGAAGCTGGTGGACACCGTCTACGGCAACGACGACGACCAGACCTCGTTCGACAAGACCGCGGCGCTGCTGCAGACCCACCCGAACCTGAAGGGCATCATCTCGCCCACCACGGTCGGGATCGCGGCGGCCGCCCGCTACCTGTCCACCTCGGACGCGAAGGGCAAGGTCAAGCTGACCGGGCTCGGCACGCCCAACCAGATGCGCGAGTACGTCAAGGACGGCACGGTCGACGAGTTCGCGCTGTGGAATCCGGAGGACCTCGGCTACCTGGCCGCCTTCGCCGCGAAGGCCCTGATCGACGGGACCATCACCGGCAAGACCGGCGACTCCTTCAAGGCGGGCAAGCTCGGCACCTTCAAGGTGGGCGACAAGGGCACCGTCCTCCTCGGCGACCCGTTCGTGTTCAACAAGGACAACATCGACAAGTTCCACTTCTGATCGCGTCCTGAACCCTCGCCCGGCCGGCGCACGACCGCCGGCCGGGCGACCCCTCCCGTCCCTCTTTCTCTCCTCCTAGGTGGTCCTCATGCAGCGCGCCTGTTTCCGGCTCCGCGTCGATCCGTCGCACCTCGACGAGTACCGCGCCCGGCATGCGGCGGTCTGGCCGGAGATGCTGAACGCATTGAAGGAGACGGGATGGGACAACTACTCCCTCTTCCTCGCCGACGACGGCTGGCTCATCGGCTACGTCGAGGCGCGGGACGACTACCGGTCGGCGCAGCAGCGGATGGAGCTGACCGAGGTCAACTCCCGCTGGCAGGCCGAGATGAGCCGGCTGTTCGACGGACTGGACGGGGCCTCCCCGGATCAGTCGTTCGAGCTGATCCCCGAGATCTTCCACCTCGAGGACCAGCTGGAAACGCTCCACGATGACATCACAAGAAAGGCGCAGGACAAGTGACTGATTTCACGTCGATCCGCGACCAGTTGGCCCTCCAGGCGATCGAACTGCCGAGCTGGGCGTTCGGCAACTCGGGCACCCGGTTCAAGGTGTTCGGCACCCCGGGGACCGCACGCGACCCGTTCGAGAAGATCTCGGACGCCGCACAGGTGCACAAGCACACCGGGCTGGCGCCGAGCGTGGCGCTGCACATCCCGTGGGACCGGGTCGAGAACTACGGCGACCTGAAGAAGCACGCCGAGGACAACGGCGTCGAGCTGGGCACGATCAACTCGAACACGTTCCAGGACGACGACTACAAGTTCGGGTCGGTCACCCACCACGACGACCGGATCCGGCAGAAGGCGATCGACCACCACTTCGAGTGCATCGACGTGATGAACGAGACCGGCTCCCGCGACCTGAAGATCTGGCTGGCCGACGGCACCAACTACCCGGGCCAGGATTCGATGCGCGCCCGGCAGGACCGGCTGGCCGACAGCCTGCAGAAGATCTACGAGCGGATCGGCGAGGGCCAGCGCCTGGTGCTGGAGTACAAGTTCTTCGAGCCGGCGTTCTACCACACGGACGTTCCGGACTGGGGCACAAGCTACGTCCAGACGGCCGCGCTCGGCGATCGCGCGCTCGTCTGCCTCGACACCGGCCACCACGCGCCGGGCACGAACATCGAGTTCATCGTGATGCAGCTGCTGCGGCTCGGGAAGCTCGGCTCGTTCGACTTCAACAGCCGCTTCTACGCCGACGACGACCTGATCGTGGGCGCCGCGGACCCGTTCCAGCTGTTCCGCATCCTGTTCGAGGTGATCCAGGGCGGCGGCTACGCCAACCCGGACGTCGCCTTCATGCTCGACCAGTGCCACAACCTCGAGGCGAAGATCCCGGGCCAGATCCGCTCGGTGCTCAACGTTCAGGAGGCGACCGCGAAAGCGCTGCTGGTCGACACCGAGGCGCTCGACGCGGCGCAGCGCGCGAACGACGTCCTCGCCGCGAACACGGTGTTCATGGATGCGTTCAACACCGACGTCCGCGCGGACCTCGCCGCGTGGCGCGAGTCCCGCGGCCTGCCCGCCGACCCGATGGCCGCCTACAAGGCCAGCGGCTACCAGCAGAAGATCGAGACCGAGCGCGTGGGCGGCACCCAGGCCGGATGGGGAGCCTGAGCCAGATGACCTCGAAAGAACAGGCGAATCAGACCGTCTCGGACCTCTTGGCCCGCTCCAACCGCCTCGGGTCGGATCCCGCGAACACGAACTACGCGGGCGGGAACACGTCCGCCAAGGGGACCGAGACCGACCCGGTGACCGGTGAGCCGGTCGAACTGCTCTGGGTGAAGGGCTCCGGGGGAGACCTCGGGACGCTGACCGAGCAGGGCCTCGCGGTGCTGCGCCTCGATCGCCTCCGCGCGCTGCAGAACGTCTATCCGGGCGTCGAGCGCGAGGACGAGATGGTCGTCGCGTTCGACTACACCTTGCACGGCAAGGGCGGTGCGGCTCCGTCGATCGACACCGCGATGCACGGCCTGGTGGATGCGGCCCACGTCGACCACCTGCACCCCGACTCCGGGATCGCGATCGCGACCGCCGCCGACGGCGAGCGGCTGACGGCGGAGGTGTTCGGCGGACGCGTGGTGTGGGTGCCCTGGCGGCGTCCCGGCTTCCAGCTCGGTCTCGACATCGCCGCGATCAAGGAGGCGAACCCGGACGCGATCGGCACGATCCTGGGCGGCCACGGCATCACGGCCTGGGGCGAGACCAGCGAGGAGGCGGAGGCCAACTCGCTGTGGATCATCCGGACCGCGGCCGACTACATCGAGGCCAACGGCCGTCCCGAGCCGTTCGGCCCGGCGCTTGCGGGGTACGAGCCGCTGCCGGAGGCCGAGCGGCGCGCGAAGGCGGCGGCGCTGGCTCCGCACCTGCGCGCCATCGCCTCCACCGACCGGGTGCAGGTCGGCCACTTCAGCGACTCGGATGTCGTCCTCGACTTCCTGGCGTCGTCCGAGCACCCGCGGCTCGCCGCACTCGGCACGAGCTGCCCCGACCACTTCCTCCGCACCAAGGTGAAGCCGCTCGTGCTGGACCTGCCGGCCGACGCCTCCATCGAGGACTCGGTGGCCCGGCTGGAGGAGCTGCACGAGCTGTACCGCGCCGACTACCAGGCGTATTACGACCGGCACGCCACGGCGGACTCGCCCGCGATCCGCGGCGCAGACCCGGCGATCGTGCTCATCCCCGGCGTCGGGATGTTCTCCTACGGCAAGGACAAGCAGACCGCCCGGGTGGCGGGCGAGTTCTACACGAACGCGATCAACGTGATGCGCGGCGCCGAGGCGCTCTCGACCTACGCGCCCATCCCCGAGTCGGAGAAGTTCCGCATCGAATACTGGGCGCTGGAGGAGGCGAAGCTGCAGCGGATGCCGAAGCCGAAGCCGCTCGCCGGCCGCATCGCGCTCGTCACGGGTGCCGCCTCCGGCATCGGCAAGGCGATCGCGACCCGGCTGGCGGGGGAGGGGGCGTGCGTCGTCATCGCCGACCTCGACCTCGCGAAGGCGCAAGCCGCCGCCGCGGAGATCGGCAATGCCGATGTGGCGATCGGCGTCGCCGCGGATGTGACCGACGAGAAGGCGGTGGAGGCGTCCATCCGGGATGCGCTGCTCGCCTTCGGCGGACTCGACCTGGTGGTCAACAACGCCGGTCTGTCGATCTCGAAGCCGCTGCTGGAGACTACGAACGCCGACTGGGACCTGCAGCACAACGTGATGGCGAAGGGCTCGTTCCTGGTCTCGCGGGCCGCGGCGAAGGTGCTGATCGAGCAGAAGCTCGGCGGCGACATCGTCTACATCTCGTCCAAGAACTCGATCTTCGCGGGGCCGAACAACATCGCCTACTCGGCGACCAAGGCTGACCAGGCGCACCAGGTGCGGCTGCTTGCAGCCGAGCTCGGTGAGCACGGCATCCGTGTCAACGGCATCAACCCGGACGGCGTCGTGCGCGGCTCGGGCATCTTCGCCGGCGGCTGGGGCGCCAAGCGCGCCGCGGTGTACGGCGTGCCCGAGGAGGAGCTGGGCCAGTACTACGCGCAGCGCACCCTGCTCAAGCGCGAGGTGCTGCCCGAGCACGTGGCCAACGCGGTGTTCGTGCTGTGCACGAGCGACCTCGACCACACCACGGGCCTCCACATCCCGGTGGACGCCGGGGTCGCGGCCGCCTTCTTGCGATGAGCGACGCGTTCGGCACCGTCGCTGCGGTCGACCTGGGCGCGACCAGCGGGCGCGTCATGCACGCGCGCGTCGGCCCGGGGACGCTCGACCTGACGGAAGCCGCGCGGTTCCCGAACACGCCCGTCCGGGTGTGGGAGGGCGACCGCGCGGCCCTGCACTGGAACCTGACCGGGCTGTTCGCCAGCGTGCTCGACGGGCTCGCGTCGGTCGCGCGCACCGATCCGGGGCTCGCCTCCATCGGGGTGGACTCCTGGGCGGTCGACTACGGCCTGCTTCGTGCGGGCAGGCTGCTGGGCCAGCCCTACCACTACCGCGACGAGCGGACCGCGCGCGGCGTCTCGCTGGTGCACGACGTCGTCCCGTCGGGGGAGCTGTACCGCGAGGGCGGTCTGCAGTTCCTGCCGTTCAACTCGCTCTACCAGTTGGCGGTGGATGCGGCCGACGGCTCGTTCGAGGCCGCGGAACGCTTCCTGCTCGTCCCCGACCTGATCACGTACTGGCTGACCGGTGCCGAGCACGCGGAGCGGACCAACGCCTCCACCACCGGCCTCCTCACCGCGGACGGTGCCTGGAACGACACCCTCATCGCCCGGCTGGGGCTCCCGCGGCACGCCTTCGCTCCGCTGGTGGATGCGGGCACGCCGGTTGGCGGGCTGCTGCCGTCGCTGGCCGCCGACCTGCCGTTCGGCGGGTCCGGTCCGGCTGTCACGGCGGTCGGCTCGCACGACACCGCGTCGGCCGTGGTCGCGGTGCCGATGGATGCGTCCCGCGCCGCCTACATCTCCTGCGGCACCTGGGGACTCGTCGGGGTGGAGCTGTCGCACCGCGTCGTCTCCGAGGAGGGACGCGCAGCCAACTTCACCAACGAGGGCGGGGTGGATGGGCGCATCCGCTACCTGCACAACGTCATGGGACTGTGGCTGCTGAGCGAGTCCCTGCGGGAGTGGCAGCGCCGGGGCCTGCACGTCGGGCTGGAGACCCTGCTTGCGGAGGCGACCGAGCTGCCCCGTCCCGCCGAGGTGTTCGACGCGGACGATCCGCGCTTCCTCGCACCCGGCGACATGCCCGCGCGGATCGCCGCGTGGTTCGAGGAGCGCGGCCTGCGCGCCCCCGCATCCCCGGCCGGGATCGTGCGCGTCATCGTGGAGAGCCTGGCCGCCGCGTTCGCGTCGACCGTCAAGCAGGCCGCGGCGCTGACCGGGGTGCCGGTGGAGTCCATCCACATCGTCGGCGGCGGCGCCCGAAACGCCCTGCTGTGCCAGGCGACCGCGGACCGCAGCGGGCTGCCCGTGCTCGCCGGCCCGGTCGAGGCGACCGCGATGGGCAACGTCCTCGTCCAGGCCCGCGCGGCGGGCTTCCTCACCGGCGACCTGGAGACGCTCCGCGCCCTGGTCGCCCGCACGACTCAGATCATCCGTTACGACCCTCGATAGGATCTCCCATGGTCACTCGCCAATTCCCGAAGCCGGTCGAACTGCTGGAACTGATGCAGTTCAAGAAGCCGGAGCTGAACCTCAAGAAGCGGCGGCTGGAGTCGGCGCTCACCATCGAGGACCTCGCGCGGATCGCTCGGCGGCGCACGCCGAAGGCGGCGTTCGACTACACCGAGGGTGCCGCCGAGGGGGAACTGTCGCTGGCCCGGGCCCGGCAGGCGTTCCAGGATGTGGAGTTTCACCCGTCGATCCTCCGCGATGTGTCCTCGGTGGACACGTCGTGCGAGATCTGGGGCGGCCCGTCGGCGCTGCCGTTCGGGATCGCGCCGACCGGGTTCACGCGGCTCATGCAGACCGAGGGCGAGACCGCCGGGGCCGGCGCGGCCGCGGCTGCGGGCATCCCGTTCACGCTGTCCACCCTGGGGACGACCTCGATCGAGGGGGTGAAGGCGGCGAACCCGCACGGCCGGAACTGGTTCCAGTTGTATGTGATGCGGCAGAAGGAGATCAGCTACGGCCTCGTCGAGCGGGCAGCGGCGGCAGGGTTCGACACCCTGTTCTTCACGGTGGACACTCCGGTCGCGGGGGCGCGGTTGCGGGATAAGCGCAACGGGTTCTCCATCCCGCCCCAGCTGACCCTCGGGACGATCGTGAATGCGATCCCGCGTCCGTGGTGGTGGTACGACTTCCTGACCACGCCGAAGCTGGAGTTCGCGTCGCTCTCTGCGACCGGCGGAACGGTCGGTGACCTGCTGAACGCGGCGATGGACCCGTCGATCGACTACGACGACCTGGCCGAGATCCGGGCGCTGTGGCCGGGGAAGCTGGTGATCAAGGGTGTGCAGAACGTGGAGGACGCCCGCCGGCTGGTGGACGCCGGCGTGGATGGGATCGTGCTCTCCAACCACGGAGGACGCCAACTCGATCGCGCGCCCATCCCGTTCCACCTCCTCCCCGAGGTCGTGCGCGAGGTCGGCCGCCACACCGAGATCGCGATGGACACCGGCATCATGAACGGCGCCGACATCATCGCCGCCTACGCGCTGGGTGCGAAATTCACCCTCATCGGCCGGGCGTACCTGTACGGCCTGATGGCCGGCGGGCGCGAAGGGGTCGACCGCACCATCCAGATCCTCACCGACCAGCTGGTCCGCACCATGAAGCTGCTGCAGGTCACCTCCCTCGCCGAACTCGGACCGCAGCACGTGACGCAGCTCGCGCGGCTGCAGCCGCTGCGCCGCGACACGTCGCGCGACGGCGTCGACGCCTGACGATTTGCGCCAATTGTGCGGAATGGCCTCGCCATACCCCACATTTGGCGCAAATGATGCCGGGGGCAGGCGAAAGGGCCACGCCGGACGGCCGGGACGCTAGCGCGGGGTGTACTCGTAGACGACGGCGGAGAAGTGGTCGCCGAGCTCGACCCACGACTCGGGGCCGTGGAAGGCCAGCCGGTACTGGACGTTGAGGAGCGGACCCAGCACGTCGAGCACGTCGGGGTGGAACGGCGTCCCCGGCGGGAAGCCGAGTCCGAAGCTGTGGATGATGCTGTCGTCCGCCGCACGCAGCCACACGCCCCAGCCCTGGCTGACCGGCGTCGCGACCACCCGGAAGACGTGCGCGGGGTCGTAGTCGGCGGGCAGGGCGTCCGGCAGCTCGGTCATGCTGCAACGCTACAAGGCGCGCGCCGCGGCGGGAACAATCCGACGGCCATCGTGGTTGATTGACGTGTCACCTACATGGACGAGATCACGAAGGACCCCATGACCCCCACCGACGCCCCGGAGCGCCTCACCGACCGCGAGCTCGCCGTCTGGCGCGCGCTGCTCGACACCACCGCAGACCTGCGCAGACTCCTCGCGGCAGAACTGCAGCAGGTCGAGCTCTCGCCGGGCGACTACGCCGTCCTGCTGGCGCTGACGGAGGCGCCCGACCGCGCGTTGCGCTCCTCCGAGGTCGCCGACGCGATCGACTGGGAGCGGAGCCGTGTCTCCCACCAGCTCGGCCGCATGGAACGGCGGGGGCTCATCCTGCGCACCGAATGTCCCGGCGACAACCGCGGCGCCCTCGTCGTCCTCACCGACGACGGCTACGACGCGATCCGGCGGGCGTCCGGCCCGCACCTGCGAGCCGTCAAGCGCCTGTTCGCAGACGCCCTGCAACCCCAGCAGATCGAGAGCCTCGCCGAAGTGCTCGAAAGCATCCGTCACCATCTCGACTCCACCGTTCCGGAAGGACTCACCGCATGACCACCGACACCCTTCGGCCGCGCGTCGCGATCCTCGGCGTCGGGCACGTCGGCTCCGCGCTCGCGCGCATCCTGCTCGACGCCGGGTACGACGTGGACGTGGCCGCCTCCGGCGACCCGCAGCGCATCCAGCTGATCGCCTCCGTCGTCATGCCCGGCGCGCGTGCCCGCTGGGCCGCGGACGCCGTCGCGGACGCAGACGTCGTCATCCTCGCCATCCCGCTGCACCGCTTCGCGACGCTCGACCACGGGATGCTCGCGGGCAAGCTCGTCATCGACTCGATGAACTACTGGGCGCCGACCGACGGCATCCAGCCGCTCTTCGAGGACCCGTCACTCACCAGCAGCGAGATCGTGCAGCAGCGTCTGGCCACATCCACGGTCGTCAAGACCTTCAACCACATCGGCTACCACGAGATGGAGGAGGACCGGCGGCCCGCCGGCGATCCCGACCGCCGCGCGCTGGGCGTCGCCTCCGACGACCCTGAGGCGGCCGCTCTCGTCGCCTCCCTCATCCAGGACGTCGGCTACGACGTCGTCCTCGCCGAGAGCCTCCGCGACGGCGTCGCGTTCGAGCCCGGCGGACCGGTGTTCGGGGCGCGCCTCGACGCGAGCGCTTTCCGCGCCGCCGTCGCCGGCGAGCTCGAACCGGCCGCCGCCTGACACACCTTCCCACCCCCGGAAAGAACCCACAAATGAATACCGCACCAGAGCCCACCACCGACACCACCACCGAGCCGGGCTTCCCGCTCACCTTCGGCCTCAACACCTTCGGCGACGTCACCCGAGACGCCTCGGGGCAGCCGATCTCGCACGCTCAGACCATCCGCGACCTCGTCGGCCACGGCGTCGCCGCAGAAGAGGCAGGTCTCCACTACTTCGGGATCGGCGAGCACCACACCGACGACATGCCGCTCTCAGCGGCCGACGTCGTACTCGGCGCGATCGCCGCGCGCACCGAGCGCATCCACCTTGGTTCCGCCGTCACCGTGCTCAGCTCGGACGACCCGGTCCGGGTGTTCCAGCGCTACTCCACCCTGAACGCGGTCTCCGACGGCCGCGCCGAGATCATCCTGGGCCGCGGCTCCAGCATCGACTCGTTCCCGCTGTTCGGCTTCGACCTGTCCGACTATGAGGAACTGTTCGAGGAGAAGACGAACCTCTTCGCGCACCTGCTCGAGGGAGGTCCGGTCACCTGGGAGGGGAACACCCGGCGCGGACTGCGGGACCAGGATGTGGTGCCCCACCTCGCGGCGCCCCTCCCGACGTGGATCGGCGTGGGCGGCAGCCCCGAGTCCGTCATCCGGACGGCGCATTACGGCTTCTCGCTCATGCTGGCAGTCATCGGCGGCCCGGTCGCGCGCTTCGCGCCGTACACGGAGCTGTTCCACCAGGCGCTCGAGCAGTTCGGCCGGCCGCAGCAGCCGATCGGGCTGCACTCGCCGGGGCACGTCGCCGCGACCGACGAGCAGGCGCGCGAGGAGTTCTGGCCGCACTTCCGCGACATGATGACCAAGGTCAGCGCCACCCGCGGGTTCGCCATTCCGACCGAGGCGTCGTTCCAGCGGGAACTCGGGCCGGACGGAAGCCTCTACGTCGGCTCGCCCGAGACGGTGGCCACCAAGATCGCGGCCAACCTCCCGGTGGTCGGCGCCAACCGCTTCGATCTGAAGTACGGGATCCCCGGCATGACGAACGAGTCGCTGCTCACCAACATCCGGCTGTTCGGCGAGGAGGTCGTCCCCCGGGTGCGCGAGCTGCTCGCCTGATTCCAGGCGCTCCGCCCGCTACCCGTCCGCCGGCGTCCGCTGCAGCACCAGGAAGCGGGCGCCGTACGCCGGCACGCTCACCGGGAAGCTCGCCAGGTCGTCGACCGTCCCCACCTCGCTGTCGTCGGCCGCATCCACGACCAGCGCGCGGTGGGGGAGCGCCTCCGAACGGACGGTGCCCTCCACTGCGTCGCCCGTCATGTTGAGCACGGTCAGCTGCACGATCGGCAGGCCCTGCTCATCCACCGACTCCAGCTCGTGCACCATGACCAGCATCCCGGGATGCGCGACGTCGGGCACGTCCACCTGACGGGCCGTGGCGATGCCCCAGCGGTTCCGGATGCGCAGCAGCGCGCCCAGACGGCTCGCGAACGAGTCGCGCGTGCCGAGCTGCTCGGGCAGCGTGCCGTACAGGGAGCGCGCCCGCGGCATCCCGGACGCCGACCGCTCCGCCTCCGGCGCCACGCCGAGCAGGTCGTGAGCGCCGCGCTCCACCCAGCGGGTGTCGCCCTCCGCGATCAGGTCGGCCACCTCGGAGCGCGGAATGGTCAGCGAACCGAGCAGGTCCCATCCCGACAGCGCGAACACGCCGGGCTGCCAGGCGTTGAAGGCCGCGAGCAGCAGGTGCGCGTCACGGATCGCCGGGATGTCGTTCTCGGTGATCGACTCCAGGGTGGCGTGTCCCTGCGTCGCCGCGATCAGCGACGCGGACGTGCAGGCGATCCCGTTGGTCGTGAAGACGAGGTTGTAGTCCGCGGTCGGCTCGGTGATGGCGTCGACGAGGTCCTGGCGGATGCGGTGGGCCAGCTCGCCGCCGGTGATCTCCTCGCCGCGGAACGTGTACACCTGGTTCTGGTGCAGCGTCGCCCAGTGCACGAGTTCGTAGGTGAGCTCGTCGTGGTTCTGCATGCCGTGCACCAGGGAGACCGGCTCGACGCCCAGCTCCAGCGACGTGCGCAGCGTCAGCCGCAGGAACTCGGTGTCGCCGGTCGCGAGAGCGTGGTGGTAGGCGGGACGGTTGATGAAGTCGTACGACAGGTCGGCGCCGACCGCGCCGGTGTCGCGGATGTCCTCGACCGTCAGGTTCAGCTCCTGGAAGGTGAACCCGCCGACCTTGCGCACCATGCCCGCGATGATGTGGTTCGCCGCGTGCGAGAGCGGGTGCCCCTCCGACCAGGCGGGCATCCCTTCGGCACTCTTCTCCACGCCGAGGAAGCCGTTCGCATCCAGCCGCAGGGCGCTCGTGCCCAGATCGCCGAGGGAGTGCAGCGCGTCGCCGATCACCAGGCGCATGCCCGAGAAGGTCGGGTCGAGCCAGTTCACCGACGGCTGGCCCTCCTTGAAGTAGTGGAGGTACACCCAGCGGCGGGTGATGCCGTCGACCCCGATGACGGGGGCTGTCGCACTCCAGTTCGTCTCCTTGACGCCGGGGGCGAAGAAGATGACGCGCTGCAACTCGCCGATGATGTACCCGCGGTCGGCGAGCGCCGCCTCGGTCGACTCGTCCAGGTTCACCGAGTCACGGCCGTCCGGCACCTCGGGGAGCAGGTGCCACTCGTCCGGCGGGATCTCGACCATGTGGTAGATCCCGGGGTAGTCCTTGTACGCCATCTCGGCGAGGCGGAAGTCCGCGCCCTTGCCGGTGTGGCCCGGGACGATGTCGTCGATGACGACGCCGCCGTGCTCCTCGGCCACGTCCGTCATCCGGCGGAACGTCTCCTCGTCGCCGAACGCCGGGTCGATCTGCGTGCCGATGCGGTCGAAGTGTCCGTCGACGCTCGGCGTCTCCTGCCAGCCGCGGATGCCGCCGGCCCGCTTCACCGGACCGGTGTGGACGCCGTTGATCCCGATCCGCTCGAACGCCGACCACAGCTCCGGGTCGGCCAGAGCGGTCAGGAACGACTCGTGCGGGCGCGTGATCAGCGAGATCGGGTACGCGGTGAACCACACGTCCGAGGTCGAGACCGCGCGGCGCGCGTCCGGCCGGGCGTACGGGTTTCGCCACATGCTGGGGGAGCCGGACAGCTGACGGCTCAGCACATCCGCATCCTTCAGCATCGACTGGCGGACCAGCCACTCCACGTACGCCGGGTTCTGCCCGTTCGCCGCTCGCGGGTCGGAGAAGGTGCGGCGGATGCTGCCGCCGCGCAGATTCGCGCGCGGACGCAGGCGGCGAGGGCGTGCGGGATACAGCTGCTCGTCGTACGTGATCTCCTGCATCTCGGGGACGGCCTCCTCGGCCTCCTCCGTCTCCGGCAGAGTCTCCGTCGCCCCTCCAGCTTGCGTGTCCTGCTCCGTCACCTCGAGTGCCTCGTCGTCCACGTGGTCTCCTTCCCTGACTGCCAACGTAAACCCGGAAACGTGCGCCGTCTCCCGCGCGGGGTCAGGTTTCAGGATGTCATTCGCTGAGACGCTCGATCAGCTGCCCCTTGCTGAGCTTTGAGACGTTCCGGAGTCCGCGGGCGCGGGCCGCATCCCGCAGCGCCTGAACGGTCAGCTGGTCGAGCTCCGGATCGTGCGGGGCCGTGGTGGCGGCCGAGCCGGCGAACTCCGCAGCGGTGTCGACCTGGTCGTCGCGCACCGACGGGAGGGGCGGGGTGAGGTCCGGGACGGTGGCGGGGTCGGCATCGGCTTTCCCTTCGGGCGCGGCAGGCTTGTCGGAGCCCAGCCGGGCGACCTGCTTCCGGAGGGCGTGCGCGCGTTTCTTCGCCTTCTTCTTGTCGAGCCGCTTCACGGCGGTGATGGCGTCGGCGACCGCGTCTTCCGCCCGCTTGAGGGCCTTCTCGGCCGCCTTCTCGAGTTTCTTCTGCTTCGCCATGCCGTCTCCGCTCCGTCCATCGGATCCCGTTCCCCTACGTCATGAACGGTGCCACCAGGTCGCCGCGTCGGCAACCCGCGCCTTCGTTGCATCAGTACAGAGTGATATCATGGGCGCATGAACTCGTTCGCGCTTCTCGCCGACCCGGTACGGCGACGGATGGTCGAGCTGCTCGCGGAGGAGGAGGCGGCCGCGGGCGCCGTGGGCGCCGTCGTGATGCGCGAGTTCGGGATCGGGCAGCCGGCCGTGTCCAACCAGCTCCGCGTGCTGCGCGAGGCGGATGTGGTCACGGCGGAGCGCCGCGGCTCCCAGCGCATCTACCGGCTGCGGCCGGGAGCGCTCGACGAGGTCGCCGCGTGGGTGGAGCGGTACGCGGGCCTGTGGGGTCAGCGGATGGATGCGCTCGAGACGGAGCTCGCGCGCGGCCGGTCGCCGCGTCGCCTGGCCGGGGATGAGTCGGACGAGGAGGAATGATGGACGACCGCATCGTCCGCGCACTGATCGGGTCGCGCGAGCAGCCCGAGATCGTGCTGCGCCGCGAGTACGACGCGACACCGGAGGAGGTGCGCGACGCGTGCACGTCCCTCCCGCGGCTGGCCCGCTGGCTGGGGACCGTCGGCGGAGCGCCCGCCGGCGTCGGCGACGCGTTCACCGTCGACCTGGGATCCGGTGCGTCCGCGGCCGGCCGCGTGCTCCACTGCGACCGGTCGTCCGTCGCCGTGTCGTGGGCGGCGGACTCGGAGCCCGGCAGCATCCTGGAGGCGCGGCGGACGCCCGAGGGTCCCGGCCGGACCGCACTCGAGCTGCGTCATCGGATCGCCCGTCCGGAGACCGTCGCCGCCGACGGCTTCGCATGGGAGCACCTGGTCGACTCCCTGGCGCACTCGGTGGAGGGGGTGAACCCACCCGCACCGAACCGCAGCACCTGGGAGCGTCTGGCGCTCCGCCCGCTCGACCTATCGCGGACGATCGCCGCCGACCGGTCGCGCGTGTGGGATGCCCTGAGCACCGCCGAGGGGTTGCGCAGCTGGTGGTGGCGGCACTGGCCCGACGTCACGATCCAGGCCGACGTGCGCCCCGGCGGCGGCTACCGCATCGTCGCACCGGCCGCGGGCATCGTGCTCGAGGGCACGTACCTGGCCGTCGAGCCGAGGGAACGGCTGGCGTTCACCTGGGTGTGGCGCGACGAGGACGGCAGCAGCAGGGACGAAGCCGTGGAGATGCGGTTGACCGGCGACGGTCACCAGACCGGCCTCAACGTGCGGCACACCGGGCCGTGGGCGGACGACGCCCCCGCCGAGTCCTACCTCCAGGGGTGGCGGTTCACCCTCGGAGAGCTCGACGCGGTCGTCGCCAGCGCCCCCTGACAGAGCGAGTCAGTACACGAAGTGGATCTGCGAGCGGCTCCGGGTCGGGGTCTCGATCTCGTCGATGACCGCCTGGGCGAAGTCCTCGCCGCCGATGATCGACACGCCCTCGTCGTCGAAGAGTGCGACGTCCTCGCCCACGCGGTAGGTGCCGCGCCGGTCCTGCTGCGGTGCGTACGCGCCGTAGGTGCCCGCCGGGCTGACGAACAACCAGTCCAGACCCTCGGGTGCGTTGTCGATCAGGTCGCCGAGCACCGCGTTCAGCTCGCGCGCCTCGTCGGCGAACTGCGGCGGGATGTCGTCGCCCTCCGCGAACCGAGGGGCGTCAGGAGCCGGGCGCAGCGAACTGAACCCGCCGATGACGACCAGGCGAGCACCGGATGCCGCCGCCAGCTCGGCGAGGCGGCCGTAGCGCCGACCGAGCGTTCCGGCGCTGTCGCCGCGCGGGGAGACGGTGGCGACGATCACGTCGGCGCCGTCGATCGCCTGCTCCGGCTCGTCCGCCGAGCCGGTCAGGTACGTCACGCCGTCGACGGGCTCGCTCGGCTCCGAGCGGCTCAGCGAGGTCACGTGATGTCCGCGGGACGCGGCCTCCGCCGCGATGTGCGATCCGGTGAACCCGGTGCCTCCGATGATCGAGATGTTCGCCATGTCGTCGCCTTCCTCCGGGGGCGACCGTCGCCCCTCACGGTTCCGAACCCCGAGGCGCGACGCTTTCTTCCCGGCCGCCACCGGTAGCGTCCGACCGGCCCTCGGCGTATGAACGGTCCATGAGAGCACTCACCTGGCAGGCCACCAAGAAGGTCGAAGTCGTCGACGTCCCCGATCCGATCATCCAGGAGCCGACGGACGTGATCGTGCGCATCACCTCCACGGCCATCTGCGGCAGCGACCTGCACCTGTACGACGTGCTCGGTCCGTTCCTCGCCAAGGGCGACGTGCTCGGCCACGAGCCGATGGGCATCGTGGAGGAGGTGGGCTCCGCGGTGCGCACCCTCGGTGTCGGCGACCGGGTGGTCATCCCGTTCGTGATCGCGTGCGGCGAGTGCTTCATGTGCCGGCGCGGCCTGACGACGCAGTGCGAGACGACGCAGAACTACGATCACGGCACCGGGGCGAGCCTGTACGGCTACACGGAGCTGTACGGTTCGGTGCCCGGCGGACAGGCCGAGCGGCTGCGCGTTCCGCTGGCGGACTTCAACGCGTACAAGGTCGGCTCCGAGCTGCCCGACGAGCGCTACCTCTTCCTGAGCGACATCCTGCCGACGGCGTGGCAGGGCGTGCAGTACGCGCAGTTGCCCGAGCACGGGGTGCTTGGCGTGATCGGACTGGGGCCGGTCGGCCAGTTCGTGAGCCGCATCGGCGTGCACCTCGGCCACCGCGTGATCGCGGTCGACCCGGTCCCGGAGCGGCGCGCGATGGCGGAGCGGCACGGCGTCGACACGTTCGACCTGAGCGACGACATCCCGGCGTGGTTCCGCGAGGCGACCGACGGGCGCGGTCCGGACTCGGTGGTCGACGCGGTCGGGATGGAGGCGCACGGCAACCCCGCGACGGCGGCCGCGCAGTCGGCGGTGGGACTCCTGCCCGATGCGGTCGCGCAGAAGCTGATGACGACCGTCGGCGTGGACCGCATGGCCGCGATGACGCTGGCGTTCGACGCCGTCCGCCGCGGCGGGACCGTCTCCCTCAGCGGTGTCTACGCCGGCGTCGCCGACCCGGTGCCGTTCATGAACCTCTTCGACAAGCAGGTGACGATCCGGATGGGGCAGTGCAACGTGCAGGCCTGGCGCGACGAGATCCTGCCGCTGGTGGAGGACCCGGCCGACCCGCTCGGCACCGAGGACCTCGTCACCCACAAGGTCCCGTTGGAGGACGCGCCGCACATGTACGACGTGTTCCGAGACAAGGAGGACGGCTGCATCAAGGTGGTGCTCACGCCCTGACCCGGCGCGCCGCGCGGAGCCACCGTCTCCCGTGATGTCAACCGCCTGCGCGTCGGCGGATCGGGCCTACCGTCCTCCCCATGAGGCACGTGACCTATGCGGACCAGTCCCTGCTGATAGGCGATGAAGCGGCGGACCTCTTGATGAGGTACGCGACGGCCCTCGGCCAGAGCGGCGGGGCCGACGCGGTGACCCTGCGCGCGCTCGGCTCCGACGGAAACGACGTGGACGCCACGTTCCTGCTGGGCCCGGGGTCGGTGCTGATGGTGGAGACCGCGAACACCGAGACTCCCGAACCGGACAACCTCGCGGTCACCGCGTACCTGCGGGAGCGGGTGGATGCGCTCACCCGGCCGTTCGGCCTGGGCGCCGACGATCGGGCACCGGGCGACGACTAGTCCCCCCGGGCATCCCGATCCTGGCTTCCCGCCCCTGGCGCGGCGTCATAGGCATGAGGAATAGTGGCAGCCATGGCGCAGCCGGACACCGACCACCTGATCGTGGCCGATGCCGCCGCGTGGCGCGCCTGGCTTGACGACAACGAGCTCACCTCCGACGGCGTCTGGCTCGTCCTCGCCAAGAAGGGGACGACCGACCCGACCTCGCTCACCTACAGCGACGCGCTCGCCGAGGCGCTGTGCAGCGGCTGGATCGACGGTCGGCGGCGCTCGCGCGACGAGACCACCTTCGTGCAGCGCTACACCCCGAGGCGGAAGTCGTCCCTGTGGTCGCAGCGCAACATCGGCCTGGTCGCCACCCTCACCGCCGAGGGCCGGATGCGCCCGAGCGGCCAGGCCGAGATCGAGCGCGCCCGGGCGGACGGCCGCTGGGAGCGCGCGTACGCCGGCTCGGCATCGGCCGAGGTGCCCGAGGACCTCCAGGCGGCGCTCGCCGCATCCCCGGCCGCCGCCGAAGGGTTCCAGCGGCTGAACGCACAGAACCGGTACGCGGTGCTCCACCGCGTGATCACCGCTCCGAGCACGACCAGCCGCGCCAACCGCCTCGCGAAGCTGGTGGCGATGCTGGAGCGCGGGGAGACGCCCTACCCGCAGTAGCCCGGAGCGGCCGGACAGGGGTCAGACGCCCGTCTTCCCGGCCTTGTGCCGCTCCCGCAGGTCCACCAGCCCCACGACGAGCGCGACCGCGAGCAGCGCCAGCGTCACCAGGTAGCCCGCACGGACGGCGTCGTGGTACTGCCCGACCGGATGGTCGCCGCCGCCCGGGACCATGGCGAAGAACACGGCCGTCACCAGCGCGACGCCGACGGCCGTGCCGACCCGCTGACCCAGCTGGGCGATGGAGCCGGCGGCGCTGCCCTCCTCCGGCGGCACCTCCGACAGGGTGAGCGTCTGGTTCGGCGAGATGACGAAGCCGCCGCCGATTCCGCCGACCAGCGTCGAGGCGGCCATGAACCACTCCGCGGAGGACGGGGGCGCCAGGGTCGCCGAGGCCAGCAGCGCGCCGATCCCGACGATGACGATCACCAGGCCGACCACGACGAGGGCGCGTCCGAATCGCTGGACCAGCCGACCGCCCACGAACGCCGACACGGCGGCGCCGAGGGCGAAGGGCACGCTCACCAGGCCGGCGGCGAGCGGTTGCGCGTGGAGTCCCTCCTGGAGGAACAGCGTCGTGACCAGGAAGCTCGCGGGAAGGCCGGCGAAGTACACCGCGGCGATGAGGATGCCGTTGCGGTACGACGCCAGGCGGAACAGGTCCAGATGGACGATCGGGGACAGACCCCGGCGGGCGTACGCCCGCTCCCAGAGCAGGAAGGCCGCGCCGAACGCGACGAAGGCGACCAGCCAGAGCCAGCGGAGCGGGTCGTCGGACGGAGAGCCCGTGGTCAGCAGGAACGGGAGCATCAGCCCGAGGATGGCGCCGGCGAGCAGGACCAGCCCGACCGGGTCGAGTTCCGTCCCGCCCGAGCCGCGATCCTGCGTCCGTGGCAGATAGCGCAGCGCGAAGAACAGCGCGATGGCCCCGCAGGGCACGTTGAACCAGAACAGCAGGCGCCAGCCCTCTTCGGCGCCTCCGATCGCGATCAGGGATCCGGCGAGGCTCGGCCCGATGGCGGTGGCGATACCGACCATCGCCCCGAAGACGCCGAAGGCGCGCCCCCGCTCCTCCCCGCGATAGAGCTGCTGGATCATCCCGAGCACCTGCGGCATCTGCACGCCCGCGGCGGCGCCCTGCAGGAACCGGGTGATCGTCAGCCAGAGGATATTCGGCGCCAGCGCGCACAAGGCGCTCGCCAGGCTGAACCCGATCAGGCCGATGACGAACATCGCGCGGCGCGAGCGGGTGTCGCCGAGGCGACCGGACGGGACGAGGGTCAGCCCGAAGGCGAGCGCGTAGCCGGCCACGATCAGCTGCAGCTGGGTCGAGTCGGCGTGCAGCGAGCGCTGGATCGACGGAAGCGCGACGTTCACCCCGGACAGGTCGAGGATGGTGAGCGCACCGACGGCGATGGACACTGCGAAGGCGGGAGCCCGGCCCTGGTGGGTCATGGGCGGGGCGGAGGAGACGTCGGTCACGCCGACACCGTACGCCCGCTTCAGCCGGCCAGCGCCCCCGTCAGATAGGCGGCCAGGATGCGCCGGAGCCGCGGTTCCAGGTCGATCAGGGCGTGGCCGAGCCGCGGGTCGGAACGGTACAGCTCGGCGATCTCGGGCGGCGGGGTGGAGATCTGCCAGAAGGTGCCCGCCAGCGACGTGGCGACCGCGACGAGGTCGGCGGCCGCGGTGCGCGGCAGCTCGGGGAGCGTCTCCCGGACCGCGTCGGCGATCCGCGCGAGACTCGCGCCCGTGGTCAGCTTGAAGGCGCGCACCGCTTCGACCGACACGTTGCGCTCCAGGTTGAGGGGAGCCTGGGCGAGCAGGTCGCAGAACGGTCCGCGGGCGGCGAGCGTCGAGGCGAAGGCCGCAGCGACCCCGTGCGGGGTGGAGGCGGCGGCGATCCGGTCGGACAGTACGGGCGTCCACTCCCGCCAGCCGTCCGCTGTGAGCCGCAGGAAGATCTCCTCGCGGGTCTCGAAGTAACGGAGCATCGCCGACTTGTGCATCCCGACGGCATCGGCGATGTCGGTGAGGGTGACGGCGCGGATGCCGCGCTCGGCGCCGAGGGCGCGCGCGGCATCCAGGATGGCCTGCTCGCGTGCCGCCTTCGCTTCGGGGGAACGGGCGCGCTGGAAGGCGGTCTCGCGGTCGGTGGCGTCGCTCATGCTGACAGTTTACTGCAACCGGGTTGCATTAGTTAAAGAAACGATGTTTCATTATCCCCATGGAACAGACATGGTTCATCACCGGATCCTCGCGCGGCTTCGGCCGCGCCCTCGTCGTCGCCGCCCTTCAGGCCGGCGATCGGGTGGCCGCCACGGCGCGCCGCCCCGAGCAGCTCGACGACCTGGTCGCCGAGTACGGAGACCGCATCCTCCCGCTCGCCCTCGATGTCACCGACCCCGCCCGCGCCGGGGAGGCGCTGCGCGAAACGCGCGACCGCTTCGGCCGCGTCGACGTCATCGTCAACAACGCCGGCTACGCCAACGTGTCCCCGATCGAGACGACGGACGACGCCGACTTCCGCACCCAGTTCGAGACGAACTTCTGGGGCGTGTACAACGTCAGCAAGGCGGCGATCCCGCTGCTGCGTGCGCAGGGCGGCGGCCTCGTGATCCAGTTCTCGTCCGTCGGCGGCCGCGTGGGCGGCTCGCCCGGCATCGCCTCGTATCAGGCGGCGAAGTTCGCGATCGACGGCTTCAGCCGGGTGCTCCGCGCCGAGACGGCTCCGTTCGGCGTGAAGGTGCTGCTGGTGGAGCCGAGCGGGTTCCGCACCGACTGGGCCGGATCCTCGATGGAGGTCCGCGAGATTCCCGAGGGGTACAACGACACGGTCGGGGCGATGAACCGCCGAGTGCGTCAGGCGGGCGACGGTCCCGCAGGCGACCCGGTGCGCGCGGCGGAGATCCTGGTCCGCGTCGCCAAGCGCTCCGACATCCCGCAGAACCTCCCGCTCGGCGTGAACGCGACCGAGATGAGCGTCGCGCAGGACCGCCGTCTGCTCGCCTCCGACCTCGAATGGTCGGCCGTCAGCCGCAGTGCCGACGCCGACCAGCCGTACCCCGCCGCCTTCCCGCCCGACGCCGCCTGACGCAGGCCGCCCTCTCTGTCCCCGCCGCCGTCGTCGATCCCGAGAGCGGACGGATTGTGACGATTCGGTGAACGTGCCGCGGAGTGACTGCCCGAGAAGCTGTGCAGTGGCTATGCTTCGGAGCGTCCCGCGGGGTACAGGGGGTACCGCGGCACGAGATAGGGGGAGCGGCAATGCAGGGTCTGTCATCGGCAGGAGCCTTCGCAGCGGCGATCGCGCTAGCGGCGGTCGTCCTGCTGCTTGCGCCGGTCGGCGAGGCGATCGTTCCGGCTGTGCAAGCAGTGGATCTGGTGATCGCGGCGGTCGCGGGGGCGGCTGCGGCGACCTTCCTGGGCATCGCGGGAGGCCAGCGTCACCGTCGTCGGAGGGCCCGCTAGCGTCAACGGGCCCGATCGCGCAAGGGGTCACCCCGAAAGTTGACAACGTCCCCCGTCCTGGGGATCATCCGAATGTGACGTTGGTGGACGGGACCCTCGAGGACTTCGCCCGCGATTTCGAGATCGCGTTGGCGCAGCGCCAGGTCACGGCCGCCTATCAACCCCAGATCGATGTCGCCGACGGCTCCGTCGTGGGGGTCGAGGCTCTCGCCCGGTGGACGCATCCGAACCACGGCTCCGTCGCGCCCGACGTCTTCGTGGACATCGCCCAGAAGACCGGTCTGCTCCCGCTGCTGACGGCGCGGATCATCTCCGACGTGACCGCCGAGTACATCCCCGGCTGCACCATCGACGTGGCCGTGAACGTCTCGGCCACCCAGCTGGACGACCCGTCGCTCCTCGACATGTTCGAGGGTGCGTTCGCGACCGGGCGGTGCGATCCTGCGACGCTGACGGTCGAGGTCACCGAGAGCCACAGCATCCCGCGCCCCGAGCGCGCCGCGGGACTCCTGGAGTCGCTGGCCGCCGCCGGGGTCACGATCTCGGTCGACGACTTCGGCACCGGCCACTCGTCGTTCGCGCGGGTGGAGGCGCTGCACGCGCGCGAGCTCAAGCTGGATAAGAGCCTGGTGCAGGCCGACGATCGCACCCGCGAGGTCGCTCAGATCATCTCCGAGGCGCACCGGCGCGGCATCCGCGTCGTGGGCGAGGGCGTCGAGACCCGCCACCAGCTCGACCGGCTGGCAGAGGCCGGCTGCGACCGGGCCCAGGGCTACCTGATCTCGAAGCCGCAGCGCGCCAAGGCGCTCTTCTCCTGGTACCAGGAGCGCCGGCGCCGCTCCTGACGGGCCGACAGGGTCTGGAGACAGGAAACGCGCGGTCCTGAGATCAGGGCCGCGCGCGTCCGGTGTTCGCGTGGGTCAGAGGGCGTCGAACGAGTCGATGTCGACGCGCGGCTCCTCCTGGCGGGGAGCGGGCGGATCGACCTCGATCTGCGCCCAGGTGACGGGCATGCCGGGGGAGAACAGGACATCGACGCCGGGGCCGCCGCGCAGCGGCGGGATGGTGACGTAGCCGCCGCCGGCCCGCACGGCCTCGAGGATCTTGCTCCGCAGGTCGTCCACCGGATCGGGCAGGAAGTAATCCTTTCCATCGACCGTGAGGCGGTGAACGATCATGCGGTGATCCTTTCGGCGGGGATGTTGTAGAAGACTATCGCGGCGTCACGATACACCCGTATTCCGTGCGGGTAAGCTCGCAAGACCACCGAACACGCGCCACCTGACACCCTGAAAGGCATCCGTGGGCACCCTCCGTTACGACGGCGAAAGCTACGAGCTCGACGACCGTCTCCTGTTCCACATGCAGATCGCGATCAGCACCAAACTGCGTCGCGGCGAGAACTTCTTCCTCACCTGGCCCGTCCCCGCCGAACTGGGCAGCGGCCGTCACACCATCTGGGTCGACAACGGCGTCCCCCTGCACATCTTCTTCTCCGGCTCGAAGGTCCCGACCCTCAACAAGGACTGGATCGAGACCATGATCCAGACCGGCGCCCGGGCCTCGGGGATGATCGTCATGGAGGAGTCGGAGACGCGCTCCCCGGGCGGTCGATGACGCTGGGCCAGCGCTTATAGCGGAAGCGCGAATCCAAAGCAAGGCCCCCCGATTTTCTTGCTTCGCCGAACCGGTAGTTCGATCATCTAACTAGATCTTCGAACCGCCCAACGACAAAGGAAGAATCATGGCCGAGTCCCTCGCAGACATCATCGATCTCCCCACCGAGTACGTCTCCTGGCACTCGCCGGCGGCCGCACTGTGGGTGGCCTCGACTCCGACGGCGTACGTGGGCATGGTCGACCGGAACCACGACGGTTTCGTCGCCACCGACTGCACCGGCCGCGAGCTGGGCGTGTACGTGACGCAGGAGTCCGCACGCATCGCCGTCTACGGCGCGTGGGTGGCTCCGGCCCCCGAGGAGCAGGCGCTCATCGCCTGATCGCAGAGACCATCCCGGGCGGCGTTTCGGGTGCGCCTACCGGGATCCGGCGGAACCCCGGCACCATTCAGGTGCCGGGGTTCCATCACTTAAGGAGCCGGCGAGTCAGTTCAGGCTGGGTTCGGACAACGCCTCCGCCACGGCCTGCTCGACGGTGAGCTCGCGGCCCTCCGCGACGGCCTCGGCGAGGCGACCGGGCGCGCTGACCGACGCCAGGCGGTCCAGGTAGCGCTGGTGGAAGGTGAACGTCGGCCCGTTGTGCGTGCCCGACCGCTCGCGCAGCGCGTGCGCGGCGCCGGCCAGGCGGCCCGCACGCTCGACGTCCCCCGCGAGCGCGGCCACGGCGGCCAGCCCCTCCAGCCCGTACGCGATCCCCTCGATGTGGCCGAGGGAGGTCGAGAGCGTGACGCTCAGCGCGAAGTCCTTTCTGGCGTCCTCCGGCGACCCCAGCAGCAGGTGGGCCCAGCCGAGGTGGTAGGCGGCGATCCGGCCGCCGACCGCGTCCCCGCTGCGCTGCGTGAGCGACAGCGACTCGTCGAACCGCTCGAAGGCCTCGCGGAGCTTCTGTTCCAGGAGGGACACCCGGCCGAGCAGGACGAGCGCCATCGACTCGCCCCACACGTCCCCGGTCTCGCGGAACAGCTGGAGGCTGCGCTCCATCACCTCTGCGGCGCGCGCGGTGTCCGGCTTCTCTCCGGCCATCAGGGCGAGGGCGAGCGAGATCTCCGCCATCGCCTCGCCGGACCGGTCGCCGCAGCCGCGGAACAGGTCGGACGCCTCCGAGAGGTCGGCGGCGACGCGTCCGTCCGGGTCCTTCCAGAAGCGGATGGTGCGGGTGAAGTAGAGCGCGATGGCCCGCGTGCGGTCGCCGAGGGTGTCACCGGACTCGAGCGGCTCGTCCATCCAGGTCCGCACCTCGCCGAGGAGGCCGATGACCCAGAAGTAGAGGAAGAGGTTGAACGCGAGTTCGGCGGCGCGGTCCCAGTCGCGCGCATCCAGCAGGTAGCGCTCGGCGGCCCGGAGGTTGTCGCGCTCGTCGCCCAGCCGCTGCATCCACTCGCGCTGGCCCCCGCCCTTGAGCGGGAGCTTCGCACGTGCGCCGAGGTCGATGAAGAAGCGGGCGTGCGCGTCGCGGGCACGGTCGAGCTCGCCGTCGCTCTGCAACTGCTCGCGCGCGTACTCGCGCACGATCGCCTGCATGGTGAAGCGCGGCCGGTCGTCGCTGTCGTGCTGCGACACCAGGCTGGAGTCGACCAGCATGCCCAGGTCGAAGAGCACGTCCGCTCCGTCTGCGCCGTCCGCGCCGACGAACTCGGCGGCTTCCAGCGTGAAGCCGCCCTCGAACGCGCCGAGGCGCGCGAGCAACCGCCGCTGCTCCGGGGCGAGCAGCTGCGTGCTCCACTCGATGGTGCGGCGGATGGTCTGCTGCCGTTCCGGCAGGTCGCGGGAGCCTCCGACGAGCACGGACAGCCGGCGGTCCAGGCGGTCGAGCAGCTCGGCGGGGGACAGCACCCGGATGCGGGCGGCGGCCAGCTCGATGGCGAGCGGGACGCCGTCCAGCGCTACGCAGACCCGGGCCACCGACTCCGCGTTCTCCGCGGTGATTTCGAAGTCGGGCTTCACAGCGTGGGCGCGCTCGACGAAGAGGCTGACGGAGGAGTCCTCGGCCAGTGGGCCGACCTCGTAGCTCTGCTCGGCGCTCACCCGCAGCAGGGAACGGCTGGTGACCAGCAGCGCCAGCCCGGGAGCAGCGGCCAGGAGGCCCGTGAGCAACGGCGCGGCGTCCAGCACCTGCTCGAAGTTGTCGAGCACGAGCAGGATGCGACGGTCGTGCAGCGCCGTCACCAGATTGTCGACGACGGGCGCGTCGCCCGTGTCGCGCACTCCCAGCGCCTGGGCGATGCGGTTGGGCACCTGCCGCGGATCGTGCACCGCCGAGAGATCGACGAACACGGCGCCGTCCTCGAAGTCCTGGGCGGCCGCACGTGCTGCGGCGATGGCGAGGCGGCTCTTCCCGATGCCACCCGGGCCGGCCAGCGTGACGAAGCGGGTGCCGCGCCTCAGCCGGTCGACGATGGCGGCGATGTCGGCGTCACGGCCGACCAGGCCGGTGAGCGGGACGGGAAGGCGCACCGGCTCCACCACGCGGTCGGCGTCGCTGGCGACATCCGCGGTGACGAGCGCCCTGCTCTGGTCGAAGCGCTCGGCCAGCAGGGTGGCGAGGTCGTTCTCGATCAGCTGCGCCAGCTCCTTCGGGCTCTCGAAGTACTTGTAGGCGGCGCGGTCGTCGTCACGGATGCGGGCGAGCAGGGTCGCGAGTTTCGGCTCGCGGTTGTCGGCGGGGCTCTTGACGTAGAGCAGACGCGGCAGCTCCGGTGGGCAGAGGTTGTACTCGTCCTCGAGGCCGGACACCTCCTCTTCCGGAGCTACCCAGCCGTAGCGCTCCCAGTACAGGCCCAGGAAGACGTCGCTCTGCTCGAGGTAGGCACGGTACAGCTCGCGCGGGGGATGCGGACGCGCCCCGAGCTCGAACATCACCGGGGCGAGATGCAGCCGTTCGATGGCGGTCCGCGCTGCCCGGCGCTCAGCGGCGAGCTCCTGCAGCGTGGACGAGACGAAGATCCGCAGCCGTTGATCCGGCGTGCGGATTACATGAGGGTGGCTCATGTAACGTCATTGTGTTGCGTTCGCATGCAAAAGTACAGAGGGCAAGCACGGCGCGCGCTCCTAGCATGAGCGCGACCAGCTGCGCAAGGCTCTTCAGCCGCCTCTTCGACCGCGGTTAGCTAGGCACGTGAAAGAAATCGCGTGGTACGTCCTGGGGTTCGCGGGAGTGGTGTCCGGCATCGCTTTCGCGCTTCTGCTGGCACCGGATGCGGCCCCCGCTGCTGCCGGCTCCGGCGGCCTTCTCCAGCACCTGACGCCCAGCCAGTGGGCCGATCTGGTCATCGCACTGGTGTTCGCGGCTGCGGCGTTCGTCGCCGGCAGCTACCTGACCTCCCGCGCGGCCGCCGAGGCCGACGACAGCCCCGTGACGGTGGACCTCATCACCGCGGAGACCGTCGGCTGAGGCCCACCGCCCAGGCGGGTCACATGTCGCGGTAGCGCTTCGCGGCAGCGAGGGCCTCACGGAGGCCCGCTGCATCGTAGCGGCGGACGTACGCCGGGGTGTCGCGCTGGGCGCGCCATCCCTCGGACAGCTCGCCGACGTCGACCACGTCGAAGCCGAACTCGTCGATCAGCTCGGCCACCCGCGTGCGGGCGCCGGCGTCGTCTCCGGCCACGATGAGCGCGCGACGGTCCGGAGATCCCGCGGGCAGGCTCTCGCTCGTGAGCTCCCGCGCACCGATGTGGTTGAACGCCTTCACGACCTTCGAGGTCGGAAGCACCTTCTGCAGGCGCTCGGCGACCGTGGTCGAGTCGTCCTCGAGTTCGGGGATGGTGCCGTCGCGCTGCGGGTAGTAGTTGTTCGTGTCGATCACGATCTTGCCCGCGAGCTCCGCGACGGGGAGGGTCTTCTCCGCGGCGAGGGGAGTCGTGACCACGACGAGGTCTCCGGCCGCGGCCGCCTCGGCGGGCGTCGCCGCACGAGCGTGCTCGCCCAGCTCCTCGACGAGCGCCTGAAGCGTCTCGGGCCCGCGCGAGTTGCTGAGCACCACGTCGTAGCCCCGCGCGACGGCGAGGCGGGCGAGTTGCGATCCGATGTGTCCTGATCCGATGAGTCCGATGATCGTCATAGTCGCCGCAACGAACCGGGCCGCCGGATGATTCCCGTCAGCCGCACAACCCGACGCCGGCGGACGTGAGGATGACGGTGCGGTTCTGCTCGGCGAGGGCGTCCGAGTAGGTGCCGGCCGCATCCTTCTCGTTCTTCCAGCCGCACCATTCGAAGCCGACGCCCGCCGTCTGCATCAGGGACGCGGGCACGCCGAGGCCCACGAGGGCGGCCTTCACGGCGTCCGCCCGGCGCAGAGACAGGGCGGTGTCGGCCGCGTTGTCGGCCGCCTGGTCCTTGGAGGCGGTCCCGGTGATGGTGACGACCTTGCCGTTCTGCTCGATCGCGGGCACGAGCGTGGCGAGCACCTTCTGTGCGGCGCCCGGGTCGGAGAAGTCCGCGGTGTCCTTGGTGAACAGCAGTTCGCTGTTGCGGATCACGACCGGGCGCGACCAGTCCGTCTTGGTGGCGACGGCCTCGACCGTCACCGGCGAGACGGCCGGGAGGCCCGCTGGCGCGCTGCCGGAGGCGGGCTCGGGAAGCAGCGACAGCGTCCCGCCCGCGGCCTTCACCACGGCCGACCAGATCGCCTCGAGGTTGCTGCGAGCCGGCACGGTCAGCGGCTGCTGCGCGCCCGCGGTGTCGCCCATCCCGGCCCAGTAGACGGTGACGCCCTTGAGGTCGGTCGGGAGCAGGCCCCGCGAGCTCAGGTCGGAGACCACCTGCGCGGGGTCGGCGTAGAGCAGCCCTGTACCGGCGAAGTTCAGCGGGTCGGTCGTCTGCAGGCCGCTGCCGACCACGATGACGCCCATGGGGTCGCTGCCGAGGTTGCGGGCGGCCTGGTCGATGGCGCCGAGGAAGTCGACCTCCGGCGCGGACGCCTTGAGCCCGTCGATGTAAGAGGTGATCTGCGTGAGCTTGGTGCGCTGGTCGTTCTGGCAGACGATGGCGTCCTGCGCCGACGAACCGAGCGCCGTCGTCCCCATCACCTGCGGGGTGCCGGAGGGCACGACCACCGTCACGCTGCCGTTGGACGTCCCCGCCGCCGCGAGCTGCGCCGAGGCGGACGCCGGGAGCGCGACGGTCGGGGCGTTGGCCGTGCTGCCCGCGACGACGCCGAGGTTGCGCTTGTGCGACTGGTCGCAGGCCTCTCCGGAAGCGGTGGCGGAGGCGCAGGCGGTCAGGCCGGCGCACAGGGCGAGGACGGTCGCGACCGAGAGGAACAGCCGGGAGCGGGGCACAGAGGAGCCTTTCACTGGATGCCGGACGCCGGGTCCATGGATGCGGGGCCGGCCGGGGCCGATCCGCCCGGAAGGAGAGGAGGCGCGGTGTCCGGGGCCTCCACGCTGCGGCGGGCCCGCAGCTCGCGGATGATCTGGCTGGTGCTCTCCGGATCGCGCTCGCGCTGCGCCAGGCGGGTGGCGAGCTGCGCGCGCACCACGTCCATCCGGGAGTGGAAGGTCACGCGGGCTCCGGCGTACCGGACGGCGTCGTGGGCGTCGAGCTGGAGCGCCAGGCGCGCCCGCTCCTCCGCCGCGACGGCCTCGCCGAGCAGGCGGTCGCGGTGCACGCGCAGCCGGGTGGCGTGCGCCTGCGCCTTCTCGGCCGCGCTGAGGAGCGGTCTCGTCGTCAGCCAGGCGACCACGAAGCTGAGCGCTCCGGAGGTGACCAGCACCCCCAGCATGAGGAACGCCATGATCGTGTCCGGAGCGGTCCACGAGAAGCCGGCGGGAGCCGCGGTCTGCGAGCCGCCCACCAGCCCGGTGAGGCCGCCGGCGCTCTGCGCGTCGATGCCCGCTTTGATCCGCGCGACGGTGATGGCGGCGAGGATGGCCGCCCAGACCAGTCCGAGGACCACGGCGGTGGCGATCCACCGGCGGGACATGACCCCGGCCTGCACGCGCCTCAGCAGGATGGCGATGACGTGGGGCAGGGTGACGACCGCCAGCGAGATCCCGAGCGTGATGACGTACATCTGCAGCCCGATCGAGCCGTACTGGCTGTCGTTGCGGAGCAGCAGGGTGAGCGCCTGCGAGAGCAGGATGTAGTCGACCGCGATCATGGCGACGAGCAGCACGTAGACCATCGCGTGGGCGAAGGGGGAGATGTGGCCGACGCGGGGGCGCAGGCGCGGCGGGCGGGTGACGATGTCGCGTGCCATGGGCGTCCTCTCAGGCGTAGGTGTGGAAGTCGGGATCGTGACCGGCGAGCTTGGCGTCGAGTCGTTCGACGTCCTGGTCGGCGCGCCGGATGTCGGCCTCGGCGCGGTCGAGCGCCCGGCGGATGAGCTCCTGCCGCGACTGCGCCTCGGCCACGCGGGCGGACGCGACGGCGACGTTGCGGGTGCGCTGGCGTTCCAGGTCGGCGACCCCGGCGCGCTCGAAGGCGGCGAGCTCGTGCTCGAACACCTCCAGTGTCTCCACGTCGACGGCGTGGCGCATCCGGCGGAGGCGCCAGAGCAGCCGTCGGCGCAGGCCGCCGGTGCGCGGCACCCGGTAGTCCGTCAATCGATCACGCCGGGGCATCGGTCCTCCTGTGGTGGGTGTCGTGGCCGGCGGTCACGCCGGCGGCGTCCTCGCCCGCGGTGCGGGCGGCCGCGATGGGATGCAGGGCGTCGACCGCGGTGCCGCGGGAGGTCAGCCAGTCCGAGCGCCGCAGCGTCGGGGGCTGGGGTGCGACCCGGCCCGACGTGGTCTGCCGCAGAGCGCCCCAGTAGACGGCCGCGGCCTCGTCGGAGCGGTCGAACATCCGCGCCGCCCGCAACTGGGCCGCGGTGAAGCGGGCGTTGATGAGCGCGCTCAGCTCGTCGGTGCGACGATGCGCGCGGCGGATGCGGCGCTCCAGCCTCCGGAGCTCCTCGAACGCCGCTCCCTGCGCCTCGGCGATGCGGAAGCGGTCCGCCTCCGGGAGCCGGTCGAGCCGCTCGTCGTAGGCATCGAGGTCCGTGCGGAGCGCCGAGGTGAGCACGCGGTGCTCGGTCAGCTCGCTCCGCATCCGGCGGAAGAAGCGCTGCTCCTCACGTCGTGCGTACGCGTCCGCGCGCGCCTGCAGGGTGGCCACCGTGGGGGTGGTCGCCTCGCCGCGACCCGCGTCCGTGTCGTGCGCGGCGGCGGCGTCGCGGCGCGCCAGCCGCGCCAGGCGGCGCCGGACGAGTGGCCCGAGTCTGAGCGGCTGCGAGGTCATAACGGGCGAGCGTACGGAGCGGGCCTGTGCGTCCCCTAGGTGAACGGCGAAGGAAGCCCGAGCGTGACCGAACCGTGACCGAAGCCGCGCCGATCAGGCGGCGGCCTCGGTCACCTCCTGGTTGCGGAAGTGCCCGGCCACCATGGCGACACCGCCGACCACGGCCCACCCGGCGAGCACCAGCCACGGGAACGATGCGTCCGCCTGGGGGAAGTACGACAGGTCGCGCAGCAACGAGACCGAGGCGCCGGGCACGAACCACTGGCCGACGGCGCCCCACGGAGCGGCCACGAACTGGAGGGGCTGCGCCGCCGACGAGAGCGGGTTGCCGATCAGAACGGTCACCACTGCGCCCACGGCGATGCCGATCCGGCCGAGGAGCGCATTCATGCCGACGATGAACGCGGCGGTCGCGAACATCGAGAGCGACACGGCCAGCGCGTTCAGCCAGAAGTCGCCCTGCAGGACCCCGAACCATCCCTGCAGGATGCCGGTGACGGCCAGGCCTCCGGCCACCGCGTAGACGGCGACGGCACTGAGTCGCCGCCAGCTGCCGGCGATCAGGATCGAGATGAGGATGCCGCCGATCATGCCGCCGAGGACGAGGGGGAAGGAGGACGCCGTGAGACCGAGCCCGCGGGCATCCGTGGAGGCGAGCGGCACGACGTCGGTCACGGTGACGGTCACCGTCGGCGCCTTCGTGCCCGCCGGCGCCTTCCCCGCGGCGACGGCCTGCTGCACGGCGGCGTCGGCCTGCTGCTGGACCTGAGCCTGCAGGCGCGTCGCCAGCTGGCCGAGCAGCTGGCTGACGGCTGCGCCGTTCGCGGAGGCCGTGAGGACTTCGGGCTGCTCGCCGAGCACGATCGCACCGTCGACCTGACGGGTCTCGATCAGGTGGACGGCGTCCTCGCGGGAGGAGGCGGTGGTGAGGTCGAACGCGTCGCCGGCGCTCTTCTCCAGCTGCGACTGCACCGCGCTGACGGTCGCCGGATCACCGGCGATGGCGAGGGGCAGCTCCTTCACGGAGGAGGTGACGGTCGGCCAGAGGAACGCCAGCAGGATCACGACGACGGCGACGCCCGCGCCGAGCGCGAGGACGATGGCACGCCCCCAGGGCGTGTGGACGACGCGCGGGGGTTGCGGCTCGGAGTCCGGGCGGACCGGGACGGTTTCGGCGGGAGCTGCGGTGGTCATGGTGCCTCCAAAAACGAATGATCGTTCTTTATACTCCATCGGATGTCCGCTAAAGTCAAGAACGATCGTTCTTTATGGGAGGGACGCATGCCGAAGGTCACCGAGGAGCACCGCCAGGCGCGGCGCACGCAGATCGCCCAGGCGGCGCTGCGGTGCTTCGCGCGCGCCGGCTTCCAGCAGACCTCGATGGCCGACATCATCGCCGAGTCCGGCCTCTCGGCCGGCGCCATCTACGGCCACTACAAGAACAAGGAGGAGCTGGTCGAGCTCGCGGTGAGCGCCGTGCTCGACAGCCGGTTCTCCGATGTGGCGGAGGCGGGCAGGCGGGACCCGCTGCCGGCGCCCGGAGAGATGGTCCGGCTGCTGGTGCACGGCTTGCAGGAACAGATCGGCGACCTCGGCCTGCTTCTCCAGATCTGGGGCCAGGTGCCGGTCAATCCGCGGCTCGCCCAGCTCGCTGTCCGCGTCGGCGGACGCATCCGCACCCTCTTCGTCGACTACCTGACCGCGTGGCACCGACAGCAGCCGGGCGTGACGCCCGAGCAGGCCGTCGCCCGGGCGGAGGAGGACGCCAGCCTCTACACCGGGCTCGTCCAGGGCTACGTGACCCAGACCACGCTCTTCGCCGACTTCGACCAGGAGGCGTACCTCGCGGCCGTCGATCGGCTCGCGGGTGCGATGCGCTGACGCCGGAGCGTCGCCCGAGCGCCCACCGCTCGCTCAGGCGCTCTCGCCCGCCAGCGCCTCCAGGTAGCCGGCGTAGCCGTGGGGCGCGCGGCCCCGCAGGCGGGCGGACGTGATCACGGGCTCCCGCTCCGTCGACACGACGACTGCACCGGACTCGCGCAGCCGGGCCGCCAGGCGGACGTCCTCTGCTGTGGTGACGGGCGGGACTCCGCCGGACGCGCGGTACGCCGAGACGCGCACCCCGAGGTTCGCGCCGTGCGCATGGCCGAGGGTCGCTCCGGGAGGGTGCAGCTCCTCCCACACTCCGCGGCGGTCCGCGTCGAGGTCGTCGAGCACGGGGACGACCGCACCCAGGTAGGCGTCGGCGACCCGGGCTGCCCGCAAATGCTCGGCGAGCCATCCACGGGGGACCGTCCCGTCGGCGTCGGTGAACGCCAGCCAGACCTCCGAAGGGTGCTCGCGGACGCCGGCGAGCGCGGCGTCGACTCCGTGCGCCCGGCTGCGCCCGACATTGCGGTAGCCGACCGTCACGGTGCGCACCAGCGGATGCCGGGCCGCGATCGCCGCGGAGGCGTCGGTGCAGGCGTCGAGGACGAGCACGATGCTCGCCGGGATGCCGACGAGGGCGCATGCCGCCTCCACCGAGGTCAGGCACTCCTCGAGGGTCGCGGCCTCGTTCCGGGCGGGGATGACCACCAGGGCGCGGCGGATCGGCGGCCTCACCGGAGCACCTCCAGCACGAACTCCTCGTCGATGTGCCGGACCACCGGCCGCATCCCGGAGCGCTCGATGAAGCGGGCGTGGGCCGACTCGGCGGTCTGCGCGAAGTCGTCCGCGTCCCCCGTCCAGTGGCAGAGCACGACGTCGCCGCCCGCGCGGAGGGAGCCGAGGATCCGGTCGGTCACCGCATCCCATTCGGGTTCGGCGAAGTAGTAGGCCAGTTCCGAGACGACGACGAGGTCGGCGCCGTCCGCGCCGTCCGGCCACTCGTCGGGGATCCGCCTCTGTTCGACGGTCACGGTGGGCCGGTCGTGGAGCAGGCGCGCCGCCGCCTCGACCGCTGCGGCGGATCCGTCCACGGCCGTCAGCACGTCGCAGCGATCCGCGAGCACGGCGGTGGTCTCGCCGATGGAGCAGCCCAGCTCGAGCCCTCGGGCGTAGCGCTCGCGGGGGAGGGATGCGGTGAGCACCGCGCGCCGGCGGCGCTCGTACCAGCGGGTGCGCACGCGCCACGGATCGTCCCGTTCGCTGTGCATCCGCTCGAAGTGGTCGTCGGCGGCGGGCGGCGGCTCGAAGAGCACCTCCTGACCGGTGCCGGCGCGCTCGACGAAGCCGCGGTCCAGCACGCCGTCGGGATGCGCCGGGCTCCGGAGCTGCGTGACGAAGCGGGCGAGCGCATCCTGCTTGCGGGCGCGCTCTGCCGGCTCGAGCGGAACGCGAACCGTGCGTCGCCACGGGACGTCGTCCGGCGTCCCCCACTGCCAGAGCCACACCGGGTACAGGAGGACGCGCTCACCGCGTTCGCGTGCCGCCGCGACCACCTCGCGGCCGAGGGCACGATGGTCGCCGTGGCGGTCGCCGGTCCACGGCGCCAGCACGAGGCGCGTTACCGGGATCCCCGGAGCGGCGTCCAGCTCCCGGCGGATCGCCGCGCGCAGCTCGAGGGTGCTGTGCTTCAGCGCGCCGTCCGGGAGACCGAGCGGCCGGATGCGCGCGTCGCCGGTCTCCCGGGGGAAGCCGAGGGCGTCCAGGGCGGCGGCGAGTTCGCCCAGCCGGTCCGGATCGGAGGCCGTGGCCACCACCACGCTCGCGGAGGCGTTGCGTGCAGCGGCGCGGGCGAGCAGGCCCCCGACGCCGAGCGTCTCGTCGTCGGGATGGGCTGAGAAGACGACGAGGTCGTCGGACCTGTCGGCGAGCTCGGGCACGTCATCCCACTGCGGCAGCGACTCCCAGACCGCGGGCGAGGTGACGGCGGTATACGGGTCGAAGGTCACCACCAGACGGACTCGCCGTCGAGCGAGGATGCGGAGGCGAGCGACTCGAGCCGTGCCGCCAGGGAGGCGTCGTCGGGGCCGCGATGGTACTGCGCCACGTAGAGGTCGAGATCGGCGACCCGCCGGGCCTGCTCCTCGTCGAACGCGAGGGCGGCCGGACCGAGCAGGTCGTGCACGGCGGCGAGGGTCAGCGCGACGCCGTCGGCGACCGTGCCCCGCACCTCGTGCGCGAGGACGGCCGCCGCGTCGTCCGCCACCTGCGCGTCGATGAGGGCCGCCGCGCGCTCCAGCTGGAGGCGGCCCGATGACAGCGCCCGGTAGAGCGCACCGACCCGCGCCGCGAGCAGGGGATTGCCGGGGGTGGCCGCGCGATCGGCCAGCGCCCGGAACAGGGGCACGCACGCGCCCCACCAGCACGCCGCGACGCCGATGCCGCCCCACCGGAACCCGGGCCGCGACAGGTACCAGCCCGGGCCGCCCACCTCCTCGGCGGACGCCCCGTCGAAGCGCAGCGGCCCGCTCTGCACCTCGGCGAGCCCGCGCGCGACCCAGGTCGCGGACTCCGCCTGGACCGACTCCTGCCGCAGATCGACCGTGAACATCCGGCGGTCGTCGCGGTGCCGGGCGGTGACCAGGCCGTGGCTGAGCTGCCCGCCGAGGGAGCACCACGGTTTCACACCGGTCAGCGTCCATCCGTCCGGTCCCTCGACCGCCTCCAAGGCCGCCCCCGGCGCCTCCGCCGCGAAAACGCCCCAGGTCGTGCCCGGGGCCGGCGCGGGAAGACCCGCTTCGGACAGGATCGCGAGCGCGTCGAGGTGCGGCTCCAGCACGCGGGCGGCCGTGACGTCGATGCCGGCGACGCGGGAGAGGGTCCGGAAGCGCTCGGCGGTTCGACCGCTGCCGGGGAGCGGGACGGCGGCCGCATCCACCCGGGCGAGCGCCGCCAACAGGGGAGCGACGTGGCCGGCGGCGTCCGCGGCGGCCTGTTCGTAACCGGTGATCATCGTCGCGGCGGGAGCCGAAGGGGTCATGGCACCACCGTTCCACGGTCGGCGGGCGCGGACGAGTCCCTTGACGCCCGGGTGACCAGTACGCTCAGCGAAGTCACGGCCTCCGCCCGGCTAGGGTGAATCGGTGACCTCGACCGATCCGTCCGTCCCGTCCGGCGCCGTCCTCGAACTCCGCGACGTCACCTTCCGGCGCAGCGGGACTCAGATCCTCGACGGGATCGACCTCACCGTGCGTGCGGGGGAGCACTGGGCGCTGCTCGGGCCCAACGGAGCGGGCAAGTCGACACTGCTCGGGTTCTGCGGCGCGCTCACCTTCCCCACCTCCGGCACGGTGGATGTGCTCGGCCGGCGGCTCGGACGGGTGGAGCTGCAGGAGCTGCGCCGCCACATCGGCCACGTCAACCCGCGCCACCCGGTGCGGTCGCCGCTCGCGGCGACGGAGGTCGTGCTCACCGGCATCACCGGGACGCTCGAACTCCCCATGCGGTGGGACGCGACCGCGGCGGAGGCCGGCCGTGCCCGGGAGCTCCTCCACTCGGTGGGGCTGGACGAGCGGCGCGACGCCCGCTGGCCCACGCTGTCCCAGGGGGAGCGCGGGCGCACGCTGATCGCTCGTGCGCTCATCTCGGACCCGCGCCTGCTGCTGCTGGACGAGCCGACGACGGGACTGGATGTCGCGGCGCGTGAGCAGCTGCTGGAGACGATCGACGGGCTCTCGCACACCGCGCCCGAGCTCGCGTCGGTGCTCGTCACCCACCACCTGGAGGAGCTCCCGGAGACGACGACGCACGCGCTCCTCATCGCGCACGGACGCACCGTCGCGACGGGGGAGATCGACGGCACGATCACCACGGAGACGGTGACCCGCGCGTTCGAGCACCGCATCCGGGTCGAGAAGGCCGACGGCCGCTGGAGCGCCCGCGCGGTGCGCGAGCGAGCGGCTGCCGGACGCGCTGCCGGAGCGGTCGCGTGACCACCTTCGCGACCGCCGACGACGGCACCCGCATCGCGTACGAGGAGCACGGAGTCGGCGTGCCGGTGCTGCTGATCGCCGGGCAGGCGACCGGGATGCACGGCTGGGGCCCGTTCGCGGACGCGCTCGCGCGCGACTTCCGCGTCATCGTGTACGACCACCGCGGGATCGGGGAGAGCGGGCTCGGCGACCCGGCGGCGTACTCCACGCGCGCCTTCGCCGACGATGCCGTGGCGGTGCTCGACGCCGCCGGTGTTGCGGCAGCGCACGTCGTCGGTCACTCGATGGGCGGACGCGTCGCGCAGTGGCTGGCGGCCGACCATCCCGAGCGCGTGCGACGTCTCGCGCTGATCGCCACGACGGCGGGCGACCGCACCGCCGAGCGTCGCGATCCGGCCGTGGTCGCGGACCTGCTGAGCGGCGACCGCGACCGGATGCTGCCCCTCTTCTTCGACGATGGATGGGCTGCCGCGCATCCCGGCGACGTCGACCGCTTCTTCACCCGTGTCGCCACGCGGCCGGCGCTGCGCGGCCACTTCGCCGCGAGCCGCGACCACGACGGCACAGATGCACTCGGGCGGATCCGCGCACGCACGCTCGTAGTGCACGGCACGCACGACGCGCTCACCCCGGTAGCGCACGCGCGGCTGCTCACCGACCGCATCCCGGACGCCGTCATGGTCGAGCTGGATGCCCGTCACGGGCTGCACCTCGACACCCCGGCGGTGGAGGAGACGGTGCGCGACTTCCTCCTCCCGGACGGACAGCGCGCGCTCAGCTGACCGCGAAGGCGCCCCCGGCTGCGGCCTCCACGAAGTTCGCATAGTCGAGCTCTGCCTGGTCGGCGTACAGCTCGGCCCAGTGCGCGACCGCGCGGACGAACGACCCTCTCGAGCCGATGTAGCCGGCGAGGAACGGCGCCTTCGGCGAGCGCGCGTGCGCTCGCGCGAGCACCACGGCGCACGCCTGGGCGTAGTCGTGGAACTGGATCTGGCTCATCGAGGGGATGTCGAACGACGCGTTGCGGTTGCGGAACAGCCGCATGTAGAAGGCGAAACCCTCCACCCGGAGGAAGCCGAGGAACGGGTCGGAGACGGCCTGGAGGATGCGCTGGCAGGCGACGACGCGGTAGCCCTGCTCATCCGGAAGCAGGCTCAGATCGAGGTAGCCGGGCAGGGGCTCGACGCCCCCGAAGCGCTCGACCACCGAGGCGTTCGCCTCCTTCAGCTGCAGGATGACCGCCTCACCGGTGGGCCCGCGCAGCGCGATCACGAAGCAGCGCGTCCCGACGCTTCCGACGCCGACCACCCGGCGCGCGACGTCGTCCAGCCGGAGTTGCGAGGCGAGCAGCGCGGTGTTCGGCGAGAGGGTGTGGCGGTACCGGTCGTACGCGTCCTGGGCGAGCGCCTGCACCTCGGGCTCCGCCCGGGTCTGGATGGGCGGCCGCTCGACGAAACGCAGGGTGCCGTCCGGTTCCGTCTGCAGCGTGCGGCGGGCGACGTTCTCCGTCGTCCGTTTCCGGGACGCCTTGATCACCTGGCGGATGAGGCGCAGGGTCTCCGGGCTGAGCACCTGGCGGCCCGAACGGACCGAGGTCGGGGTGAAGTACCGCTCCACCAGGGGCGTGGCGAGCGCCATCCCCAGCCGGCTGCGATACGCATCGGCCGCCGTCTCGGTGATCTCGCGCAGGCGGTCAGGGGGGATGTTCAGCGAACGTCCGGCCAGCACGACACTGGCCAGCAGGCGCTTGAGGTCCCACTCCCACGGACCGACGGTCGCCTCGTCGAAGTCGTTGATGTCGAACACCATCGCGTTCTCGGGCGACCGGTAGATGCCGAAGTTGCTGAGGTGCGCGTCCCCGCAGATCACCACCTCGGCGCCGGTCGTCGGGGCCGCCGCGAGGTCCGCCGCCTGGATGGCCGCGGTGCCGCGGTAGAAGGCGAACGCGTCGGCGCTCATCCGCTCGATCCGCAGATCGACGAGGTACTGCAGCCGGTCCTCGTGCTGCGCGCGGAGGATGCCGATCGGATCGCGCCCCGGCGGCGGAGTGAACTCGGCGTGCGCGGAGCGCGGCAGCGACTCGCGCGCTGCGCGTCCGGCCTCATACAGCTCCTCCGCCGTGAGCGGGCTCTCGGCCCGTTCTCCCGCTTCGGCAACGTCCAGACTCATGCCGCACCTCCTACCGGAGCGTCGTGCCGCCCGGTCCGGGCGCGCATCCGGCGCTGACGCCCTCATCGTAGAGCGCCGCCGTCCGCTGCGGTATGCAGAATGCGGGGGTGCCCGCGGTGCGGACGCGCACGCTAGCATCGGCGGCACACGCACCCCGGAGGAGGAGGGTCCATGATCCCGCTGACGGTCGGAACAACGGTGGAGTCGCCCGAGCGTCCGGCGGTGATCGACGGCTCCCGCTTCAATCGCCACACCTTCTGGTGCGGCCAGAGCGGATCGGGGAAGACGTACGCCCTGGGCGTCGTGCTGGAACAGCTGCTGCTGGAGACGGCCCTTCCTGTCGCGGTGATCGACCCCAACGCGGACTTCGTGGAACTGCGCCGCACGCGCGAGGGCGTCAGCCGTTCGGAGGCCGGGCGCTGGGGCGAGCTGGACATCCGGGTGCAGCATTCCAGCACCCCGGAGGAACCCCAGCTGCACATCCGGTTCGTCGACCTGAGCGTGCGGGCGAAGGCCGCGGTCGCCCGGCTCGATCCGATCGCCGACGAGGAGGAGTACAACGCGCTGCTGCACCTCGATACGTCGCTGGAGCACTACGATCGGGCGACCTTCCCTGCGTCGTTCCTGCAATCGCTGGTGGGTTCCGACGACCCCGCGCGGAAGCACCTGGGCCTGCGGATCGAGAACCTGCAGGTGCTCGACTGGCCGCTCTGGGCGTTCGGCGGAAGCTCGGCGGCCGCGGTCATCGCGGAGCGCCCGCGGGCGACGGTGCTCGACGTGGGCGGCTTCACGCATCTGGCGGAGCCGCAGGCCGCGGCGCTCGGTGTCCTCGAAGACCTGTGGCGGCGGCGGATGGAGCGGCGGCCCATCCTCATCGTCATCGACGAGGCGCACAACTTCTGCCCGCCCGTGCCGCGCTCGGATGTGGAGGCGCAGCTGACGGAGCAGCTCATCCAGATCGCCGCCGAGGGCCGCAAGTTCGGTCTGTGGCTGTTCCTGTCGACGCAGCGCCCCACCAAGATCCACCCGAACGTGCTCTCGCAGTGCGACAACCTCGGCCTCATGCGGATGAACTCGCCGCGCGACCTCGCGGAGCTCGCCGATGTCTTCGGCTTCGTGCCCCACCAGCTGCTGGAGCAGTCGCCCTCCTTCCGCAAGGGCGAAGCGCTGTTCGCCGGGGCGTTCACCGACGAGCCGCAGCTGGTGCGCATCGGCCGCCGCCTCACGGTGGAGGGAGGCGGCGACCTGAGCGTGGAGGAGCGTGCCGGCTAGAAGCTGCCGATGCCCTTGCCCACGAGCACGACACCGAGCACCAGCAGCAGGACCGCCATGACCGTGGCGTTGTTGCGGACGAGCCAGCCGCGCAGCGACTGGAGCGGTGCGCGCATCCGCTCGGCGGCCACCAGGTAGGCGATCACGGGGATCGCCACCGAGAGCGCTGCGATCACGGTGAAGACGACGATCACGACGGTGGCGGAGCCGGCGCTGAGGCCCGCCGCCCCGATCGCCAGCCCGGCGCCCGCGGCGAGCAGCAGGTTCTTCGGGTTCACGGCGGCGAGGAGGAAGCCCAGGCCGAGACCGCGCCCGGCGGTCATCGAGTCGATGGCGCCCATCCACGACGGGAGGGCAGGCTCGGCGTCGTCGTGCGGGCGCGACTGCCACTGCCGGAACGCCAGGAACAGCAGCAGGAGTCCCAGGATGATCTGGATGATCCCGGCGATCGGGCGGGAGGCGTCCGGGTCGCTCTTCGGGATCAGCGCCGACAGCAGCGTGAAGACGACCACGGCGACCACGATGCCGAGGACCCAGCCGATCAGGAAGCCGACGCTCGTGCCCCTGGCCTTCGGCGACAGCAGCATGAGGATCGCGGCGATGATCGGGATCGGGCTGATCGCGATCCCGACCGCGAGCGGCAGGACGTCGCCGATGGCGCTACCCATGACGGCCGTCCTGCGCCTTGATCTGGTGGCGCTCCTCGCGCCGCGCATCCGACTCCGCCTTCATCTGCGCCTTGGTCTGCGCGAGGTCGCCGATGATCGGGCGCCACAACCGCGCCCGTGGATCGGAGTCGACGAGGACGGCGCGCACGAGCAGGGTCAGCGGCACCGCGAGGATGGCGCCGATCGGGCCCAGGACGACCGCCCAGAACAGCACGGAGAAGAACGTCAGCGTCTGGCTGAGCGCGACCGCGCTGCCGACCACCTTCGGCTGAACGACGGACTGGATGATGGCGTTGATGACGCCGTAGACGATGATGACCCCGACCACGGTTCCCCAGCCGCCGGTGAGATAGCCGAAGACGAGCGGGGGCACGAGGGCGATGAAATAGCCGACGTTCGGGATGAAGCTGCACAGGAAGGACAGGATCGCCCAGAGCAGCGCGGCCGGAACCCCGAGCAGAAGCAGGGCGACGCCGTTGATGACGCCCTGGGCGATGCCGAGCAGGGTCGTGACCACCATGTAGCGCCGGACCGAGACGGCGTAGCCGCTGACGGCGTAGACCAGGTTCGGCCGGGTGGGCTTCAGCTGCCGGAGCAGCGTTGGCGTGTAGGCCGCGTCCGCCGGCATCAGGATGAGCATCGTCAGCACGATCACCAACAGCGCGATGAGCCCGAACGCGTTCCCGAGGAGGCCGGTGACGAACGAGAGCGCCTTGCCGGGGTCGAAGCCGGACTGGATCTCCTGCACCTGCTGGGGCCCCAGGCCGATGCTCTTCAGCCAGGCGGTCAGCTGGTTGCCGAGCTCCTGCAGCTGCGGCTTGTACTGCGGCAGCATCCCCACGAACTGCGCCAGCGCGATCCACAGCACGGCGATGAACCCGGCGAGCAGGGCGAACACGGTCAGACCGACGGCTCCGGTCGCCAGACCCTGCGGCGTACCGTGGCGCTCCAGCCAGACCCGCACGGGCTGCGCGCAGATGGTGAGCACCAGGGCCAGCAGGGTCGGGGCGAGGATGCCGCCGATCGCCGCGATGCCGAACGAGATGACCACGGCGGAGGCGAGCCCGAGCAGGATGCGCACGCCGCGGCCCATCCCGCCGGCGTTCGCGAGTTCGGCGTCCGGGTCGACCGGCGCGCTGGGCGCCGCGGCGCGCTGCCGTCGCCCGCGGAAGGGCCACGACCGGCCGCGGCTCGCTTCGGGTGGCTGCGCCGGTGTGCTGGCATCCTCGCTCATGAGCGGGCTCCGTCCCTGCTGAGGGCCGCGATCGCGGCCCGGTTGGTGTCGAAGGACCGGACTCCGTCGAGCAGTCCGAGATGGTCGAGCCGGTCGCGGATGCCGGGACGGACCCGGCAGATCGACAGGTCGACGCTCTGCCCGGCGAGGTACGACTGGACGCTTCTCCAGGAGTCGGCTCCTGTCACATCCACATCCGTCACGGCCTCGAGATCGAGGACGACGTGCGCGGGATGCGACGCCTCCACCGCGCGGCGGAGGGCCCCCTCGAAGGCGCCGCTGTTGGCGAAGAACAGCGGCGCGGCCATCCGGATGACCACCACCCCCGGCGCCGTCTGCTCGCCGCTCGGGGCCGTGTCCAGGAGCGAAGCATGCGGGTCGCCGTCGGAGGCGAGAATGTCGATGGCCGGGCTCGCGGCCCGGCGCACGACGTTGACGACGGCGAGGACGAAGGCGATGACGATGCCCGCGATGGGGCCGATGAGCAGCGAGCCGAGGAAGCAGACGGCACCCACCGTGAACTCGAAGCGATCCTGCCGCCAGAGGGCGACGAACTCCGGGATGCCCAGCAGCGGGAACACGGCGACGGCCACGATCGCACCGATCGCTGCGGAGGGGATGTCCTCCAGCAGGCTCGTTCCGAAGATGAGCAGCAGGAGCGTGCCGGCCGCCGCGATCAGCGACGGGAGCTGCGTGCGGGATCCCGCCTGGTCCATGGCGGCGGTACGCGACGTGGAGGAACCGACCGTGAAGCCGCCGCTCACACCCGCCCCCAGGTTGGCCACACCGAACGCGAACAGGTCGCGGTTCGGGCTGGTGCGGTAGCCGCGGCGCTCGCCGTACGAGCGGGAGACGAGCAGGCCCTCGCCCATGGTCACCACCGTTAGGGCGATGGCCGACGGCACCAGCTGCAGCCACTGCGTCCACTCGATGACCGGCCAGGTGAGCGTCGGCGGTCCGGCATCCACGTGCCCCAGCACGGAGACGCCGAGGCGGTCGACGCCGGCCAGCACCACGACCAGGGTGGCGACGACGAGCACCACGAGAGCCCAGGGGACGGCGGGCGCGAGGCGGCGACCCCCCAGGAGGACGGCGAGGGAACCGATCGAGATGACCACCGCCCAGACGTTGGTGGTTCCGATCCCGCTGCCCAGCCCCACGAGCTTGTCGATGAACTCGCCGCCGGAGTCGATGCGCACACCGAGCATCTTCGCCAGCTGGGAGACCAGGATGTCCAGCGCCAGCCCTCCGACGAATCCGACCAGGATGGGCTTGGAGAGGAAGTCGGCCAGGAAGCCCAGCCGGAAGAACGACGCCAGCAGGAAGAGCCCGCCGACGATGATCGCCTGCGCGAGCGCGAGCGTCACATAATCGCGGTGCCCGGCGACCGCCAGGCCCCCGAGCGACGCCGCGACGAGCGCCGCTGCGGCCGCATCGGGGGAGGCGACGAGCTGCCGCGAGGACACCGTCAGTGCGTACAGCACCGCGGGCAGCACCAGCGCGTACAGCCCGGCCGTGGCCGGGAGTCCGGCGATCTGCGCGTACCCGATGTTGAGAGGGACCGCGATGGCGAGCAGCGTCACACCCGCGACGGACTCGCGGAGCGCGTTGCGGGCCGTCAGACCCCCCAGGGGCCGCATGCGAGCGCTCCGGGGTGCCGCCGCCGTCGCCGGCGGCGGCACCATCGGAGTCGGGCCCGTCACGGTCGTCGGACCCGCCGGTTCACACCGTGGGAGCTGCCGGCGGCGGTGTCGCCGGTCCGGCCGGGGCCGCGGGTGCCGTCGGCGCCGCGTTGGAGGCCGCGGCTGCGGGCGCGGTGTGGCCGGCGAGGGCGCGCGCCTTCAGGTGGGCGAACTCGTCGGGTGTGATCGCTCCGCTGTCGAGCAGCGCCTTGGCCTTGCTGATCTCGTCGGCCGGGCTCGAGGCCGCGACGTGACGGATGTAGTCGTCGGTGGCCGTCTGGTACTGCCGCGCCTCCTTCTGGCTGCGTTCCGCCATTCCCGGGCCCCGGGCGATCAGGTACACCAGGGCCGTCAGGAACGGGACGAAGATCAGGAAGATGATCCACAGCGCCTTCCACCAGCCGTTCAGCTTGTGGTCACGGAACAGGTCGCTGATGATCGCGAACAGCGCGAACAGGTACGCCACGAAGGCGAAGCTCCAGAAGAAGAGCCAGATGACGCTCCAGAAGTTGCTCCAGTCCATGTGAGTTTCCCCTCTCCACTCCAGCTCGGCGAGCCTGGATGTGCGCTGAGAGTAACGCCGCGCGCAGCAGCGCGTCTAGACATGTTTTCGGGGCCGTGGCCCGAGTCAGGAAAGGGCGTCGAGCTCGGCCGTCAGACGGTCGACGATCTCCGAGGCGAGGAAGCCGAGGCGACCGACCTCGGCGGTCAGCGAGTCCCCTGCTGCGGCGTGCAGGTGCGTGCCCCAGATCGCGGCCTGCAGCGGGTCGGCGCCGCGCGCGGCGAGGCCCGCGATCGCGCCGGCCAGCGCATCCCCACTCCCGGAGGTGCCCAGACCCGGATCGCCGCTGCCGACGCTGAACAGGCGGCCGTCCGGCGACGCGATCCGTCCGAAGCACGAGACCGTGGCGCCGTAGCGACGCGCCAGCTCGACCGTGTCGGCGTCCAGGTCGTCCGCGTCGCGGTCGAGCAGCCGCGCGGCCTCCTCGGTGTTCGGTGTCAGGATGCGTGCGCCGGTGCCGGCGAGGCGCGGATGCCCGGCCAGCGCCCCGAGGGCGTACGCGTCGAGGACGAGGACGGTGTCGCGCCCGACGGCGCGGGCCGTACGGGCCAGCATCCGTGCCGTCTCATCCGCGTCGTCGAGCCCAGGGCCGAGAAGGACCGCATCCGCCCCGGCCAGGTCGGACGCGGCCTCGCGGATGCCCGCGCCGCGCACGCTCCCGGAGGAGGTCTCGGGCAGCGGGACGACGCCGCACTCGGGCAGCGCCACGGCCACCTGGGCGGCCACGGACGCGCCCACGGCCAGCGTCAGGCGTCCCGCCCCGACCCGGAGCGCCGCCCGGCCGGCGAGCAGGGCCGCACCGGGGGAGCGCAGCGCGCCGCCGACGACCACCACCTCACCACGGGAGCGCTTCGACCCCGATGGCTCCGGCAACGGCCACCCGCGGAGCAGCTCGGGGGTCACCGTCTGGGACTCTGGGGCCTGCTCGCGCCGGTCACGCATCGGCCCGCGCCTCACCGGGATGCTGCGTCGCGGGGAGCCCCGCGGCCGTCAGGTGCTCGTCGTCGGCGAAGGCCTGCAGCGTCCATCCCGTGCCGTCGAAGGTCAGCTCGGTCACGGACGCGTTGGCGACCGGATGCGTCAGAAGGTGCTCGGCCAGCTCGTCCTCGGTCATGCGCAGCAGAACGTACAGGAACAGGCTCACCACCGCGTCGTGGGCGAAGACGACGACCGTCCCGGCGTCCGGCACATCCCGCAGGAAGGAGCGGATGCGCAGGGCGACATCCGTCCACGCCTCACCGCCCGGCGGACGGTAGTAGAACTTGCCCGACCAGCGCCGCCGCTCCGCCTCCAGCGGGACCCGTCGCTCCACGCCGAGCGCGGTAAGACGGTCCAGGATGCCGAGCTCGCGGTCGCGCAGCCGTTCGTCGACGAGCAGGGGTACGTGCTCCCCGAGTGCGAACTGCGCGGTCTGGATGGCCCGGCGATAGGGCGAGCTGAACACGACGGCATCCCTGGGGAGGGCGTCGCGCAGCCGGGCGCCGAGTGCGCCGGCCTGCAGCTCGCCGAGAGGGGACAGCGTGACATCGGCGTCTCTGGCCTCGACGGCGATCACGTCGGCGCCGGCGGCCTCCGCCGCGGCCGCCGCGACGTTCGCCGTGCTCTCGCCGTGACGGATCAGGAGCAGGGTGCGAGCGGTCATGCAGTGGACTGTACGCCCGCCCAGTCGAGCACACGCAGGGCCCGCAGAGTGTTCCACCGGCTGGGCTCCCCGACCGTCTCGAACTCCACGGCCGGCCGGCCCGGGAGGGGCGAGCTGAGCGTCCAGCGGCCGTCCGGGAGCTGCTGCCGGCGCACGACCTCGACCGCCTCTGCGACGCGGTCGTCGTACGGGAGTCCCGACGCGCGGAGGTGCTCGAGGCCGCGCAGCACGTCGTAGCGCCAGTAGGTCGGGAACGAGAACGACAGCCAGCCCTCGTTGATCAGCTCGCCCGTCGACTTGCGGCGCAGGAGTCCGCGCTCCAGGAGGTACTCCTGCCCGCGCCGCAGCGGTTCCCCGACGTCGGAGCGCCCGGTCGCGTCGCGGACCGCCGCGAGCCCCTCCACGACGCAGATCGTGCTGTGGAAGGAGCCCGGCGCATCCCGTGTCTCGGCGTAGCAGTTCCAGCCGCCGTCGGTCTGCTGGCCGTCGAGCAGTTTGGCGACGAGCACGTCGGTGACCTGGTCGTACGCGGCGGCCGCCGTCAGCACGCGGCCGTTGATGCACGGCTCGGACTCGCCCGCGAAGAGCGGGCTGCGGCCCCACTCCTCGCCCCAGTCGACTCCCGTCGCGGCCCGGCCGACGGCGTCGCGGGTGCGCTGCCCGTCGGCGCCCAGCTCGGCGAGCAGCAGGACGACCGTGTCCGTGGCATCCCGCTCCTGCGGCTTCCACACCGTCCCGCCCCAGGTGCCGTCGGGGTCCTGGAGGGCGAGCAGGCGAGCTCCCCAGCCCTCGCGCTCCACGCGCCCCCGTTCCGCGGCGACCTCATCGGCCGGCGCGCCGACCAGGTCGCGCAGGGCCTGCCAGCGGATCGCCGGGTCGCCGCCGAGCAGCCACTCGATGACCGGATTGTCGCGCATCCATCGGCCCGTGTCCATGGCGGTCAGGCTACTCCCGGGGGCTAGGGCGCCGGTGCCTCCGTCGTCGCGGTGCCCGCGAAGGACTGCGTGCCCAGCACCGAGAGCAGAGCGAGCTTCTCGGCCGCCTCGGTGCGGGGCGGCGCAGTCAGCACCAGCAGGCACTGCGACTGATCCTCAGTGAACAGCGCCTGGCAGTCCAGTTCGATGGCGCCGAGTTCCGGATGGATGAGAGTCTTGTGGTCCTCGAAGCGCCGCGCGACCTCGTGCCGCTCCCACAGCTCGGCGAATTCCGGGCTCTCCGCGAGCAGGGCACGCACCAGCTCCCCGGCGCGCGAGCGCGGCCCGAGCGCGCCGTACGCGTCGCGCAGCGAGGCCACCTGGGCCCGGCTCTGCCGAGCGCGGTCATCCTCCGGATACTGCGCCCGCGCCGCCTCGGGGTCCGTGAACCAGCGGTAGAACTCGCTGCGCGCCAGCCCGCTGAACCCCGAGCGGTCGCCGAAGAGCGCGACGGCCAACCGGTTCTGGATGAGCGTCTCGCCGAGGTTCGAGAGGACCAGCGCCGGGGTGTCCTCGAGCCGGTCGAGCACGCGGAGGAGGGCGGGGGAGACGTGGCCTGCGCCCGAGAAGCGGTCCGGGGTGTTGTGCCCCGCGACGCGGTACAGGTAGTCGCGTTCGTCGGCGGTCAGCCGGAGGGCCCTGGCCAGCGACGACAGCATCTGGTCGCTCGGCTGGGGGCCGCGTCGCTGCTCCAGGCGCGTGTAGTAGTCCGTCGACATCGCGGCGAGGAGCGCGACCTCCTCGCGGCGCAGCCCGGGCGCGCGGCGGCGGGCACCGGCAGGGAGCCCGACATCATCCGGGTGCAGGGACTCGCGGTGGCGGCGAAGGAAGTCGGCGAGAGCGGCACGGTCCATCCCTCCATGATGGATGCGATCGAGCCGGTCATCCAGGGACCGCCGATCCCTGGATGACCGCTCCACTTCCTCCGCCTCCCGACGTCACGCATCGTGGAGACATGAACATCACAGGGAACACCGTCTTCATCCCCGGTGCCACCAGCGGCATCGGACTCGCCCTCGCCCTCGCCCTCCACGAGCGCGGCAACACGGTCATCGTCGGCGGACGACGCACCGAACTGCTCGAGCGGATCGCCGCCGAGCACCCCGGCATCGACACCGTGCGCATCGACACCGCGGACGCCGCGAGCATCCGCTCGGCCGCCGCCGACGTGCTCGCCGCGCACCCCGACCTCAACGTCCTCGTCGCGATGGCGGGCATCATGCGGGTCGAGGACTGGCACACGCCCGCGGGGTTCCTCGACTCGGCGGAGGCCATCGTCGCCACCAACGTGCTCGGTCCCATCCGCCTGATCGCCGCCTTCGTCGAGCACCTGCAGACCCAGGCGGACGCCACGATCGTCACGGTCTCCTCCGGCCTCGCCTTCACGCCGTTGAAGGCCACGCCCAGCTACAACGCCAGCAAGGCGGCCATCCACATGCTCAGCGAGAGCATCCGCCTCCAACTCGCCGACACGTCGGTGAAGATCCTCGAACTGGTGCCCCCGGCGGTGCGGACAGGGCTGTTGCCCGGGCAGGAGGAGAGCGAGTTCGCCATGCCGCTCGACGAGTTCGTCGCCGAGGTGATGCAGCTGATCGAGTCGCACCCGGACGCGAAGGAGCTGCAGGTCGAGCGGGTGAAGTTCCTCCGCTACGGCGAGGCGCGCGGCGACTACGACCAGGTGGTCCAGGTCCTCAACGCCTCCGACCCGCACGGGAAAGAGGCCGCATAGCTCGCTCGCGCGGCCGCGGGCTCATCGTCGCTCGACGGTGAGCCCCAGCCACGTCGCGAGGTCGCCGATCGCAGCATCCACGTCGTCGCACGTCTGCGCGTCGAACGGCTCGTCTTCGTGGACCGCGTCCACCCGCAGCACCCCTGCCTTGCGGTCGGCGGCCGCATCCAGCTTCCCGACCAACCGGTCGTCGTGCAGGATCGGCAGGGCGAAGTAGCCCCAGCGGCGCTTGGCGGCGGGCTTGTACATCTCCAGCAGATACTCGAAGCCGAACAGCTCCTGCGTCCGGACGCGGTCGTGGATGAGCCGGTCGAACGGTGAGAGCAGCGCGGTGCGGCCCGTGAACGGCTGGTCGAGGGCATCCGGATCGAGCCGCCACTCCCGGCCGCTGCCCTCCACCCGGACCGGGACACCGGCGCCGCCGACGAGTTGCGGGCGAGCGATGCCGAGCGCACGCAGCCGCTTCGCGTCGCGCAGCGGGGCCGCCTGCTCCTCGGGGACGACCTCGATGCCGGACGGGTAGACGCGCTCGGCGAGATCCCAGGTGCGCTGCCGCCCGATCCGGCCTGCGACGGCCACCTCGCCACGGCCCTGCAGCAGCTCGAGCAGCAGTGTGACGTTCTTCGCATGCGTCCAGCCGCTCGACTGCCAGGGCACCTCGGCCGTGTCGGCGATGTCCTTCGACAGCAGCGGGCCGGCATCCCGCAGCCGGTCGAGCACGTCCTGCCGGAAGCGCGGATTCGCCTCCAGCCAGGCACGCCAGCCGGCGTGGACGGGACCGCGGGCCATGGCGTCCAGGGTGAGCGTCAGGTCGGAGACGGGACGCACCATCGCGAACGGCGGCTGCACCGGGTCGTCCTGCGCCTTCAGCTCGTAGAGCGTGCGGTCGCGCTCGACCGCCTCCTGCAGGTGCTCCGGCCGGTACGACGGCCCGAGCCGGGTGTACGCGATGAGGTCGGCGCTCGGCGCGATGGCGGCGGTCGGGTCGAGCTGCAGGAACGTCAGGTGCTCGACCAGGGGGACCAGCCCCTCGTTCGGCGCCGCATCCAACCGCTGTGCCCGGACGGCGATCCGCCGCGCCTCGGCGCGGTCCAGCACGGCGATCTCCATCACCGGAACGCTACCCGCGGCAACCGACGTCGGGCGGCCCGTTCCTCACGCGCGCTCGGCCGCGCCGCTCACGCGCAAGTAGACGGTGAGCCACGCGAACACGATCACGCCCGCGATGAGCTCGGTCGCCGTGAGCACGTAGTAGCCGGTCACGAAGAAGAGTGCGGCCAGCACGATCACCCCGAACGACGCGTAGCTGAACACCAGGAATGCCCGCGGTGCCTCCGGCAGGGCGCGCCGGACCCAGAAGACGAGGAAGCTGAACGCGAGCAGCATCCCGACCGCCGACGCGTTGTGCAGCACCTGCGAGACGTCGAGCGGGAACAGCCCGACGCCGGCGAGCAGCACGCCGATGAGGATGAGGCACACGCGCACGCGCAGGACCGCCGAGCGGGGTGCCGTGCCCGCGCCGCCGCTCGCTCCTCTGCCGACGGCGCCGAGATCGGTGGCGTAGCGGGCGATCGCCGCCATCATCAGCCCGGCGACGATCAGGGTGAGGTTGAAGGTCAGCGACGAGATGCTGTTCGTCATCCCGAGAGCGCTGAGGTGGAACATCCACCAGTGCGGATCGGGCGCGCTCAGGGTCGCGGCCAGGATGCCGACGATGGCGAAGACGGCGAGCACCGTCGACAGCCGCATGAGGTTCATGCGGGTCGCCGAGAGGAACACCGCATACGCCGTCACGCCGACCGCCGCTCCGGCGAGGACCGTCGCGGAGACGAAATAGACGGTCGCGTCGGCGAAGCCCTCTGCGAGCACCGCGCCGAGCACCAGCCAGCCGAGCAGGGCGATGATGCCGTGCGCTATGGCGATCACGATCGTGTCGAACACGGCCGCGCCGCCGATCGTGCGCCCCGCCGGGGAGGCGTCGGCCGCCCGGTCGGGCCGGCCGCCGAACGGGGTCAGTGCGGCGCGGTGCCACAGCCGGCCGACCGCATAGGAGACCGCGCCCGCCACGCCTGCCGCGATCGCTGCGAACTGCGACACCGAGGCAGGACCGGCGATCGCGAGCGTCCGTCCCCAGAAGAACGGGAGCGCCACCAGTGCTCCCGCCACGAGGGCGATCGCGGCGACCACGATGGCCGCGCCTTCGAGGTCGAGTGCGGCGGCCCGCGCCGTCAGCCTCGTCGTTTCGTGCTGCCCTGTGCTCGTCATCCCGACCCTCCCGTGCGCCCTGGCGGGCCCTCCCGACAACCGGCCGGCTCCGCCCCCCGGAGCCGGCCGGCCGTGGCGCCGAGCCCGTATTCGCTGAAGGGTCGATGGTGCCGGCGCCGGCCGATGTTGATCTGTCGGCGGCATGATGCATCGGCGAGCCGGTACTCGGCTAGAGGGGAGTTCGGCCGCCGGTGTCGAGGCGCCGATCGTTCCGTGCGGCGGCGGACGGTGCCCCCTACCCGAGGCCGTCTTCGCGGCGTTAGCATGCGCGAGCAGCGGCACCGACAGCGTCGGAAAGGGTGACCATGGAGCCGGAACCTCACGGAAGCGGCGGCTTCCCGGACATCGACGACCACGGCATGATCGGCGACCTCCAGTCGGTCGCGCTGGTGTCGACCGACGGCACGATCGACTGGTTCTGCGCGCCGCGCTTCGACTCCCCATCGGTGTTCGCGTCGCTTCTCGACCCGCAGAAGGGCGGCTTCTTCCGCATCCACGCGCTGGGGGAGCGGATGCGCGTCCGGCAGATGTACTTCCCCCAGACGGCGGTGCTGATCACCCGGTTCATGTCCGAGGACGGCGTCGGCGAGGTCATCGACTTCATGCCCGTCGCGGACGAGCCGACGGTGGCGACGCCGAGCCGGATCATCGTCCGCGCGATCCGCGTGGTGCGGGGAGAACTGACCTTCCGGCTGCAGTGCCGTCCCCGCTTCGACTACGGGAGGCGCGAGCACACCGCGACGGCCCTGAAGCACGGGGTCCGCTTCGAGGCGGGCGACGACACGGCGGCCCTGCACGGTGTGGACGCCGACGCGCTCGACGGCGCCGATGTCGACACCACCTTCACACTGGCCGCCGGAGCACTGCGCCTCTTCGCATTCGAGACGCAGCCCACCGGAGACCCGCGCGAGCTGGGCCGCGCGCGGGGCAACCGCTTGTTCCGCGATACCGTCGCGTTCTGGCGCGACTGGCTCTCCCGCAGCACCTACACGGGACGCTGGCGGGAGTCGGTGGAGCGCTCGGCGATGGTGCTGAAACTGCTGCAGTACGCGCCGACCGGGGCGCTGGTCGCGGCACCGACGGCCGCCCTGCCCGAGCAGCTCGGCGGCGTCCGGAACTGGGACTACCGCTACACGTGGATCCGCGACGCGTCCTTCTCCGTGTTCTCGCTGCTCGCCCTCGGCTATACGGAGGAGGCCATCGCGTTCATGATCTGGGCGGGCGACCGTGTGGTGGAGCAGGCCGGCGAGTCGTCGGGACCGCTCAAGATCATGTACCGGATCGACGGCTCGTCCGACCTGGAAGAGCTGGTGCTCGACCATTTCGAGGGCTACGCGGACTCGCGCCCGGTGAACGTCGGGAACGGCGCGGCCGATCAGTTGCAGCTCGACATCTACGGGGAGGCGCTGGAGGCGCTGGCGATCGGCGAGCGGTTCCGTCCGATCGGCAACCCCGGCTGGGTGAAGCTGCGCGGCATCCTCGACTGGCTCGTCGACAACTGGGATCAACCGGACGAGGGCGTCTGGGAGACCCGCGGCGGCCGGAAGGACTTCACCTACGGCCGGATCATGTGCTGGGTCGCCTTCGACCGCGGGTTGCGGATCGCCCGCGATCGCGGTCTGCCCGCGCCGCTGGAGCGCTGGACCGCTGCACGGGACGCCATCTACGAGCAGGTCTTCACCCAGTGCTGGAATCCGGAGCGCAAGGCCTTCACCCAGTACCCGGGCACCGAGGTGGTGGATGCGATCACCCTCCTCATGCCGCAGGTGGGGATGATCTCGCCGAAGGACCCGATGTGGTTGTCGACGCTGGATGCGATCGGCGAGGAGCTCGTGACCGACAGTCTCGTGTACCGCTACAACCCGGCCGCCTCCCCGGACGGCCTGCCGGGGGAGGAGGGCACCTTCTCGCTCTGCTCCTTCTTCTATGTGATGGCCTTGACCGACGCCGATCGCCTGGATGAAGCGCAGTACGCGTTCGAGAAGATGCTCACCTACGGCAACCACGTCGGGCTGTTCGCAGAGGAGATCGACCCGACGGGTCTGCAGCTGGGCAATTTCCCGCAGGCGTTCACACACCTCGCGCTGATCCGGGCCGCCATCGACCTGGATGCGGCTCTCGCCCGTCGCACCGGTGCGCACCCGGATCGGCTGTGATGGGTCTCGACGGGCCGGAGGAGGCGCCGGGCGGGCGCAACGCCCCTCTCCACCGCGGGCTGTGGCGCCACTGGGGGTCGCCCGCCGCGATCTACGGGACCATCGTCTACGCCAGCGTCGTGGCGGCGGCGTCGGGTCAAGACGATGACCAGGCGTCGGCCGTGCGGTTGCTCGTCTTCAGCGTTGTGAGCATCGTCGTCTTCTGGCTCGCGCACGTGTACTCCACGGCTCTCGGTTTCCAGGGAGAGACCACGGGCGGGACCCGGGTGCGCGACTCGGTCCGCCACGCGCTGCGCGAGTCCGGCGGGATGCTGGAGGCGGCGGTCGTTCCGAGCATCCCCCTGGTGCTCGCGGCGCTGGGCGTCCTCCCGCCGGACTTCGGCGTGGCACTCGCTCTCTGGTTGGCCGTGCTGATGCTCGCGCTGCTCGGCTACTCCGTGTTCGCCGTGCGCGGCCGGCCGGTGCCGATCTGCCTGCTCGGGGCGGTCGTGACGGGCGCATTCGGCGTCGTCGTGATCCTGCTCAAGAGCGCCCTGCAGCACTGAGGCGGCACCAGAAGCACTGAAGGCGGCGTCAGCGGTCGGCGAGCTCCGCCAGCAGCGCTCCCAGTTCGGAGGGCCGAGTGAACATCGGCCAGTGCCCGGTCGGCAACTCCACCACATCCAACCGTTCGAGCTTTCCGACCTCCACCACGACCGGTGAGCCGCCGTCGACCCAGGACTGCAGGTCGGCGGGAGTGAACTCGCAGGCGACGACGGTCGCCGGGACGGCGCGCCGCCGCGGGTCGTCGCTCAGCGGGATCGGCCCGCGGGTCACCGCGGCCGGCTCGGGCACGGCGACGCTGCGGAACGCCTCCCGCTGCTCGTCCGTGAGGTCGATGAGGTCCGCATCCTCGAAGTCGTCCCACTCGGGCAGCTCCACCTCGCCGTCGACGCCAACGAGGTCGCCGGCGACGACCCCGTCCGGGCCGAGCGGCCACGAGTCGACGTAGACGACGCGCGCGATCCGCTCCGGCCTCGCGTCGGTGGCCGCGTACGCGAGAGGGCCGCCCCCGGAGTGCCCGACGAGGACGACGTCGCGCGCCGACGGGTCGCCCACCTCGTCGATGCTGCGCACGATCGCGTCGACGTGCTCCCGGACGCCGATCGCGCTGCGGTCGGACTCGCGCGACTCCAGCCCCGGCAGCGTGAGGGGATGGGCGTGATGCCCGGCCTGTTCGATGACGGGCGCCACCTCCCGCCACGCGTCCGCGCCGAGCCAGAATCCGGGGACCAGTACGAGTTCCATGCCCCGACGCTAGCCCCGGCCGCCGACATCGCGACAGCCTGGTGGGCCGTGCGATCAAAGCAGCGCGAGCCTCCCCACGATCCGGTCCACCCGGTTGCGGGGGCCCACGACGCTCACGGCATAGAGGCGGAGCGCGTCGGCCGGGGAACCGGCGACCGTCTCGAGGTACTCGTCGTACACCCGGGTCAGCTGCGCTGCGGCGGGCATATCGGCGACGAAGACGTCGTCGGCCGCGCCCGCCTTGGCGCGGATCGCCGCGAGCTGGTCGCCCGTCGCCCGTAGCACAGAGCATCCCGCCCAGGGCAGGCCGGGATGGACGTGCCCGTCCGCATCCACGGCCTCGGCCCCGAGGAGGCCGTCGACGTGGACGGCGGTCGCGGCGGCCGTGCAGATGGCGGCGTTCGCGGCGATCCCGGCAGGGAGGGCCTCGTCGACCACGACCACCCACTTCAGACGCGCCGCCCGGGTCGGGGCCGCGGTGTCCACCTCGTGGGGCTCGAATCCGATCGTGCTCGTCATGCGGGGGTCCTTTCGTTCGGTCAGCGAAGCACGAATCTACATATGCGGCGCTGTGCTCGCTGAGAATCCGAATGAAGTTCGGCAATCGGGGTACTCTCGGCGTCATGGACGAACTTGATCGGGCGATCCTGGCAGAACTCCAGTCGGATGCGCGGCGCAGCAACCGCGACATCGCCGCCGCCGTCGGCGTTTCGCCGAGCACCGCCCTGGAGCGCACGCGGGCGCTCCGCCGGCGCGGCATCATCCGCGGGGCCCTGCTCGACGTCGACCTGGCCGCCATCGGCCGGCCCGTGCAGGCGCTCATCGCCGTGCGCATCCGGCCGCCGTCGCGTCCGGTCATCGAAGGCTTCCGCGACTGGGTCGCGTCGCTTCCCGAGACGCTCGGGGTGTTCGTCACCAGCGGCAACGAGGACTTCATCATCCACGTCGCCGTGGCCGACAACGAGAGCCTCTACGCCTTCGTCATCGACCGGCTCACCCAGCGTCGCGAGATCGCGGACGTCCGCACCTCCGTCGTCTACGAGCACCTGCGGAACGGACGTCCGGAGCCGGTGATCTGAGGGCGGTGCGGGGCTACGATGTGCGGCACCGCATCCCTTCGATAGGAGCCCTCATGCCCGTGCTCACCGACACCTTCACGCTCTCGAACGGCGTCACCATCCCGAAGATCGGGTTCGGAACGTGGCAGATCCCGGACGGCCCGCAGACCTACGACTCGGTGCGCACCGCGCTCGACGCGGGCTACCGCCACATCGACACGGCCCGCGCCTACGGCAACGAGGCGAGCGTGGGCCGCGCGGTGCGCGACAGCGGCATCCCGCGCGAGGAGATCTTCATCACGACCAAGTGCCCGGCGGAGGTGAAGGACGCCGACGGCGCCCGTCACGCGTTCGAGCGCTCGACCGAGCTGCTCGACCTCGGGCCCATCGACCTGTACCTCATCCACGCCCCGTGGCCCTGGAACCACATCGGCAGCGACCACCGGGCCGGCAACATCGAGGTCTGGAAGGTCTTCGAGGAGCTCTACGAGGCGGACCGCACCCGCGCGATCGGCGTCAGCAACTTCGAGGTGGCCGACCTCGAGTCCCTGATCGACGCGACGGATGTGGAGCCCCACGCCAACCAGATCCGCTGGTTCGTCGGCAACACCCAGCCGGAGACGACTGCCTACTGCACGGAGCGCGGCATCCTCGTCGAGGGCTACTCGCCGCTCGCCACCGGCCGCCTGCTCGAGAACGAGGACATCCGCAGGATCGCCGACACGTACGGCAAGTCGGTCGCGCAGGTGAGCATCCGCTACCTGCTGCAGAAGGACATCCTGCCGCTCCCCAAGTCGACCACCCCCAACCGGATCGTCGAGAACGCCGACGTCGACTTCGAGCTGTCGCCCGAGGATGTGGCGGCCCTGGATGCGCTCGACGCGGGTGAGTGAGCGGCCCGACGCTGCCTCGTCTGTCGTCTTCCGCCCCTTTTCTCCTTCTATGGCGGGCGCGAGAAGGACGCCGCCCGGCTCTTCTCACCCTCGGGAATAACCACGTCCCTCCTGCGTTGGACTTGAGTGCACAAGGCTCAACTTTGAGAAACAGGAGAACACGTGCCTGAGAACTTCACTCCCGACGGTGACAGCGCCAACTCGTTCGACGAGTTCCTCGCGCGGTACCTTGCGGGCGAGCGCGCGCGGAACGCACGCTCTATCGACATCAGCCGCTTCCTCAGCCGGCGCACCCAGGAGCTGCTGGCCGAGGCCGGCCGCTTCGCGCTCGAGCACGGGCACAGCGAGCTCGACGCCCTGCACGTCCTCCGCGTGATGGCGGTGCAGGAGCCGGCCTCCGACGCCATGCGCCGCATCGGCGTCGACCCCGAGCGGGTCGCGGAGGCGGCCGAGCAGCGCCTGCCCGCCGCGGGCGACGAGATCCACGCCGACGGCGCATCCATCACCGGACCGCTGCAGCGCGCCCTCTTCCACGCCTACCAGGTGGCGCAGGCCTCCGGCTCGACGTACATCGACCCCGAGCACCTCTTCTTCGCGCTCGTGATCGGGCGCGACGCGCCCGCCGGCCGCGTGCTGCAGGCCGCCGGAGTCACCCCGGAGTCGCTCACCGACGCCATGCGTCAGAGCGCCACCGTGGGCGGCGGCGAGCCCGCCGGCCAGGCGGCCGCATCCACCTCCGACACCCCGATGCTCGACCAGTTCGGCACCGACCTGACCGCCCTCGCGCGGGACGGCCGGCTCGACCCGGTCATCGGTCGGCTGGACGAGATCGACCAGACTGTCGAGATCCTCTCCCGCCGCACCAAGAACAACCCGGTGCTGGTCGGCGAGGCGGGCGTCGGGAAGACCGCGATCGTCGAGGGCCTGGCCCGCGCGATCGTGGCCGGCGACGTGCCCGAGCAGTTGCAGGACAAGAAGGTCGTATCGCTCGACCTCGCGGGGATGGTCGCAGGGACCCGGTACCGCGGCGACTTCGAAGAGCGGCTCACCAACCTGATGGACGAGATCAGCGCCGGCAAGGACGAGCTGATCGTGTTCATCGACGAGCTGCACACCGTTGTCGGCGCCGGAGGGTCCGGCGAGTCCGGCGGCATGGACGCCGGCAACATCCTCAAGCCGCGCCTTGCCCGCGGCGACCTGCACCTGGTCGGCGCGACCACGCTGAAGGAGTACCGCCGCATCGAGAAGGACCCGGCGCTGGAGCGCCGCTTCCAGCCGGTGACGGTCGGCGAGCCCTCGGTGGACGACGCCGTGCTCATCCTCGACGGCCTCCGCGGCGCGTACGAGGAGCACCACGGCGTCCGCTACACGGAGGACGCACTGCGTGCCGCCGTCGAGCTGTCCGACCGCTACATCTCCGACCGCTTCCTGCCCGACAAGGCGATCGACCTGATCGACCAGGCCGGCGCGCGCCTGCGCCTGTCGCTGGGCAAGCGCGTCGACACCTCCGCTCTCATGGAGCGCCTGGCCACGCTGGAGTCCGAGAAGAACTCCGCCGTCGCGGCCGAGCACTACGAGGAGGCGTCGCGCCTGCGCGACGAGATCGAGTCCGTGCAGCGTTCGCTGGACGAGCTGAGCTCCGCACCGCGAGTGGATGCGGTGGTCGGCGAGCCCGAGATCGCAGCGATCGTCTCGCGTGCCACCGGCATCCCGGTGTCCCGTGTCGGCCAGGCCGACCGTGAGCGCCTCGCGCGCCTCGAGTCGGAGCTGCACGAGCGCGTGATCGGTCAGGACGACGCGGTCGTCGCGGTGGCGAAGGCCGTCCGGCGCAACCGCACGGGCCTCGGCGACGAGGGCCGTCCGGTCGGAAGCTTCCTCTTCCTCGGACCGACGGGCGTGGGCAAGACCGAGCTGGCGAAGTCGCTCGCGACCTCGCTGTTCGGCTCGGAGAAGGCCATGCTGCGGTTCGACATGAGCGAGTTCGGCGAGCGCCACACGGTCGCTCGTCTGGTCGGTGCCCCTCCCGGATACGTCGGCTACGACGAGGCCGGTCAGCTGACCGAGCGCGTGCGCCGCAACCCGTACTCGGTGATCCTGTTCGACGAGATCGAGAAGGCCCACCCGGACGTGTTCAACCTGCTGCTGCAGGTGCTCGACGACGGACGCCTCACCGACGGCCAGGGCCGCACGGTCGACTTCCGCAACACGGTCGTCATCATGACCTCGAACCTGGGTTCGGAGTTCCTGGCGTCCCGTTCCGGCGCGCTCGGCTTCGTGCCGGCCGGCTCGGACGGCTTCGCCTCGGAGAAGGACATCCGCGACCGCGTGATGGGCAAGCTCCGTGAGGCGATGCGTCCCGAGTTCCTGAACCGCATCGACGAGATCGTGCTGTTCCGGAAGCTGGACGCCGAGCAGCTGCGCGACATCGTCCGCCTGCTGCTGAACGCGACCGCCTCCCGGCTGTCCGCCCGAGAGATCGCCTTCGAGGTGACGGATGCGGCGGTCGCCTGGATCGCGGAGGCCGGCTACGAGCCCGAGTACGGCGCCCGTCCGCTCCGCCGCGTGATCCAGCGCGAGGTCGACGACCGCATCGCGGAGCTGATGGTCAGCGGCGAGCTCGCCGAGGGCGGCCGCGTGACCGTTGACGCCGACGGCGAGCTGCGGGTCACCGCAGCCGCCACGGCGCTGCCGCTCGCGGCGTAACCCGTCCCGTCCCGTCCCGTCCCGTCCCGTCCCGTCCCGTCCCGTAAGGCGCCGGTCCTATCCGCAGGACCGGCGCCTTCGTGCATCCGGGCACCCCGAGCACCTAGTTGACGCAACACGCCGTCGCGGCACCTCGCCCAACGGCGTGTTGCGTCAACTAGGTCCGCGGGCGCGCCCGCCGACGTACGCATCCTGAACGTCTCCACACCGGCGCACATGCCGCCCCCTGGACTCATTCAGGCTGTCCTGATTGTCTGGAAAGCGTGCCCGCTTCCGATCGACCCCGCAATCCCCGCCTGGCCGCACTCGACGAGCGGCTGGAGCCTGTCAAGCGTTTCGAGTTGAAGCCCGCGCGCACCCGCGGCGGGCTGATCGCGCAGTTCCTCGGGTTGGCGCTCGTCGCCGCCGTGCTGAGCTCGCTGTTCCTGCTGCCCGGGTTCCTCGGCGTCGGCGTGACGGCGGCCGCCGGTGTCAGCGACTTCAACGCGCTTCCGGCGAACCTGCACATCCAGCAGTTCGCCCAGAACTCGACCGTCTTCGCCAAGCAGGGCGGCCAGGATGTGCCGATCGCGACCTTCTACGCGCAGAACCGGCAGGACGTCGCCTGGGATCAGATCGCCCAGACGATGAAGGATGCGACGGTCTCGGCCGAGGACCCGCGCTTCTACTCGGAGGGCGCCGTCGACATCTGGGGCACCCTCCGCGGTGCCGTCTCGACCGTGGCGGGCGGCGACGTGCAGGGCGGGTCCTCGATCACCCAGCAGTACGTGAAGAACGTCGAAGTCGAGAAGTGCGAGGCCCTGACCAGCCAGAAGAAGGTGCAGGCCTGCTACGCGGACGCAGCGGGCGTCACTCTGCAGCGCAAGGTGCAGGAGATGCGCTACGCCGTCCAGGTGGAGAAGACCTACAGCAAGAAGGACATCCTCACCGGCTACCTGAACGTCGTCGGCTTCGGCGGAACCGTGTACGGCGTGCAGGCGGCCGCGCAGTACTACTTCGGCACCACGGCGACGAAGCTCGACCTCACGCAGGCGGCGACCCTCGCGGCCATCCTGAACAACCCGGCCAACCTGCGCATCGACCAGCCGGACAACAAGGACAACGGCGCCGCGAACGGCTACGCCCTCACCAAGGAGCGCCGCGACTACGTGCTCGACCGCATGTACGTCACGCACACGATCACCAAGCAGCAGCGGGATGCGGCGAAGGCAGCGCCCATCAAGCCCACGATCACGCCGACGACCCAGGGATGCGCGGCCGCGCAGCAGTTCAACGCCGCGTTCTTCTGCGACTACGTGCGCGACGTCATCCTCAACGACCCCGCCTACGGCGCGACCGCGGACGAGCGCTTCAGCACCCTCAACCGCGGGGGCTTGAAGATCTACACGACGCTCAACCTCGACCTGCAGCAGGTGGCGCAGGCGTCGCTGAACGCGTATGTCCCGGCCTCCCGTCCCGACATCGACCTGGGTGCATCGAACGTCGCGATGGAGCTGGGCACAGGGCGCATCGTCACGATGGTGCAGAACCGCAAGTTCAACAACACGGACACTCCCATCGACGGCACGACCGCAGTGAACTACAACACCGACGAGGACTACGGCGGCTCGCAGGGCTTCCAGACCGGGTCCACCTTCAAGGCGTTCGACCTGGCCGCGTGGCTCGAGTCGGGGCACAGCCTCTACGAGAGGGTCAACGCGTCGCGGCACCTGTTCCCGACCTCGGACTTCACCAACTCGTGCGCGAACATCGACGGCCCGCCGTGGCCGGTGTCCAACGACGAGGGATCGGCGAGCCGGCTCTCCGTGATGGCGGCGACGGCCGAGTCGGTCAACACGGCGTTCGCTCAGATGGGCACGGAGGTCGACCTGTGCTCCATCCTGGATGCGGCGAAGGCGCTGGGCGTGCATCCCGCTTCGAAGAGCAACCCGCTGACCTCGGTGCCGGCGATGATCCTCGGCGTCAACTACATCTCGCCGCTGACGATGGCGACCGCCTACGCGGGCATCGCCAACAACGGCACGGTCTGCACCCCGATCGCGATCGACCGTGTGGTCAACGCCGACGGGACCGAGCACAAGGTCAGCAAGTCGACCTGCACCCAGGGGCTCAAGCCGGAGATCGCGGCCGGCGTCACCTACGCGCTGCAGGGCGTCATCCGCGGCGGGGGAACGGCCGCCAGCGCGAACCCGTACGACGACGTCCCGATCATGGCGAAGACCGGCACGACGGACGACTCGCTCGAGAACTGGCTCATCACCTCGACCACGAAGGTGGCGACGGCGACCTGGGTCGGCAACGTCTCCGGGGACACGCCCCTGCGCTCGCTGTACTTCAACGGCGTCGGCGGCGGCAACGTGAAGTTCTCGGTCGCGAAGCCCATCCTCAAGGCGCTGAACGCGACCTACGGCGGGAGCGACTTCTCCGAGCCGACGGACGCGGTGCTGTACGGGAACGAGATCACGATGCCCGACCTGACGGGCAAGCCCGTGGAGGTCGCCCAGAAGCTGCTCGACGGTCTCGGCTTGGACGTCACGGTCGACCCGACCCCGGTCGACAGCGACCAGCCGGCCGGCACGGTCGCGGCCAGCGATCCCGCCGCGGGAGCGACGCTCAGCGATGGCGACCCGGTGACGATCACCGTCAGCAACGGCACCAAGGCGAAGAGTTCATCCACGCCCAGCCCGGGCGCGAGCAGTACGCCCACGCCCACTCCGACACCGAAGCCGACGGGCTGACCGGTCAGGCGGCGGCGGGCTGCTCGCTGAGCCAGGCGGTCAGGATGCGCGCACGCAGCGCGTTGGACCGCTCGGCGAACGCCCGCTGCCGCCGCACGTACTCGGCCTTGCCCTCGGCGGTCTCGATGGCGACGGGTTCGGCTCCCCACGCGCGCATGTCGTAGGGCGACGCCTGCATGTCGAGCAGCCGGATGTCGCGCGCCAGCTCGAACGCGTCCAGCAGCAGCTCGCCGGGCACCAGCGGGCCCAGCTTCATGGCCCACTTGTACACATCCATCCCGGCGTGCAGGCAGCCGGGCTGCTCCAGCTCCGGCTGGGTCTCCCGGGTCGGTGCGTACCGGTTGCGCGGCACCGCATCCGGCGTGAAGAAGCGGAACGCGTCGATGTGCGTGCACCGCAGCTCGTTCGCCTCGACGACGGCGTCGGTCCCGTCGCGGCCGAGTCGCAGGGGGACGGGATGACGGTGCTCGTCCTGCCGGTAGACCATCGCCCACTCGTGCAGGCCGAAGCAGCCGAACCGCCCAGGACGCGCCGCCGTCGACTCCAGGATGCGCCGAACGCCTTTCAGGAGGGGCGCCTTCTCGCGCTCCAGGCCGTCGCGGTCGACGGTGAGCGAGCCGGGCGCCGCCCCGGCGACGTACCAGCGCCAGGCGGCGCGGGCGTCCGTCGCCGCGTCCTCCAGGTCGACGCCGGGTCCGGGATGCCACCGCCGCAGCTGCGCGGGCGAGTACGAGTAGTACGTGAACAGGAAGTCCCACACCGGGTGCTTCTCACCGCGGGCGGCACGCTCGCGGTGGTCCGCCGTGAGCGCATCGGCGCGCTCGGCGTGGACCCGCTCGCGCTCACGCCAGTCGCCGGCGGGCAGCAGTGTCGGGCGGGGGTCGGCGGTCACCCTTCGAGGATACGTTCCAGCGGGTTGTCGCGGAGCTTGCGCTGCACGCCGCCGTCCACCAGCCGCCGTGCCGAGGTGCCGGGCTTCCGCTCCGCCTGGTCGGCGACGCACGCCCCGAACTCGGCCGCGAGGTCGAGGCGCGGGTAGACGCCGAGCACCTCCCGGCGGAACTCCAGTGGCAACTCGTCGGCTCGCGCGCCGGAGATGTCGAGGGCGGTGGCGATCTCGAGCAAGTGGCCCTCCGCATCCATCGCCGGGTCGACCTCGGGCCAGTTGTGCCGCACGATGACCTCGTGGGCGCGGACGCGGCGCTCCGCCGGCCACCCCGCCCCCGCCGTGAGCGCTTTCGCGACGTGCCCGGCCGCGTCCTCGTACGCCAGCGTGTGGTTGTCGAACTCCGGCACGATCCCCAGATCGTGCAGCAGCGCGGACACGTAGAGCAGCTCCCGGTCGGCGTCGAGGCCGCGGAGGGTCGCGAAGCCTTCGGCCCACAGCCATGAGCGCTGCACGTGGTTCAGCAGCGACGGTGTGTGGTACTCGGTCGCGATCTCAAGGGCCGCGCGTGCGGCGGCCGTGTCCGGGCGGGGATAATCGGCGATGCGCATGCCCTCATCCTCGCAGTCTCAGCCCGCGGGATGCAGCACCGCGATCCCCGTCGGAGGCGCGGTGTCGGCCGTCTCCAGCAGCCGGGCCGCCTCCGTGAAGCCGACCGTCCGCCCGACCAGGTCCTGCGGGCGGAGCCGCCCGGCCGCGACATGGTCGAGCATGGCCGGGTAGTCCGCCGCCGCCATGCCGTGGCTGCCCAGCACATCCAGTTCCCACGCGATGACGCGGTCGAGGGGCAGTTCCGGGACCGCTGTGGCGAGCAGGCCGACCTGCACGTGCCGGCCGTGACGGCGCAGCGAGCGGATGCCCGCCGTCGCGGTGTCGGCCGAGCCCACCGCGTCGATGGTCGCGTGAGCGCCGCCTCCGGTCAGGTCGTGCACGCGCTCGGGAGCATCCGCGCCGGCGAGCAGGGTGTGCTCGGCTCCCAGACGCGCGGCCAGCTCCAGGGCGGCGGGCGAGCGGTCGACCGCCACCACGCGGGCGCCGAGTGCCGACGCGATCATCACGGCGCTCAGGCCCACCCCGCCCGCGCCGAAAACGGCGAGCCATTCGCCGGGCTGGATGCGCGCTCGCGCCGTCAACGCGCGGTACGCCGTCGCGAACCGGCAGCCGAGCGCCGCGGCGGCGTCCGCATCCAGGCCGTCGGGCAGGCGCACCAGGTTGGTGTCCGCCGCCCGCACGGCGACGAGTTCGGCGTGCGATCCCCAGTGCGTGAAGCCGGGCTGCGTCTGGTTCGGGCAGACCTGCGCAGCGCCCGCACGGCACCACTCGCACGCGCCGCAGCCGTTCACGAACGGGGCGGTCACCCGGTCGCCCGGCCGCCAGCGGGTGACGCCGGTGCCGACGGCCTCGACGACCCCCGCGAACTCGTGACCGGGCACCTGCGGCAGCCGTACCGAGTCGTCGTGCCCGACCCAGGCGTGCCAGTCGCTGCGGCAGAGGCCGGACGCCTCCACGCGGATGACGGCGCCGCCGTCGGGCGTCTCCGGGTCGGCGAGGTGCGCGACCTCCACCGGTCCGCCGAACCGCTCGTAGTACAGCGCCTTCACGCGTCCTCCTCCTGTGTCACCGTGGATGCCGTCAGCAGCCGGACCACCGGGAGGTCGGCGTCCGCCCACCCCAGACCGGCGAGCTCGCCGACGGGCAGCCAGCGCAGCTCGTCGTGATCCGTGCTCGCCGTCGGTCGTCCGGCGAGAAGCGTGCAGTCGTAGCAGGCGAGGTCGATGTCGCGCCCGTCCACCCGCGCGGTCACCGTGCGGTCGATCAGGCCGCCGACGCGGATCGCGACCCCCAGCTCCTCCCGGATCTCCCGTTCCAGCGCGGCCTCGGGCGTCTCGCCCGGCTCCACCTTGCCGCCGGGGAACTCCCAGCGCCCGGCCGCGTCCTTCCCGGGCGCGCGGCGGCAGGCGAGAACGAGCCCGCCGTCGCGGAGGACGGCGGCGACGACGAGGAGCGGCTGCACGACTCCCATCCTGCCCCGCACCGCTAGCATCCAGGTATGTCGCAGACCCTGCCCGCACGGCGGCCGTCGGTCGTGGTCGGTTTCGTCGCCAGCCTGATGGTCCAGCTCGTGATGATCGTGGTCGGCGTGTGGGTCGTGATCTTCGCCGAGGACGACGCCTCCACTCTGCTCCTGCTCGGGATCTGGTGCGCCATCGGCACGCTGTACGAGATCACCACCCTGATCGTGCTGGGACGCGTGGCGAAGCAGCCGTCGGTCGACGGGCGCCGCCCGGCGCGCTGGGAGACCGGGAGGATCGCCCGGCTCGTCTCGATGACCGCGACGATCTTCGCCAGCCTCATCGGGTTCACCGCCGCCTTCGAGGTGCTCGGACCCCACAACGATCCCCAGACCGGGTCGCTGATGGATGTCGTCGGCGTGTGGGCGATGCTGCTCGCGTGGGGGTTCTTCCACTGGGGCTTCGCGCAGATCTACTACCAGCGGTTCTGGTCGGCCGACGAGCCGATGCTGCGGTTCCCGGGCACCGACCATCCCCGGTTCATCGACTTCGTCTACTTCGCCTACACGCTCGGCACCACGTTCGCCGCCTCCGACGTGGAGGTGCGGAGCACCCGGATGCGGTGGACCATCGTCTGGCACTCGGTGCTGAGCTACTTCTTCAACGGCCTCGTCATCGTGCTCGCGCTCAACACGATCATGTCGACGGGGAAGTAGCCGGGCGACCCGCCTCAGAGCTGCGTCTCGACGCCGATCCGCACGCGGTCGCCGAGCTCGACGCCCTCCGTCCGGCGCACCGAGCTCTTGATCGGAACGACGTAGCTGCCGTCCGACTCCGGGAAGATCGACGTCGACCAGCGCGACCCGCCCAGCGTCACCGACACCTTCACCGAGTCGAAGCCGGCGGGTGGATGCGGCTGCAACCGGATCTCCTCCGAGACGTCCAGCGGAAGCCGGGCGAACACCCAGAGCTCCCGGCGCGACGCCCAGCGGAAGAGTTCCGTCTCGAACTCGTAGCGGTAACCGGCCATATCCGCCAAGCTACCGGGTGAACCGGCCGGCGGAGAAGCGCAGGCGGACGAAGCAGAGGAGACGACATGGCGACACGTCCCGGATCGGTCACGCTGGTGGCCGTCCTCACCTACATCAACGGCATCCTGAACATCATCGGCGGCGTCATCATCCTGCTCACCCGCGACCAGATGGCCGGGTCGAACTCCGGGGCGATCGGGGGGATCACCACCGCGGCCATCATCTCGATCCTGCTCGGCATCGTCACGGTCATCGTCGCCCGCGGGCTGCTGCGCGGGAGTTCGGTCTCGCGCGTGATCGTGGCGGTCGTCATGATCATCGACATCGTCAACGGTGTGCTGATGCTGTTCACGCTGCAGCTGGTCAGCGGCACCATCCAGATCCTGTGGTCCGCGCTCATCCTCATCCTGCTCTTCACGCGCCGCGCGAACGCATTCTTCGCCGGCCGCTGACCCGTCGCCCCCGATCGGACAGAATGGAGGGAGGCGCCGGATCGGGCGCCGGTTCGAGGAGTTCCATGCGCTGGCCGAAGTGGTTCCGCAGGAGCGTCGAGAAGACGACGCGCACGCGTCCGTTCGATGAAGACGCCCTGCCGGAGCCTGTCGCGCCCACCCTCGACCAGTCCGTCGAGGAAGGCATGCTGCTCGCGGAATACGCCACGCGCATGTCGGTCAAGAACCACATCGTCGTCGACACCATCCAGTACGGCAACTCGTACGATCCGATGATGCACGCGATGGAGGCGGCGGCGATGCTGCGGGAGCTGGCGTCCGAGCAGGGCGTCGCAGCAGGCCGCATCGAGGAGGAGCTGGCGGCGGCGGAGCAGCTCGGCGGCGACGCCATGCACCCGCACGACTACCGCAAGGTGGACGTCGACAACCTGAGGCTGCGACGGGATGCGGCCATCGCTCTGGCCACCGCGCTGCGGGCGAAGGCCGACTCGCCGGAGGAACTGGATGCGCTCGTCGAGCGCGGCCGCACGGACGCCTGGGACGAGGTCGGCCGGGCGATCGAGGCGGGGCTGGATGCGTTCTCCGGAGCCGAGGCGCTGAAGGACGACTACGAGCGGGAGAAGCCGGCACGGCTGAAGCTGCTGATCTGGCGCGACCTGGCGAAGCTCGAGGAGCAGCGCACCGGCTACTAGCCGCTGCGCAGGCTGACCGGAGGGACGAAGTCGCCGACCTCCGAGCGCACCCACACGTCGCCGGTCTCGCGCTTCTCGGCGCGCGTGCTGAAGCGGTACAGGAACATCCGAGCCCGGATCGCCCGCGGCGGCTCTCCCGCGAACGGATCGTGGCGCAGCAGCTTCAGCGTCGGGCGGTCCGCCTCCAGCAGCCGCAGCAGGAAGACCTCGAACCACGGGGAGTCGCGCGAGCCGAGCGCGAGGAACCACATCAGCCAATCCAGCCGCAGGTGGTACGGCGCGAACTGGCGGGGCACGCGGCGGGGCTCGCCGGGCTTCCCCTTGAAGCCGTACTCCGCCCACTGCGCCGCCGGGTCGCCCGGGTCGTCCGCGGTGCCCTCGACGACCACCTCGAACCGCTCTTTCGTCACGCTCCCGAAAGCGCCGTAGGCGTTGACCAGGTGCCACCGGTTGAAGCTGGCGTTCATCAGCTGACGCCTCGAGAACAGGTTCTTGAGAGGCGGCCAGCTGAGCACCAGCAGGAACACCGTCGCGGCGAGGGCGACGACGGCGTACCAGAGCGGCACCTCCGGCGCGCCGATCCCGCCGACCGGCCGGCCGCCCAGCAGCCAGGAGAAGACCGAGTCGCTGATGCCGGCGAAGGCGAGGACGATGGTGATCCAGTTGAGCCACGCGAAGTTGCCCGTGATCACGAGCCACAGCTGCGTCAGGATCATGACGGCCGCGGCCACGCCGGCGACCGGCTGCGGGGCGAACAGGAACCACGGCACGATCAGCTGCGCGAAGTGGTTGCCCAGCACCTCCACCCGGTGGAACCACTTCGGAAGCAGGTGCGCGGTCCGGCTCACCGGGTTCGGCATCGGCTGGGTCTCGTGGTGGTAGTACAGCGCGGTGAGGTCGCGCCACGACCGGTCGCCGCGCATCTTGATCATCCCGGCCCCGAACTCCAGCCGGAACACCAGCCAGCGCACGAAGAAGACGATGGTGATCGGGGGAGCGGTGTCCCACGCGCCCAGGAAGGCGACGACGAACCCGGCCTCGCAGATCAGGCTCTCCCAGCCGAAGCCGTAGAAGGTCTGCCCGATGTTCACGATGGAGAGGTACAGGAACCAGACGATGAGGAGGACCGGGACGAAGACGTAGGTCGGCGCGAGCTGGACGACCCCCGCGACGATGAGGGCCGACAGGCCGGCGCCCGTCCAGGCCACCGCCCGCAGCAGGCGGTCGGAGTACCGCCGGCGGAAGAGCGTCGGCTGCTTGCGCCCGTAGGGGTGCCGCAGGAAGCGTCGCGCCGGGAGCAGCCCGTTGTCGCCGAGCAACGCCGGGAACTGGTTCACCGCCGACACGAAGGCGACCAGGTACAGCGCCGCCACACCCCGCTCGAGGATCTCACGCGCGATCGTGTAGTCGTCGCCGGCCAGCCACCCGGTCAGCCATCCCGGGAACTCCATCGACACCACCTCGCCGTCGGATGGTGCTCACCGTACGCCCGGGGCGTGCCCGTCGTTAGAGGTCGACCTCCGCGGCGGGGACGGCAGCGAACAGCTGGCCGGGATAGCGCAGGCCGTCGAAGTAGCGGTTCGTGTGCGCCACGATCTGGCGGCCGGTGACCTCCACGCCGTCCCACTCGGTGTCGGTCGTGGTGTGCGCGTCTGACACCAGCGTCACGTCGAAGCCGCGGACGGCGGCGCTCTGCGCGGTGGTCCGCACGCAGTAGTCGCTCTGCGCGCCCGCGACGACCAGGCGCCCGACGTCGAGACGCTCGAGCACCTCATCCAACTCGGTGTCGGCGAACGCGTCGCGGTAGTGCTTGTGGATGCGCGGCTCGCCGTCGGCGGGCACCAGGCCGTCGACCAGCTGCCAGGCGTCCGAGCCCTCCTCCATGCCGTCCTCCTCGTGCTGCACCCACACCACGGGGGTCCCTGCGGAGCGGGCACGGTCGACCAGGGCGATCGTGCGGGCGAGCACTCCCTCGGCGTCGAAGCAGCCGGGCAGCACGCCGTTCTGCAGGTCGATGACGAGCAGGGCGGAGGGGACGGCGTCGGTCACGTGCCCATCCTGCCAGGGCGGACCGACGGCCGGCGCACGTCAGGCGACGAGTTCGGCGTCCAGCCGGATCGGGCGGTGGTCGGAGGCGCCCGCGGGCAGCACATCCACCCGCTCGATCTCGAAACCGGTGGAGGTGACGAAGTCGAAGTAGCCCGAGAAGAACTTGTACCGCAGGTAGGTCGGCTGCGTGGTGCGCTTCAGCGTGTAGCCGGACGTGGTGAGGTGCCGCTCCAGCCCACGGATGAACCACGGGTAGTTGAAGTCGCCCACCATGACGGCGGGCGTGTCGGGGGAGAGGGAGCGCATCCCGTCGTGGGCGGCGGCGATCTGCTTGCGCCGCAGCGAGTTGAGGGCCGTGAGGGGTGCGGCGTGGAACGAGCCGACCAGGATGTCCTCGCCGTTGTCGCGGTCGCGCAGGTGGACCGCGAGCAGGCGCTCGTTCGCCGGTGCGAGCACGCGGTCGTGCAGCGACTTCTGCACGGCGAAGACCTGGCTGTGCAGGATCTCGTACCGGTCGTCGCGGATGTAGATGGCGAGACCCAGCCGGTTCGCCCGGGTGGTGTCGGCAAGAACCAGGTCGTGCAGACGCTCGGGCAGTGCCTCGCTGTCGACCTCCTGCAGACACAGCACGTCGACGCCGTACGTCTCCGCGATCCCCATCAATTCGCCGCTGGCCGCGTGCTTGCGGAGGTTGTAGCTCACGATCCTCAGGGTCATGCACCTCTTCTCGAAGGACCTCGGTCGCGGTCGGCACGGATGCGCGCCCCGCTCTGCCATTCTGTCCCACTTCCCGCCGCGCTCAAGCTGGCCCGCGCGATCCCACAAGGAATTCACATCGCCGTCACCCTCGGTTCGGGCGGTACGGTGGTGCCATGGCAGGCGACGCGGTTGTGCTCACCGTCCCGGGTCCGCACGGCGACCGGGAGGTGCGCATCTCCAGTCCCGGCCGCGTGATCTTCCCCGAGCCGGGGATCACCAAGCTCGACCTGGCGAACTACCTGGTCGAGGTCGGGGAGGCGTTCGTGCGCGCCAACGGCGACCGGCCGGTCTCGCTGCAGCGTTTCCCGGAGGGGATCGACGGAGAGCAGTTCTTCTCGAAGAACCCGCCGCGCGGGACGCCCGACTACGTCCGGTCGGTGCCGGTCACCTACCCGAGCGCGCGGTCGCATCCGCAGCTCGTCATCGACGAGCCCGCCGCGGCGGTGTGGGCGGCGCAGATGAACACGGTGGTGTTCCACCCCTGGCCGTCGCGCGCGGAGGACTCCGACAACCCCGACCAGCTGCGCATCGACCTGGACCCCCAGCCCGGCACGGGCTTCGCGGAGGCCGTCGCTCCCGCGATCGAGCTGCGGAAGGTGCTGCAGGAGGCCGGACTGACCGCCTTCATCAAGACCTCGGGCAACCGCGGACTCCATGTCTTCGCCCCGATCGTTCCCCAGCGCGAGTTCCTCGATGTTCGGCACGCGGTCATCGCCGCCGCGCGCGAGCTGGAGCGGCGGATGCCCGACCGGGTGACCACCGCCTGGTGGAAGGAGGAGCGCGGCGAACGCGTCTTCGTGGACTTCAACCAGGCCAACCGTGACCGCACGATGGCCGGAGCGTACAGTCCGCGTGCGCTGCCCCACGCCTCGGTCTCCGCGCCGATCACCTGGGACGAGCTGGAGCACGTCTCGCCGGAGCAGTTCACCGTGCTGACCATGCCGGAGCGCCTGCGCACCCTCGGTGACCCGTGGGAGCACTTCGGTGCGGACCCCGGGACGATCGACGCGCTCCTCGGCTGGTGGGAACGGGACCTGGAGAACGGCCTCGGCGAACTGCCGTTCCCGCCCGACTACCCGAAGATGCCGGGCGAGCCGCCGCGCGTGCAACCCAGCCGCGCGAAGAAGGCGTAGCGCGGGCGGCCCGCCGCACGCCGCGGGCCGTCGGAGATGTGAGCCTGCGCATCCGACGTTGGCTTCGCCGCGGCGCCCACGCGCCTCAGGTCAGCACGTCGCCGAGGTCGTAGGCGATCGGACGGTCGAGCTGCTCGAAGGTGCAGGAGCGGGCCTCGCGGTCGGGACGCCAGCGCTCGAACTGCGCGGTGTGGCGGAACCGCATCCCTTCCATCTGGTCGTAGCGCACCTCCAGCACGCGCTCGGGTCGCAGGCGCACGAACGAGACGTCCTTGCTGGACGAGAAACGGCTCCGGTCGGTGGCGCCCTTGACCGCTTGGCCGTCCTCATCCCGCTCGACCAGGGGCTCCAACTCGTCGATGAGCTCCAGGCGCCGGGCGTCGCTGAACGCGGACACACCGCCGACGTTGCGCAGCTCGCCGTCGTCGCCGTACAGCCCGACGAGCAGGGAGCCGACACCCCGGCCGCTGGCGTGGATGCGGTAGCCGAGGGCGACGACGTCCGCCGTCCGGTGGTGCTTGATCTTGAGCATCGTCCGCTTGTTGGGCGCATAGACGCCCGCGAACGGCTTGGCCACGACGCCGTCGAGCCCGGCCCCCTCGAACTCGACCAGCCAGCGCCGCGCGAGGTCCACATCCGTCGTCGTGCGGGTCAGCTCGATCGGGTCCGCGAGGCCGCCGGCGAACTCCTCCAGCGCGGCGCGCCGCTCCGAGAACGGCCGGTCGACGTACGACTCGTCGCCGATCGCGAGCAGGTCGAACGCGACGAAGGTCGCAGGGGTCTGCTCGGACAGCAGCTTCACCCGGCTGGCGGCGGGGTGGATGCGCTGCGACAGCGCCTCCCAGTCGAGCCGCTGGTTCCCTGGCTCGCCCGTCGGCACCACGATCTCGCCGTCGAGGACGCACGGCCCGGGAAGGATGCGGCGGAACGCCTCCACGAGTTCGGGGAAGTACCGCGTCAGCATCTTGGAGCCGCGGCTGCCGATCTCAACCGACTCGACCGACCCCTCGCCCTCGGCGTAGACGATGGCACGGAACCCGTCCCACTTCGGCTCGTAGCTGAGGCCGCCCGCCACGCTCTCCGGCTCGGGGACGGCTGGAACCGCCTTCGCGAGCATCGGGGCGATCGGGGACGAGGCGGTGGGTCGCATGGTTCGATCATGCCGCGAACGGCCGACCTCGGGAAGGGATGCGGACAGCCTGTGGATGAACCCCGAGGTGCGAGCGATGAGGTAAGGCTCACCTATACTCGTGGCGTCATGTACCGTCCCGACCACGCCACCCACACCGCTTCCACCGCCCATGTCGACGACCGCGTGCAGTTCCTGGTCGTCGGCGACGAGGGCTCGCTCACGGAGCTGGAGGCGGAACTCGCGCTCCTCCCGCTGTGCGCCCGCGGCCGCGTGTTCGTCGAGGTCGAGGACGCGGATCAGGTCGTCGCCCTCCCGACGCCGCTGCGCATGACGGTCACCTGGCTGGCGCGGTCGCGCCGCAGCGGCCGCCCGGGCACGGGGGAGCGCTGCGCGCCTGGCGACGCCGGCGCCCGCGCAGTCCGCGCCTGGTGCGACGAGATGCTCTGCGACGGACCGGGCGAGACCCGCGCGATCGTCACGGGCGGCTTCACGCTGACCTCGGAGGTGCGTGAGCACCTCGTCGGCCCGGTCGGCATGTCGCCCGAGGCGATCTCCGTCCCCGCGTCCCGCTAGCCCAACGCATCCACAGGACGCAACACGCCGCCAGACGACCACGCACGACGGCGTGTCGCGCCAACTAGATGCCGCCGGCCGGGCGGGGCGCAGAGCGATGCGCACCGTCGGGGTTGTTCAGTCGCCGTCGTTGCGGTGAGGAGCAGGTGGCCCGTACGCGCCCGTCCTGTCCCGACGATCCCGCAGCGCGATGAACAGGTAGACCCCGGCGACGGCCCAGGCCCAGAGAGTGGCCAGAAACCACAGCCACCAGTTCGGAAGGCCGCGGATGGCGTAGCTCACGCCGAGGGCGCCGCACGTTGCGCCGAGGATCCCCGCCAGCACCACGTGGATGATGCGAGGCCGCCCGAAAGCCCATCGAACCCAACGTGGAAGGCTACCCATGCTTATGCTCCACTCTTCCGGGGTGGTAGTCAGCCGCGACAACTGGTGATGCTCGTCGGGATGGACTGCGCAAGCACATAACCGAACGCGCCCGAGGCAAACTTCACGAACTTGCCCGGGCCGTAGATCGAGAAGCCCGCCCACGCCAAAGACACCAGACATTCCCACGTGCCGAAAGCCGCCGGGTTGGCGGGCTTCCCATAACCAGTCAGCGGAACCGACTGTACTTGCTTGCCGTTGATGTACTTCTTCAGGTAGCTGCCTTTGCAGTTGCCCAGCAGGGAACCCGGCGCAAGCCAATAGTTGCTCCCGTTCTGCAGGATGCAGTTCCACGAGTACACGCCCGTTGACGGGTCAGCAACGACAGGAAAAGCCGTCGCCTCGGAGAAGTCGACCACCTGCGTGAGAGTGTTCCCGCGCACCTCGTAGTGTGTGGGTACGGCCGCCCCGTGGGCGTCCTTCGCCCAGGCCTCACCGAAGACGCGCAGCGGCGACCCGTCCGCAGTCACCACCGCAACGGTACCGTTGGCGTCCTGCTGGAGGGATGCTCCCTCGGGTATGGCGATCGGGTAGTCGTACCGCTTCGGAGCGTCGGCGTTGTCGATCACAGTGTTGATCTGCACGGTGCCGTCGGAATGAATGACCGGGACTGTGGTTGAGCCGTTTTTGTTGTCGAACGCCACCACGCCCGGAAGCTGCGAATCGGCGGCATCGGACGCCTGCTGTGCGAACGGCAATCCGATGTGCACCGAGTCCCCGAGCGAGACGCCGTCGGCAGGATCAACGGCGACTTCGACCGACCCGCCCGGAAGGGTAGCCGCCGCAGCGGTGTCACTGTCGCTTCGAACCGCTGCCAGGCTGGAAAACGACTCCGGCGCGACGCCTTGGATCGCGGCTACCGCATCCACTGCGTTGATCTCTGCCGCGTCCTGCGTAGCAAAACCAGTCAGGCCGGCGCCGACGATGCAGGCACCTGCCAGCGTGGCGGTTGATATCAAAACACGAGACTTCTTCACGAGGTCTCCCTTTCGTTCTCACATCGAACGAAATGGACGTGTCCGTCACCCGGTAGGCCGGAACGGTCGGTGTCCCTTACTCGCGAAGGACGAATAGGTCCTTGTACCCTTACAGACGCAGAAACCGGGAGGTCATGACGGAGCACTGGTGGAGGTTTCTGCGGACCCCCGAGATAGACGCAACACGCCGTCTCGCGTGAGTGCGTGACGGCGTGTTGCGCCAACTGGATGCCGCCGGCCCCGCTCAGGCCGGGACGTCGAGTCCCACGAGCTGCTCGCTCGCGGCCCACAGGTCGCGTCCGAGCTGCGCATTCTGCGCCTGCGGGTTCACCCGTCCGTTGGCCGTGAGGCGGTCGAAGTAGGTGCCGCTCGGCGCACCGACGGGCACCGGACCGGCGAGGAACAGCAGCGGGGCCGCGCCCTCCGTCACCGGGATCCCGAACGTGCTCCGGGTGAGGAGATGCCCGAGGCGGATCAGCGGCGACGAGTTCCCGAAGTTGGTCGCGATGACGCCCGGGTGGACCGAGTAGGCGCTCACGCCCGTCCCCGTCAGCCGCTCGGCGAGCTCCGCGGCGAACAGGATGGTCGCGAGCTTCGCCGTGCCGTACGCCCGCCAGCCGCCCTGCCACGGACGCTTCTCCCAGTCGAGGTCGTCGATGCGGAGGCTTCCGAAGCGGTTCGCGTTGCTCGCTGTCGAGATCACCCGCACCTCCCGCCCGGACGCCGCGGTCTCCAGCAGGCGCGGCCGCAGCAGTGCCGTGAGCAGGAACGGCGCCAGGTGGTTCGCCTGGATCGTGCGCTCGTGCCCATCCACCGTCAGCTCGCGGTCGTGGTACAGCCCGCCGGCGTTGTTCGCCAGGACGTCGATCGTCTCGTACCGGTCGAGCAGCGCGGCCGCGAGTGCCCGCACGTCGTCGAGCCGTTCGAAGTCGGCGAGGAACGGCGTCGCACCGATGCGCTCGGCCACCGCGCGCGTGCGCTCGGGGTTGCGCCCGACGACGGCGACGTCGTCGCCACCGGCGGCCAGCTGCTCGGCGGCGACCACGCCGATCCCGGAACTCGCTCCGGTGAGGATGACCGTGCGCGTCATCGGTACCCGCCTTTCTCGAGGCCCGCCTCGATCTCGAACCGGTTGCGCAGCGGGTCGCGGCCCGCCACGGAGTAGAGCAACGGGAACAGCATCCCGTAGCGCTGCCACTGCCGTTTGTGGACGGCCTCGTGCTCCAGCACGTCGTCCGTCACGTTGTGGTCGGTCAGGTAGACGCCGCCGACGCACGATCCGCCGCGGCCGAACATCGCCTTCGGCATTCCGCGGAAGACGATGAGCCCGTCGCGCCGCTCGATACGTCCGGTGCTCCACACGAAGCCCCACACCAGCGCGACCGCGGTGGCGTAGAGGTAGCCCAGCCGGCTGATCGGGGAGTCGAGGAGGAGGCGGCCGAGCACCGTTCGGTCGAACCCCGTTCGGTCGAACCCCGCGCGGTCGAACCCCGTCACAGCGCCGGCCGCCCGTAGCCCTCGAGCAGGCGCAGCCAGACTTCGCTGATCGTCGGGTACGAGGGGACCGCGTGCCACAGCCGGTCGAGCGGCACCTCCCCGACGACCGCGACGGTGGCGGAGTGCAGCAGCTCGCCCACGTCCTGCCCGACGAAGGTGACGCCGAGCACGACGCCGCGGTCCTCGTCCACCACCATGCGCGCTTTGCCTTCGTAGCCGTCGGCCACGACGTGGGCGCCCGACACGCTCCCGATCGAGTAGTCGACCACGCGGATGCGATACCCGGCCTTCTCGGCACGTGCGGCGGTCAGCCCGACCGACGCCACCTCGGGGTCGGTGAAGGTGACTTGCGGCACGGCCTGGTGGTCGGCGGTCGCGACGAACGTGCCCCACGGCTCCAACGAGACCTCGTGGCCCTTGGCCCGCGCCGCCATCGCGTCGCCCGCGGCACGCGCCTGGTACTTGCCCTGGTGGGTGAGCAGGGCGCGGTGGTTGACGTCTCCGACGCCGTACAGCCAGCCGCCGTCGACGGGCTTCCCGTCAGAGCCCAGGACGCGCATGCTGTCGTCCACGTTCAGCCAAGCGCCGTCCTCCAGGCCGAAGGCGTCGAGCCCGAGGCCGGAGGTGCGGGGGAGCCGGCCGGTGGCGACGAGGAACTCCTCGGTCTCCACCACGGTGCCGTCGTCCAGGTGGATGCGGAAGCCTTCGTCGTCCGTTCGCTCGACCCGCTCAGGCTCCGTATCGAGGTGGACGGTGGCGCCCAGCTTCTTCAACGACTCGGTCACCATCTCGCCGGCGAACGGCTCGTCGCCGCTCAGCAGACCGCTGCGGGCGAGCAGGTGCACCTCGGTGCCGAAGCCGGCGTACGCGGTCGCCATCTCCGTCGCGACGACGCCGCCGCCCAGAATGGCGAGGGAGACCGGTACGCGCTGCGCGCTGGTGGCCTCGCGGCTCGACCAGGGCTCGCTCTCGCGGAGCCCGGGGATGTCGGGCAGCAGCGCGGCCGATCCCGTGGACACGGAGACCGCGTGCTTCGCCCGCAGCACCGTCACGGTGCCGTCCTCGGCGGTGACCGTGACCTCGCGCGGTGCGGTGATGACGGCCCAGCCGCGCACGAGGTCGATCCCCGCGCCGTCGAGCCATTCCACCTGGCCGGAGTCGTTCCAATTGCTCGTCATGTCGTCGCGCCGCTTGAGGACCGCCGCGACGTCGAGCGGGCCGGTCACCGCCTCCCGGGTGCCTCCGACCTTCTGCGCGGCCCGCAGCAGCGCGCCGCTGCGCAGCAGCGTCTTCGACGGCATGCAGGCCCAGTACGAGCACTCGCCGCCGACGAGCTCGGCTTCGACGATGACCGTCCGCAGGCCACCTTGCACGGCGCGATCGGCGACGTTCTCGCCCACCGCCCCGGCGCCGATCACGATGACGTCGTAGTCCCTGGTCTCGCTCATGCCTGCGTTCTCCCTGTCTGGTGCGGTGGGCCGCCCCGGTGGTTCGTCGTATGAGGTTCGTCGCGCGGTGTCGAACGGATGGTCAGCGTCCCACGAATCGCGCCTCGGTCCGCGTGAGGAACGCCTCCATGCCGATGCGCGCATCCTCGCTCCCGACCAGCCGGACGAGCGTCGGCTGCAGTTCGGCCTCGGCGGCGGCGTCGCCGTCGCGGACGGCGCGCTTCGCGTTCGCGAGCGCGGCTTGGACCGCCAGGGGCGCCTGGGCGGCGATCCGCTCGGCCAATTCGAGCGCGCGGTCGAACTGCTCGCCGTCCTCCACGACCTCCTGGACCAGCCCGATGCGGTGCGCCTCGGCGGCATCGAAGAGGTCGCCGGTGAGGATGTAGCGCATCGCGTTCCCCCAGCCCACGGCGCGCGGGAATCGCAGCGTCGCACCGCCGAAGGGCAGGATGCCGCGGGTCACCTCGATCTGACCGAAGCGGGTGCCGCGGGCGGCGACCGCGATGTCGGAGGCGAGGATGAGCTCGATCCCGAGGGTGAGGCACGTGCCCTGCACCGCGATCACCACCGGCTTGGTCAGCTGCCGGCCGGACACCTGCCACGGGTCGATGGCGTCCTCGCCCACGAACGAGAGGCCGTCGGGCCCGATGCGCGGCCCGAGGTCGGCCAGGTCCAGCCCGGCGGTGAAGTGCTCGCCCACGGCGTGCACCAGACCCACCCGCAGCTCGGGATCGCGTTCCAGCTCCCCGTAGGCGCGCGCCAGCTGCGACAGCAGGTCGAAGTCGGCCGCGTTGCGCTTCTCCGGGCGGTTGAGGCCGATCAGCAGCACATGGCCGCGCCGTTCGGTCAGGATCTTGGGCTCGGTCATGCCGTCCACGCTAGCGCGCCCCTTCCGCCGCGGCGGCCGCTGGCGACCCCGTCGGACCGGTGAGCGCGCCGAGGATGCGGAGGATGACGGCGAGGTCGCGCGCGGCCGCATCCGGCGACTCGGGGGCGAACTCCATCAGGCCCGCGCCCGCGAGCTCGAACCGGCGCCGGAGCGCCCGGATCGCCTCGGTCAGCCGCTCCGGCTGCACGCCGAAGGGCTCGGGGTAGCCGATGCCGTCGATGGCGGAGGGGTCGAGCACATCGAGGTCGATGTGGAGGTACACGGACGTCGCGCCGGTCGCAGCCACGGCGTCGACGACGACCTCGGGGTCGTCGAGCTCGTCCGCGCCGAGCACACGGATGCCGCTCCTCTCGACGAAGGCCGACTCGCCGTCGTCGAGTGCACGGGTGCCCGCGAGCACGAGCTGGCCGGCCGCGAGGCGGGCGGCGCCCGTCGACGCCAGGCCGTCCGGCCCGTCGCCGAGCAGCGCGCGCAGCACCATCCCGTGGAACGCCCCCGAAGGCGACGACTCCGCATCGTTCAGATCGCCGTGCGCGTCGAACCAGACCACGGCCACCGACCCGGCGGGATGTGCGGCCAGCGCGTGCTGGACCGCCGCCAGCTCGGCGCCGCAGTCGCCGCCGACGGTGACCACCGGGGCCTCCAGCAGCGAGAGCTCCGCCTCGGTGGCGTCCTTCACCGCGACAAGCGACGAGAACCGGTTCACCCCCGTGCCCAGGGACTCACCGGCGGAGGCCGGCACCGGCACCTGGTGCGTGCGCGCGGCCGGCAGGTCGCCGCGGATGGCGTCGGCGCCGTCGATCAGCCGCATCGCCCGGGACGACCCCGAGCCCTGCCACTGCGGGACGACGAGGAAGGATGCGCCGCTCACCCCTCGGCGCCCGAGGTCACCGCGGACGGCGTGCCGCCGCCGGACTTGAGGGCGGCGAGCCGCGCCTCCACCTCGGTCATCTCGCCGAGGTCGTCGAGCTGCTCGAACTGCGAGTCGAGGCTGGAGGCGGCGAGCTCCTGCGCCCCGCGCACCTTCGCCTCCTCGCGGCGGATCTTGTCCTCGAACCGGGCGACCTCGCTGGTCGGGTCCATGATGTCGACGCTCTTGACCGCATCCATCACCTGGGCCTGCGCCTGGGCGCTCTTCGCGCGGGCGATCAGCTCGGAGCGCTTGCTCTTCAGCTGCTCCAGCTTCTCCTTCATCTGGTTGAGCCCGGTCTTGAGCTTCTCGACCACCTCGGTCTGCGCGGCGATCTGCGGCTCTGCGGCCTTCGCCTCGTTCTCGGACGAGATCTGCCGCTGCAGTGCGACCTTCGCGAGGTTGTCGAACTTGTCGGCGTTCGCGGCGTCGCCGGAGGAACGGTACTGGTCCGCCTGGCGGCTGGCGGCGAGCGCCTTGTCGCCCCACTCGCTCGCGGCCTCCACGTCTTCGCGGTGGTCGTCCTCCAGCAGCCGGAGGTTGCCGATCGTCTCCGCGATCGCGCTCTCGGCGTCGGCGATGCTGTTGGTGAAGTCGCGGACCATCTGGTCGAGCATCTTCTCCGGGTCCTCCGCCTGGTCGAGGAGGGCGTTGACGTTCGCCCGCAACAGTTGAGAGATCCGTCCGAAGATGGACTGCTTCGCCATGTGCTCTTCCTTTCGCTCCCGCCCTCGATGGGCGCTTGTGAGGTCTGTCGTCGGGCGGTCAGAACCGGCCGCCGCCGCGCCGGCTGCGGGTTCCGCCACCGCCGAAGCTCCCTGCGCTGAAGCCGCCGCCACCGCCGCCGCCCCAGCCACCGCCGCCGCCACCGAAGCCGCCGCCGCCCATCCCGCCGCGCAGGACGGAATCGATGAGGATGCCGCCCAGGATCGCGCCCATCGCACCGCTTCCGCCGCCGCGGCCGGAGGTGCCTCCGCCGAAGATGTCGCCGAGGCCGCCACCGCCCATGCCGCCCATCCCGCTCGGGAACCCTCCGACGTCCTGCTGCGCCAGCTGCGTCGCCTCGTCGGCGAGCTGCGACGCGCGCTGCGCGAGGGCGAGGGCCGAGACGGCGTCTGTGGCCGCGGTCTGCTCCGCCTGCACGACGAGCCGGCCGGCCTCCGCCAGCCGGGTGCGCGCCTCGGCGCCGACGGCTCCGCGCCGAGCGGTGATGAAGTCCTCGCAGGCCGAGACGCGCGCCTTCGCCGTCATCAGCGTCTGCTGCAGCGCCGACTGGGCGCGCTGCGCCTGGGCGCGGGCGTCGCGGACGCCCTGCAGCACGCCGTCGATGGACCGGTTGGCCGCATCCAGCCGCTGCGCGAGCTCGAGCGGGTTCACCCGGCCGGCGGTGAGCGCCGCCTGCACGTCGGTGACGGTCTGCTCCGTCCCGGCAGCGGTCGCGGCGATGGTCCCGCCGGGATCGCTGGAGGCGGCGAGCGCGCGGGCCTCCGCGAGATCGCTGCGGAGCTCGGCGAGCGTCCCGTCGAGCGACTGCTGGGCGGCGGCGAGATCGGTGCCGAGCCGGTCGACCGCGTCGAGCAGCAGCCCGGCCTGGTCGGCGGACTCCTCCGCCGCCCGCACCCCGACGGCCGCCGCTCCCGCATCCCCGGCGGCCGCCTTCTGCGCGGCGCCCGCGAGGGCGGTGTCCGTGAAGTCGAGGCGCTGCGTCGCCTGGGCGATGTTGTCGTGCACGGTCGCGAGCGCCGCATCCGTGTACCGCTGCGCGAGTCCGTCCAGCGTCGTCCGGGTCGTGGCCAGCCGCTGCCGGAGCGCCGCCGCCTGCCCGGTGATCTCCGCGGTGGCCTCCGGGATGCGCTTCTCGAGTGCGCGCAATTCGTCGAACGCGTCCGCCTGGGCGTCGAGGGCCTGGTTGGCGGCGGTGCACAGCTGGACGATGTGGATGTTCCACTCGCGCGGCTGCTCGTCGGTGTCCGGTTCCGCGTCGTCGAGGCGCTGCTTGAGGGTGAACGCCTCGCGGAGCTGCCCCTTCGCCGCGTCGAGCGCCGCCTGGAAAGGGACGACCGACTCCGCGCCGTACTGCGCTGTGGCGAATCCCAGCTCGTCTTCACTGGTGCGGATGGCGTCGTCGGTCTGCACGAGCGCCGACCCCGCGCGGCGCTCCAGGTCGGCGAGCGGGATGGTCTGCAGCTCGCTCTGCGGTGTGGCCGGCCCGGTCGCCGCCTGCTTCTTGCGGCGGCCGCGGGACCGCACCAGCAGGAAGACGACCACGCCGACGATGACGACGCCGATGAGGAACACCCAGAAGAAGGCGCCGCCTCCTCCGCCGCCTGCCGCGTCGCTCAGTCCGTTCGCGGCGGCGACGGCGGCTCCGGTCCAGTCGTTGTCGTGCAGCTTGGGCTCGATGTCGTTCTGCTCGATGCTGTCGAGCTGCCCTGCGCTCACCGGCCCGTCGTCGTCGCCGGACAGGTAGTAGGTGCGCGACTGCGTGGCGACGGCGAGCAGGTAGTCGCGCTGGCCCAGGCCGTTGCGGGCGGCCGTCTCATTGGCCCAGTCGGCCGCCTCGGTGGGATTCGTGAAGGTGTCGACGTAGACGACGTACAGGTCGATGCGGTGGTCGTCGTACAGCTTCTTCGCCGCGGCGGTGATCTGCGCTTCGTCCGAACCGCTGAGCACCTGCGACTGGTCGACCACGTGGGTCGGGCCCAGGTCGACGGGGTCCTGAGCGAATGCCGGGGGAGCGGCGACCGCCATCGGTGCCGCTACGAGCCCGAGCGCCAAGAGGGCTCCGGTCAGCAGACGTCGCAAGCGCATCCACCCACTCTCTCGGGTCCGGCTGATACCCAGCCGAGTCTATTGGCGGACTCCGGCACTGTCACTGTTTCGGCCTGTTACGGGCGGGGATGCGATCGAAAGGGGCGGCTGCTGGGATGGGGAAGTCCGGTCGAGAGGAGGAGCGCATGTCCACGCAGCCCACCCTGGCCGTCGTCGAGGCCACGCGCGTCCGCTCCCACGATCCGGCCTACCACGACTACGTGCAGCTCCTCGTCGGCAACGTCATCGCCGAAGCCGAGTCGCACGGCTGGACCGTCACCCGCCTGGCCGCCGACCGCGGGACGGATGCGCTGCTCGCCGGCGCGGAGCCTGCCGACGCCGTCGTCATCGTCGGCGGGGAGGACATCCACCCCGGTTTCTACGGCGCCGAGACCGGTTATGCGAACGAGTCGCGTCATCTCCCGGTCGCCGACGCCGCGCAGATCGCGCTGGTGCACGCGGCGATCGAGCGGCGCATCCCGCTGCTCGGAATCTGCCGTGGACTGCAGATCGTGAACGTCGCGCTCGGCGGCACGCTCGTCCAGGATCTCGGCGACGAGTGCGGTCACGTCAACCGCGGCGTCCCCATCCCGCAGGTGCTCACCACGCACGCCGTGCACGTCGAGCCCGAGACGCGCGTCGCGGAACTGCTCGGCGCCCCGCCCGTCGAGGTGCGCAGCGCACACCACCAGGCGGTGGATGCGCTCGGCGACGGCCTCGTCGTATCGGCGCGCTCGCACGACGGTCACGTCGAGGCGATCGAGCACCGCGAGGCGCCGCTCTTCGCGGTGCAGTGGCATCCCGAGGACGTGGCAGCGCCGGAGGGGCAGCTCACCGCCCTCCTCGGCGGCCTGCGCACGGCGCGCGACGCGCACGCCTTCGCCGTCGCCTGACGCCGTCGCCGCCGTGGTCAGCGTTCCGGCCAGCCCTGGTCCCCGAGCAGGGGCACGAAGGCGACCGCGCCGAGATTCGTCTCGTGCAGCCTTCCGTCGCCCGCGGCTGTGAAGAGCGCGAGGTGCTGCGAGCCCCCCGGCCGGCCGACGGGCATGACGATCCGGCCGCCCGGCGCCAGCTGCTCCGCCCACGCCCGCGGAACCGAGGGACCGGTCGCCGCGGCGACGATCGCGTCGTACGGCGCCGCCGCCGGCCACCCGAGCGTCCCATCGCCCGTGACCACCTCGACGCGGTAGCCCAGCGCCTCGAGTGTCGCCGCCGCCCCCACCGCGAGGTCCGGATGCCGCTCGATGCTGACCACGCGGTGCGCGAGCACGGCCGCGACGGCGGCCGCGTAGCCGGAGCCGGTCCCGACGTCGAGCACGCGGTCCTCCGGGCCGATCCGCGCGGCCTGAAGCATCAGGGCGACGATGTACGGCTGCGAAATCGTCTGCCCGTCGCCGATGGGCATCGGATGGTCCTCGTACGCGTACGGCGCGGCCGACGCCTCCACGAACAGGTGGCGCGGCACGCGCCGCATCGCATCGAGGACGCGCTGGTCCTCGATCCCGCGGGGCGCGAGCTGTTCCTCGACCATCCGCGCGCGTTCGAAGTCGTGGTCGTGGTTCGTGGGGCTATTGAACCACCGCGGCGGGACGCTCCTCCAGAGTGCGCCGCGCGGTGTCCACGGCCTCCAGCCCGGCGCCGGCGGACTCCAGCGCGAGCAGCGCTGCGCCGAGGATGGGCGCGGCCGTCACCAGCTCCATCCGCGCAGCCGGAGCGCGCTCGTCGAGCAGGCGCGCGATCCCGCTGAGCAGCCGCTCGTCGCGCCCGCTGATGACGCCGCCGCCGAGCACCACGGGGACGGTGCGGTCGAGCAGGTCGAGGCGGCGCAGCGTGGTGACCGCGAGGGTGGCGATCTCCTCCGCCTGCTCGTCGACCAGTGCGCCGGCGATCGCGTCGCCCTCGCGGGCGCATGCGAACACCGTCGGCGCGAGCCGGGCCAGATCGCTGTTCGGGAGGCGGCCGAAGTGCAGCGCCTCGATCACGTCCTGCACGCCCGTCAGCCCGAACGCCGCGGGGACCGCCTCCGCGAGGACCGTCGGCGCGCCGCGTCCGTCGACCGCCCGCGCCGCGTACCAGAGGGCGCGCTCGCCCAGGTGCCAGCCGCCTCCCCAGTCGCCGGAGATGGTCCCGAGCGACGGATAGCGGATGACCCGGCCGTCGGAGCGCACCCCGACGCAGTTGATGCCCGTGCCGCAGACCACCGCGACCGCGTCCGGCTCGCCGGTGCCCGCCCGCAGCAGCGCGAACAGGTCGTTGTCGATCGTCGCGCCCGCCCACGGCGTCCCGGCGATCGCCGTTCGGAACGCGTCGATCTCGCTCGGCAGGTCGAGCCCGGAGAGGTACAGGTTCGCCGCGGCGATCGGGCGCTCGCCGGTCCGGTCGAGGAGACGGCCGATCAGCCGGGACACGAGCTCGGCCGATTGGTGCATCCCGATGACGTGGGGGCTGGAGGTGCTGTCGCGCGCCTCGGCGACGACCGTCCCGTCCAGTTCGAGGGCGACCGCGTCGGTCTTCGACCCGCCGCCGTCGACCGCGATGACCAGCGGCGCTCCGTCGACGGTCACTGCGCCCACTCCAGGGGCTGCCGGTTGTGGGCGATGAGGAGGTCGGTGAGCCGCTCGGCGCGGTCGTACTGGCCGACCAGTGGATGCGCCATCATGGCGCGGAGCACCCGGTCCCGTCCGCCGTGCACCGCGGCCTCCAGCGCCAGCCGCTCGTACCCGGCGACGTGGGCGATCAGCCCGGCGTGGTCGGCGGGCAGCGGGTCGATGGGCAGGGCGGTGACGCCGCGCGCATCCACCGTCGCCGGCACCTCGATCACGTGGTCGTCGGGGAGGAACGGCAACGCGCCGTCGTTGCGCAGGTTGACGACCTGGACGTCGCCCCGGTCGCTCGTCAGCGACGCGATCAGGTCGACCGCGGCCTCCGAGTAGAAGGCGCCGCCGCGCTGCGACAGCTGCTCCGGCTTCGTGTCGACCGACGGGTCGCCGTACAGCTCCAGCAGCTCGCGCTCGACGCGCTGCACCGCCTCCGCCCGCGTGGGGGAGTCGAGCTGCTCGCGGAGCACCTCGTCGTGCTGGTAGTAGTACCGCAGGTAGTAGCTGGGCACATCGCCGAGCAGCCGCAGCAGCCCGGCGGGCATCTCGTTCTCCTCGGCCAGCTGGTCCAGGCGCGTGTCCAGCAGTCCGGGCAGGGCGTCGCGGGTGCCCGACGCATCCGTCACCAGCACCGACCGCTCCCACGTGAGGTGGTTCAGCCCGACGTGCCCCAGCTGCACCTGGCCCGGCTCGACGTCGAGCAGGGCGGCGAACCGGCGCTGGAACCCGATGGCGACGTTGCACAGCCCGACCGCGCGGTGTCCCTCCTGCAGGAGCGCGCGGGTCACGATCCCGACCGGGTTGGTGAAGTCGACGATCCAGGCGTCCGGCTTGGCGTGCCGGCGCACCTCCTCGGCGACCCGGAGGACGATCGGAACGGTGCGCAGCGCCTTCGCGAAGCCGCCGGGACCGGTCGTCTCCTGTCCGATGCAGCCGCACTCGTGCGGCCAGGTCTCGTCCCCGTGGCGCGCGGCCTGGCCGCCGATCCGCAGTTGGAGGAGCACCACGTCGGCGTCCGCCACCCCGGCCACGAGGTCCGACGTCGGCACCACGCGCCCGGTGTGACCGGCCGCGCGGAACATCCGCTGGCTCATCCCGCCCACCAGGCGCAGGCGCTCCGGGTCCGGATCGACCAGCCACAGCTCCTCGATAGGGAGCAGGTCGCGCAGCCGCGCGAATCCGTCGATGAGTTCGGGGGTGTAGGTGGAGCCGCCTCCGACGACCGTCAGTTTCACGTGTTATCCCTTCACGCCGGTGAGTGTGATGCCCTCCACGAAGACGCGTTGGGCGAAGAAGAAGATCAGGACGACGGGGATGGTGACCAGCATCGTCATAGCCATGGTGAGGCCCCAGTCGGTGCCGTGGACACCCCGGAACGACGCCAGCCCGTAGGCGACGGGCCACGCGGCCGGGTTCTCGGAGGTGTAGAGGAGCGGACCGTAGTAGTCGTTCCAGGAGGCGAAGAACAGGAAGATCGCGGTCGCCGCGATACCGGGCTTCGCCATCGGGAGCACCACCCGCCACAGCACGCCGAACTCGCCGTTGCCGTCGATGCGGGCGGCATCCGCGTACTCGCTGGGGATGGTGAGGAAGAACTGCCGGAGCAGGAAGATCGAGAACGCGTCCCCGAGCAGGTTCGGCAGGATGAGCGGCCACAGCGTGCCGGTCAGCCCCAGTTGCGACCACATGACGTAGACGGGGATGGCGGTGACCTGCGGCGGGAGCAGCATAGCGATGATGATCGCCGTGAACAGCACCCCCGACCCGCGGAACCGGATCTTCGCCAGCGCATACGCGGCGGGGATGCTCGAGACCAGCATGAACGCCGTCGCGAGCACCGCGTACATCGCCGAGTTCGCGAACCACTGCGCGAGCGGGACCGTCGTGAACACCTTCACGTAGTTGTCCCATTGGAACGGCTGCGGCCAGAGCGACGCGGTCAGCGTCTGCTCGGACGACATCAGCGAGGTCAGGAAGACAAACACCACCGGGGCGATGAACAGCACCGCCAGCACGACCAGCACGGCGTGCTCGGCGATCCAGCCCAGGATGCCGCGGGCGCGGGTGGACTGCGGGCTCGGGATGCGGCGGTGCGGCGCCGGCGGGCGGCTCGCGGTCTCGCCCGGGGTGAGGGTTGCGGAGGTCATTGTGCGCCTTCCGGGGTGAACGCCTTGAAGCGGCGGAGCAGCAGGACGAGGATGACGGCCGCGACCACGAACAGCAGCACGGCGAGCGCGGAGGCGTAGCCCAGCTGGTAGGTGCCGAAGCCGCGCACGTACAGCCACTGCGTGTATGTCAGCAGCGAGCCGTCCGGGTAGCCGAGGTTGGTGCTGATGCCCTGGCCGACCACGGCCTTGCCCGACGCGACCGAGGAGGCGACCGCTGCCTCCGTGAAGTACTGGATGGCCGCGATCACCCCCGTCACCGCTGCGAACAGCAGCACCGGGGCGATGGACGGCATCGTCACGTACCGCACCTTCTGCATGCCGTTCGCGCCGTCGAGCGAGGCAGCCTCGTACTGCTCGCGGGGCACATCCAGCAGCGCGGCCAGGAAGATGATCATGATGTCGCCCATGACCCAGATGCCGAGGAGCACCAGGGAGGGCTTCGACCAGGCGGGGTCGTTGAACCAGAGCGGTCCCTGGATCCCGAACCAGCCGAGCACCTGGTTCACCGGACCCGTCCCCGGGTTGAACAGGAACACGAACGCCACGACGCTCGCCACCGGTGGCACCAGGGCCGGGAGGTAGAACACGGTCCGCCAGAAGCCGGATGCGCGCCGTGCCCGGGCGAGGAGCCCGGCGACGATCAGGGCGAACCCGGTCTTCACCGGCACCCAGATCACGACGAACCAGAGGGTGTTGAGCGTCGCGAGCCAGACGTTGGGGTCCTGGGTGAACAGGTACTCGTAGTTCCGGAGCCCGATCCACTGCGGTGGCGACACCAGGTCGAACCGGGTGAACGAGTAGTAGATCGAGGCGATCAGCGGGTAGACGAAGAAGATCAGCAGCCCGAGGAGCGCCGGTGCGAGCAGGGCGAGCGTCACCAGGGAACGCCTGCGCCGCGCCCGGGAGCGCCGCGCGGGGCGGGCGGCGACCCGCCCCGCGCCTTCGATGGTGGCAGTCATGGGGTGCGGCTCACGGTCCCGTGCTCAGCGCGAGCGAGTCGTTGATCTGCTTGTCGACCGCCTTCAGCCCGGCGTCGAGGTCGCCGCCCTGGCTCTGGTACTTGTTCCACCAGTCCTCGAACGACTGCTGGTAGCCGGCGCCCAGCGGGCTCGGCGGCGTGGTCTGCACGTTCTTGTCCGCCGAGATGTCGAGGAACGTCTTGAACTGCTCAGAGACCTCGAGCTTCGGGGAGTTCAGCGCATCCTTGGTCGTCGGCACGTTCTTGAGGCCGTTGGCGAGCTTGACCACCGCGTCCGTGTCGGTCGTGAGGTACTTCAGCAGGGTCCAGGCCAGCTCCGGCTGCTTCGACCCCTTGGAGATGCCGATGATGTTCCCGGTGATGTAGCCGCCGCCGTACAGGTCGGTGTGGTCGTCCGCGGTCGGAAAGGGCGCCGTACCGTAGTTCAGCTTCTTCGCCTGGTCGTCGATGAACGCCGTGCGGTACTCGCCGTCGAGGTTCATCGCGACCTGTCCGGTCTGGAAGGCGTTGTCGGCCGAGAACTCCTGACCGAGTCCGGAGGTGAAAGCGTTCAGCTTGTCCCAGCCGATCTTGTCGACGAAGGCCTTCTGCCACGTCATCAACTGCTTCCAGCCCTCGCTCGAGCCGATCGCGCTGGTGCCGTCGGGCTTCAGCCACTGGGCGTCCGCGGCCGGGCCGTAGTGCGCGGCGGAATTCTCGTACCAGCCCATGGTCGGGTTGAAGCCGAGGGTCTTGATCGACCCGTCCGGCTTGAGCGTGGTCAGCTTCTCGGCCATCGACTCCAGCTCGGACAGCGTCTTCGGCGGAGCGGTGAATCCGGCGGCCTGCAAGAGACCCTTGTTGTAGTACAGACCGTAGACGTCGGCGAGCATCGGCATCGCGCAGCGCGTGCCCTTGTACTCGGTGTACGACTTCACCGTGTCGGAGAACTGGCTCAGGTCGACCTTGTCGCGCTCGATCACCTTGTTGAGGCTGCGGAACGCGCCGTTCGAGCAGAAGTTGCCGACGATGTCCGTCGAGTACGACAGCCCGACGTCGACCTTGCTGCCGGTGGCGATCGCCTTCTGCAGCTTCTCGTCGTCCTGGCCGGAGTGCACGTCGACCTTGATCTTCGGGTACTTCTTCTCGAAGTCGTCGACGACCGACTGGATGACGCCGGCCTCGCGATCCGAGAAGAAGTGCCAGAAGGACACGGTGCCGCTGAGGTCCTTCGGGCTGCTGTCGCTGAAGTTCGCTCCGCCCGATCCTCCGGAGCAGCCGGAGAGGGCGAGTGCTGCGGCGGCGGTGACCGCGGCCGCGGCGATGAGATGACGGTGTTTCACGGGTGGCTCCCTCACTGTGGTGGGTGCAATGGATGTGGTGCGGGTGGGTGTGGACAGGTGATGCAGGTGTGGCGCGGACGCTACGGTGCGAGCCGCGACACTTCGGCGAAGAGGGCTTCGCGCACCTCGCCGATGAGGTGCTCCCGCGCTCCGCGGAGCACGGGATGGGCAGCGACGCCGGTGGCGACGACGCTGCGTTCGCCCCAGGCGGGGCGCAGTTCCGAGGTCACGAGCTCCGCCAGGCGGGGTCCACCGGCGGAGCCGGTCGGTCCGCCGAGCACGACGAGCTCGGGGTCGAGCAGGGCGAGGACCGGGACGACGCCGACGGCCACGCGGCGTGCGAGCTCGGCGAGGAATCCCTCCCGGGCGTCGGGATCGCCGTCGAGGGCCGGCGTGAGCCCGTGGGCGGCGGCGAGGTCGGCGACCGCGGGCCCGCCGATCAGGTCCTGCAGGTCGCGGGCGTCGGGGTCGAGCTCCGCGGCCGACCGCGGGATGGGCAGGTAGCCGATCTCGCCCGCGCCGCCGGAGGCGCCGCGGTGGACGCTGCCGCCCTGATCGACCGACAGGCCGAGGCCGTCGCCCATCCAGAGCAGCGCGAAGCCGCCCGTGTCGCGTCCGGCGCCGTCCGTGCGCTCGGCGAGCGCCGCGAGGTTCACGTCGTTGTCGATGCGCACCTCGATGCCGAGGGCGTCCTGCAGGCGCCGGCGGATGCCCTGCTTGGGCCATCCGGGCAGCGTCTCGATGTAAGTGAGCTCGTCGGTGCGGGGGTCGAGCGCGCCCTGCACGCCGATGCAGACCGCGCCGACCCGCTGCGGATCCGCGCCGGCGGCGTCGCAGGCCGCATCGATGGCGGCGCGGACGTCGTCCTCTGGGGAGCGGCCCACCAGCGGGGTGACCGCGATCGGGCGCTCGGCTCCGGAGGCGTCGATGAGGGTGGAGCGCAGCTCCTCTGCGTCGATGTCGACCGCCACGGCGAGCATCCGGTCGGTCCGCACCGCGTAGCTCGCCGCGTTCGGTCCGCGCCCGGCGGAGACCTCTCCGACGACGTGGATGAGCCCGGCCGTCTCGAGCCGCGACACCATCTGGGCAGCGGTGGGCTTCGAGAGCCCGGAGAGCTCGCCGATCCGGTTGCGGGTGAGGACGCCGTGCTCGAGCAGCAGCGACAGGGCGGTGCGGTCGTTGGTCTCGCGCAACCACCCGGGGGTGCCCCGTACCGGTCCGGTCATCCTCATCCCTTCGTTGGAACAATGCTTTCGCGAGAATGTATCAGGAAAGTTTCTTTATAGTAAAGCTTCTGTTTCATAACGGTCCTGTTTCTTCTCTCAGAAAGTGAACCCGAACCGGTCCCGGCAGCGTGCACCGAGTGGAAGGGAGCACCTGCTCATGAGAAACACCATCGCACCCACGCGGCTCGCCGCGCTGACGGCCGCCGCGGCCGCTGTCCTCCTCGCGCTCGCCGCCTGCTCATCCGGAGGGGGAGCGGGCACCGGGTACTCGGGGTCGTCCTCCTCGTCGTCCTCGTCGTCCTCGTCCGGCTCATCCTCCGCGGCCGTCCTGAAGACCGGCTCGACGTCGCTCGGCACCGTGGTCGTCGGCGGCAAGGGACTCACCGCGTACGTGTTCGACAAGGACACCCCGAACTCCGGCATGAGCGTCTGCAGCGGAGCCTGCGCCGCCCAGTGGCCCGCGATCGAGGCCGACAGCGACCACCCGACCGTGCAGGGCGTGACCGGCACGATCGGCACCATCACCGGCGTCGACGGCAAGAAGCAGGTCACCCTCGACGGGCGCCCGCTCTACACGTTCGCGCAGGACACCTCGGTCGGCGACGTGACCGGCCAGGGCTTCGCAGGCATCTGGTGGGTCGTCGCGCCGGACGGCACGAAGATCACGTCCGCCTCCTCGACCCCGTCCGGGACGGGCTACACGAAGTAGGCGCCGCGCGCCCGCGCGGGCTCACCCGAACGCGCGGGCGTGCTCCACCAGCCGGTCGAAGGCGACCTCCAGGTCGGGGTCGACGCGCTGCCGGTCGGCGTCCGCCAGGTACCACTCGACGATCTCGCCGGCACCGCGGGCGAACGGCACCCGGGCGTTGAACTCGGGCACCAGCGCTTTCACCTTGGTGTTGTCGAAGTGCATCGAATGCGCCTTGTCGCCCAGCAGGCCGGGCCCGGATTCGGGGAGCACGGCGGCGATGGACTCGCTGGCCACGTGCACCAGCTCGGCCTCGACGCCGAGAGCCTCCGCCAGATAGCAGTAGATCTGGTCCCAGGTCGGAGCCTCGTCGCCCGTGATGTGGAACGCATCGCCGACCGCCTCCGGCCGGCCGAGCAGGCCGACGAACGCGACCGCGAAGTCCGTGTTGTGCGTGATCGTCCAGCGGCTGCTGCCGTCGCCGTGGACCACGACGGGCGCGCCGCGGCGCATCCGGGCGAGGTCCGTCCATCCACCCGTCGTCGGGATGAGCGTCCGATCGTACGTGTGCGACGGCCGGACGATGGTCACCGGGAAGCCGCGGTCGCGGTAGGCCTCCATCAGCGCGTCCTCGCAGGCGATCTTGTCGCGGGAGTACTGCCAGAACGGGTTCCGCAGCGCCGTGGATTCGGTCACCGGCACTCGCGACGGGGGCTTCTGGTAGGCCGAGGCGGAACTGACGAAGACGAACTGGCCGACGCGGCCCTCGAACAGGCCGAAGTCGATGCCGATGTGCTCCGGTGTGAACGCGAGGAACTCGGCGGCCACGTCGAAGCTGCGCTCGCCCAGCACGCGGTGGACGCTCTCCGGGTCGCGGATGTCGGCGTGCAGCACCTCGACGCCGTCCGGGAGGGGGCGGGTGGAGCTGTTCCCGCGGTTGACGACCGTGACCTCGTGCCCCTTCTCCAGGGCTTCGGCGACGCACGCCGAACTGATGACGCCGGTCCCGCCGATGAAGAGTGTCCGTGTCGCTGCCATTCCCGCTCCTTTACGCATTCCCCGTCGCCGGTCCGGACGTCCGTCCCGAATCGCCAGGCTAGTCCCGGTTCCTGCTCCGTGCGAGCGCCCCGATCGATCCTGCTCGGGTGCGCGCGTACACTGCTTCCCGGAACCGACCGGAGGAGTACGTCGACACGTGATCGCCCTGCGCAGCTGGCCCGGCCTCACGGTCGCGTGTCTCGTGGCCGTGGTGGTCGCCGTCGTGCTGACCGCCGTCCTCGCCCTGACGCTGCGCCTCATCGGCCGCCGGCAGCAGTGGCCGGTCCTCCTGATCCGGCACGCCCGCGTCCCGTTCCGGCTGTTCCTGCTGACCGTGGTGCTCTGGATCGCCGTGACGATCAGCCTCCCCTCCGACGTCTCGCAGGGATGGCGGGAAGGACTGCACCACACCTTCCTCATCCTCACCATCGCGACCGGGGTGTGGTTCGCCGCCGCCTTCGTCGTCTTCATCGAGGATCTGGGCCTCGCCCGGTACCGGCTGGATGTGCCCGACAACCGCTACGCGCGCCGCGTGCGGACGCAGGTGCTCATCCTCCGCCGGCTCACCGTCGTGGCGGCCGTGGTGATCGGGCTCGGTGCGATCCTGCTCACCTTCCCCGCGCTGCAAGCGGCGGGTGCGAGTCTGCTGGCGTCCGCAGGCGTGATCGGCATCATCGCCGGTGTCGCGGCGCAGTCGAGCCTCGCCAACCTCTTCGCCGGGATCCAGCTCGCGTTCTCCGACGCCATCCGCATCGACGACGTCGTCGTGGTGGAGCAGCAGTGGGGGACCATCGAGGAGATCACCCTGACCTACGTGGTCGTGCACGTCTGGGACGACCGCCGGCTGGTCCTCCCGTCGACGTACTTCACCACCAAGCCGTTCGAGAACTGGACCCGGCAGCACAGCGAACTGCTCGGCTCGATCGAGTTCGACCTCGACTGGCGCGTCTCCACCGGCGGGATGCGCGCCGAGCTGAACCGCATCCTCGCCACCACCGACCTGTGGGACCACCGCACCAGCGTGCTCCAGGTCACCGACGCGGTCGGCGGCTGGGTGCGGGTGCGGGTGCTCGTCACCGCGAAGGACGCGCCGACGCTGTTCGACCTCCGCTGCCTCGTGCGCGAACGCCTCATCGACTGGATGCAGCGCTACTCGCCCGCATCCCTCCCGCGCCAGCGCGTGGAGTTCGCCGAGCCGCCCGAGACGCGTGAGCGACCCCCGCGGGCGCGCAGCGAAGAGGAGGGGCGCCTGTTCAGCGGCTCGCCGGAGAACGAGCAGCGGGCGCAGCAGTTCACCGACTCGATCCCGATCATCCCGGAGACGGAGGCAGAGCCGGTGGTGCAGGGTTCCGACGATGTCCCCCCGACAGGCAAGGAGAACCGATGACGGACGGCCCCGACGAACAGCACACCCGGCCCGAGGGCCTGGACGACGCGACGGTGGATGCGCTCGGCAGCCTCAGCGAGGCGCTCGAGGTGGTCGAGCATGCGCGCGGGCTGCTCTACGGCTTCCACCGGCTGACCGGAAAGGCCGACTTCACGCTCGGTGACGCGGTCGAGAAGCTGCGCGCGGCCGGCCACGACGAGATCGCCGACCGGATCGAGCGGGAGCTGCTGGGCCGGAACGTCATCCAGGGCAGGTGGACGTTCCAGATCGTCGAGGACTTCGACGACGGCTACTACTCGCTGTTCCGCGATCTGGAGCGCGACGCGCGCGACCGGCTCGCCGGCGGCCGCCGCCACCTTTACGAGGCGGAGCTCAAGGAGCAGCGGCGGACGCACGGCGAGCCCGGGCACGAGGCCCGGCCCTAGCCTCCGGGATTCAGGAAATCGACTCCGCGGCGGCGACGATCGTCCCGACGGCCACATCCGGTGCCGACAGCATCGAGACGTGGCTGGACGGCGTCTCGATGATGGTCGCGTCGGCGCGCTCGGCCATGCGGCGCTGCAGCGCAGGCGGGATGATGCGGTCCTCTGTGCCGACGACCGCCCAGACCGGCAGGCTCTGCCAGGCACCCGGTCCGGCAGGGGACGTGTTCGCGGCGAGCGAGATAGGACGCTGCCCGGCGAAGATCTGGTCCTTGACCTCCTGCGCGACATCCTGCGCGAAGAACTGGTCGACCGTGGACGCCTTCAGGTACGCGTCCGCGTTCCCCTCCTCGGCGCCCGGGAACCCGACGATGTCGAGGACCGTCGTTGGGTCGGGCACGTCGAGCGCCGATCCCGAGCCGCCGAGCAGCCCGAACACGGTCTCGCCCTCGTCGGGGAGGAAGGCGTCGACGTACACCAGCGCGCGCACGTCCCCGCCGCCGAGGCCGGCGGCGCTGATGACCGCGCCGCCGTACGAGTGCCCGACGAGAACGACCGGCCCCTGCGTGCGCTGCTGGACGAACGAGGCGACGTACGCGCCGTCGCCGGCGGCCCCGCGGAGCAGGTTCGGCGGCGCGAGGACGGTGAACCCCCGCCCGCGCAGGTCGGTGATGACCGGGTTCCAGCTGGACGCGTCCGCCCAGGCTCCGTGGACGAGGACGATGGTCGGTTGCGGCATGGGGTTCCTTCGTTCGGTGCTGTGAACGGGTGGGATGGCACTCTCGGAACGGCGTCAGGCTAGGGCCCGCCCCGCCCGTTCGTCTACCCCCGCCACCGCCCCGTCACCCGCCGTTCCCCTCCGGTTCGCTGCCGCTGCGCGGAGCCGCCGCCCTCCGTCGGAGATTCGCGCGCCTTCGTCGGAGATTCGCCCCACCTCCGCCCGGTTCTCCTTCCGCACCGCGGTACGTAGGAGTTCCGGCGGCCGTTCTCCTACGTTGCACCCCGCGGCTCCGCCAGCCGACTCTCCACAGATCCGACCCATGGATGCGCCGGCCGCAGCCCGCGCCGGGAGGCTGGACTCATGATCGACGAGCGAACCCTTCAGCGCCTCGGTGGAATCGCCACCGTCCACCAGCTCCGGGCCTCCGGCACCTCGGCGGAAGAACTGACCGCGGCAGTGCGCGGCGGCGCACTTCGCCGCATCCGCAAAGGCATCTACACGCTGCCATCCGCGCCACGGGAGGCGGTGGTCGCGGTCACCGCCCGGGGCCGGCTCTCGTGCGTGTCCGCGGCGCGCACGTACGGACTGTGGTCCGGAAGCGATTCGCGGATGCATCTGCAGTACGCCCCGCACGCGCGCGCCGGGCCGGCGACGGGTCAGGTGCGGCACTGGGTTCCCACCGAGCAGGGTCCCGAACTCTGGCGCGTCACGCCGGCCGACTGTCTGCGCGCTGTCGCGAGGTGCGCGGACGAGGAGACCGCCGTCGCGGTCTTCGACACGGCCCTCTCCGCAGGGCTGGTCAACCCGATCTCTCTGCGACGGATTCTCGCCGGACAACCGCTCAAGGCTCAAGCGCGCGCGGTGCTGGCGCGGCCGGGCTCGGAGTCCGGCGTCGAGTCGATCGTGCGCCAGCGTCTCCAGGCGCTCGGACACCTCGTGGAGCAGCAGGTGCACGTGGCGGGGGTGGGGCGCGTCGACATGCGAGTCGACGGAGTCCTCTACCTCGAGATCGATGGATTCGCGTTCCACGGCGACAGGGAGGCGTTCGAGCGCGATCGGGCTCGGGATGCGGCCCTCGGCGCCCGCGGCGTCGCACGCCTCCGCGTCTCGGCGGCTCACGTCCAGCACGACTGGGCGACCGTGCTCCGTGCCATCGAGTCCACGCTCGCCCACTCGGTGAACTCACAGGAAGCGCGGGACCATCCTGGTGCCCTCGCGTGTTCCATGTACTGACGGCGTCGCAGCCAGCGCGCCGCACGAGGAGGAAACGTGACACAGGACTACCGCAAGGACCCGGAGGCCGTCTCCAAGCTGACCCAGCGTCAGTACGCGGTTACGCAGGAGGCTGCGACCGAGCCGGCATTCCGCAACGAGTTCTGGAACAACCACGAGGAGGGGCTTTACGTCGACATCGTGTCGGGGGAGCCGCTCTTCGCGTCCGTGAACAAGTACGACAGCCGTTCCGGATGGCCGAGCTTCACCGTTCCGGTCGAGCCGGGCAACATCGTCGAGAAGGTGGACAGCACGTACGGGATGATCCGTACCGAGGTCCGTTCCGCTCATGGCGACAGCCACCTGGGCCACCTGTTCGACGACGGTCCGGCCGAGGCCGGCGGACTGCGCTACTGCATCAACTCCGCCGCCATGCGGTTCGTCCCGCTCGCCGAGCTCGACGCGGCCGGCTACGGCGAGTACACGAAGATCTTCGAAAGTAAGGAGCACGACAATGACTGAGAAGGCAATCCTCGCCGGAGGATGTTTCTGGGGCATGGAGGACCTGATCCGCAAGCTTCCGGGAGTGGTGGACACGCGCGTGGGCTACACCGGCGGCAACGTCCCCAACGCTACCTACCGCAACCACGACGGACACGCCGAGGCGATCGAGATCCAGTACGACCCCGAGAAGACCAGCTACCGCGACCTCCTCGAGTTCTTCTTCCAGATCCACGACCCGTCGACCAAAAACCGTCAGGGCAATGACGTCGGCACCAGCTACCGGTCCGCGATCTTCTACGAGGACGACGCCCAGCGCCGCATCGCCGAGGACACCATCGCGGACGTGGACGCCTCCGGCCTCTGGCCCGGCAAGGTCGTCACCGAGGTGACCGCCGCCGGTCCGTTCTGGGAGGCCGAGCCGGAGCACCAGGACTACCTCGAGCGCATCCCGTGGGGGTACACCTGCCACTTCGTGCGCCCGGGCTGGAAGCTCCCGAAGCGCGAGACCGCCGCGAGCTGATCGCAATTGATCCTCACCGGCGGGGAACCGACCGCCGGTGAGGATCGTCGGGCATCGCCGACATCGCATGACGGGCGCGCCTCCCGCTGCGATACTGAGGCCATGACCCGCGACCCCGCTGTCTCCGTGCGCGGGCTGACGAAGTCCTATGGCTCCTTCGACGCCGTCCGTGGGATCGACTTCGATATCGCCCGCGGAGAGACGTTCGCACTGCTCGGACCGAACGGCGCAGGCAAGAGCACGACCATCGAGATCCTCGAGGGCTACCGAGACCGCACGGGCGGCGTGGTCGAGGTGCTCGGCACGGACCCGGGTGTCGGCGGAACCGCGTGGAAAGCACGCCTCGGGATGGTGCTGCAGACGAGTGCAGAGGCGGCGAACGCGTCCGTCCGCGAACAGCTGGCCCATTTCGCCCGCTTCTACCCGTCGCCCCGCGACGTCGACGAGGTCATCGCCGCAGTCGGACTGACCGAGAAAGCCAAGACCCGGGTGCGGAACCTCTCCGGCGGCCAGCGCCGCCGGCTCGACGTAGCGCTCGGGGTGGTCGGCCGGCCCGAACTCCTGTTCCTCGACGAGCCGACCACGGGCTTCGACCCGGAGGCGCGACACCAGTTCTGGGACCTCATCCGCGATCTGAAGCGCGACGGTACGACGATCCTGCTCACCACGCACTACCTCGACGAAGCGGCGCAGCTGAGCGACCGGGCGGCGGTCATCGCCCGCGGCAGGCTCGTGGCGATGGGCGACATCGGGGAGCTGGGCGGAGCGGCGGCCCGAATCCCGATCGTGCGTTGGCGCGACCGGGACGGGACGACGTGCACGGAGCGCAGCAGCACACCGGCCGCCGTGGTCGCCCGGGTCTCGCGTGAGGCCGCCGGAGAGCCGCGCGATCTCGAGGTGATCCGTCCGACTCTGGAGGACATCTACCTCGACCTCGTCCGCGAGGCCGAGCGCCCGGTGGGGGCCGTATCGTGAGCGCCGCCGCGCTGGGGTTGGAACGCGCCCGCTACGAGACCATGCTGTACTTCCGCCAGCCGGACACCATCTTCTTCACCTTCCTGTTCCCGGTCGTCATGCTCGGGATCTTCTCCGTCGCGTTCCAGGGGCTCGGCAACGTCGGCGCGAATCCGGACGGCTCGGGCGGCATCACCCGCGCCGCCTACTACCTGCCGGGGATGATCGCGGCGGGCATCCTGCTGTCCGGCGTGCAGAACCTCGCCGTCGACATCGCGGGCGAGAAGAGCGACGGCACCCTGAAGCGCCTGGGCGGGACGCCGCTGCCGGTGCTGTCCTACTTCACCGGCAAGATGGGCCAGGTGCTGGCCACGAGCGTGCTGCAGATCGCGCTGCTCCTGGTCGTCGCGCGGCTCGTGTTCGGCGTCGCCCTCCCGACGGAACCGGACCTGTGGCTGCGGTTCGCCTGGATCTACCTGCTCGGGATCATCACGTCGGCGGTGCTCGGGATCGCGCTGTCGTCGCTGCCGCGCACCGGCCGGAGCGCGACGGCGGTGATCATCCCGATCGTGCTCATCCTGCAGTTCATCTCGGGCGTCTACATCCCGTTCGACGTGCTTCCGACGTGGCTGCAGAACGTCGCGTCGATCTTCCCCCTGAAGTGGATCGCGCAGGGGATGCGCAGCGTCTTCCTGCCCGACAGCTTCGCGTCGGCCGAGCCGAGCGGCGGGTGGCAGCTGGGCTGGATCGCCGTCGTGCTGTCCATCTGGCTCGTCGTCGGGCTGATCGGCTGCCGGCTGACCTTCCGCTGGGTGCGGCGGAACGGCTGATCAGCACCCCTCGATCAGCACCGCTCCAGCAGCACCGCCACCTCCATGTGGCCGGTCTGCGGGAACATGTCGAGCACGCGGCCTGCCTGGATGCGGTACGACGGAATCCGGGCCAGGTCGTGGGCGAGACTCTTCGGGTTGCAGCTGGAGTAGACGACGCTGCGAACGCCGGAACCCTCGAGCCAGCCCGACAGCTCCGCCCCGATCCCGCGCCGGGGAGGATTGACGATCACCAGGTCCGGGGCGCTCGCCGCGGACAGCGCGAACGCGGTCGCGTCTCCCGCTCGGAACGCCACCTGCGGCAACCCCGCGGCGGCAGCCGTCGACCGGGCGCTCCGCACCGCCTCGCGGCTCGTCTCGACGCCCACCACCCGCCGGCCCGGCGCGGCGACGTGCAGCGCGAAGCCGCCGACACCGCAGTAGAGGTCCCACACCGAAGCCGGGGCGACCTCATCCACCCACGACGCCACCTGGCCGTACAGCTCGGTCGCGACCGCCGTGTTCGTCTGGAAGAAGCTCTGCGGCCGCAACCGCAGCGAGATGGCGCCGAGACGCATCGGCAACGAGGATTCGCGCGTCAGCACCACCTCGCGCTCGCCCTCGACGACAGCCTTGTGCTCCGGCTGGATGTTCACCGTCACCACGCGCGCGGAGGGCAGCTCGGCCAGCAGCCAGCCGAGTCCCGAGCGGATCCGCCCCACGGTCTCCTCCGACCGCGCGACGAAGCGCACCATGAGCTCGCCGTCCGGCGATTCCGTCACCAGCACGTACTTCAGCTCGCCGCGGCGCTCCGGGACCCGATACGGTTCCAGCCGCTGCCGCGTCACGAACCGCGCAAGCACGGGCAGCGCCGCGCGGATGCCCGGGGCGCAGATGCCGCACTCCCGCAGGTCGACACCGCGGCCCGCCTCGTCGAGGATTCCGATCGTCGGCGCACCGACCGTCCCGCCGACCACCATCTTCGCCTTGTTGCGGTAGCCCGCCTCGGCGCTCGCGACCGGCGTCAGCCACGCGGCGTCGCCGTACGGCGCGAGCAGTTCGCGCGCCAGCCGGTCCTTGCCCAGGAGCTGTTCGGCGTAGGGGACACCCATCAGCGTGCACGAGCGGCACACGCCGGCGTCGAAGTACGAACAGTCCATGCGGCTCTCGGATCTACCACGCCACGACCGCGAGGGCCGGGCGCTGAAGGATGGTGCCCCCAGTAGGATTTGAACCTACGGCCTTCTGCTCCGGAGGCAGACGCTCTATCCCCTGAGCTATGGGGGCCAGGGTGCCCAACCAGGCTAGCATCCCGTCGGCGAAGGACGTGACAGCCGGCCGGCCCAGGCGGCGCCTGTCAGGAGGCGGGGACGTTCCCCATCACGCTCTCCATCAGCGGAGCCGCGTCACCGGGCTCGAAGAACGCCGGCGACTCCGCGACGATCCAGTAGCTGCCCCGGAACACCTGCACCTGCCCGGCCGTCCCGGCCTTGAAGTACCCCTCGACCTGCGGCGGCACGCCGTACGTCGGCACCGGCTTGGCCGCGGTGATGGCCGCGTTCTTGAGCCCTTCCAGCTGGCTCGCCGGGGGCTTCGCCACCGCGACCTCGATCACGTCGCCGCTCGTCTGGTTCTTCCACGCGCAGGCGACGCCCTGCCAGTCGGCGATCTTCTTCTCCAGTGAGCCGGCCTTGGGCGTGTAGCCCGGGTCCGCGCCGTAGTTGGGGTTGAACGCGTACAGCTGGTCGGCCGTCAGCACCTGCTCGCAGGTCAGCCCCACCGGCGTCGGCGGGTCGGTCGGCGTCGGAGTCGACGTCGGCAGCGTCGTCGGGTCGGAGCTCGCAGGGGCGGCATCGGTCGGCGGCGTCGACGACGACGCGGCGGTCGGTGCGCACCCCGCGAGGGCGGCCGCGGCCAGGAGGCCGGCCGCGGCGGTGGCGGTCAGGAGGGCGAAACGGCGGGTGGTGAAAGGCATGCGGATTGTCGTCTCTCTGCTCGGCGCGCGCTGTGCGGGAGCGCGCGTCGCGATGACCCTATCAAGTGCAGCGGAGAGCGCCTGCGCGGCTCCCGGTAGAATCGTTCCTCATGACTCCCGCTGACCTCTCCGCCGCCCTCCTCGACATCGTGACGACGGTGGTCGAGCGGCGACGCGAGGCCGGCGCCGACATCCCCGAGCTGTCCCTGACCGTCGACGACGTGCCGCTGGAGCGCCCCAAGAACCGGGACCACGGCGACTGGGCCTCCAACGTCGCCATGCGCCTCGCGAAGAAGGTGGGCGCGAACCCGCGCGAGCTCGCCGAGGAGATCGCGACGGCCGCGGCCGGCATCGAGGGCGTCGCCTCCGCCGAGGTCGCCGGCCCCGGCTTCATCAACTTCCGGCTCGAGGCCGCCGCCGCCGGCCAGCTCGCCCAGGCGATCCTCGAGGCGGGCGAGGCGTACGGCCGCGGCGACGTGTTCGACGGCCTGAGCGTGAACCTCGAGTTCGTCTCCGCCAACCCCACCGGCCCGGTGCACATGGGCGGCGCCCGCTGGGCGGCCGTCGGCGACAGCCTGGCGCGCATCCTGCAGGCCGAGGGCGCGCAGGTGACCCGCGAGTACTACTTCAACGACCACGGTTCGCAGATCGACCGGTTCGCCCGCAGCCTGCTCGCCGCCTACCTCGGCGAGCCGACTCCGGAGGACGGCTACGGCGGCGGCTACATCCACGAGATCGCCGACCGCGTGGTCGCCCAGTACTCGGCTGGCACTGCTGACGGCGACCTCGCGGCGCTCCCGCGCGAGCAGCAGCAGGAGGTGTTCCGCTCCGTCGGCACCCAGCTGATGTTCCAGGAGATCAAGGACCGCCTGCACGCGTTCGGCGTCGACTTCGACGTGTACTTCCACGAGGACTCGCTGCACGAGTCGGGTGCCGTCGAGCGCGCGATCCAGCGCCTCCAGGAGCAGGGTCACATCTTCGAGGCGGACGGCGCCATCTGGCTGCGCACCACGACGTTCGGCGACGACCGCGACCGCGTCGTCATCCGCTCGAACGGCGAGCCCGCGTACATCTCGGGAGACCTCGGCTACTACCTGGACAAGCGCGAGCGCGGCTTCGAGCAGAACATCATCATGCTCGGTGCCGACCATCACGGCTACATCGGCCGCATGATGGCGATGGTCGAGGCGTTCGGCGACGAGCCGAACGTCAACCTGCAGATCCTCATCGGCCAGATGGTGAACCTCGTCAAGGATGGCGAGCCGGTCCGCATGTCGAAGCGCGCGGGCACCATCGTGACGCTCGACGACCTGGTGGATGCGGTGGGCGTCGACGCCGCCCGCTACGCTCTGGTCCGCTCGTCGACCGACTCGCAGCTCGACATCGACCTCGACCTGCTCACCAAGCGCAGCAACGACAACCCCGTCTTCTACGTGCAGTACGCCCACGCACGCACCCGCTCAGTCGCGGCGAACGCCGAGAAGGCGGGAGTCGACCGCAGCACGTTCGCTCCGGAGCTGCTGACCCACGAGACGGAGTCGGCGCTGCTGGGCGGCCTGCAGGAGTTCCCGCGCGTGGTCGCGCAGGCGGCCGAGCTGCGCGAACCGCACCGGGTCGCGCGGTACATCGAGGAGCTCGCCGGCCTGTACCACGCGTGGTACGCCGTCCGCGACGGCTCCACGCGGGTGCTCCCGCACGGCGACGAGCCCGTCACCGACCTGCACCGCACGCGGCTGTGGCTGAACGACGCGACCGGCCAGGTGATCCGCAACGGCCTCGGCCTGCTGGGGGTGTCGGCTCCCGACCGTATGTGAGCGGCCCGCAGCCGCCTACGCCGACACGAGCGACGATCGATTGGATGTGACCACCGGATGAGCGACAACACGACCCAGGTGCTTCCCGCGCCCGAGCCGCGGCCGTCCGCGCCCTCCCGCCGGCGCCGGCCGCTCCGCCTGCTGCTGGCGATCGGCATCCCGGTGATCGTCGTCGCCGTGCTGCTCGTGGTCGCCGACGTCGCGGTCCGCGCCTATGCGGAGCAGCGCGTCTCGAACGAGATCGAGAAGAACCTCCCGGCCGACATCCGCGGTCAGGTGACCACGCACATCGGCGGTTTCTCGGTGCTGCAGCAGTATGTGGCCGGCTCGTTCCAGCGGGTCGAACTGGATGCTCCCCGCCTGGTGGTCAAGGGCGCGCCGGTGAGCGCGAAGCTCGTGGCGACGGGCGTTCCGGCGGACTTCTCGAAGCCGATCGCCGACGCGACGGGCACGCTGTCCATCAGCGAGAAGTCGCTCAACAGTCTCGTCCAGATCCCGGGCGCCACGGGCGACATCACCCTGAACGACGGGACCATCGGGTACGACGGCACACTGAACCTGCTCGGGCTCCCCGTCGACTACACCGTGACGGCGACGCCCAAGGCGGCGGGTGATCATGTGCTGGTTCAGCCGGAGAAGGCGTCGCTGAAGACCGGCGCCGGGAACGTGAATCTCAACAAGCTGCTCGAGGCGCTGACCTCGCAGGGGCCCTTCCCGGTCTGCACGGCTCAGTATTTGCCGGACGGCGTCCAGGTCGAGGACATCGCCGTCACCCCGGGCCGGGCGACCGTGCGGTTCACCGCGAGTGACTTCGTGCTCGACGAGAAGTTCCTCAACAGCAAGGGGAGCTGCTCCTAGCCTCGACGGGTCAGGCGCGCGGCCGCACGGAGAGCAGCCGGCCGGTCGCCGACAGCATCCAGGCCAGGGTCGCGACGATCGTCGCGGCATCCGTGCCGTGATCGCCCGGTCGCACCACCAGGCGGTAGGCCGCAGTGGCCCCGTCGGCGGGCGCGTCGACCGGCTGCACGCTCACCGTGCCGGCGCCGGCGAGGGTCCGCGCATAGCCGGCGAGCCGGTGGCGACTGCAGTCGCGGACGCGAAGGTCGTAGCTGTAGGTGTTCACGGTGTGTCCTCTCGGTCGCGCGATCGCGGCGTTCGCTCTCTCTTCCAGAGACCAGGGAGGACGGTCCCGCCAGACGCAGGAAGGCCGCTGTTCGTAACACGCACCGAGCGGCCCGCGGCGCCTGGATAGACTTCTGCTGTCATCTCCACCGGCTTCAGGGGCCAACCCGGGTCCGCTCGCCTAGGAGACCCCCACTCGTCGCCACCCGTGAGGTTCCCTATGGCCCTGTCCCACGCCGGACCCAATCCGCTCGCCCCGTCCTGGCTCCATCTCCCCGATGATGCGAACGCGCTCGTCCCCGGACTCTGGTCGCGCACCACCGAGCGCGCAGACGGCGAGCTGGTCGTCGGAGGCGTCCGGGCGAGTGAGCTCGCCGAGCGCTTCGGCACTCCGCTCTATGTGATCGACGAGCAGGATGCGCGTTCGCGCGCCGTCGAGGTGCGCGAGGCGTTCGACCGCGCCTTCGGCGAGATCGGGACAGCCGCGAAGGTCTACTACGCCGGTAAGGCGTTCCTCAGCGTCGAGGTGGCGAAGTGGATGGACGCGGCCGGCCTCGACATCGACGTCTGCACCGGCGGGGAGCTGGCGGTCGCGCTGGCGGCGGGCATCGATCCGGAGAAGCTGGGCTTCCACGGCAACAACAAGTCGCTCGCCGAGATCGACCGGGCCGTCAGCGTGGGCCTCGGCGCCATCGTCATCGACAGCCTGCAGGAGATCGACCGCGTCGCCGAGGCCGCCGAGCGGCACGGCGTGCGGCAGAGCGTGCGCCTCCGCGTGAACAGCGGGGTGCACGCGCACACGCACGCGTTCCTGGCGACGGCCCACGAGGACCAGAAGTTCGGGATCCCGCTCGAGAGCGCTGCGGACGCGGTCGCTCAGATCCGCTCGCATCCCTCCCTCGCCTTCCGCGGACTGCACTGTCACATCGGCTCGCAGATCTTCGGCGCGGACGGCTTCGCCGAATCGGCCGCCCGCTTGCTGAGCCTCCACAAGGAGCTGCTGGCCGGGGGAGAGGTGCCCGAGCTGAACCTCGGCGGCGGCTTCGGCATCGCGTACACCGCGGCCGACGACCCGGCGCCGATCGCCGAGCTCGCGCGGCGGATCGCGGAGACGGTGGCCGCGGGATGCGCGGAGCTCGACATCCCCACGCCCGTCGTCGCCTTCGAGCCCGGCCGCTCGATCATCGGGACCGCCGGCCTCACGCTCTACACCGTCGGCACGACGAAGGATGTCCCTGTCGTGTTCCAGGACGACGGCGAGACCGCCGTCCGTCGCTACGTCAGCGTGGACGGCGGCATGAGCGACAACGCCCGTCCGGCCCTGTACGAGGCCGACTACTCTGCGCGTATCGCCGGCCGCGTCTCGCTCGCGGCCCCCGAGCTGGTCCGCGTCGCCGGAAAGCACTGCGAGAGCGGTGACATCGTCGTGAACGCGGAGTACCTCCCGGGCGACGTCCGTCCCGGCGACCTGCTCGCCGTGCCCGCGACCGGTGCCTACTGCTGGCCCCTGTCGAGCAACTACAACCACATCGGACGTCCGCCCGTGGTGGCGGTGCGCGACGGGGAGGCCCGGGTCATCGTCCGCGGCGAGACCATCGAGGACCTCCTCGCCCGCGATGCCGGCTACCAGGCCCCGGCGTCCGCCGAGTCCGCGTCGAAGGAGCGCAGCAACCCATGATCGAGTACCGCAACCTCCGCGTGGCCCTGCTCGGGGCCGGTTCCGTCGGCTCGCAGGTCGCCCGGCTGCTCCTGGAGCAGGGCGACGAGTTCGCCTCCCGCGTCGGCGCCCGTCTCGAGCTCGTCGGCATTGCCGTCCGCGACGTGGATGCGCCGCGCGACACGGACCTGCCGCACCACCTCTTCACCACCGACGCCAGCTCGCTCATCCTCGGCGCCGACATCGTGGTCGAGCTGATGGGCGGCATCGAGCCCGCGCGCGGGTACGTGCTGGAGGCCCTGAATTCCGGAGCCGACGTCATCACCGCGAACAAGGCGCTGCTGGCGACCCACGGCCCCGAGCTGTTCGACGCCGCCGAGCAGGTCGGCGCACAGCTCTATTACGAGGCCGCCGTCGCGGGCGCCATCCCGATCATCCGCCCGCTGCGCGACAGCCTCGCCGGCGACCGCATCAACCGCATCCTCGGCATCGTCAACGGCACCACCAACTTCGTCCTCGACCGGATGGACGTGCACGGCGAGACCCTGCAGGACGCCCTCGCGACCGCCACCGACCGCGGCTACGCGGAGGCGGACCCGACCGCCGACATCGGCGGCTACGACGCCGCGCAGAAGGCCGCGATCCTCGCGAGCCTCGCGTTCCACACCGTCGTCCCGCTGGACCGCGTCTACCGCGAGGGCATCACCAGCGTGACCAAGGCCCAGGTGGATGCGGCTCGCGAGGCCAACGCGGTCATCAAGCTCCTGGCGATCTGCGAGCGGCTGACCGATCCCGAGACGGGGGAGGAGGGCGTTTCGGCACGCGTCTACCCGGCCCTCATCAGCCGGGACCATCCGCTTGCGGCGGTGCACGGCGCCCACAACGCCGTCTTCGTCCAGTCGGCCGCGGCCGGCGACCTCATGTTCTACGGCGCGGGCGCGGGCGGGGTCGAGACGGCCTCGGCCGTGCTCGGCGACGTCGTCTCCGCCGCACGCCGCCACGTCGTCGGCGGCCCGGGCGTCGCCGAGTCGACGCACGCCGGCCTGCCGGTGCTCGACGTCGGACGCGTGGTGACGCGGTACCAGATCACTCTGGATGTGAAGGACCAGCCGGGCGTGCTCGCGGCCGTCGCGCGCATCCTCAGCGACGGCGGTGTCAGCGTCGAGACCGTCCAGCAATCGGTGCCGAGCCACACCGGTCCGCTCCCGATCGCGGGTTCCGCGTCGCTGAGCGACAGTCCGATTCACGGCGGTGGCAGGGCCACCGCTACCCTGGTGATCGGCACCCACGAAGCCGAGGAGGCCGCACTCGCGGCCACCGTCGAGGCTCTCGCGGCGAGCGACGTCGTGATCGCCATCTCTTCCGTTCTCCGAGTTGAAGGATCGTAATGCCCCAGCCCAAGGCCTACAGTCGTCAGTGGCGCGGCGTCCTGCGTGAGTACGCGGACCGCCTGAACATCTCCGACGCCACTCCGATCGTCACGCTGGGTGAGGGCGGCACGCCGCTCATCCCCGCCGCCGCGCTCTCCGCGCGCACCGGCGCGGACGTCTGGGTCAAGTTCGAGGGGATGAACCCGACCGGCTCCTTCAAGGACCGCGGCATGACCATGGCGATCTCGAAGGCGGTCGAGCACGGCGCGAAGGCCGTCATCTGCGCCTCCACCGGCAACACCTCGGCGTCGGCCGCGGCGTACGCGACGCACGCGGGCATCCAGGCCGTCGTGCTCGTCCCCGAGGGCAAGATCGCGATGGGCAAGCTCAGCCAGGCGATCGCGCACAACGCGCAGCTGCTGCAGGTGCAGGGAAACTTCGACGACTGTCTCGACATCGCCCGCGACCTCGCCACCAACTACCCGGTGCACCTCGTCAACTCGGTGAACCCGGACCGCATCGAGGGCCAGAAGACCGCCGCGTTCGAGGTCGTGGAGGCGCTGGGCGACGCTCCGGACTTCCACATCGTCCCGGTCGGCAACGCCGGCAACTACACCGCGTACCACCGCGGCTACACCGAGGAGCTGCAGCGCGGCGAGTCCACGAAGCTGCCGCGCATGTTCGGTTTCCAGGCTGCGGGGAGCGCCCCCATCGTCCTCGGCCACGCCGTCAAGGAGCCGGACACGATCGCGACCGCGATCCGCATCGGAAACCCCGCCTCGTGGGAGCTCGCGCTCAACGCGCGCGACGACAGCGAGGGCTACTTCGGCGCGATCGACGACGCCAAGATCCTGGAGGCGCACCGCATCCTCTCCGCCGAGGTTGGCATCTTCGTCGAGCCCGCGTCCGCGATCAGCGTCGCCGGCCTGCTGGAGCGCTCCGACGCCGGCGTCATTGCGGCCGGATCGACCGTCGTGCTCACCGTCACCGGCCACGGCCTGAAGGACCCGCAGTGGGCCCTCCGCACCGCCGACGGCTCGGACGTGCAGCCGACCGTCGTGCCCGTCGACACCGCCGCGATCGCCGACGTGCTCGGCCTGCAGCCGGCCGAGGCGACCGCGTGAGCTCGCCCGACCTGCGCGGCCGCACCGTCACGGTCAAGGTCCCGGCGACGAGCGCCAACCTCGGCCCGGGATTCGACACGCTCGGCCTCGCGCTGGCGCTCTACGACGAGCTCGAGGTGTCCGTCCGCGACGAGCCCGGCGCGACCGTCGAGGTGATCGGCGTCGGCGAGGGCGAGGTCGCGACCGACGAGAGCAACCTCGTGGTCCGCGCGATCGCGCACACCTTCGACGCGGTCGGCGTCCCGCTCCCCGGACTCAGCCTGCGGGCGCGCAACAGCATCCCGCACGGTCGCGGCATGGGTTCCTCCGGAGCCGCCATCGTCTCCGGGATCATGGCCGCCAAGGGCCTGCTCGAGGGCGTGGTGGACCTGGATGCGCAGCAGCTGCTCGCGCTCGCCAACGACATGGAGGGGCACCCGGACAACGTCGCGCCCGCTCTCTTCGGCGGCCTCACCATCGCGTGGGTGACGCCGGACGGCCCGCGCTTCAAGAAGCTCATCGTGCACCGCGGCGTCTCGCCGCTGGTGCTCGTGCCCGAGCACGTCATGTCGACGGCGCTCGCCCGGAGCCTGCAGCCGGAGTCCGTCCCGCACGAGGACGCCGTCTTCAACCTCTCCCGTTCGGCCTTGCTCGTCGCCGCTCTCATCCAGAGCCCGGAGCTGCTGCACGCGGCCACCGAGGACAAGCTCCACCAGAGCTACCGCGCCTCCGCGATGCCGGAGACCGACCGCCTCATCACCCTGCTCCGCGAGAACGGCTTCGCCGCCGTCGTCTCGGGCGCCGGTCCGTCGATCCTGGTGCTCGGGAGCGACCCGAGCCAGCGCCTCGCCGCCGCACGGCTCGTCGAGGAGTCCGCGCAGACGCGCTGGCAGCCGCTGATGCTGGCGGTCGACTTCAAGGGGGCGACCGTGACCCGGCAGAGCGACGACCTCGCCTCGACACGTTCGGACACACCCGCCGCGTAGCGTCCGAACCGTTGTCGCCGAAGTGGTAAACTGCGAACGCACCCGTGAAGAACCCGCGTCACGAGCGAATCCCGCTTCCGGGTGATCTCCTAGCAATCATGCCGTCACTCCTGCCTGCCTTCCCGGCTCTCCCCTCACGGGGTATCGGGGCGGCGACGTAGCGCGGATCCGAACGCGCGCGTTCAGGCAGTTCATGTGACGAAGCTTCCACAGACGGCGCGCAGAAGGCGCGCCGGGGGAAAGGATCCTCTTCCGTGACTGATGTCAAACTCCACGCCGGGGGCGTGGACACCAGCGACCTGGCCTCGCTCAAGGTGGCAGAGCTGCAAGCTCTCGCCGCCGGGCTCGGGCTCCAGGGCGCGACCCGGCTCCGCAAGGGCGAGCTGGTCGATGCGATCGCCGCCGCGCGCGCGGCGTCCGCTCCGGCCGACGCCGACGAGCCGGCCGAGACCGCGGTGGACGCCGTCGAGCCGGCCGCCGCCGCCTCGCAGGTGCTCACCGAGCCGCTGATCGCCGAGCCGCTCATCGCAGAGCAGGCCCCGGCCCAGCGCGTCGAGCCGACCGTGGGCGACCCGGTGCTTCCGCAGGCGGACGCGTCCGCCGACGTGGTCACCGCCGAGCCGCGCCGCCGTGGCTCGCGCCGCGTCACCAGCCCTGACGGCACGGGCATCGCCGCAGCCGGCAACGGCCTGGCCGCCGGCTCCCACGTCAACTCCGGCGCGACCGGCGTCGACTCGCTCATCCCCGATGTGGATGCGCTGCTCGACTCCGCCCTCGCCTCCCGCGAGCAGGCCCGCGGCCAGCAGAACGGCCAGAACGGCCAGAACGAGCAGTCCCAGGGCAACGCCCAGAACCAGGGCGGCGGACGCCGTCGCCGGGGCCGCGGCCAGGGCGGCCAGAACGGCGACCAGGGCCAGGACGCGCAGCAGACCCAGGACGAGCAGGCTCCGGCCGACGTCCAGCAGGGCGATCAGCAGCAGGGCGACCAGGGCGACAACGCTGCCAACGAGCAGCAGGGCCAGGGCCGCAACCGCCGCAACCGCAACCGCAACAAGAACAGCGGCCAGCAGAACGAGCAGGGCCAGAACCAGGGTCAGAACCAGAACCAGGGCCAGCCGAAAGACCTCCAGCAGGGCGGCCAGCAGACCCAGGGTCAGGGCCAGCAGACCCGAGGCCAGAACGCCGAGCAGGCGGAGGGCGAGCGCGCCGGCCGTTACCGCGACCGCAACCGCAAGCGCCGCGGCGGCGTCGCCGGCGACGAGTTCGAGCCGGAGCTGTCCGACGACGACGTGCTCATCCCCGTCGCGGGCATCCTGGACGTCCTCGACAACTACGCGTTCGTCCGCACCACCGGCTACCTGCCCGGTGCAAGCGACGTCTACGTGTCGCTGGGCCAGGTCAAGAAGTACAGCCTGCGCAAGGGTGACGCCGTGGTCGGCGCCATCCGCCAGCCGCGCGACAACGAGAACAACAGCCGCCAGAAGTACAACGCCCTGGTCAAGGTCGACTCCATCAACGGGCAGACCCCGGAGGAGGCGGCGGCTCGCGTCGAGTTCGGCAAGCTGACCCCGCTGTACCCGCAGGAGCGCCTGCGGCTCGAGACCGAGCCGAGCAAGGTGACCCAGCGGATCATCGACCTGGTCGCTCCGATCGGCAAGGGCCAGCGCGGCCTCATCGTCGCGCCGCCGAAGGCCGGCAAGACCATCGTGATGCAGCAGATCGCCAACGCGATCACAGCCAACAACCCTGAGGTGCACCTCATGGTCGTGCTGGTGGACGAGCGTCCAGAAGAGGTCACCGACATGCAGCGCACGGTGAAGGGTGAGGTCATCGCCTCCACCTTCGACCGTCCCGCCGAGGACCACACCACTGTCGCCGAGCTCGCCATCGAGCGCGCGAAGCGACTGGTGGAGCTGGGCCACGACGTCGTCGTGCTGCTCGACTCGATCACCCGCCTGGGCCGTGCGTACAACCTGACCGCTCCGGCGTCGGGCCGCATCCTCTCCGGTGGCGTCGACGCGTCCGCGCTGTACCCGCCGAAGCGCTTCTTCGGCGCCGCCCGCAACATCGAGCACGGCGGCTCGCTGACCATCCTCGCTTCGGCGCTGGTGGAGACCGGCTCCAAGATGGACGAGGTCATCTTCGAGGAGTTCAAGGGCACCGGCAACATGGAGCTCCGCCTGTCGCGCCAGCTGGCCGACAAGCGGATCTTCCCGGCCGTCGACGTCAACGCCTCCGGCACCCGCCGCGAGGAGATGCTGATGGGCCAGGACGAGGTCAAGATCACCTGGAAGCTGCGCCGCGCCCTCGCCGGGCTCGACCAGCAGCAGGCGCTCGAGATCGTCCTCGGCCGCCTGAAGGAGACCTCGAGCAACGTCGAGTTCCTGATGCAGGTGCAGAAGTCGATGCCCGCGCCGACCAACGGCCACGGCAACGCGCACTCGCACGGTCACGAGAACGACCACCGCTAGCAGCGTTCAGCGCCCGTCCGCCGTGCCTTCCGCACGGTGGGCGGGCGCTTCGGCGTTCCCCGGCCTCTCCCGCAGAAAGAAGACCCCATGTTCGAATCGGTGAACACCCTCATCGCCGAGCACGACGACCTCCAGCAGCAGCTCTCCGACCCGGAGCTGCACGGAGACCCGGTGCGCTCGAAGCGCGTCAACCGGCGGTACGCGGAGCTCAGCCGCATCGTCGCCGCCTACAACGAGTGGAAGCAGCTGTCGGACGACCTGGAGGCCGCGCGCGAGCTCGCCACCGAGGACGCCGCGTTCGCGGAGGAGGTCCCGGGTCTGGAGGAGAGCGTCCAGGAGTCCGCCGAGCGCCTGCGCCGGCTGCTCATCCCTCGCGACCCCAACGACTCCCGCGACGTCATCATGGAGATCAAGATGGGCGAGGGCGGCGCCGAGTCGGCGCTCTTCGCCGGCGACCTTCTGCGCATGTACCTGCACTACGCGGACTCCAAGCGCTGGAAGGCCGAGATCATCGAGCAGACCTCGAGCGACCTGGGCGGCATCAAGGATGTCCAGGTGGCGTTCAAGGGCAGCTCGAGCGACCCCGCCGAGGGCGTGTGGGCGCACCTGAAGTACGAGGGCGGCGTGCATCGTGTGCAGCGTGTGCCGGCGACCGAGTCGCAGGGCCGCATCCACACCTCCGCCGCCGGCGTGCTCGTGTTCCCCGAGGTGGACGAGCCGGAGGAGGTCGACATCAACCAGAACGACCTCAAGATCGACGTCTTCCGGTCGTCCGGCCCCGGCGGCCAGTCGGTCAACACGACCGACTCCGCGGTGCGCATCACGCACGTCCCGACCGGGATCGTCGTCTCGATGCAGAACGAGAAGAGCCAGCTGCAGAACCGTGAGGCGGCGATGCGCGTGCTGCGCGCGCGTCTGCTGGCGCGTCAGCAGGAGGAGGCGGATGCGGAGGCCGCGGAGTTCCGCAAGGGGCAGATCCGCACGATGGACCGCTCGGAGCGCATCCGTACCTACAACTTCCCCGAGAACCGCATCGCGGATCACCGCACCGGCTACAAGGCCTACAACCTCGACGCGGTCATGAACGGCGCCCTCGAGCCCGTGATCGAGTCGAACATCGTCGCCGACGAGGAGGCTCGCCTGGCCGATCTCGGCAACGACTGACGCACCGCGCCCTCGGGCGCGCGGGTCAGCGGAGGGCGGTCGTGGCGCGGTCGCGGGTGGTGAGGTCGCGGTGGGTGGCGGCGGCGCGCCAGCCGTCGGCGGTCAGGAGGTCGCGGATCGCCGCGCCCTGCAGCTCGCCGTGCTCGAGCACGAGCGTCCCGCCAGGGTGGAGCAGGCGCTGGGCCACGCGCGAGATCGTGCGCACCACATCCAGCCCGTCCGGTCCGCCGTAGAGCGCCGCGTGCGGGTCGTGGAGGCGCACCTCCGGGTCACGCGGGATGGCGTCGTCGGGTACGTATGGCGGGTTCGAGATGACGACGTCCACCCTGCCGTCGAGCTGCGGCAGCGCGTCCGCGAGGTCGATGAACACGGGTGTCAGGTTCTCTGCGCCGACCTCGTCGATGTTGCGGCGCGCCCAGATGAAGGCCTCGGGGGAGTTCTCGACCGCGTAGACGCGGGAGTGCGGGACCTCGGTCGCCAGAGCCAGGGCGATCGCGCCGCTGCCGGTGCCCAGGTCGACCGCGACCGGTTCGGGCGACGGGACGGCGCGCAGCGCGTCGATCGCGAACTGGGCGACCTGCTCGGTCTCGGGTCGCGGCACGAAGACGCCGGGCCCGACGTTCAGCTCGAGCGAACGGAAGGGCGCCCGCCCGGTGATGTGCTGCAGCGGCTCACGCGCGGCGCGTCGCTCGACCAGCGTCCGCATCCGGGCCGCATCCTCCGACGACATCGTGGAGTCCATCACCATCAGCGCCTGGACCCGGCCGCGGCCGACGCCGAGCACGTGTCCGATCAGCAGTTCCGCATCCACCTCCGGGTCGGGGACACCGGCGCGCGTCAGGAAGGCGACGGCGTCGTCGCGCAGGGCACGGACGGTCTCGGGGCGGTCGGCGGGAGGGGCGGATTCGGGGGTCATCGCCCGACGAGCCTACCGTCCCGTCACACGCAGCAGGCCCCCGTGCGCGGCGTCTAGAGTGGTGACGCGTTCCCATCCGCCACGTCCACGAGGAGAGGCCATGTCCGGTCACATCTACGACAACGTCACCCAGGCCGTGGGGCGGACGCCGCTCGTCCGGCTGAACCGTCTCACCGAGGGCGTCGGCGCGACCGTCCTCGCCAAGCTGGAGTTCTACAATCCGGCGGGAAGCGTGAAGGACCGCATCGGCGTCGCGATCGTCGACGCGGCCGAGAAGGCGGGGGCCCTCAAGCCGGGCGGCACCATCGTCGAGGCGACCAGCGGCAACACCGGCATCGCCCTCGCGATGGTCGGAGCGGCCCGCGGCTACAAGGTCATCCTCGCGATGCCCGAGACCATGAGCAAGGAGCGCCGCGTGCTGCTGCGCGCGTTCGGAGCCGAGATCGTGCTGACGCCCGGACCCGACGGGATGCGCGGAGCGGTCGAGACGGCGCAGGAGATCGTGGCGAAGACCGAGAACGCGATCTGGGCGAAGCAGTTCGCCAACGAGGCCAACCCGGCCATCCACCGCGCCACCACCGCGGAGGAGGTCTGGGCCGACACCGACGGCGGCGTCGACATCTTCGTCGCGGGCGTCGGCACCGGCGGCACGATCACCGGCGTGGGTCAGGTGCTCAAGGAGCGCAAGCCCGAGGTGCAGGTGGTCGCGGTCGAGCCGCTCGACTCGCCCATCCTGAACGGCGGCAAGCCCGGTCCGCACAAGATCCAGGGGATGGGCGCGAACTTCATCCCGGAGATCCTCGACACGACCGTCTACGACGAGGTCGTCGACGTCTCGTTCGAGGACGCCGTGAACGTGGCGAAGCGCCTGGCGAGCGAGGAGGGGCTGCTCGCCGGCATCTCGTCCGGAGCGATCATCTGGGCTGCTCTGCAGCTGGCCCAGCGGCCGGAGAATGCGGGCAAGACCATCGTGGCGATCGTGTGCGACACGGGGGAGCGCTACATCTCCACGCCCCTCTGGGCGGACCTGCTGGACTAGCGGGTGGCGATCCTCCGAGCGCGCGAAGACATCCGGAACGCGCGCAGGCACGACCCGGCCGCGCGCGGCGACGTGGAGATGGCGCTCGTCTACTCCGGGTTGCACGCGGTGTGGGCCTACCGCGTCGCGCACCGGCTGTGGCGCGCGGGGTTCCGCACGCCGGCACGCATCCTGTCGCAGTTCGCCCGCTTTCTGACCGGCATCGAGATCCACCCCGGAGCCCGCATCGGGCGCCGGTTCTTCATCGATCACGGCATGGGCGTGGTCATCGGCGAGACGACGTGGGTCGGCGACGACGTCATGCTCTACCACGGCGTCACCCTGGGCGGCCGGGGGAGCGGCCACGGCAAGCGGCACCCGACGATCGAGGACGGGGTCGTCGTCGGCGCGGGCGCCAAGGTTCTCGGCGCCATCACGATCGGGGCGCACTCGGTGATCGGCGCGAACGCGGTGGTCACCCGGGATGCGCCTCCCGAGTCGCTGCTAGTCGGCGTCCCCGCTCGCGCCCGTCCCCGCTCCGGCCACGAGCTGATCGCGGGGGAGGACTGGCTCGACCCGGCCATCTACATCTGAGCTGAACGGCGAGGTTCAGCGGGCGTCGCGGGCGGCGCGCTCGCGGGCCCGGGCGATCGCCTCGCGCTCGTTCTTGCGGGCCTCGCGCAGCTTCGACTCCGCCTCCCGGCGCGTCTTCGCCGCCTCGCGCACCGCTTTGTCGCGCGGGACCTCCTCCGGCCGCGGCTCGAACGCGGTGACCGGCTGCCCGCTCCGCCGCGCGGCGACGTACGTCTCGATCCCGTCGAGGATGCGTTCGAGGCCGAACGCGAAGTCGTCCTGCTCGTCCGGGTCCTCGTCCGCGTAGACACCCGAACGGACGAGCGGTGAGAGGTAGGGGAAGCGCTCGGGTGTGACCAGCTCGCCGAGGGCCGCGGTGAACGCGTCGCCGTGCGCGGCCGGGACGTCCGCCCCCTGCGACCGGCTCACGTCGCGCTCGACGACCGCCACGGCGCGCGCGTAGGACGACAGCAGCAGCGCGGTGGACATCTTCTCGGCATCGGTCAGCGGCAAGTCCCGCATCTCGCGCAGACCCCAGTCGAGAACCGCGAGATTGTTCGGCATCAGGGGGATGCCGCTGATCGGGATGTCGGGGAACCACGGGTGCTGCTGGATCACCTGGATGCTCGCCATCGCCCACCGGCGGAGTCCGGCCCGCCAGTCCTGCCCCTCGGCGCCCGCGTGTCCGGCCAGTTCGTCGTCGGGCGGGATCGGGATCTCGCACACCGCGTCCTGCATCAGGGCGAGCACGTCGTCCTTGCTGCTGACGTAGCGGTACAGCGACATCGTCGTGAACCCGAGCTCGCCGGCGATGCGGCTCATCGACACCGCCGCGAGCCCGTCGGAGTCGGCCACCTCGATCGCGGTCTCGATGATCCGCTCGACGCTCATCTCACGCTTCGGTCCGCGCTGCGGGTTCTCGGCCACGCCCCAGCTCAGCGCGACGGCGCGGGGAAGCGCCTCCTGAACGTCTTCGGGCATCTCCGGCGCCTTCCTTGTGAAGAGTGTTGACACTCATCCTAGAACTGTGTATCACTTAAACGGTTGTATGCGTCATAAACAGTTTACGAGACACACAGTCGAAGGGAAGACCATGACCGGACCGGCGATCGAGCTGGCGGGCGTGCGCAAGGCGTACGGCGCGCAGACCGTGCTCGACGGAATCGACCTCCGCGTGGAGGCGGGGAGCGTGTTCGCGCTCCTCGGCCCCAACGGGGCGGGCAAGACCACACTCATCACCATCCTCTCCACCCTCGTGCGGCCCGACCAGGGCAGCGTCACCGTCGCCGGCCACGACCTCGCGACCGACGCGGACGGCATCCGCCGGGCGATCAGCGTGACCGGGCAGGCCGCGGCGGTCGACGGAGTGCTGACGGGGGAGGAGAACCTCCGCATGATGGCGCGGCTCTCCGGCTTCACGGCCGCCGAGTCGAAGCGGCGCGCCACGGAACTCATCGATCGGTTCGACCTCCGCGAGGCGGCGCGCAAGCGCGTCGCGACGTACTCCGGCGGGATGCGGCGGCGTCTCGACCTCGCGCTCAGCCTGGTCGCGACCCCGCCCGTGATCTTCCTGGACGAGCCGACGACGGGGCTCGACACGCGCAGCCGGCAGACCCTATGGGACATCATCCACGACCTGTCGCGCCGCGGCACCACCATCCTGCTCACCACGCAGTACCTCGAGGAGGCCGACCAGCTGGCCGACCGCATCGCGGTGCTCGACCACGGCGTGATCGTCGCGGAGGGGACGCCGGACGAGCTCAAGGCGCGGGTCGGCGGCGAGGTCGTCGAACTGCGCGACGAGCGCGGCGACCTGGTCCGCGAGCTCCCCACCGACGGCAGCGTGGATGCGCTGCGCACCGCGATCGACGAGCTCGACGCCCTCGGCGTCACCGGCGGGTCGATCGGCATCCGCAAGCCGTCGCTCGACGACGCGTTCCTGGCCCTCACCGGGCAGCCGACCACGACCGCCACCGCCACCACCACCGAGATCGAGAAGGAGGCCGTCCGATGACCGCTCTGAACGCCCCCGGCCGGGCCGTACCCGTCCCCGCCCGCCCCGAGCGGCCGGTCACGCCGCTCACGTCCGCGCTCGTGTTCGTCGGCCGCGGCATCCGCCACTCGCTGCGCGACGTGGAGGCGCTCACCATGGCGATCGTCCTGCCCGTGATGCTCATGCTGCTGTTCACGTTCGTGTTCGGCGGCGCGCTCGATCGCGAGGGCGGTTACGTGCAGTACGTCGTGCCGGGCATCATCCTGCTCTGCGCGGGGTTCGGCGCCTCCAGCACCGCGGTCGACGTCGCTCGGGACATGACCGACGGGATCGTGGACCGGTTCCGGACGATGCCCCTGCGCTCGCGCGGCGTGGTGACCGGCCATGTCGTCGCGAGCCTGCTCCGCAACCTCCTGGCGACCGGTGTGGTCATCGGGGTCGCGCTGCTGGTCGGCTTCCGCCCGACGGCGAACGCCCTGCAGTGGGCCGGGGCGATCGGCGTCGTCGCGCTGTTCATCCTGGCGATCACCTGGCTGTACGCGGGGATCGGCCTCGCGGCGAAGAGCCCGACGGCCGCGAGCGGCTACGGCTTCGCGCTGCTGTTCCTGCCCTACCTCTCGAGTGCCTTCGTCCCGACCGACACCATGCCGTCATGGCTGCAGTGGGTCGCCGAGAACCAGCCGATCACACCGATCATCGAGACCATCCGCTCGCTGCTGTTCGGCCGCGACCCGGGCAGCGACCTGTGGTGGGCGCTCGGATGGTGCGCGCTGATCATCGTCGGGGCGTACGTCTGGGCGGCCTGGCTGTTCCGCCGCTCCGCCGGCCGCCGCTGACGTCTGTCAGCGGTCGCGCTCCGCGAAGGCGTGCATCGCGTCGCGCATCGCCTCGGTGTCGAAGGTCCCGTCGTCCTGCTTGACGAAGTGGTAGGCGTGCATGCCCACGGCACGGGCGCCCTCCACATTCGGAAGCGAGTCGTCGAACAGGATGGCGTCCTCCGGTCGCACACCGAACCGCCCGAGCGCACGCGTGTAGATGCGGCGCTCGGGCTTCCGGGCGCCGAGCACGGCCGACACGAGGTCGTTGTCCTGCAGCACGTCGACGATCTCGGGCGTCAGCACCGGCAGCGAGTCCTTGAACGGGATGGGGTTGTTCGACAGCAGCGAGACCGTTCCGAGCGTCGCCGCTTCATGCAGGGCGGCGATCGCTCCCGGGATGGGCGTCATGGCGGCCTTCCGCGCCACCTGCCACTCCTCGAGGGTCAGCTTCGCACCCGTGACCTCCGCGAAGGCGGCGAGGTACTCCTCGCTCGTCGTGTACTCGCCGATCTCGGCCGCGCGCTCGAAGCCGCCCGCCCACCAGGTGGAGGCGAGACGGTACTGACTCACCCCTCCCAGCTCAGCGAGCTTCGGAAGCCGCTTGTGGAAGTCGTAGTCGTAGAGCGTCTTGTCGCAGTCGAAGAAGTAGACATCCATCGCCTCCAGTATCGTCCTCCCAGTCTGGGCGTCCGCGCCCCGGCTATCATTGAGCCGTCATGGCACCCATCTACGACTGCTCGGTCGACTCCGAGCTGCTCACCGGCATGCGTCTCGCCCGATCGGCTATCGGACGGGGCGAGCTCGTCGTCATCCCCACCGACACGGTCTACGGCGTCGCGGCGGACGCGTTCAATCCGGCCGCCGTGCAGCGCCTTCTCGACGCGAAGGGACGCGGACGGCAGTCGCCGCCCCCGGTCCTCGTGCCGGGCATCCCGACCCTGACCGCGCTCGCCGAGCGCGTCCCGGACGAGGTGGAGGCGCTGGTGAAGGCCTTCTGGCCAGGCGGGCTGACCATCGTGCTCCCGGCCTCCCCGTCGCTGGTGTGGGACCTCGGCGAGACCAAGGGCACGGTCGCGCTGCGCATGCCGAAGGACACCATCGCCCTCGAACTGCTCTCCGAGACGGGGCCGCTCGCGGTCTCGTCCGCGAACCTGACCGGACGTCCGGCCGCCCGCACCGCCGCGGAGGCCGAGGCCATGCTCGGCGACTCCATCTCCGTCTACCTCGACGGGGGAGAGGCCGGAGCGGCCTACGAGCGCGTCGAGGGCAAGGACTCGTCGTCGACGATCGTCGACGCGACGGCTCTAGCCGCCGGCGCGGGAGGGCTGCGCATCCTGCGCCAGGGCGTCATCTCTCTCGAGCAGCTCCGCGAGGTCGTCGGCGAGGCCTTCGAGGAGCCGGCAGCGGCCTCGGACGCCGCCCCGTGACCCTCCTCCTCGCACTCGCACTCATCTCGGCCGTCATCACGTTCGGGATGTCCTGGGTCGTCTACAAGCTGGCGATGCGCTACAAGCTCTACCCGAAGATCCGGGCGCGGGATGTGCACACCCGGCCGACGCCGCGGCTCGGCGGCGTCGCGATGTTCCTCGGCATCCTGGTGGCCTTCGGCGTCTCCTGGCTCCTTTCGAGCCAGTTCGGCGTGCTCGGGCTGATCTTCTCCGACCAGGGCCCGATCCTCGCCATCCTCGGGGCGTCTCTGCTGATCGTCGTGATCGGCGTCGCCGACGACATCTGGGACCTCGACTGGATGACCAAGCTGGCCGGGCAGTTCGTGGCGGCGGGACTGGTCGCGTGGCTCGGCGTGCAGATCTACTCGCTGCCGATCAACGGCCTCACCGTCGGATCGCCGGTGATGTCGATCATCATCACGCTGTTCGCCATCGTGCTCGTGATGAACGCGATCAACTTCATCGACGGGCTGGACGGTCTGGTCGCCGGGGTCGCCCTCATCGCGAACGGCACGTTCCTCGTGTACACGTATCTGCTGCAGCGCGAGATCAGCCCCCAGAACTACTTCAGCCTCGCGGGCGTGATCGCCGCGATCCTGGTCGGTGCGTGCGCGGGCTTCCTGCCGCTCAACTGGCACCCGGCGAAGATGTTCATGGGCGATGCCGGAGCGCTGCTCATCGGCCTGCTCATGGCGACCTCCGCGATCTCGGTGACCGGCACGATCAACCCGGAGGCGCTGCAGACGCTCGGCAAGTCGTCGCTGGTGCCCGCGTTCATCCCCGTGATCCTCCCGTTCGCCGTGCTCGTCGTGCCCCTGCTCGACTTCGGGCTCGCGGTCATCCGGCGTCTCCGCGCCGGCAAGTCGCCGTTCAGCGCGGACCGCAAGCACCTGCACCACCGTCTGCTCGACATGGGCCACACGCACCTGCACGCCGTGCTGATCTTCTACGCATGGACCGCCGTGCTGTCGATCGGCTGCCTGCTGTTCTTCTTCGACCCGTACTGGATGGCGATCGTGTTCATCGCCATCGGACTCGTCGTCTGCACCGCCTTCACGCTGGCGCCCCTCAGCCGCCGCAAGGCGAACGAGGCCGTCGCCGAGCTCGCCCCCGCCGGCAGCCGCGAAGCGGCTGAGACCGCCCGCTTCGACCAGCTGGATGAGGCGAGCGAGCGCTCGGCGCCCGCGGCGGCCGGCAAAGCCACCACCCCGACTCTCACCGAGGAGCCCCGATGACCCACCAGCCCGACGCGGCTCCTGCACAGCCCCCCGCGCAGCCGAGCTCCAACGCCGTCCTCCGCGACGTCCTCAAGTACGGCCTCATCCTTGCCGGCGCGATCGCCATCGTCGGGATGCTGCTCGGCGGCCTGTTCGCCGGCTGGGTCGGTGTCACCAGCGCCCTCATCGGGACGGCCATGGCCGCGGTGTTCCTCTCGATCACGGCGCTGAGCATCCTGATCGCCAACCGCTTCATCGGCTCCGACCTCTTCGTCGGGCTGTTCTTCGGGATCGTTCTCGGCGGCTGGATCGTCAAATTCGTGCTGTTCCTCGTGCTCGCGATCGTTCTGCGCGACCAGCCCTGGATCAACTCCGTCGTGCTGTTCCTGAGCCTCATCGCGGGCGTCATCGGGTCGTTGGTGGTCGACATGATCGTCGTGTTCCGATCACGCGTCCCGTACGTCAGCGACGTCACCCTTCCGGGTGAGAAGCGCTGACCCGTATCCAATTCGTTATGGGCTGAAAACTCTTGTAGAGTTGTCAGTGATCCCCCACCCGTTCGCGCGAAGAACTCCATAGTGCGAGTAGTGCAGGGTGTCCCACCGTTCGTCGTCGCGAGAGCTCTGAGCTCGACGCCCCGAAACAGGAGATAGCGCTGTTAGCTAACGCTGTGAACCTGCTGGTCCAGGCCGCAAGCTCCGATGATGGAAGCTTCCATGGTCCGTCGATCAACGAGTTCTTCCCCCCGACCCTGTTCACCATCGGTGGCCTCGAGTTCAACCGAATCTTCTTCATCCGGCTGTTCGCCACCCTCGTGCTGCTCCTCGTGTTCTGGTTCGGCACGCGTCGCATGAAGGTCATCCCCGGCCGCTTCCAGTCGGTCGTCGAGATGGGTCTCGACTTCGTCCGGGTGAACATCGCAGAAGACCTGCTGGGCCGCAAGGACGGCCGTCGCTGGCTTCCCCTGCTCACCACCATCTTCTTCATGGCGCTGTTCTTCAACCTGACGGGCATCATCCCGTTCCTGAACATCGCGGGCACCTCGGTGATCGGCGTTCCGCTCGTGCTGGCTGTCTCCGCGTACTTCGCGTTCATCTACGCCGGCATCAAGAACAGCCCAAAGAACTTCTTCCGTAACGCGCTGTTCCCGCCCGGGGTGCCGTGGTTCCTCTACATCCTGGTGACTCCGATCGAGTTCATCTCGACGTTCATCCTGCGTCCGATCACGCTGACGCTCCGACTTCTGATGAACATGGTCGTCGGGCACCTGCTCCTCGTCCTGTTCTTCACGGCGACGTCCTTCTTCATCTTCACCGCGGGCAGCTGGTGGTCGCTCTTCGGCGCGGTCACGTTCGCCTTCGGCTTCGCCTTCACCCTGTTCGAAATCCTGGTAGCACTCCTCCAGGCCTACGTCTTCGCACTGCTCACGGCTGTCTACATCCAGCTGGCAGTCGCCGAGGAACACTAAGAACGATCCGCGCACCCGCACGGATCGCCATCACGGAAGGAAACACACAGTGGACATCGCTGCAATCTCCGGCAACATCGCCACCGTCGGTTACGGCCTCGCCGCCATCGGCCCGGCCATCGGCGTCGGTATCGTCGTCGGCAAGACCATCGAGGGCGTCGCCCGTCAGCCCGAGCTGGCCGGCCGTCTCCAGGTCCTGATGTACATCGGTATCGCGTTCACCGAGGCGCTCGCGTTCATCGGTATCGCTGTCGGCTTCATCTTCGTCTAGTCCCTCTTTATCTCACTTCAATAAGGAGGAACCATGCTGAACAGTATGGTCATCGCCGCGGCGGAGGAGCAGTCGCACAACCCGATCATCCCCGAGTGGCCGGATGTCATCGGTGCGCTGATCTGCTTCATCATCATCCTGTTCTTCTTCTGGAGGCTCGTGCTTCCGCGCATGAAGAAGCTGCTGGATGAGCGTGCAGAGGCGATCGAGGGCAACATCGAGAAGGCCGACGAGGCTCAGCGCAAGGCCGAGGCCCTGCTCGAGGAGTACACCGCTCAGCTCGCCGAGGCGCGCGCAGAGGCAGGCAAGATCCGCGAGACCGCTCGTGCCGATGGGCAGAAGATCGTCGCAGAGGCCCGCGAGGCCGCCGCGACCGAGGCCGCCCGCGTGACCGCGCAGGCTCAGGCACAGCTCGAGGCCGAGCGCCAGACGGCGCTCGTCCAGCTCCGTGGCGAGGTCGGCTCGCTGGCGATCGACCTCGCGTCGACCGTCGTGCGCGAGTCGCTCGACGAGGACCGGCGTGCGCAGGCCATCGTGGACCGCTTCCTGGCGGACCTAGAGGCCGAGGAGAAGGCTCAGGCAGACCAGAAGGCAGGATCGGGCAACTGATGGGAAGCGCCACCAGAGAAGCATTGGCCCGGTCCGTCTCGGCTCTCGCCGAGCTGGGCTCCCAGGCCGATCTGGCGACGGCTGAGGACCTGTTCGCCGCAGGACGGGTCGTCGCCGACTCCGCCCAGCTCCGGGCTGTCCTCAGCGACCCGACGGTGCTGGCCGAGGGCAAGACCGTGCTGGTGAAGCGCGTCTTCGCCTCGCTGTCGGCGCCTGCCGTCCAGCTGCTCACCGTGGTGACCGCCCAGCGGTGGTCGTCGCAGAACGATCTGCTGGCCGCGATCGAAGAGCTGGGGATCCGTGCGATCGCCTCCTCCGCGCCGCGCGACGTCGACATCGTGTCCGAGCTGTTCGTCTTCGGGGGCGCCGTGACCTCCGATGCGAGCCTCGAGCTCGCCCTGCGCAGCAAGCTCGCGACGGCCGACTCCAAGGTCGCGCTGGTGCAGCGTCTGCTCGGTGGACGGGCGTCGAAGGAGACGGTCGCCATCGTGCGTCAGCTCGTCGACCAGCCCCGCGGCCGGAGCATCCGCGAATCCCTTCGCGCCGCCGCCCGCACCGTGGCGGCTCAGAGCGGCGAGACCATCGCGACGGTCTACGCCGCGACACCGCTCCCCGAGGCCCAGGCCGAGCGCCTGCGCTCGGTGCTCAGTGCCACCTACGGCGACCTCCGGATCAACCAGGTCGTCGACCCCTCGATCATCGGCGGACTTCGCGTACAGATCGGTGACGACGTCATCGATGGAAGCATCGCGTCGCGTCTGGCCGAACTCCGGCTTCAGCTGGCGGGCTGACCGCCTCAAGATAGGAATCACAATGGCAGACATTCAGATCAGCCCCGACGAGATCCGCGACGCGCTCAAGGACTTCGTCAGCGCCTACGAGCCTGCGGGCGCCGAGGCCACCGAGATCGGCCACGTCCTGGACGCCTCGGACGGCATCGCGCACGTCGAGGGACTCCCCAGCGTGATGGCCAACGAGCTCATCCGCTTCGCGAACGGCACCCTCGGCCTCGCCCAGAACCTGGACGAGAACGAGATCGGCGTCGTCGTGCTCGGCGAGTTCGACGAGATCGTCGAGGGCATGGAGGTGACCCGCACCGGCGAGGTCCTCTCCGTCCCGGTCGGCGACGGCTACCTCGGCCGCGTCGTCGACCCGCTCGGCAACCCGATCGACGGCCTCGGCGACATCGCCAGCGAGGGCCGCCGCGAGCTCGAGCTCCAGGCGCCCGGCGTCATGCAGCGCAAGTCGGTGCACGAGCCGCTCCAGACCGGCATCAAGGCCATCGACGCGATGATCCCCGTCGGCCGCGGCCAGCGTCAGCTGATCATCGGCGACCGCCAGACCGGCAAGACGGCCATCGCGATCGACACGATCATCAACCAGAAGGCCAACTGGGATTCGGGCGACGTCAACAAGCAGGTCCGCTGCATCTACGTCGCGATCGGCCAGAAGGGCTCGACCATCGCCTCGGTGAAGGGCGCGCTCGAGGACGCCGGCGCGATGGAGTACACCACCATCGTCGCGGCTCCGGCCTCCGACCCCGCCGGCTTCAAGTACCTGGCTCCGTACACCGGCTCGGCCATCGGCCAGCACTGGATGTACGGCGGCAAGCACGTCCTCATCGTCTTCGACGACCTGTCGAAGCAGGCCGAGGCCTACCGCGCCGTGTCGCTGCTGCTCCGTCGTCCGCCGGGACGCGAGGCCTACCCGGGTGACGTCTTCTACCTGCACTCCCGTCTGCTGGAGCGTTGCGCCAAGCTCTCCGACGAGCTGGGCGCCGGCTCGATGACCGGTCTCCCGATCATCGAGACGAAGGCGAACGACGTCTCCGCGTACATCCCGACCAACGTGATCTCGATCACCGACGGCCAGATCTTCCTCCAGTCCGACCTCTTCAACGCCAACCAGCGTCCCGCGGTCGACGTCGGCATCTCGGTCTCCCGAGTCGGCGGCGACGCGCAGGTGAAGTCGATCAAGAAGGTCTCCGGCACGCTGAAGCTCGAGCTGGCGCAGTACCGCTCGCTCGAGGCGTTCGCGATGTTCGCGTCCGACCTCGACGCGGCGAGCCGTCGTCAGCTGGCCCGTGGCGCCCGCCTGACCGAACTGCTCAAGCAGCCGCAGTACTCGCCGTACCCGGTGGAGGAGCAGGTCGTCTCGATCTGGGCCGGCACCAACGGCAAGCTCGATGAGGTCGCCGTCGAGGACGTCCTGCGCTTCGAGTCGGAGCTGCTGGACCACTTGCGCCGGAACTCCGACATCCTGACGACGCTTCGCGAGACCAACGTCCTCGACGACGACACCGTCTCGAAGCTCGACTCCGAGGTGGATGCGTTCAAGCTCGAGTTCCAGACCGGCGAGGGCAAGCCGCTCGCCTCGGTCGGCCGCGAGGAGTTCCAGGCCATCGACGAGGACCAGGTCGACCAGGAGCGCATCGTCAAGGCCCGGCGCTGAGCGCTGAGCCGACGAGCGACTAGGCCGAGAAAGATTTAGGTACAGAGGAGAGACATGGGAGCACAGCTTCGGGTCTACCGGCAGAAGATCAGATCTGCCCAGACGACCAAGAAGATCACCCGTGCGATGGAGCTGATCTCCGCCTCCCGCATCCAGAAGGCGCAGGCGCGGGTGGCCGCCAGTTCGCCGTACGCCCGCGCGATCACGCGCGCGGTGTCGGCGGTGGCGACCTACTCGAACGTCGAGCACGTCCTGACCACGGAGCCGGAGAAGATCGAGCGCGCCGCGATCGTCATCTTCTCCTCCGACCGCGGTCTCGCCGGTGCGTTCAACTCGAACGTGCTCAAGGAGTCCGAGAAGCTCGCCGAGCTGCTGCGCAGCCAGGGCAAGGAGGTCGTGTACTTCCTCGTCGGCCGCAAGGCGCAGGGCTACTTCAGCTTCCGGCGCCGCGGGTTCGAGCGCGTCTGGACCGGCAACACGGACAGCCCCGAGTTCGAGCAGGCCAAGGAGGTCGCGGACGCGATCCTCGAGTCCTTCCTGCGCGACGCGTCCGACGGCGGCGTGGACGAGATCCACATCATCTACAACCGCTTCGTCAGCATGCTGACCCAGGAGCCGCAGGTCGTCCGCCTGCTTCCCCTGGAGGTCGTCGAAGGCGTGGAGGAGCCGGATCGCACGCAGGTCCTGCCGCTCTACGAGTTCGAGCCCGACGTGGGGACGGTGCTCGACGCGCTGCTCCCCGTCTATATCGAGAGCCGCATCTTCAACGCGATGCTGCAGTCCGCCGCCTCCAAGCACGCGGCGACGCAGAAGGCGATGAAGGCAGCGAGCGACAACGCCGACAAGCTCATCACCGACTACACGCGTCTCGCGAACAACGCCCGTCAGGCGGAGATCACCCAGCAGATCTCCGAGATCGTCGGCGGCGCGGACGCGCTGAGCTCGGCAAAGTAATCGTCCTACGAGAGAGATAGAAATCATGACTACCGCTACCGCCGAAGCCCAGGCTTCGACCGCGCAGCCGGGCGTCGGGCGCATTGCGCGCGTCACCGGCCCGGTCGTGGACATCGAGTTCCCGCACGACGCGATCCCGGGCATCTACAACGCCCTGAAGACCACGATCACGATCGGTGAGGAGTCGACCGAGATCACGCTCGAGGTCGCTCAGCACCTCGGTGACGACCTGGTCCGCGCGATCGCGCTGAAGCCGACCGACGGCCTGGTCCGTGGCGGCGAGGTCCGCGACACCGGCGCCCCGATCAGCGTCCCCGTGGGCGACGTGACCAAGGGCAAGGTGTTCAACGTCACCGGCGACATCCTGAACCTCGAGCCCGGCGAGAAGGTCGAGATCAGCGAGCGCTGGCCGATCCACCGTCAGCCGCCGGCGTTCGACCAGCTGGAGTCGAAGACCCAGCTGTTCGAGACCGGCATCAAGGTCATCGACCTGCTCACCCCGTACGTGCAGGGTGGCAAGATCGGCCTCTTCGGTGGCGCGGGCGTCGGCAAGACCGTCCTCATCCAGGAGATGATCCAGCGCGTCGCGCAGGACCACGGTGGTGTGTCGGTGTTCGCCGGTGTCGGCGAGCGCACCCGCGAGGGCAACGACCTCATCCACGAGATGGAGGAGGCGGGCGTCTTCGACAAGACCGCCCTCGTCTTCGGCCAGATGGACGAGCCGCCGGGAACGCGTCTGCGCGTCGCCCTCTCGGCCCTGACCATGGCGGAGTACTTCCGCGACGTGCAGAAGCAGGATGTGCTGCTCTTCATCGACAACATCTTCCGCTTCACGCAGGCCGGCTCCGAGGTCTCCACGCTGCTGGGCCGCATGCCCTCCGCGGTGGGCTACCAGCCGAACCTCGCCGACGAGATGGGTCTCCTCCAGGAGCGCATCACCTCGACCCGCGGTCACTCGATCACCTCGCTGCAGGCGATCTACGTGCCGGCCGACGACTACACCGACCCGGCGCCTGCGACCACGTTCGCGCACCTCGACGCCACGACCGAGCTCTCCCGTGAGATCGCGTCGAAGGGTCTGTACCCGGCCGTCGACCCGCTGACCTCGACCTCGCGCATCCTCGACCCCCGCTACTTGGGCGAGGACCACTACCGCGTGGCGACCACGGTCAAGCAGATCCTGCAGAAGAACAAGGAACTGCAGGAGATCATCGCGATCCTCGGTGTGGACGAGCTGTCGGAGGAGGACAAGATCACGGTGTCGCGTGCGCGCCGGATCCAGCAGTTCCTCTCGCAGAACACCTACATGGCCAAGAAGTTCACCGGTGTCGAGGGTTCGACGGTGCCGCTGAAGGAGACCATCGAGTCCTTCGACGCCATCGCCAAGGGCGAGTTCGACCACGTGGCCGAGCAGGCCTTCTTCAACGTCGGTGCGATCTCCGACGTCGAAGAGAAGTGGGCGCAGATCCAGAAGGAGAACGGCTGACCATGGCTGTTCTGAACGTCAGCGTCGTCGCCGCCGACCACGAGGTGTGGTCGGGCGAAGCGAGCATGGTGGTCGCGCGCACCGTGGAAGGGCAGATCGGTATCCTGCCCGGCCACGAGCCGCTGCTGGCCATCCTCGCCGAGGGCGAGGTCCGCGTGACCCTGAACGGGGGAGAGTCGATCACGGCCAGCGCCGATGACGGCTTCCTCTCCGTCGAGAACAACACCGTCACTGTCGTGGCCCGTCAGGCCGAGCTGGTCTGACATGTCCGGGCAGCAGGGAGCCCCGCTGGAGCGCCAGTTCGGAGACGTCCGCGTGCCGATGCTGGTGGCGATGGCGGGGCTTCCTGGTTCCGGCAAGTCCACCATCGCGGAGATCCTCGCGGGCCGAATCGGCGCGACGGTGATCTCGGTGGACCCGATCGAGGCGGCGATCCTCCACGCGGGGATCGATTCCGACCAGCCGACCGGGCTCGCGGCCTACCTGGTGGCCGAGACGATGGCCGAGCAGGTGCTGCTCTCCGGCCACTCGGTCGTGGTGGATGCGGTCAACGCCGTCGAGCCGGCACGCCTGCAGTGGCGCGACCTGGCGGAGCGGTGCGACGTGAAACTGCGGATCGTCGAGACGGTGTGCTCCGATCCTGCGCTGCATGAGGACCGCCTGGCCAAGCGCACGGGCATCGTGGCGGCGTACGCCGTCGAGCAGAGCGTCGACGAGTACGACGAGTGGCGGGGCGTCTGCGGCTCGCTTCCCCGGGTCACGCTGGACACGGCCGCCCCGCTGGGCGGCAACGTGGACGCCGCCGTCGGTTTCGTGGAGGACTAGGGTGCTCATCCTCCTCCCGCCCTCCGAGACCAAGAGGGACGGGGGAGCGGGGTCCCCGCTTGCCCTCGAGCACCTGCGGTTCCCCTCGCTCACCGCCGTCCGCACGGACGTCGTGTCGGCGCTCGTCGAGCTCGCCGCGGACCACGAGTCGGCGGTGAAGGCGCTCAAGCTCGGGCCGAAGCAGGCGGGCGAGGTGGAGCGGAACCGGACCCTTCGCACGGCGCCGACGATGCGCGCGCTCGAGCGCTACACCGGGGTACTGTACGACGCGCTCGACGCGGGGTCGCTGTCCGAGCGCGAATGGGCGGTCGCTGCGGACGCGGTCGCGGTGCAGTCCGCCCTTCTCGGGCTCGTGGGAGCCGCCGATCCGATCCCGGCGTACCGGCTGTCCTTCGACTCCCGCCTCTCCCTGCACCACGGCGCTGCATCGCTCAAGAAGCGCTGGGCCACGGCCGGCGCGGCGGCATTGGCCGAGCAGGACGGCCTCCTGCTGGACCTGCGGTCGGCGGGATACGCGGCGCTGGCGCCGCTGCCGGATCGGGAGGGCGCCCACTACGTCCGAGTCCTCGCGCGCGACGAGACCGGCCATGTCCGGGCGCTCAATCACTTCAACAAGCAGGCCAAGGGTTTGCTCGCGCGCGCCCTCGTAGAGGCGGGCGCTGCCTTCGAGTCCACGGCCGACCTGCTCGCGTGGGCCGCCGCAGAGGGCTACGAACTGCGGCTCACCGGCGACGGATCACGCGATCTCGAACTGGTCGTTCCGGAGGTCCGGGGCGAGCCAGGACGGCTGATGGCGGCTCTCCGCGTCTGACCCCGCATTCTGCGCGGCCCACAGCGAAGTCACAGTGGTGCGGGAGTTGAAAGTGAGATAAGCTCACAACCAAGAGAGAGGATCACTGATCCGAGGCGTGGCGTGCACCTGGTGTACTCCGCTCCTCACCTAGTCGGGCCGACGTGCGGTGGCCGGCGCATAATCCCCATGTGTCGTTTCCCACGCCGGAGTGTGAGGCACCATGAATCCGCCTGCGGTCGGGCACGAGCGGTAGCACCCTCACCAGCGAGAAACCGTCGTCGGGAGCCCTTTCCGCCGTCGGCCCGACTCTCTCGGTCGCTTTCTGCGCGCGCTCAGGCCGCCCGGAAGCAGCCCTCGAAGTGGTCGTCGACCATCCCGGTCGCCTGCATCAGGGCGTACATCGTCGTCGGACCGACGAAGCGGAACCCCCGCCGCCGCAGTTCTTTGCTCAGGGCCGTCGACTCCGGCGTGACCGCCGGGATCTCGCCCCACTCGCGCGGTCGATGGCCGCTGCGCGGCTCGGGCGCGAAGCCCCACATCAGCTCCTCGAGCGGCTGATCGAGTTCGAGCACGGCGCGCGCGTTCGAGATCGTCGCCTCGATCTTGCCGCGGTGCCGGATGATCCGCTCGTCCTGCAGCAGTCGCTCCACGTCGCCCTCGGTCATCGCCGCGACGCGTTCGGGCACGAAGCCGAGGAAGTCCTCGCGGAACGCGGGACGCCGGCGCAGGATGGTGATCCACGACAGCCCCGCCTGGAATCCTTCGAGGCAGAGCTTCTCGTACAGCGCGCGCGGGTCGTGCTGCGGGCGCCCCCACTCCTCGTCGTGGTAGCGGCGGTACTCGGGATCGCTCGCCGACCAGGAGCAGCGCGCTACGCCGTCCTCCCCGACGACGAGTGCCGATCGGACGGGTGTCGTCGTCTCGCTCATGCGGCCAGCAGGATCCCCTCGTGCTCCAGCAGCCACAGCTTGGTGGGGATGCCGTTGCCACCGCTGTACCCGGTCACCCGGCCGCTGGAGGAGAGGACCCGGTGGCAGCCGACGATGATCGGAACCGGGTTGGCGCCGACCGCACCGCCGATCGCACGGCCGTAGCCCGCGTGCCCGAGGGACGCGCCGAGCTCGCCGTACGAGACGAAGGTGCCGTATTCGAGCGCGGCCAGTCGCTCCCACACGGCCTGGCGGAAGGGCGTCCCCTGCAGGCGGACGGGCACGTCGAACGCGCGCCGCGACCCCGCGAAGTATTCGCCGAGCTGGGCGGCGGCATCGTCGAGAACCGGTGTGCTGCGTTCCGGGTGGTCTTCGAGGGGGAGGTGGCCGGCGCGCTCGATCGAGAGCGACGTGACGGCCGTGCCGTCGCTGGTCAGCTCGAGCCGCCCGATGGGGCTCGGCGTGCGGAGGAGATAGGCGAAGGAACTGCTCATGGGTCGACTCTAGGGCGCACCACCGACCTCGCACTCGCGGGAATCGGACATCGGGGGATAAGCGCCGAAGAGCGTCGACTGGGGACGGATTCCGGCGGCGAACGCGAGGCGAGCAGGACCTCGCGCGTGCCTAGACTCGAAGCATGGCGAACATCGAATACCGCACCCTCGGCCCCTCCGGACTGATCGTCTCCACGGTCGGTCTCGGCTGCAACAACTTCGGCCGGAAGGACACCGCGACCGAGACGCAGGAGGGGACGGATGCGGTGATCGGCGCCGCCATCGACGCCGGGGTGACGCTGTTCGACACCGCGGACATCTACGGCAAGGAGCGGGGACTCTCCGAGACTCTCATGGGCAAATCGCTGGAGGGGAAGCGCGACAAGATCGTGCTGGCCACGAAGTTCGGGATGGATATGTCCGGGGTCAACGGGCCCGACTGGAACGCACGCGCCTCACGCCGGTACATCCGGCTCGCGGTGGAGAGCTCGCTGCGCCGTCTCCGCACCGACTGGATCGACCTCTACCAGCTGCACCAGCCCGACGGCGTCACGCCGATCGAGGAGACCCTGGAGACGCTGGACGACCTCATCGCCGAGGGCAAGGTCCGTTACATCGGCCACTCGAACCTTCCGGGCTGGCAGATCGCCGAGGCCGAGTTCACGGCCCGGCTGCACGGGCATCCGAAGTTCGTCTCCGCGCAGAACGAGTACAGCCTCCTGGCGCGCGACGCCGAGCGCGAGGTGCTGCCGGCGGTGAACCGCTACGGCCTGGGGTTCCTGCCGTACTTCCCGCTCTACAACGGACTGTTCACGGGCAAGTTCACCCGCGAGGGCGGCCCGGCCGACAGCCGGATCATGAACCTCCGCAAGCACCTGCTCGACACTGCCCCGTGGGATCGCATCGAGCAGTATCAGGCGTTCTGCGACCAGCGCGGCGTCAGCATGCTGGCGGCCACGTTCGCGTGGCTGCTGGCGCAGCCGGGCCTGACCAGCGTGATCGCCGGGGCGACCAAGCCGGAGCAGATCGTCGCCAACGCCGAGGCTGCGACGGCCTGGAAGCCGACCCCCGCCGAGGTGGACGAGATCTCGGAGATCTTCGCACCAGGCGAGTGACCAAGAACTGGCGACCCGAACGCTTGTGAGTGAGCACTCACTCCGCGTAGAGTGTCGCCCGTGAACGACGATGCCCTGACCGTGGATGCGCCGCGCACGCGCGCCCAGCCCATGGCCGCGGACCACCGCAAAGCGATGATCGTGGATGCGGTCATCCCGCTTCTCCTCGAGCACGGCCGCGGAGTGACATCGCGGCAGATCGCGGAGGCCGCCGGCATCGCCGAGGGCACGATCTTCCGCGCCTTCGGCGACAAGGAAGCGCTGGTGCAGGCCGCCATCGAGAAGTACCTCGACCCGGAGCCGCTGCGTGAGGCGCTCCGCAGCATCGACCCCGCGCTGCCGCTGGAGCACAAGGTCCGGGCCATTCTCTACCTGCTCCGGGAGCGGTTCCACAGCGTCATGCGCATCATGCACGTCATCGGCGCCGAGCGTCCGCCCGTGCCGCAGGAGCGCGGCGAGTTCGCCCGGATCATCGCGCACATCCTGGAACCCGAGGTTCAGGAGCTGAACTGGCCGCCGGAGCGCGTCGCGCACCTGCTCCGGTTGATCAGCTTCTCGTCCGCCTTCCCCGCCCTCAACGACGGGATCGAGTTCAGCATCGACGACCTCGCCCGGATGACCCTCGTCGGCATCGCGGGCACCTCGCCCCACGTCGCATCCACTCCCACCCCGTCGCCGCACCCGGAGGCATCATGCTCCTGAAACTCCTCGGCCGGTTCCTCCGGCCTCACTGGCCGCTGCTGATCGGCGTGCTCGTCTTCCAGCTGGCGCAGTCGCTGCTCTCGCTCTGGCTGCCGACGCTGAACGCCGCCATCATCGACAACGGCGTCGCGAAGGGCGACACGGGCTACATCATGTCGGTGGGCGCCGAGATGCTCGGTGTCACGCTCGTCCAGGTCGCCTGTGCGATCACGGCGGTCTACTTCGGCGCGAAGGTCGCGATGCTGGTCGGCCGTGATCTTCGGGAAGCGATCTTCCACCGCGTCGGCGAGTTCTCCGAGCGCGAGGTGTCGTCGTTCGGGGCGCCGTCGCTGATCACCCGGAACACCAACGACGTGCAGCAGGTGCAGATGCTGGTCATGATGACCTGCACGCTGCTCGTCTCCGCGCCCATCCTCGCCGTCGGCGGGATCGTGCTGGCGATGCAGCAGGACATCGACCTCTCCTGGCTGATCGCGGTCAGCGTCCCAGCGCTCCTGATCGCCGTGAGCATCATCATCTCCCGGATGGTGCCCCTGTTCCGGCGGATGCAGGACAGGATCGACCGCGTCAACCGCGTCATGCGGGAGCAGCTCAGCGGCATCCGCGTGGTGCGTGCGTTCGTGCGCGAAGACGTCGAGACCCGCCGCTTCCGCACCGCGAACGACGAGGTCACGGAGACCGCGCTGAAGGCGGGGCGGCTGTTCGCGCTGATGTTCCCGATCGTCATGCTGGTGCTCAACGTGTCGAGCGTCGCGGTGATCTGGTTCGGCTCGTTCCGCGTCCAGGACGGCTCCCTCCAAGTCGGGACGCTGACCGCATTCCTGCAGTACCTCACGCAGATCCTGATGGGCGTGATGATGTCGACCATGATGGCCGTGCTCGTGCCGCGTGCCGCCGTCTGCGCCGACCGCATCGGCGAGGTGCTGGGCACGGAGTCGTCGGTGCGGATGCCCGAGCGTCCGGTGACCGAGGTGCAGGCCCACGGAACCGTTGAGCTGGTCGACGTCGGCTTCTCGTATCCCGGCGCTGAGCACCCGGTGCTGACGGACGTCACGTTCCTGGCGGAGGCCGGCCGGACGACCGCGATCATCGGGAGCACGGGCGCGGGCAAGACGACGCTGGTGAACCTCATCCCGCGGCTGTTCGATGCGACCAGCGGGCTCGTGCTGGTCGACGGAGTGGATGTGGCTGAGCTCGATCCCGAGCTGCTCTGGTCGCGCATCGGCATCGTCCCGCAGAAGCCGTACCTGTTCTCGGGCACCGTCGCATCCAACCTCCGCTACGGCAACCCGCAGGCCAGCGACGACGAACTCTGGCACGCGCTGGAGGTGGCGCAGGCGCGCGACTTCGTGGAGGCGATGCCCGAGAAGCTCGAAGCCCCGATCGCGCAGGGCGGCACCAACGTCTCGGGCGGTCAGCGGCAGCGGCTCGCGATCGCGCGGGCGCTCGTCCGGAAGCCCGAGATCTACGTCTTCGACGACTCGTTCTCGGCGCTCGACACGGCGACCGACGCCCGGCTGCGGGCTGCGCTGGCGAAGGACGTGGCCGACGCGACCATGATCGTCGTCGCGCAGCGGGTATCCACCATCGTGGATGCGGACCAGATCATCGTCCTCGAGGACGGCCGCGTGGTCGGCCGGGGGACCCACGACGAGCTGCTGCAGAGCAACGCGACGTACGCCGAGATCGTGTCGTCGCAGCTCGCGGCGCAGGATGCGGCCTAGGAGGCACCGGGATGAGTGAGAAGACGACAGCTCCGGCCCGCCCGGTGGGCCCCCCGATGCGCCGTGGTCCGGGCGGTGGAGGCCCGTTCGCCGGGATGGGGATGCCGGCCGAGAAGTCGCTGAACTTCGGTCCGAGCGCCAAGCGGCTCCTGGGCCGGCTCCGGCCCGAACGCCTCCGGCTGGTCGCGGTGACGCTGCTCGCGATCGTGTCCGTCACGTTCGCCGTGCTCGGCCCGAAACTGATCGGCAACGCGATCAACCTGGTGTTCGCCGGCGCCATCTCGCTGCAGTTCCCGCAGGGGACGACGCAGGCGCAGATCATCTCCGGGCTGCGGGCGCAGGGCCAGAACCAGTTGGCCGACCTGCTCTCCGGCACCACCTTCACTCCGGGCGCGGGCATCGACTTCACCGCGGTCGGGCAGATCCTCCTGTGGGTGCTCGCGCTCTACGTGCTGTCGTCGGTGTTCAGCTACCTGCAGGCGTACGTGCTGAACGGCGTCACCCAGCGCACGGTCTACCGCCTGCGCGCGGACGTGGAGGACAAGCTCCACCGACTGCCCCTGAAGTACTTCGACGGGATGCAGCGCGGCGAGCTCCTCAGCCGCGTCACCAATGACATCGACAACATCTCGCAGTCGCTCCAGCAGACCATGAGCCAGCTGCTCACCTCGCTGCTCACGGTCATCGGCGTCATCGTGCTGATGTTCGTCATCTCGCCCCTGCTCGCGGTGATCGCCCTGGTTACCATCCCTCTGACGCTGGTCATCACGACGATCATCGCGAAGCGCTCGCAGAAGCTGTTCGTCGCCCAGTGGAAGCACACCGGCGAGCTCAACGGCCAGATCGAGGAGGCGTTCACCGGGCACTCACTGGTCAAGGTGTTCGGTCGCCACCGCGAGGTGGAGGCGCGGTTCCGGGAGAAGAACCAGGAGATGTACCGGGCCAGCTTCGGCGCCCAGTTCATCTCCGGCATCATCATGCCCGCGATGATGTTCGTCGGGAACCTGATGTACGTGGCGATCGCCGTCGTCGGCGGACTTCAGGTGGCGAGCGGAGCCATGCAGCTCGGCGACGTGACCGCGTTCATCCAGTACTCGCGCCAGTTCACGCAGCCGCTGACGCAGCTCGGCTCGATGGCCAACCTGCTGCAGTCGGGCGTCGCGAGCGCCGAGCGCGTCTTCGAACTGCTGGATGCGGAGGAGCAGTCGGCCGATCCGGCCGAGCCGGAGAACCCGGAGGGCACCCGGGGCCTGCTGGCGTTCGAGGACGTCTCGTTCCGCTACGTGGAGGACACCCCGCTCATCGAGGACCTGTCGCTGGTCGCCCAGCCCGGGCAGACCGTCGCGATCGTCGGGCCGACCGGCGCGGGCAAGACGACGCTGGTGAACCTGATGATGCGGTTCTACGAACTCGACGGCGGCCGGATCACCCTGGACGGCGTCGACATCGCGACCATGAGCCGGCACGACCTGCGGAGCCGCATGGGGATGGTGCTGCAGGACACCTGGCTGTTCAAGGGGACGATCCGCGACAACATCCTGTACGGCCGCCCCGACGCGACCGAGGAGGAGATGCTGGATGCGGCACGCGCGACCTACGTCGACCGCTTCGTGCACTCGCTCCCGGACGGTTACGACACCGTGCTCGACGACGAGGGATCCAACGTCTCGGCGGGGGAGAAGCAGCTGCTGACCATCGCCCGGGCGTTCCTGGCCCGCCCGAGCGTGCTCATCCTCGACGAGGCGACCTCGTCCGTCGACACCCGGACCGAGCTGCTGGTGCAGAAGGCGATGAGCGCACTGCGGGCTGACCGCACGTCGTTCGTGATCGCGCACCGGTTGTCGACCATCCGCGACGCCGACCTCATCCTGGTGATGGAGGCCGGGCGGATCGTCGAGCAAGGCACGCACCAGGAGCTGCTGGCGCGGGGCGGCGCGTACTACACGCTCTACAACGCGCAGTTCGCGGGCGCCGCCAGCGAATAGCTCCGGGTCACTGCTCCTTGAGGCGGGACGCGTAGGCGCGCACGCACCAGAAGACGCCGTACAGGATCAGCCCCAGCGCGATGGTCACCAGCAGCACGACGCCGAACGGTACCTGCTTCAGCGCCTTGAGGCTGCCGTCGAGGCCGCCGGCCTTCTCCGGGTCGGCGGTGATGGCTCCGAAGGTGACGAGGCCGCCGACGATCACCAGCGCGACTCCTTTGGCGACGTAGCCGATGCGGCCGAGCATCGTCGTCACGGTCGCCCAGCGGTTCGGCGGCAGGCGCAGGTCGCGCTCGAACCGGTGGGTCACTCCGTTGAAGACGAAGACGATTCCGACCACGACGATCACCAGACCGATGGCGGCGAGGAGGAAGACGCCCCCGGGCATCCCGAGCAGCTTTCCGCTCATCGACTGCTCCGACGAGGAGGCGTTCTTGCGGCTGCCCGTGGCGATGGAGATCGCGATAACGGCCAGTGCCGCGTAGACCACGCACTTCACGACCTCGATCACCTTCTCGCCGGGCTTGTGCGCGGTGAACGCCTGCAGGATCTGCCACGCGGAGAGGAAGATCAGGCCGACGATCACCGCCCACACCACGAAGAGTCCTCCGGGGACGGCGACGAGGGCCTGGAGGGCGCCGGACTGGTCGGCGTTCCCGCCCGATCCGAACGCGACGGCGAGGGCGATGACGCCGATCAGGATGTGCAGGACGCCGATCGCCGCCAGGCCCACGCGTGCGAGGACGCGGACGACGGGCTGGCGTTCGACTCGGGAGGCGACCCGGGTGGGGGAGGTCATGCCGTGAACGGTACCCGGCGTGCACGCGTTCCGGAATCTCGGGTACCGTAGAGGACTGAGTCCGCCGCGCCGTCACGCGGTGGCGAGATCTGAATAGAGGAGGCCGGCATGGACATCGACCTCAGCGTCTTGCGTCTCATGGAGCGCGAGAAGGAGATCCCCTTCGATGAACTGGTGCAGATCATCGAGCAGGCCATCCTGACCGCCTATCTGAAGCACACGAACCAGGCCGATCACCGTCATGGCCACAGCGACCAGCCGCCTGCCGCGCGCGTGCACCTCGACCGCAAGACCGGACATGTCTCCGTCTACGTGCCCGAGCACGATGACGAGGGCAACGTCATCGGCGAGGCCGAGGACAGCCCCAGCGACTTCGGCCGGATCGCGGCCTTCGCGGCGAAGCAGGTCATCAACCAGCGCCTGCGCGACATCGCCGACGACGCCGTGCTCGGCGAGTTCCGCGGACGCGAGGGCGACATCGTCGCGGGCGTCATCCAGCAGGGTCCGAACCCGCGCATGATCCACGTCGACCTGGGAAGCGTCGAGGCGATCCTGCCTCCGGAGGAGCAGGTCCCGGGCGAGGAGTACGCGCACGGGTCGCGCATCCGCGTGTACGTCACCAGTGTGAGCAAGGGCCCGAAGGGTCCGTCCATCACCGTTTCGCGCACCCACCCGGCGCTCGTCCGCAAGCTGTTCGCACTCGAGGTCCCCGAGATCGCCAGCGGAGTGGTGGAGATCGTCTCGCTCGCCCGCGAGGCGGGGCACCGCACCAAGATCGCCGTCCGGGCGACCGAGCCCGGCGTGAACGCCAAGGGCGCCTGCATCGGCGAACTCGGCCAGCGCGTCCGCGCCGTGACCGCCGAGCTCAACAACGAGAAGATCGACATCGTCGACTACTCGCCCGACCTCGCGACCTTCGTGTCGAGTGCACTCTCGCCGGCGAAGGTGACCAGCGCGTTCGTCATCGACGAGTCGCTCAAGGCCGTGCGGGCGCTCGTCCCCGACTACCAGCTCTCGCTCGCCATCGGCAAGGAGGGCCAGAACGCCCGCCTGGCGGCCAAGCTGACCGGCGCGAAGATCGACATCCAGCCGGACTCGATCCTCGACCGCGACTGAGCTCGGCCGACGGAGTTCGAAAGAGCCGGGCCCGCAGCCGCGGGCCCGGCTCTTTCGTCACTTCACGTAGGAGGCGAGGGCCGCCTGCACGGCGTCGCTGACCGCATCCGTTCCGCCGACCACCGTGATGCGCGAGGCGGCGAGGCGATTCAGCTGCGCGGCGACCGAGGGCGGCACTGCGCCGGGCTCGGTGAGCAGCAGCGGAGCCTTGGCCGTTCCGGCCGCTGCCGAAGCCGACAGCGCATCCGGGAAGGCGAGGCCAGAGGCGACGTAGGGCTTCACCGTCCCGGCGGGATACGCCGCAGCGGCGGCCGCGCTCGTCTCGAACCGGTCGGAGCCGCTGATCCGTGAGACGGACCCGGTCGTGTACGCCTTGAGGGCTGTCAGCACCCCGGCCGAGACCGCCTGGGCGCCGCCGACCACCACGATCGACTTGGGCGCCAGCCGCTTGAGCTCGGCGGCCGTCGAGGCCGGGAGGGAGGACTGCGTGGTCAGCAGCAGCGGCGCACCGGCGGTCCGGGCGGCGAGCGCGCCGGCGGAGAGCGCATCCGGGAACGACAGGCCCGAGACGACGTACGCGGCCGCCGGTCCGACCGGCGCCGTTGCGCGCGACACCGCGGCCGCGGTCTCGAAGCGGTCGGATCCGCTGACCCGCGTCACGCCGCCGGCCGTGAACCCTTTGAGCGTGGTCATCACGGCGTTCGAGACGCTGGTCGCTCCGCCGAGCACGACGATCTTTGCCGGGTGGAGGCGCCGCAGCTCCGCCTGCACGGAGAGCGGCACCGCTCCCTGCTGCACGAGGAGCATCGGGCCTCCGGCGCGTCCGGCGGCGGGCGAACCCGCGAGGGCGTCCGGGAACTGCAGCCCCGACGCGACGTAGGCGACGGGCGCGTTCGCGGAGTAGGTGGCCGCGGAGACGGCGGCACTCGTGCCGTAGCGGTCGTCCCCGGCCACGCGCGCGACCTTCTGCGCGCTCGGCGGGATGGCGAAGGCGCGGAGCTTGCCACCCCCGTCGGTGAAGTACAGCTTGCCGTTGACGACGATCGGGCTCTGCCAGTGCAGGCCGCTCCCGCCGGCGGTGTTGGTCCACAACTGGGCGCCGGTGGCGGGGTTGAGCGCGCGCACCCCGTTCTTCGACAGGTAGAACAGCACGCCGCCGGCCACGATCGGCGTCGTGCCCGCGGCGGTCTGCTTCCAGACCTGCTGGAGCGCGGGCTTCCTCGCGCCGTCGACGACGAGCTTCAGTGCGGAGATGCCGCTGTTGTTCGCCACGAAGACCCAGGAGGTGCCGCTCTTGTCGACCCAGTTCGCCGGCTGGGTGAGCACCTGCCCGCCCTGCGGCACGGCGATGGACTGCAGCTCTCCTCCGGTGTGCCCGGCGCCGCCGCCGCCCAGGGCGGCGGTGTTCAGGAGGCGGATCATCGCATCCTTGCCGCTCTGCATGGCGAGGTGGGTGAAGGCCGAGTTGGCCGGCGGGGTGACGACCTGAGGAGCCGTGCTGCCGAGGTCGAGGTCCTGCTGGTCGAGCTGCGCGTAATTGCTCGGTGTGTAGCTGTCCACGGGACCACCGCCGGTGCCGCTGCCGTCCGGGTTGATCGCGAGGACCGAGTCGCCCCAGTTGCGCGTTCCGTCGAACTTCGAGTTGCCGGTGGAGAAGAGGATGCGGTTCGTGCCCGGGTCGTAGACGACGCTCGGCCGCGCCCACACCGCGGACTGCACGTTCGCGCAGGCGCCGTAACCGAGGTGGCCGGTCTTGTCGCTGCACAGCGAGTTGAACACCCGCTGCGTCCCGCTCCCGAGGTCGATCGTGGTCACGTGCCCCTGGTAGTCCCCGCGGTCGCCCGGGTAGCCGCCGTTGGAGACGTAGAGATACGAGTGACCGCCGGTGGTCACGATGGTCAGCGCCGGCGAGCTCTTCTCGTCCTGCGGCTTCACGGTGGCGACCTGCGGCCATCCGCCGGTCTTCACCTCCGTGCCGCTGCCGGTCGCGTACTTGTGCACCTTTCCGTCGAGGCCGTAGCTGTAGACGTAGGTGCCGCCGGGGCCGACGGCGGGGGAGGACGTGGTGTAGCACGGCGTCGACCCGCCGTTGATCTTGCAGGTGCCCGGGCCGTTCTGATGCGCCCAGACTTCCGCGCCGGTCGTCGCGTCGGTGGCGGTGATCCAGCCGTCCTTGGTCGTGGTGAACAGCAGATCGCGCGTGCCGCCTGCGGTCGAGACGCCGGGCTGCTCGACGGGCGGGCCGTCCGACACTCCGCGCAAGGAGGCGGTGAACAGCGGCGTCAGGGAGGCGACGGTCGCCGGAATGATCTGCGACTCGGCGGCGTTGACACCACTGTGCGAGGGTCCGTTCCCGAACTGACTCCACGCGATGGACGCCGCTGCCGCGGGTGACACCACGGGTTGCGCCACAGCGAACGTGGCGGCGGCCAGGCCGGCGGCGAGGACGAGGTGCAGTGCACGTCGTCCGATGGGCTTCGCGTCTTCGCGAGAAGTGTTCATGGTGCCTCCCCCGCGCAGTGTGCGCCGATCGGCGTGCGGCCGCCAGTCCTCCACCCGGCGGACAGGCCGGGGGACAGCTAGCCTGGAAGAACGGGCGCACCCGCCCGTTCGGCGCGGAGCGCCGAGAGGAGTAAGATGGAACCCGTCAGAACGTGCGTCGGATGCCGTTCTCGCGCTCCCCGGTCCTCTCTTCTGAGGGTCGTCGCCCAGGAATCGGAACTCGTGGTGGATTCGTCCGCCGCACTTCCCGGGCGTGGTGCGTGGCTGCATCCGGTCGACGAGTGTCTCGACCTCGCGTTGAAGCGCCGTGCCTTCGGGCGCGCGCTGCGTGTGGAAGGACCACTCGGCACCGCGGCCATCCGGTCGCAAATTATGAGAACAGGCTGAAGAAGTTGACTTCACATGAGTGACAACCGATGAGCGGCTCGAAATGAGATCCGTCCACAACTAACGCCTGCCCCTGTCCGGGGGTAGGCCCCCAGACAGGAGAATTGTGGCTGCAAAACCACGCGTACACGAGGTCGCGAGCGAGCTCGGCGTCGACAGTAAAGTCGCGCTCGCGAAACTCAAGGAAATGGGCGAGTTCGTCAAGGGACCGTCCTCCAGCATCGAGCCTCCGGTAGCCCGCAAGCTGCGTGCCGCCCTCGAGGCCGAGGGCCACTCCGGCTCTGCGAAGCCGGCCGCCGACAAGGCGACCGCCACCGCACCGAAGGCACCCTCCAGCGCGCCGCGTCCCGGTGCGCCGCGCCCGCAGGCGGCCCAGGCCGCTCCCGCAGCGCCCGCCGCAGCGGCCGACTCCGACACGGATGCCGGCCCCAAGCCGCAGGCGCCGATGTCGGTCGCCGAGCGTCAGGCCGCGGCTGAGAAGGCCGCAGCGGAGAAGGCCGCCGAGAAGGCGGCCGAGCAGGCAGCGACCACCACGTCGGCAGCGGACGCCCCGTCCACCGACGCGGTCAAGCCGTCCACGCCGCGCCCCGGTGGCAGCAGCATCCCGCGCCCGAGCGCACCGCGACCCGGCAACAACCCCTACTCGTCGAACCAGGGGATGGGTCAGCGCACGCCGCGACCCGGCAACAACCCCTTCTCGTCGTCGCAGGGCATGGGCCAGCGCCCGTCGCCGAGCAACATCCCCCGTCCCACCCCGCCGCGTCCCGGTGCCCCGCGCATAGGCGCGCCCGGTCAGGGCGGCGGCAACCGCCCCGGCGGCGGTCGTCCGGGTGGCGGCGGCGGTCGTCCCGGCTTCCAGCAGCGCCCCGGCAGCGGTGGCGGCGCAGGTGCCGGTGCCGGCGCAGGCGGCGGCTTCCAGCGTCCAGGCGGCGGCTTCGGCGGCCCGCGTCCCGGTGGGGGCGGCGGCCGTGGTCGTGGACCGGGCGGCGGCACGGCCGGTGCATTCGGCCGTGGTGGCGGCAAGAGCAAGGCCCGCAAGTCGAAGCGCGCGAAGCGTCAGGAATTCGAAATGCGGGAGGCCCCGTCGCTGGGCGGCGTGTCCGTACCCCGCGGCAACGGCGACACCGTCATCCGACTGCGTCGTGGCTCCTCCATCTCCGACTTCGCCGACAAGATCGACGCGAACCCCGCGTCGCTGGTCACCGTCCTCTTCCACCTGGGTGAGATGGCGACTGCGACCGAGTCGCTCGACGAGGCCACCTTCGAGGTGCTCGGCGACGAGCTGGGCTACAAGATCCAGGTCGTCTCGCCCGAGGACGAGGACAAGGAGCTCCTGGAGGGCTTCGACATCGACCTCGACGCCGAGCTGGAAGGCGAGTCCGACGAGGACCTCGAGATCCGGCCTCCGGTCGTCACCGTCATGGGTCACGTCGACCACGGTAAGACGCGCCTCCTCGACGCCATCCGCAACGCGAACGTCGTCGCGGGCGAGGCCGGCGGCATCACCCAGCACATCGGTGCGTACCAGGTGTGGACGGAGCACGACGGCATCGAGCGTGCCATCACCTTCATCGACACCCCGGGTCACGAGGCGTTCACCGCCATGCGTGCCCGTGGTGCGCAGGTCACCGACATCGCGATCCTCGTGGTCGCGGCGGACGACGGCATCATGCCGCAGACCATCGAGGCGCTGAACCACGCCCAGGCGGCGAACGTGCCGATCGTGGTGGCGGTGAACAAGATCGACAAGCCGGACGCCAACCCGGCCAAGGTGCGCCAGCAGCTCACCGAGTTCGGGCTGGTCGCGGAGGAGTACGGCGGCGACGTCATGTTCGTCGACGTCTCGGCCCGCAACGACATCGGCATCGACGCACTGCTCGACGCCGTGCTGCTGACCGCCGACGCCGGTCTCGACCTCCGTGCGAACCCCAACAAGGACGCACGTGGTGTCGCGATCGAGGCGAAGCTCGACAAGGGCCGCGGCGCGGTCGCGACCGTGCTCATCCAGTCCGGAACCCTCCGGGTGGGCGACGCGATCGTGGCGGGTACCGCCTACGGCCGTGTGCGTGCGATGGCCGACGAGAACGGCGACGCCGTCTTCGAGGCAGCGCCGTCGCGTCCGGTCCAGGTCCAGGGCCTCTCCAGCGTCCCGCGCGCCGGTGATGTCTTCCTCGTCACCGAGGAGGACCGCACCGCACGTCAGATCGCCGAGAAGCGCGAGGCCGCCGAGCGCAACGCCCAGCTGGCCAAGGCCCGCAAGCGCATCTCGCTCGAGGACTTCACCCGTGCTCTGGAAGAGGGCAAGGTCGAGGCGCTCAACCTCATCATCAAGGGCGACGTGTCCGGTGCCGTGGAGGCGCTGGAGGAGTCGCTCATGAAGATCGAGGTCGACGATTCGGTCTCGCTGCGCATCCTGCACCGCGGTGTCGGTGCCGTCACCGAGTCGGACATCGACCTGGCGACCATCGACAACGCGATCGTGATCGGCTTCAACGTCCGCCCGGACGTGAAGGCCCGCGAGCGTGCCGCCCGCGAGGGTGTGGATGTCCGCTTCTACTCGGTCATCTACAACGCCATCGAGGACATCGAGAACTCGCTCAAGGGCATGCTCAAGCCCGAGTTCGAAGAGGTCCAGTCCGGTGTCGCCGAGATCCGCGAGGTGTTCCGCTCCTCGAAGTTCGGCAACATCGCCGGTGTCATCGTCCGGTCCGGGACGATCACCCGCAACGCCAAGGCGCGGGTCATCCGCGACGGCGTCGTGGTGGGCGACAACCTGGCCATCGAGTCGCTGCGGCGGTTCAAGGACGACGTCACCGAGGTCCGTACGGACTTCGAGGCCGGTATCGGTCTCGGGAAGTACAACGACATCCAGATCGGCGACGAGATCGAGACGACCGAGCTTCGCGAGAAGCCTCGCGTCTGATCGGAGCGAAGGCCGGTGGCTCTGCCACCGGCCTTCTTGCCCGAAAGGAAGGCACACAACATGGCTGATCCGGCACGCGCGAGGAAGCTCGCGGACAGGATCAAGGAGATCGTCGCCAAGCGCCTCGATCGCGGCCTGCGCGACCCGCGCCTGGGGTTCGTGACCATCACGGACGTGCAGGTGACCGGCGACCTGCAGCACGCCACCGTCTTCTACACGGTGTACGGCACCGAGCAGGAGCGCGAGGACAGCGCTGCGGCGCTCACCGCGGCGACCGGGATGCTGCGCAGCGAGGTGGGCAAGAACATCACCGCCCGCCTGACGCCGACACTGGTGTTCCAGCTGGACGCGATCCCGGAGAACGCGGCCCACATCGAGGACCTGCTGCGGGAGGCGCGCGAGCGCGATACCGAGGTGGCAGGACTAGCTGCGACGGCGGCGTACGCCGGCGACGAGGACCCGTACGTCAAGCCGCGCACCGACGAGGACGACGAGGACGACGAGGACGAGGCCGAGGGTTCGGAGCGCTGAGCGCATCCCGGTCCTAAGCTGACGGCATGTACGCCGTCTCGTTCTACGACGCCGACCCCGAGGCCGGCCCGGAGCACTTCCAGCGTCTCGTGGAGACGTATCCGCGGCATCGCGCCTATCTCGACGAGTTCGCGAAGGGCGGCGAGGTGCTGATGATCGGCACGTTCGGCGACCCGGCCACGCAGGGATCCATGGCGATCTTCCGTTCGCGGGAGGCCGCCGAGCGCTTCCGCGACGGCGACCCGTTCTACACCGAGGGACTCGTGCACCGTTCGCGCATCCTCGACTGGGATCCGCTGCTCTTCGCCGAGCGCTGAGGTGCTCGCAGTTGCGCCTCGACACGGCGTGTCGGGCGCAACTACGAGCACCTCAGCGGCCTGAGGGTCAGGGGAGGGTGTAGCCGCCTTCGGCGGCTACGGCCAGGCCGTCGGCCAGCAGGCCGGCGAGGGCACGATCGCGCTGGGCGGGGTCGGGCCAGACCGTTTCGAGCTCGGTGGCGGTGACCGGGATGTGCGACGCGCGCAGTTCCGCGAGGATGCGGCCGCGCACCTGCCGGTCGCTGCCCTCGTACCGCTTCTGCACCGCTTTGCGCGGCCCGTCGTAGGGCGGGTAGCCGGCCTGCCGCCAGGCGCAGCGGTCCGCGAGCGGGCACACCTCGCACCGCGGCGAGCGGGCGACGCAGACGATCGCGCCCAGTTCCATCATCCCGGCGTTGAACGCGGCGGCGGCCGGACGGTCGTCGGGCAGCAGCGCCTCCATCGCGGCGAGGTCGCGCCGGGCGCTGGGCGGCCCGGGCTCCGCCTGGCCGTCGACGGCCCGGGCGATGACGCGCCGGATGTTCGTGTCCACCACCGGGTGCCGGTTGCCGTAGGCGAACACCGCCACCGCGCGGGCGGTGTAGTCGCCGATGCCCGGGAGCGCGAGGAGCGCATCCACATCTTCCGGCACGACACCGCCGTGCTGCTCGGTGATGGCGACGGCTGCGGCGTGCAGCCAGAGGGCGCGTCGCGGGTAGCCGAGCGACTGCCAGGCGCGCACCGCCTCGCCGGGAGGGACCGCCGCCAGGTCGGTCGGGGTCGGCCACCGGGTGAGCCACTCCTCGAGCCGCGGGATGACCCGGGACACGGGGGTCTGCTGCAGCATGAACTCGCTGACCAGCGTGCCCCAGGCGGTGAAGCCGTCGCGCCGCCACGGCAGGTCGCGCCGGTTGGCGTGGTACCAGGCCACCACCGTCCCGGCGAAGTCGTGCATGCATCGAGGCTAACCGGTGCGGCGGCCTATGCTCGTCGCATGATGCTCCCGCCGACGCCGCGCGTGCAATTCCTGCGCGTGCTGGTCGGCGACATCCGCCGGGTGTTCCCGCTGGGACGCGTGATCGTCGCGGTCGACGCCGCCGACGCCGGCGGGCCGTTCGCGGACGACCTGGCCGAGGTGTTCCGCGAGGCGGGCGCCGACACCTTCCGAGCCTCCCTGCGGAACTTCCACCAATCCCGGGCGTACCGCACCCGGCTCGGCCCGGAGACGCCGGAGAGCTACTACCGCGACGGCTACGATTACGTGACCCTGCGACGCGTGCTCCTCGACCCGTTCCGGCTGGGCGGCAGCGCCGGGTTCCAGACGGCGGCCTTCGACGAGGAGCGCGATCAGCCGGTGGAGGCGCGCTGGCTCACGGCCGGACCGGATGCGGTGCTCGTCGTGGACGGCGAGTTCCTGTTGCGGCCGTCGCTGCGCGACGGGTGGAACGCGTCCATCCTGCTCGTCAACGCGCTGCAGGACCCGGCGTACCTGGACGAGGCGCGTCCGCTGGCGCACGCCGACCACCTCGTGGACGACTCGGATCCGTCGCTCCCGCTGCGGATCGGCCCGATCGACTGACGGCGGACCGCACAGGTCACGCGGCGAGCAGGGGCCGCATCCGTTCGGCGACCGCATCCGGCGTCAGGAAGGCGCCCGTCCGCTCCACCTCGTGCACGAGGCCGGTGATCGCGGCATTGATCGGGGCCTCGATCCCTGCGCTCCGGGCCTCGTCCACCACGGCGCCGTTGAGGTAGTCGATCTCGGTGAGCTGACCGCGGCGGATGCTCTGCAGCGTGGAACCGGGGTTCGGCGTTGCGCCCATCCTGCGCTTCATCAGCAGCGGCACCGCCTGCGCGGCCCAGCGGGGTGCGCGGGCGACGACGCGGAGGATGCGGTCGTCGAGGCCCTGGATGCTGCCGAAGCGAACCCCGCGCGCGTAGCCGACCCGGGTGGCCTCCTGGAGGCTCGCGGTGACGATGGGCCGCAGCCGCCGGTCGCCGAGCACCTGCTGGGCGCTGAGTCCGGTGACGGCGGGGAGCGCGTTGATCTGGTTGACGATGAGCTTGGTCCACTGGGCACCGCTGAAGTTGTCGATCGCGTGGGCGGGCATGGCGGCGTCGAGGATGCGCGCGGCTTCCACCGCGGCGGGCGGCGGGGGACCGTCGCCGGCGCCGAGGTACGTGTTCGCCGTCGTGGTGACCGAGACCCGGCCGGGGGAGAGGTAGCTCGCGGCATACAGCGCCAGGGCGCCGACGCACGTGGAGTCCGGCAGCAGCTCGACGGCCTCGCGCAGCCCGGCGAGACCGTTCTGCACGATGACGACGGTGATGCCCTCGAGGAGGGCGGCGTTCGCGGCGATCGCCGCCGGTGCATCCTGAGCCTTCGTGCACACGAACGCCAGCTCGGGAGCGGTCTGCAGCGTCTCGGCGGCGGCGACCCGCGCGGTGTGCGTGCCCCAGCCTCCGTCGAGCCGCAGCCCCGATTCGCGGATGGCGGCGAGCTGTTCCCCGCGGGCCGTGACTTCGACGAGGTGCCCGACGCGGTCCAGCAGCGCCGCGATGGTTCCGCCGATGGCTCCCGCTCCGATCACGCCGATACGCACGCGCTCCAGCCTAACCGCGTGCGTACCGGTGGATGCGGCGCTCAGTCGGCGAGGACGGGCGCCGGCTCCGCGGCGGCGAGGGCGTCGACGGCGGCCTCGGCCGGCGACTCGGGCGCGGCGGACGCTGCCGCCAGCCGTGCAGCGGCCCGCTTGCCCGGCAGCGCCAGCGCGATCACGGCGGCCGCGCCGAGCACACCGGCTCCGACCCACACGGCCGGGACCGCGGCATCCACGTAGCCCGTCGGGGTCAGCGTCCCGCCTGCGCCGGTGAACACCGCCGTGAGCACGGCGACGCCTAGGGCGACACCGACCTCCCGGAGGGTGGAGTTGGTGCCCGACGCCTTCGCGTGGTCGGCCGGGCGCATGTTGGCGAGCACCGCGGTGGAGCTCGGCGCGAAGACCAGGCCCATGCCGATGCCGGCCAGGAGGAACGGCGGCCACATCCCCGAGTAGGGCAGTGTCGCGGAGAGGGTGGCGGCGATCCAGCCCATCGAGACCGCCAGCAGCACCAGTCCCACGACGACCGGGAGGCGGGTGCCCGTCCGCGGCGACAACAGCCCGGTGAGCGGTGCCACGACCATCGGCGCCAGCGTCCACGGCATGGTCATCACGCCCGCCTCGAGCGGAGTGTGACCCTGCACGACCTGGAGGAACTGGATCAGGATGAAGATCGCCCCGAAGATGCCGAAGCTGAAGGTGACGCCCACCAGGTTGGCGACGGTGAAGCTGCGGTCGCGGAACAGCCGGAGTGGGAGCAGTGGGGCCTTCGCCCGGGACTCCCAGAGCGCGAACGCGACGAGCAGGGCGGCTCCCGCGATCAGCGGGACGAGCACCTCCGCGCTGCCCCAGCCGGCGTCGTTCCCGCGCACGATGGCGAACACGACGCCGAGGACGCCGGGGGCGGCGAGCAGCAGTCCGACGACGTCGGCGCGCACCCGCTCCCCGAAGCTGTTGGGCAGCGCGAACAGGGCGAGCGGGAACGCGATGACGCCGAGCGGGACGTTCAGCCAGAAGATCGCCTGCCAGTTCCATCCCTGGACCACGGCGCCGCCGATCAGCGGGCCGAGGGCGACGCCGAGACCCGAGATCCCGCCCCAGATGCCGATCGCGGCGGGGCGGAGGCGTGCGCTCACGCTGCCGGCGAGGAGGGTCAGCGACAGGGGGAGGAGCGCGGCGGCCCCGGCGCCCTGGATGGCGCGTGCGGCGATGAGCTGCCACGGCTCGGTGGCGAGGGCGGCCGCGGCGCTGGCGAGGGTGAAGACGGCGATGCCGGCGAGGAACACCGAGCGCCGGCCGAGCCGGTCGCCGAGTCCGACCGCCATCAGCATCAGGGTCGCGAAGGTCAGAGTGTAGGCGTTGACGACCCACTGCAGCTCCTCGATGGAGGCGGTGAGGTCTTTCGCGATCACCGGCAGCGCGCTGGTGACGACCAGGTTGTCGAGGGTGGCCATGAACATCGGCAGCGAGGCGGCGACGATCGCCAGCCAGACCGGGATGCGGCGGGCGCCTGCACGCCGTGGGGCGGCGGTGGTGGCGAGGGGAGCGGACATGCGCGCCTCCAGTTGTTGTTATCGGATGATTACAAGAGCCGACACTAGTAATCGACTGATAACCTGTCAAGTGTGACGGACAAGATCAGCGAGAGGATCCCGTCGGCCGAGCGCCGCGAGCAGATCCTCGAAGCCGCCAGCCGGGTCTTCGGCGAGCGCGGCTACTTCGGGGCGACGACCGACCAGATCGCGAAGGCCGCGGGCATCAGCCAGCCCTACGTGGTGCGGATGTTCGGCGGCAAGGAGAACCTGTTCGTCGGCGTGCTGTCGCGATCGCTGGAGCGTCTGCTCGTCGCCTTCACCAGCACACTCGAGCAGTGGAAGGCCGAGGGTTCGCCCGAGTCCCCGTCGAAGCTCGACAGCGCCTTCGTCTCCACCGCGCACGGCGAGATCGGACGTCGGCTCGGCCTGGCGTACGTGAACCTGATCGAGGACCGCGGTCTCCTGCTGTCGCTGATGCAGGCGTTCAGCATGGGCCAGGACCCGACCATCGGCGCGAAGGCGCGCGACGGCTTCCTGGCGATCTACCGGCTGCTGCGCGACGAGGCGGGGTTCGCACCGGAGGAGGTGCGCTCGTTCCTCGCGGAAGGGATGCTGCTGAACACCCTGCTCGGACTCCGGCTCCCCGACGAGTACGAGCGCGACGAGGCGGCCACCGAGCTCCTCGAGTGCACCTTCCGCACCAAGCTCGACTTGGTGCTCCACGTCTCGGCCGAGAACGTCCAGGCCGGCGCCGCCGGAACGGTCGCATGACCGGGAGCGGACTCATCCTGGTCGACAAGCCCGCGGGCATGACCAGCCACGACGTCGTGTCGCGCGTGCGCAGGGCGGCGGGCACGCGCAAGGTGGGCCACGCCGGGACGCTCGACCCGATGGCGACCGGCCTGCTCATCCTCGGCATCAACTCGTCCACCCGGCTGCTGACGTACGTCGTCGGCGCCGACAAGGAGTACCTGGCGACCATCCGTCTCGGCGCATCGTCGACCACGGACGACGCCGAGGGCGACCTGGGCGAGCCGGCCGCGCAGTCGCAGCTGGATGCGGTGACCGAAGCGGCGATCGACGCCGGGATCGCGCAGCTCACCGGCGAGATCGAGCAGGTGCCGAGCTCCGTCAGCGCGATCAAGGTCGACGGCAAGCGCGCCTACGCCCGCGTGCGCGCCGGCGAGCAGGTCGAGCTGCGGGCGCGAGCGGTCACGGTGGCGGAGTTCGAGCGGATCGCCACCCGCCGCGCCGACGGGGCGATCGACCTCGACGTGCGCGTCGTCTGCTCGTCGGGCACGTACATCCGGTCCCTGGCCCGCGACCTTGGTGCAGGCCTCGGAGTGGGCGGCCACCTGACCGCCCTGCGACGCACGCGCGTCGGCCCCTACGACGTGCGCGACGCGCACGACCTCGCTACGCTCGATGCGGACGCGGCGCTGATCCCCGCGGCGGACGCCGCCGGACGGCTGTTCGAGCGGCTGGACCTCACCGAGGAGCAGGCGATCGACCTGACCCACGGGCGCCGCATCCACCTCGCCGACCGGGAGGGACCGGGCGGTCAGCCGGTCGCCGCCATCGCGCCGTCCGGGGCGCTTGTGGGGCTGATCGAGTTCCGCGGAAAGGAAGCCAGGACGCTCGTGAACTTCCCCACGGACGAAGCGGTCGGCCCGGCGGTCGGCGGCGCATGATCGAGTGGTTCACCACGGTGCAGGTCGTCGTGGCCTGTGCCGCGGGCATCCTCTGCCTGGTCCTCGGGCTGGCCGGACGGCTGCCGAACGACCTCACGATGGGCGCCGTGGCGCTCGTGGAACTGCTCCTCCTCGCCCAGCTGGTCGTCGCGATCGTGGCGCCCGCGGTCGGCAATCCGCCCTCGGGCAGCCTCGCGGAGTTCTACATCTACCTGATCTCGGCGATCATCCTGCCGCTCGCGGGAGGATTCTGGGCGCTGGTCGAGCGCAACCGCTGGAGCACCGTCATTCTCGGCGGCGTCTGCCTCGCCATCGCGGTCATGGTGTACCGGATGGGCCAGATCTGGTTCGTGCAGGGCGTCTGAGGTCCGAGCGCCAAATAGAATCGAAGGCGATGTCCCACCACACCATGTCCGCACGCACCGACTCCGACCCGTCCCCTCGGCGGCGGATGTCCGGGGCCGGCCGCGTGCTGGTCTTCGTCTACGGCGTGCTGGCCCTCGCCGCGACCGGCCGCAGCGTCTTCCAGATCATCGACCGCTTTCATGAGGCGCCGGTGGCTTTCACCCTGTCCGCGCTGTCCGCGCTCGTGTACATCGTCGCGACCATCGCGCTGGTCGCGCCCGGACGGGTCTGGTACCGGGTGGCCTGGATCACCATCAGCTTCGAGCTCGCAGGGGTGCTGATCATCGGCAGCCTCAGCCTGTTCGCGCCCGCGGCCCTCGGACTGCACGACATCGACCCGTTCGGCCGCGACGCCACCGTCTGGTCGGTGTACGGGATGGGCTACCTCTTCATCCCGCTGGTCCTGCCGATCCTGGGGCTGCTATGGCTGCGCCGTCACCGTCCCGTCGAGGAGCCGGCGTCGTGAGGGTCTTCCACTCGGTCGACGAGGTGCCGGATGGATGGGGCCCGAGCGCCGTCACCATCGGCAAGTTCGACGGCGTCCACACCGGGCACCGTGCCGTGATCGACCGGTTGCGCACGGTCGCCGCCGAGCGCGGACTCACCTCGACCATCATCACGTTCGACCGCAACCCGCTCCAGGTGCTGGCGCCCGCGAAGTGCCCGCCGTCGCTGGTGAGCAACGAGCAGAAGCTCGACCTGCTGGCCGCGACCGGTGTCGACGCGACACTCATGGTCGCCTTCGACCGCGCCCTCGCCGGCCTCGACCCCGAGGAGTTCGTGCACCGCATCCTCGTCGACCGCCTGCACGCCGCGGTCGTGCTGGTGGGCAGCGACTTCCGGTTCGGCGCGCGCGGCGCCGGCGACGTGGCGTTGCTGCGCCGGCTGGGCGAGAAGTACGGCTTCGAGGTGGAGCTCATCGACGACGTGCGCCCGGAGCACGGCCGGCGGGTCTCGTCCACCTGGATCCGCGAGCTGCTCGCCGACGGCGAGGTCGGGCACGCGACCGAGCTGCTCGGCTCGGCGCCGACGGTCCGCGGGCTCGTGGTGCACGGAGCCGCGCGCGGCCGCGAACTCGGCTTCCCGACGGCGAACCTCTCGCCGCAATCGGAGGGTCTGATCCCCGCCGATGGCGTGTATGCCGGCTGGCTGACGGACGCGGGGGAGCGGTACCCGGCCGCCATCTCGGTCGGCAACAACCCGACCTTCGAGGGCGTGCCGCACAAGCAGGTCGAGGCCTACGTGCTCGACCGCGAGCTCGACCTGTACGACCACACGGTGGAGGTCTCGTTCGTCGCGCGCATCCGCGGCATGGTCGCCTACACGGGCATCGAGCCGTTGATCGCCCAGATCGCCGACGATGTGGAGCAGGCGCGCCGCATCCTGGGCGCCGAACGTTCCCCGCGCCCCGCTGCCGACGCCGACGAGCTCTCCTGATGGCGGGGGACGCCCCGGCCGCCGGAGCGCGGCCGCTCTGGCACGGCCGCGCCATCGCCCTGGTCGGCATCCTGCTGATCGCGGCGAACCTGCGCACCGCCGTCGCCGCGCTCTCGCCGATCTTCGCCGAGATCCGCACCGAGTTCACCGTGACGAGCATCGACGTCGGCCTCCTCGGGATGCTGCCCCCGGTGTGCTTCGCCGTGTTCGGCCTGATCGCGCCCTCCTTCACCCGGCGATTGAGCCTCGAGACGCTGGTGGTGCTGTCCCTCGGCGTGATCCTCGCCGGTCACCTGGTGCGCGCGTCGGCGACCTCGTTCGCCGTGCTAGCCATCGGCTCGGCGGTCACCTTCGCCGGGATGGGCGTCGGCAACGTCCTGCTGCCCCCGCTGGTGAAGCGGTACTTCCCCGACCGCATCGGCCTGGTGACCTCGCTCTACGCGACCGTCATGTCCGTCTCCACGCTGCTGCCGCCGCTCCTCGCGGTGCCAGTGGCGGACGCGGCGGGATGGCACGTCTCGGTGGGCATGTGGGCGCTGGTGAGCGTGCTGGCGATCCTTCCCTGGCTGCGCATCCTGATCACGCACCGTCCGGCGCACCCGGACAGCGACGTGGAGGTCGAGAAGGCGCAGCCCGCGATGGCCGGGCGGGTGTGGCACTCGCCGCTCGCGTGGGCCATGGCGGTGCTGTTCGCCGTGTCGAGCCTGAACGCGTACGCCATGTTCGCTTGGCTGCCGCAGATCCTCCACGATGTAGCGGGCGTCCCGCCGGCGGAGGCGGGAGCGCTGCTGTCGGTGTACGCCGGGATGGGCATCCCGGCCGGGCTGCTCGTCCCGCTGCTGGCGGCGCGGATGCGGAACGTCGCCGTGCTCATCTACGCGGGCGTCGCGTTCTTCATCGCGGGCTATCTGGGGCTCATCCTGGCTCCGGCCGCGGCCACCTGGCTCTGGGTGTCCTTCGCCGGCCTCGGGCCGCTGCTGTTCCCGCTGTGCCTCGTGCTCATCAACGTGCGCACGCGGACGCACGCGGGGTCCGTCGCGCTCAGCGGCTTCACGCAGGGCCTCGGCTACACGCTCGGCGCGCTGGGGCCGCTCGCGGTCGGAGTCCTGCACCAGCTGACCGGCGACTGGACGCTCGCGCTGCTCGTGCTCACCGGCACCGTGCTGGCGGCGGCCGCCGCGGGCGCCGTCGCCGCGCGCCCCCGCTACCTCGAAGACTGACGCCGCCCTCGGGCCCGTCGGCTGGCGGGCTACGGCAGCAGGTGCGCGCGGTGGATGAGCGCGGCGGCGCCGATGAGCGGGCCCTCGGAGGAGAGGGCGGACGGCACGATGCGCACCTTGCGGACGAACGGGAAGTAGTGGTGCTCGATCACGGCGCGCATGTGGTCGAACAGGTCCGGAGTGGCGTGGGAGAACCCGCCGCCGATCGCGACGAGCTCGAGGTCGAGCAGCGCCGTCGCCGACGCGATCGCGTGACCGACCGCCTTGCCCGTGCGGGCGATCGCCTCGTGCGCCACCGGCTCGCCCGCGGCGTACGAGGCGGCGAGCTCCTCGCCCGTCGTGCCCTCGAAGCCTTCGCGCCGCGCCCACGCGACGGTGTGCGGGCCGGATGCCATCGCCTCCAGGGCGTAGCGGCTGCCGAACGTGTCCTCGCCGCGGATCTCACCGACCTCGACGTGACCGATGTGGCCGGCGTTGCCGGTCGGGCCCGTGATCACGCGACCGCCCACGATGAGGCCGCCGCCGATCCCGGTGGAGATGACCATCCCCATCACGTTGTCGACACCCTGCGCGGCGCCCACCCAGTGCTCCGCGAGGGTGATGGCGACGCCGTCCATCTCCAAGGTGACGGGGACGTCGAGCCCGAGCTCGGCGGCCACGCCGGCGACGTAGTCGCGCATCGGGTAGTCGCGCCAGTGCGGGACGTTGAGCGGGGAGACGAGGCCCTGACGGCGGTCGATCGGCCCGGCGCTGCCGATCCCGACCCCGACGATGCGACCGTCCGCGGGCAGGGCGGCGAATGCCGCGCGGACGACGCCTCCGACCGACGCTTCGAGCTCCGGGACGGTGGCCGTGCGGCCGGTGGGCCGGCGGTGGCGCGAGCCGTCGACGAGCCGGCCGTCCACATCCACGAGGGCGGCCTCGACCTTGGTCCCGCCGAAGTCGACGGCGAGGGCGTACAGGGCGGCGGCGGGGGAGTCTGTGGGCACGACCCAACGATAAACGAATCGCGGGATGCTCATTTGAGCAGTCATCGCACACATGTTGCTCGCTCGCGCGCCACTTCCTAAGCTGGAGGGGTGGCCCTGAACGATTCCGACGAGATCCTCGCCGTCAAAGCCGCGGAACTGTACTACGAGGCCGGCAAGACGCAAGACGAGATCGGCGTGGCGCTGAACGTGTCCCGCTGGAAGGTCGGCCGCCTCCTCGTGGCCGCCCGTGAGCACGGTTTCGTGCGCATCGAGATCGTGCATCCCAGCGCTCGGCGGTTCTCGCTCGAGCGTGAGCTCTGCGGGTTCTACGGGCTGGCCGACGCCGTCGTCGTGCCCGCTGCAGAATCCGACTCCGAGGTGCAGGGCCGCGTCGCACAGGCGGCGGCCGACTACCTCACCACCCTCCGCCCGGTGCCGCGCACGCTCGGCGTCAGCTGGGGTCGCACCCTCCACGCGGTCGCCGCGCGCCTGCGCCCGGGCTGGGCCGTCGGAGTGAACCCGGTGCAGATCAACGGCAGCGTCTCCTCCACCCGGCAGGCCACCGCGGCGGCCGACACCGCGGTCGTCATCGCCCGCAAGGCGCAGGGGACGGCGACGCTCCTGCCCAGCCCGGCGATCTTCGAGCACGCCGCGACCCGGCGCGCGATCGAGGCCGACCGGTCGGTGCAGAGCGTGCTCGAACTCGCACGCAGCGCCAATGCCTACCTGTTCAGCGCGGGCGTCGTCGACACGAGCTCCGTGCACGTCGACTCCGGCTACCTGTCGGTCGAGGATGTGGCGGCGCTGGCCGAGAAGGGCGCGGTCGGCGACGTCGTCGGCCGCTTCATCACCGACGACGGCCAGGTCGCCGACCCCGAGCTGAACTCGCGCACCCTGGGGCTGAGCCTCGACGAGCTGCGCTCGGCCCGCACCTCGATCGCCGTCATCGCCGGGGCGCAGAAGCACCGCGTGGCGCACGCCGTCGTCGCCAGCGGGCTGTGCACGACGCTGATCACCGACGAGGAGACGGCCAACGACCTGCTCGGGCGCAACGCCCCGGGCGCAACGACTCAGCAGCGGCCGGCGACGACGGCCCCGTAGCAACATGGAGGAACACGTGACCATCGAGACAACGCCGCCCGTGCGCACGCTCGCGCCGGCGGCCCGCGCCGTGGAGGTGCTCGGCGGCGACCTCACCGAGGGGTCGCTGCGGCGCTATCTGAACGGCATCCCCGGCGTGGATGCGGTGGGCCTGGAGCAGCGCGCCGCCGGCCTCGGCACCCGCTCGATCAAGACCAGCAGCAAGAAGTGGGCGCTGGACACCGTCATCGAGCTCATCGATCTCACCACGCTGGAGGGCGCCGACACCCCCGGCAAGGTCCGCTCGCTGATCGCTAAGGCGCTCACGCCGGATCCGTCCGACCTGTCGGCTCCGCGGCCGGCCGCGGTCTGCGTGTACGGCGACATGGTGCCGTACGCGGTCGAAGCGCTGGGCGCCGCCCACGCCGGCGCGGTCCGCCGTGCGGGAGGCGAAGGCGGCGTCAACGTGGCCGCGGTCGCCACCGCGTTCCCGAGCGGGCGCGCCTCCCTCAAGGTCAAGCTCGCCGACACCGCGGACGCCGTCGCAGCGGGAGCCGACGAGATCGACATGGTCATCGACCGCGGCGCCTTCCTCTCCGGCCGCTACGGTCTCGTGTTCGACGAGATCGTCGCGGTCAAGGAGGCCTGCCGCCGCGAAGACGGCTCGTACGCGCACCTGAAGGTGATCCTCGAGACCGGCGAGCTGAACACGTACGACAACGTGCGGCGCGCATCCTGGCTCAGCATCCTGGCCGGCGGCGACTTCATCAAGACCTCGACCGGCAAGGTCTCGCCGGCCGCCACGCTGCCGGTGACCCTGCTCATGCTCGAAGTGGTGCGCGACTGGCACCAGCTCTCCGGCGAGGAGATCGGCGTGAAGCCGGCCGGCGGCATCCGCTCGTCGAAGGACGCCATCAAGTACCTCGTGACCGTCGCCGAGACGGTCGGAGAGCGCTGGCTGCAGCCGCACCTGTTCCGGTTCGGCGCCTCCAGCCTCCTGAACGACGTGCTCCTGCAGCGCCAGAAGCTGGCCACCGGGCACTACTCCGGCGCCGACTACGTGACGATCGACTGACGAAAGCTGAACTGACATGAGTTTCCTCGAATACGCCCCGGCTCCCGAGTCGCGGTCGATCCTCAACCTGCGCGACGAGTACGGACTGTTCATCGACGGCGAGTTCGTCGCCGGTCACGGCACCCCGTTCCAGACGATCTCGCCGGCGACGGAGGAGCGCATCGCGACCATCGCGACCGCCGACTCCTCCGATGTCGACGCCGCCGTCGCCTCCGCCCGCCGCGCCTACGACCGGGTCTGGTCGCGGATGAGCGGCAGCGACCGCGGCAAGTACCTGTTCCGCATCGCACGGCTCGTGCAGGAGCGCGCCCGCGAGCTCGCCGTGGCCGAGAGCCTCGACAACGGCAAGCCCATCAAGGAGAGCCGGGATGTGGATGTCCCGCTCGTCGCCGCCTGGTTCTTCTACTACGCGGGATGGGCGGACAAGCTCGAGCACGCCGGCCTCGGCCCCGCGCCGCGCGCGCTCGGCGTCGCGGCGCAGGTCATCCCGTGGAACTTCCCGCTGCTCATGCTCGCGTGGAAGATCGCCCCGGCCCTCGCCGCGGGCAACACGGTCGTGCTGAAGCCGGCGGAGACGACCCCGCTGACCGCGCTGCTGTTCGCGGAGATCGTGCAGCAGGCCGACCTCCCCGCGGGCGTCGTCAACATCGTCACGGGCGCAGGGGAGACCGGCCGCGACCTGGTCGCCCACCCGGACGTGAACAAGGTGGCCTTCACCGGCTCCACCGCGGTCGGGCGCGAGATCGCCCGCACGGTCGCCGGCACCTCCAAGAAGCTGACGCTGGAGCTCGGTGGCAAGGCCGCGAACATCGTCTTCGACGATGCGCCGATCGACCAGGCGGTCGAGGGCATCGTGAACGGCATCTTCTTCAACCAGGGCCACGTCTGCTGCGCGGGCAGCCGGCTGCTCGTGCAGGAGTCCATCCACGACGAGGTCGTCGACCGGCTCAAGCGCCGCCTCTCGACGCTGCGTCTCGGCGACCCGCTGGACAAGAACACCGACATCGGAGCGATCAACAGCGCCGAGCAGCTGCAGCGTATCCGCGAACTCTCCGACATCGGCGAGGCGGAAGGCGCGGAGCGCTGGACGGCCGACTGCGCCATCCCGGAGAACGGCTTCTGGTTCGCGCCGACGATCTTCGACAACGTCTCGACGAGCCACCGGATCGCCCGCGAGGAGATCTTCGGCCCGGTGCTCTCGGTGCTGACCTTCCGCACCCCGGCCGAGGCGATCGCGAAGGCGAACAACACGCCGTACGGCCTCTCGGCCGGCATCTGGTCCGAGAAGGGCAGCCGCATCCTCGCCGTCGCCGACAAGCTGCGCGCAGGCGTGGTCTGGGCGAACACCTTCAACCGGTTCGACCCGGCCAGCCCGTTCGGCGGCTACAAGGAGTCCGGCTACGGACGCGAGGGCGGCCGCCACGGCCTGGGCGCGTACCTCGTGCCCGGCCGCTCGCTGCCGGCCACCACGTCCATCCCCGCCCGCCTGACCCGTAAGGGAGCCTCCAAATGAGCCGCCTTGCCGTGCCGAAGACCTACAAGCTCTACATCGGCGGGAAGTTCCCCCGCAGCGAGTCCGGGCGCACGTACGAGGTCGCCTCGGCGAAGGGAGCGTTCCTCGCGAACGCCGCCAAGGCGTCCCGGAAGGATGCGCGGGATGCGGTCGTCGCCGCCCGCGCCGCGGTCTCCGGATGGTCGGGAGCGACCGCCTACAACCGCGGTCAGGTGCTCTACCGCATCGCCGAGCTGATGGAGGGTCGCCGGGCCCAGTTCGTCGACGAGATCCAGAAGGCGGAGGGCGTCTCGGCGGGCGCCGCGACCGCGCAGGTCGATGAGGCCGTCGACCGCTGGGTCTGGTACGCGGGATGGGCGGACAAGTTCGCGCAGGTCGCCGGCAACGCCAACCCGGTCGCCGGACCGTACTTCAACATCTCGGTGCCCGAGCCGACCGGGGTCGTCGCCATCATCGCGCCGCAGGACTCCAGCCTGCTCGGCTTCGTCAGCGCGATCGCTCCGGCGCTGGTCGCGGGCAACACCGTGGTGGTCGTCGCCAGCGAGCGGTTCCCGCTCTCGGCGATCAGCCTCAGCGAGGTGCTCGCGACGAGTGATGTCCCGGGCGGCGTCGTCAACATCCTGACCGGTTCTCCGGCCGAGATCGCCCCGTGGCTGGCGTCGCACGCGGACGTCAACGCGCTCGACCTCGTCGGCGCGGGCGACCTCGACTGGGTCGACCTGCAGATCGCCGCGGCCGACACGCTCAAGCGGGTGCTGACGCCCGAGAACGGCCCCGACGCGGCCGCGCCGTCGCTCGACCGCATCGCCTTCTTCACCGAGACGAAGACGGTCTGGCACACCAAGTCCCTGCTCTGACCCGCCACGATTCGTGCCGAATGTGCGCAATTCCTCACGAATAGCGAACATTCGGCACGAATCATGGCAGGGACTGAGCGTTCCTTCCCCTTCCACGTTCGGTGAGGGAGGATGGAAGGGACGAGACGGGAGGCGCCATGGGGGATGAGTGGAGGCCGGAGCGCGAAGAGTTGGTGCTGGTCGGCGACAGCCTGACGCAGGGCGGCGACTGGGAGGCGCTGCTGCCCGGTGAGACGGTGCGGAACTTCGGCATGGCCGGCGACACTACCGACGACGTCATCGCGCGCCTGTGGGACGTCATCGAGACGCGGCCGGCCCTCGTCGCGCTGCTCATCGGCACGAACGACCTGGCCTGGCGGCGCTCCGTGGAGCACATCGTCCGCAACATCGAGACCGTGCTCGTCACGCTGCGCAAGGAACTGCCGGAGACGCGCATCCTCGTGCAGTCGGTGATGCCGCGCGGACACGAGTTCGCCGACCAGATCCGCGACATCAACCGGCACCTGTGGCAGTTCGCCCCGACCGTGCACGCGGGCTGGCTCGACCTGTGGCCCGCGATGGCCCTGGAGGACGGCGAGCTGAACCCGGCGTTCACCGAGGACCGCCTCCACCTCAACGCCGACGGCTACCGCGCCTGGGCGGGCGAGCTGGCCCCGGCCCTGGAACGCCTCCGCGAGCTCCCGCCGTCCAGCCGCGCGATCACCCTCCCCGACCTCGGGGGCGCCTCGTAGCGGTCCCTCCCTCGCCGGGAAGCGCGGGTCAGGAGGCGCGGGTCAGGAGGCGCGGAGCAGCCGCGCGTACACCTCGATGCCGCGGAGCCAGGTGGCGACGCGGATGCGCTCGTCGCGCGCGTGCAGCGCGCCGCGCTCCTCGGCGCTCAGCTCGAACGGCGTGAAGCGGTAGACGACGTCGCACACGCCGGTGAAGTGGCGGCTGTCGCTCGCGCCGAGCATGACGTACGGCGTCACGACGGCCCGGGGATGGACGGCACCGATCGCGGAGACCAACCGCTCCCAGTGCGGGCCCTCGGACGGGGAGACCGGCGACGGCTCGCTCGCATCCACAGCCTCCACCCGCACCGCGTCGTCGCGGATCGCCCGCCGGATGTGGTCGAGAGTCTCGGCGACCGACGACCCGACGGCGATGCGGGTGTTGACGACCGCCTCCGCCCGCTCAGGCAGCGCGTTCGCGGCGAGACTCCCGCTCAGCTGGGTGACGGCGGTCGTGGTGCGCACGATCGCCCGCGTCTCGTCGCTCAGGCGCCCGAGCACCGCGCGCAGCACCGGCTGCAGGCGCCGGGCGCGCGTGAACACCGCCCGCAGCGGTCCGGTCGCGTGCGCACCGAGCGTCTCGACCATCCGCAGGTTCGTCTCGGTCAGCCGGGCCGGGAAGGGGCGCGCGTCGAGCCGCGTGATGGCGCGGGCCAGGCGGACGGTAGCCGTCATCCGCGGGGGAGTGGAGGCGTGGCCGCCGAGCTGCTCGACGGTCAGCCGAACGGTGGTGATGCCCTTCTCGCTGACGCCGACGACCGCGATGGGCTTGCTGACGCCGGGGAAGATGCGCTCGACGACCGCACCGCCCTCGTCCAGCACGAGCGCGGGGCGGACGCCGCGGTCGGCGAGCACCGCCGCGATCGCCTGCGCGCCCGACCCGACCGTCTCCTCGTCGTGGCCGAAGCTCAGGTAGACGTCGTTCCCGGGCTGGAAGCCGGCCAGCACCAGCGCCTCCACCGCCTCGAGGATGGCGACCAGAGCGCCCTTGTCGTCGATCGCCCCGCGCGCCCACAGCAGCTGCTGCTCGCCGGCTCCCGTGAGCTCGGCGGCGAACGGGGGATGCGTCCAGCCCTCGTCCGTCGCGGGGACGACGTCGTAGTGCGCCATCAGCACGGTCGGCGCGGCGTCCGTGCGTCCCCGCCAGCGGTACAGCAGGGAGTATCCGTGGCGTTCCTGCTCCAGCGCGGCATGGAGCGCCGGGTACAGCGCGGGCAGCGCATCGAGGAACCGCTCGAACACCGTCCACTCGGTCGCCGCGACGTCGTTGCGCGACATGGTCGGGATGCGGAGCAGCGTCCGGAACCGCTCCAGCGCCTCCGGCGCATCGACCGCGCCGGGGCCGGTCGACGGCTCGACGGCCGTCATTCGCCGGCCGCCGCGCGGAACGCGTCGAAGGCCTCGTCCGAGAACAGGACGAACCGCACGTGCTCGACCGAACCGACGCCGGACGAGAGCACGGCGCGCACGGTGCTGATGGCTGTGCGCGCGGCATCCTCCATCGGCCAGCCGTAGACGCCGGCGGAGATCGCCGGGAACGCCACCGTCTGTGCTCCCAGCTCCCGCGCGACGCGGAGGGACGAGCGGTACGCGTTCTGCAGCAGCGGCGTGCGATCCTCCTGGGTCGACCACACCGGTCCGACCGTGTGGATGACCCACTTCGCCGGCAGGTCGCCCGCGATGGTCGCGACCGCCTGCCCGGTGGGCAGCCCCTCGCGGAGGGTGGTGGCGCGCAGTTCACGCGTCGCCTCCAGGATCGACGGGCCGCCGCGGCGGTGGATGGCGCCGTCGACGCCCCCGCCGCCGAGCAGTGAACTGTTCGCGGCGTTGACGATCGCGTCGACGGTCTCGTCGGTGATGTCCCCGCGGACGATGCGGATGAGATCCTCGGCCATGGTCGCCGTCAGCCGCGGTTGTTGGAGAGCTCGTAGATCTTGAGCAGCTCGACGATCGCGTCGTCTGCAGCCGTTCCGCCCTCGTCGAACGCCTCGGCGACGTGCGTGCGCAGGTGGTTCTCGACCAGCAGCCGGTTGAGCGAGCCGAGCGACTTCTGGATGGCGAGCGACTGGGTGATGATGTCGATGCAGTAGTCCTCGTTCTCGATCATCTTCTCCAGTCCCCGGAGCTGGCCCTCGAGGATGCGCGTGCGGTGGAGCGCACGCTTCTTGATGTCTGCGATCACCCCCTCAGGATAAGCCCGGGGCCTCATACCCCGCAGGGGTAGTCGTCGCCCAGGCGGACTGTGCAATCCATCGGCGAACGGGAGACGTTTCCTGGCACGTATCCCCCTAACGGGGGGTTACGGGTGGACAAACAGATGGGTCTATCCTCCAGGGAGGGGTTGAGAAATATTCGTTTAACAGGAAAGGCCCGACTTTGCTGAAGAACCTCAGCCCGCTGCTGTCCGGTGCGCTCTTGAGCGCACTGGATGCTATGCACGATGGCCAGACGCTTACCCTCGTCGGCAGCGGCTACCCGGAAGAACAGATCACCACGCCCGTCATCCACCTCGGTGATGACGTCACGACGGAGGCCGCCGCAGAGGCGATCCTGTCCGTCTTCCCGCTCGATCAGAACGACGCCGCGCCCATCGTGTTCCTCGACCTCACCGCCGAACCCTCCGACGTACCCGACGTCGCGTTCGCAGTGAACGGGATCGCCTCGGACGCGGAGCTCCGGCGGGTCCCGATGACCCGACTCGAGCTTGCGCCGTTCCTCGAGCTCGCCCGAACCTCCGCCGTCACGGTCCGCGTCGGCTCCGACGCGCCGCCGTGCGCCTTCCTGCTCCGCCGCGGAGTGCTGTAAGCCCGCAGCAGCCCGCGTACACACAGCGCACCATCGTCGCCCGTCCGGCCGGAGAGAACGTCTCCGCAACCGGGCGGGCGCACCATGTCCGGCACTCGGATCAGCGCGCGTAGAGTTGTGTCTCGATGTCTCGACCACACACGCCGCAGCCGCCCGCCTTCAACCGTGCGGCGCTCGCGCCCGGACTGCTCGGCGCCATCGTGCTGCTCGCCGGTCTCGCGCTGGTCGGCGGCGAGTGGTACCTGTACGTGCAGTACGCGGTCAGCATCCTCGCCCTCATCCTCTGCGTCTTCGCCGGACAGGCGCGGCTGTGGTGGTGGCTGGCGGGTCTCATCCCGCTCGCGGTGGTGTGGAACCCGGTGTGGCCGCTGCCGCTGAACGGCATCGCGCTCCAGGGTCTGTCGATCGCCGGCGCCGTCGTTTTCGTGGCTGCAGCGGTCACCATCAAGATCCCCGCAGACACGCGTCGCTGAACGGCGCCGCGTGCCGTAAAATGGTCGGTGTGCGGCCGTCCTGTGCCGCGCATCCCGGCGTCACCCGCGTCGAGCCCGGTCCACTCGGTACCGGTCTCCTCGCCCCGCCGGCCTCACGCCCAACGGCGTCGCGCCCTCCGACAGCGTGCGACGCCTCTCTTGGAGGACCATGTCTCGTTCCGGTCAGCGCACCAGCCCGACCAGGCCGCAGCAGCGGAAGAACCGGCACGCCAACAACGACGGACTCATCCCCGTCCTCGCCCGTAAAGTGCGCGAGGTCGAGGCGAAGGCCGCCGACGGCAAGAAGCTGGGACCCACGAACCGCACCAAGTTCCAGGTGATCGCGTTCCTGATGCGCGAGGAGCGCGCCCGCGCGAAGTCGGATCCCGACCTCAGCGATGCGGCACGCGCCGAGCAGCTGAAGCGCCTGGACGGGATCGCGACCATCCTCGCGAAGACCGCGGCCCGCGACACGTCGCTGATCTCGCTGCTGGAGTCCGAGTCGCCCTCGACCGCCACCGCGCAGACGATGCGACGCGACTGGCTGCTCGAGTCCGGCACCGAGCTCTCGCCCGACGACCTGATCATCACGATCGAGCGTCCCGTCGCGAAGCAGGACAGCGTCATCCCGCCGGAGCTCGCCGAGAAGCAGGTCGTTCCGCAGTCGGTGAAGGCGCGGCAGCTCTCGAACCCGTTCCTCGCGCCCGACCTCGCGCGTCTCACCCCGGCGGCCCCCACCCCCCGCCGCAGGCTCGACTCGTGGGAGCTGCTCGGCCCGCTGTTCAAGTCGTTCGAGTACGGCGCGGGCGGCCAGGCGGCCAGCATGGACCTGCCGCCGGCACCGCTGATCGACCGCTACTCGCCCAACGGCCTCGAACTGATGCACCACCAGTCGCGGTTCATCGAGAGCGTGCGCCTGGGTCACCGCAGCTTCCTGCTCGCCGACGAGCCGGGACTCGGGAAGACGGCGCAGTCGCTCCTCGCGGCATCCGTCGCCGGCGCGTACCCGCTGCTCGCCGTCGTCCCGAACGTCGTGAAGATGAACTGGGCGCGCGAGGTCGAGCGCTGGACACCGCACCGCCGGGCCACGGTCATCCACGGAGACGGGGAGGGCCTCGACGCCTTCGCCGACGTGGTCATCGTGAACTACGAAGTGCTGGACAGGCACCTCTCCTGGCTGAGCACGCTCGGCTTCCAGGGGATGGTCGTCGACGAGGCGCACTTCATCAAGAACCTGCACTCGCAGCGCTCGCGCCTGGTGCTCGGACTGGCGGACGCCATCCGCTCCTCCGCTCCGGACCCGCTGATGATCGCGCTGACCGGTACGCCGCTGATCAACGACATCGACGACTTCAAGGCCATCTGGCAGTTCCTCGGCTGGATCGACGGCAACAAGCCGACCGCGAAGCTGATGGAGCACCTGGAGGAGACCGAGCTGACCCCGGCCGACTTCGGCTTCTACGCCGCAGCGCGCGAGGCCGTCATCGACATGGGCATCGTGCGCCGCCGGAAGCTCGACGTCGCCTCCGACCTGCCGAGCCGCCGCGTGGTCGACCTGCCGGTCGAGCTCGACGACGAGCTGGGACGCTCGATCCGCCAGGCCGAGCAGGAGCTCGCCGCGCGGCTGGTCACCCGGTTCAACCGCGCCTCCGCCGCCGGTCGTCCCGACTCGTTCGAGGGCGACGACGAGGCGCACCGCCGCCACCTCATCCGGCTGGTCGCCCAGTCGGAGCTGGAGGAGTCGAAGTCGGCCAAGTCCGGCGACAACGTCTTCACCATGGTCCGGAAGATCGGTCAGGCGAAGGCCGGGCTGGCGTCCGACTACACGGCGCAGCTGGCGCGCTCGGTCGGCAAGGTCGTCTTCTTCGCCAAGCACATCGACGTGATGGATGCGGCGGAGGAGGCCTTCGCGGCCCGCGACCTCAAGACGATCTCGATCCGCGGCGACCAGTCCGCCCTCGCGCGGCAGAAGGAGATCGACGCCTTCAACAACGATCCGGAGGTCGCCGTCGCCGTGTGCTCGCTGACCGCCGCCGGCGTCGGGCTGAACCTGCAGGCCGCATCCAACGTGGTGCTGGCGGAGCTGTCGTGGACGGCCGCCGAGCAGACGCAGGCGATCGACCGCGTGCACCGCATCGGCCAGGAGGAGCCCGTGACCGCCTGGCGGATCATCGCGGCGCAGACGATCGACGCCAAGATCGCCGAGCTGATCGATGCCAAGCAGGGCCTCGCGGCCCGCGCGCTCGACGGCAGCGACGTCGAGCCCGGCTCGACCGACTCGGTCCAGCTGGATGCGCTCATCCACCTGCTGGAGGACGCGCTGGCCTGACCGAACACAGGAGGTCACGACCGCTTGGCCGCTGAGACTCCTCCGTTTTCGGCGGTGCCGCGCTGACGGCTCAGGCGATCTCGGCGTCGTCGGGGTCGAGGGGGACCGGGCGGTCGTCGTCCGGGAGGAGTTCGTCGTCCTCGTCGTCGACCACCGGGAGGTCCTCCGGGTCGTGCACGACCGGCTCCGGCTCGTAGTCGGCCTCCTGCGCCTCGCGGAAGTCGTCGAGGTCCTCGTCGTCTCGGTTCTCACGTCCTCTGGGGTCGCTCATGCCCCGAGGGTACCGCCGTGCGCGGTGGTCGTGAAGAGCGGTCTCAGTCGAGCTCGAACACGAAGAACGCACCCCGCTCGTCGTGCTCGATCCTGGCGCGCCCGCGGAACCCGGCGAAGTCGCCCGTGCCTGTCCCCGGGATGATGTGGCCGAACGCGGAGGCGTCGCCGGGATGCTGCAGGGCGCCGTGGTGGACGGTCAGCGATCCGCTTCTGCCGTCGTCCACCGTGCCGGTGATCCGCTCGGCCGCCAGGTAGCCGCGTCCGCCCTCCTCGGTGCCGGAGGAGATGAAGTGCGCGACCGACTCGCCGACCAGCCCCTCGGTGTAGGTCTTCCGCATGACGACGGCACCCACCCAGTCGCCGTCGATGCCCGGGAGTTCCGCCGGCTCCCAGCCGGTCACGTCGAAGCGGGCGGTGATCGTCTCTGAGGTCATGCGTTCACCGTAAGGGCTGCATCCGCCCGTCCGCTTGTAATTTCGCGACAGAGGAAATGTGGGCTAGACAGGGGATATGCCCCACGACGCTCAGCCCCACCACTCGCAGATCGAGATCGAGCGCAAGTACGACGTCGATGCCGAGGCGCAGCATCCGCAGCTGGTCGGCGTCGGCGCGGTCGCGGTGCAGGGCGAGCCGCAGCGGCACGAACTCGTCGCCACCTATTTCGACACGACCGACCTGGCCCTCGCCCGGCATCACGTCGCGGCGCGCGTCCGGCGCGGCGGCCACGACGCGGGCTGGCACGTCAAGCTGCCCGCCGAGGAGGGCCGCACCGAGCTGCACTGGGAGCTGACGGACGGCGACGAGCCGCCCGCGGCGCTGCGCGAGCACCTCCGCGACCTCATCGGCGACGAGCCCCTGGTCCCCATCGCGCGCGTCACGAACCAGCGCGACAGCGTCGTGCTGCAGGATGCGGCCGGCTTCGAGATGGCGGAACTCACCGATGACCACGTCAGCAGCGAGAACCTCCGCTCCGGCGGCACCCAGCAGTGGCGGGAGTGGGAGGTCGAACTGCTGGGCGGAGCACCCGACAGCAGGGAGGGACGCACGGCGCTTCTCGACGGGATCGAGGAGCGACTGCTCGCCGCGGGCGCCCGTCCGTCGGCCAGCTCGTCGAAGCTGCAGCGCGCCCTCGGGCTCTGATCGCCTACCACCGCCGGGCGGCCTCCGTCCAGTGCGATTTTGTGCAGCCCCGTGCGTCCGGGCATGATTCAGGGGACGCAATGAGAACGGGAGCAGCATGAAGATCGGCATCCTCACCAGCGGCGGCGACTGCCCGGGCCTGAACGCGGTCATCCGCGGCGCGGTCCTGAAGGGCGACCGTGTGTACCGCTCCGAGTTCGCCGGTTTCCGATACGGCTGGCGCGGCGTCGTCGACGGCGACATCATGCCGCTCGACCGGCACAGCGTCCGCGGGCTCTCCCGCCAGGGCGGCACGATCCTCGGCTCCAGCCGCACCAACCCCTTCGAGGGCGACAAGGGCGGCCCGGAGAACATCCAGCGGATGATGGACGAGCACGGCATCGACTCGATCATCGCCATCGGCGGCGAGGGCACGCTGACGGCCGCCCGCCGCCTCACCGACGCCGGCCTCCGCATCGTCGGTGTTCCGAAGACGATCGACAACGACCTGGCCGCCACCGACTACTCCTTCGGGTTCGACACGGCCGTCGAGATCGCCACCGAGGCCATCGACCGGCTCCGGACCACGGCCGAGTCGCACCAGCGCTGCATGGTCGTCGAGGTCATGGGCCGTCACGTCGGCTGGATCGCCCTGCACTCCGGCATGGCCGGCGGTGCGCACGCCATCCTCATCCCGGAGCAGCCCAAGTCCATCGACCAGATCTGCGAGTGGGTCGAGTCGGTCCGCGACCGCGGCCGCGCCCCGGTCATCGTCGTGTCCGAGGGCTTCCACCTCGACACCATGGAGGAGGCGCACTCGCACAAGGGACTGGATGCGTTCAACCGTCCGCGCCTCGGCGGCATCGGCGAGATGCTCGCCCCGATGATCGAGGAGCGCACCGGGATCGAGTCGCGGGCGACCGTGCTCGGGCACATGCAGCGTGGTGGCGTCCCGAGCGCGTACGACCGGGTCCTGGCCACCCGGCTGGGCATGGCCGCCGTGGACGCCGTCTACGAGGGCCGGTGGGGCTCGATGGTGTCGCTGCGCGGGACGGACGTCGTCAACGTGTCGATCGCCGATGCGACCGGCGGCCTGAAGACGGTCCCCGAAGCGCGCTACGACGAGGCCGCGCTGCTCTTCGGCTGAGAGTCCCCGCCCTTCGGCCCCTGCCGGGGCTAGGCTCCTAGCACCAGAGGGAAGGAGCCCGTCCGTGCCGCGTTTCGTCCAGTTCGATGAGTTCGGCTCTCGCGACCACCTGCACGTCGTGGAGCGGGAGCGGCCGTGGCCGGGTCCCGGTCAGCTCCTCGTCCGGGTGATGGCCGCTGGACTGAACCCGATGGATGTGAAGGCGTACCGCTCCGAGGCCGCCGCCGCGCGGATGGGCGTCACGCTGCCGAGCGGGATCGGGCAGGACTTCGCGGGCTTCGTCTACGGAGTGGGGGAGGGCGTGACCCGCTTCGAGTGCGGCCAGGCCGTCCTGGGTACGGCGCCTTTCGCCTCCTTCGCCGACTTCGTCGTCGTCCCCGAGGACGGCCAGGTGATCCTCAAGCCGGACCCGCTCACGTTCGAAGTGGCCGGCTCGCTCGGGGTCGTCGGTCGCACGGCCATGGCGACGGTCCGTTCGCTCAACGTGCACGAGCGCGACACCGTGCTCGTCAGCGCCGCCGCCGGCGGGGTCGGCGTCATCGCCGCGCAGCTCGTGGTCCGTTCGGGCGCGACCGTCATCGGGACGGCGGGGGAGGAGAACCACGAGTTCCTCGAGTCGCTCGGCATCATCCCCGTGACCTACGGCGAGGGACTGGCCGAGCGGGTCCGGGATGTGCTCGACGACGACCACGTCACCGCGGTGCTCGACAATCACGGCGCCGACACGATCGAGGCGGCGCTCGAACTCGGCGTGCCGATCGAGCGGGTGAACTCCATCGCCGTCTTCGGCCCGGACGCCCACGGCGCCCGAAACGTCGGCGGGCGGGCGGCCGGCAACGACGAACTCGCCGAGCTCGCGGACCTCCTGGCCGAGAACGAGCTCGTGCTGCCCATCGACTCGATCTACCCGATCGAGCGCACGGCCGACGCCTACGGGAGGCTCGAGGGCGGCCATGTGCGCGGCAAGATCGTCGTCGTCACCGACTGAGAAAGCGACCGAGAAGGAGAACAGATGATCGCAGAGGACATCGCCCGCCAGCTCCGTGCCGCCGGGCTGCGCTGGCAGCCGGCGTCAGGGGACACCTTCGCCATCGACCGGCCCGGGATGGAGGGCGAGCGGTTCACGGTCAGCGACATGACGATCGAGCCGCACCACTTCGACACCGGGACGATCCTCGGTTTCAACGGCACGACCGAGTGGGCGCTCGACTCGCTCGCCGTCGAGGACGCCCTGTGGATCCCGCGCGAGGACCAGCTGCGGGAGCTCCTGCGGGGAACGTTCCGCCACCTGGCCCGCACGCCGGACGGGTATCGGGTCACCGTGATCATCGAGGACCAGGAGCGGTTCTTCGAGCACGAGGACGCGGCGTCGGCGTACGCGCAGGCGCTGCTCTCGCTGATCGGCGCCGCGGTCTCCTAGAGCGCCGGGCCGGGGGCTGCGGCAGTGATCGCGGCGGTGGCGGAGCGGGTGCTCAGGACGCGCGCATCCAGTTCGCCGACACTGCGCACGCCGGCGAGTCCGAGCGTGATGTCGAGTTCGGCGATGGTGTTGCGCAGGAGTTCCCTCACGCCGTCCTCGCCGCCCACCGCGAGGGCGTAGGCGTAAGGCCGGCCGATCGCGACGGCCCGCGCGCCCAGCGCCAGCGCGACCACCGCATCCGACCCGCCGCGGACGCCGCTGTCGAAGATCACCGGCACGCGGCCGTCGACGGCGTCGACGACACCCGGCAGGGCGTCGAGTGCGGCGACCTCGCCGTCGAGCTGGCGGCCGCCGTGGTTGGAGACCTGCACCGCGTCCATCCCGGCGTCCTGCGCACGGCGGGCGTCGTCGGGGTGCAGGACGCCTTTCAGGACGATCGGCAGGCGCGTCCGCTCGCGGAGGAAGGCGAGGTCGTCCCAGGTCAGCGACGGGTCGGCGAACACGTCGAGGAAGGTTTCGACCGCCGCGAGTGGCTCGCCCGACCGCAGGTTGTCGCGCAGCGCGCCGGGGTGGTGGCGCAGGATGCTGGCGAAGGACGCGAGGGCAGCGGGCGTCGGCGGCGTGCGGGGACCGCTCGACCCGACTGCCCGGCGTGCCGCGCGTTCGCGGACCAGCTGCTGGAACATGGGGTCGCTCGTGTACTGCGCGATGCCCAGCCCGCGGCTGAACGGCAGGTAGCCGAGGTCGAGGTCGCGCGGGCGCCAGCCGAGCACGTGCGTGTCGAGGGTCACCACGATCGCCTCGCAGCCCGACCGCTCCGCCCGCGCGACGAGGCTCGCCACGAGGTCGCGGGACGAGCTCCAGTACAGCTGGAACCAGCGGGATGCGCCGGGCGCGGCCGCATCCATCGCGGCGGCGACCTCCTCCATCGGCTGCGACGCCTGGTTCGACAGGACGGCGGGGACACCGAGGGCAGCCGCAGCACGGGCCGCGGCCGCATCGCTCCGCGGCGGGCCAGCTCCAGCACGCCGATCGGCGCCAGCAGCAGCGGGGTGGGCCGCCGCATGCCGAACAGTTCGACGGACAGGTCGCGGGCGGACACGTCGCGCAGCACCCGCGGGACGATGCGGTGCCGCCGGAACGCGTCGAGGTTGGCGTCCGCCGTGCGCTCCAGCCCGGCGGACCCGGCGATGTACGCGAAGGCCGCCCTGCTCAGACGCCGCTCGGCCGCCCGTTCCAGCTGCCGGTAGCCGACCGGGATGCGCGGCCGGCGGCCTGCCACCCCGTCGCGGTAGATGTCGGACTGGGCATCCCGGCCGGCGCTGGAGGTCATCCCCCCATTCTGCGCTGCCGCCGCCCGTGCCCTGCTGCACCTAGTGGTCGCGACACGCCGTCTCGGGCCGTCGCGTGACGGCGTGTCGTGACAACCAGATGCGGCGTCAGCGGCGGCGGGTGCGCTTCCGGCCGTCGGCCGGCGTGCGCTTGTCGGCCGCCTTGCGACCACCGGCGGACTCGCGCTTGTCGCCGGCCTTGCGGCCGTCGGCCGCCTCGCGGGCGGCGACCTCGGGATTGCGCGAGCTGTGAGCGGTGCGCCCGCGCACGATGCCGATGAAGTCGTCGACGAGGGGATGCTGCCCCTCGCGCGGCCAGGTCAGGCCGATGCGGCTCTGTGGGGCGTCCTTGAGGTGCATCGCCGTGACGTCCTTGCGGCGCAGCGCCTTCGCGACGGACGCGGGCAGCAGCGCGATCCCGTCGCCCTCGGCGACACTGCGCATGAACGCCTCGGACGGCTCCCCGGCGACCCGTGGCTCTCCCTCCAGGTCGGCCAAGTGCAGCTTCTCCTCCAGGGTCAGCAGGTGCTCGTGGTGCATGACGACCACGACGTCCTCCGTGTACAGCGGGATGAGGTGGCGGTCGTCGTCGGGCTCGGCGTCGCGAGCGAACACCATGTCCGCGTCGCCCGCCGCGAGGGCCGCCAGCGGCTCGTCGCTCGGCCGCACCACCAGCTCCACGCGGGGGAAGCGCTGCTCGAAGGCGCGCGTCCACTTGCCGACGGTGACACCGAGGGGGAAGGCGATGGCGAAGCGGGAGGACACGTGACGAGGGTAGCGAACGGTAGCCTGGAGCATATGAAGGCGCAGACCATGAAACCGGCCACAGCGGCCAAGAAGCTCGGCATCTACCTGCCGGCGGCGCCCGACGAGTTCCGCGACCGCGAGATCAGCCGTACCGAGCTGGATGCGCTGACCGCCGAGCCGCCGGAGTGGCTGCAGACCCTGCGCGCCGAGGGCCCGCACCCGCGCGACGTGGTCGCCCGCAAGCTCGGCGTGTCCAATTCCGGTCTCGCCCGCGGTGGGATCACCGAGGCGCTGACGACCGCCGAGATCAAGGCGCTGCTGGCCGACCCGCCGCAGTGGCTGGTCGACGAGCGCGCCACCCAGGCGGCCGTGCGCGCCGAGAACGCCCGCGTGAAGCAGCGCGACGCCGAGCGGGCGGCCCGTCGCGCCGAGTAGCGCGGGCTAGAGCCCGGTCGGCTGGGCGGTCCCGTCGGGGGTGTCTCCGCCGGAGGCAGTGCCGCCGGAGGTGGTCCCGCCGCCGCGCGTCGCCGAGCGTGCGGCCCGGGTGACCGCCTGCGGCCCCGTCAGCAGGGCGCGGCGCCACGGCGCGACACCGTCGATCTCCGTCTGCAGCGAGAAGCTCAGGATCGTGCGGATGAGCACGATGATCCCCAGGACGAACGCGTCCGTGAGCGACGGCGCCGACGTCACGGTCCGCACGAGGTCGGCCGCGACCAGGATCTCGAGCCCGAGCAGGATGACGCCGCCGAAGCTCTCGCGGAGTGTCCGGAACGCGGCCTGACCGCTCCGCTGCCGACGCCACGCGACCAGGGCGAGGCCGATCGACACGACGAATCCCACCGCCATCGTGGCCACCCCGGCGAACTCGAACCCCGTGGCGGTGGTCTCGAACCACGCGTGCGCATCCATTCGCTCATCGTCCCGCAAGCGGCCACCTGGTTGACGCAACACGCCGTTCAGGCGCCCGCCCGCACGGCGAGTTGCGTCAACCAGGTGCAGCGGGTCAGGACACGTGCACGGCCGGGCGGCGCTTCACGTCGCGCTCGGCCTCGCGGAGCACCTCGCGCGTGACCGGCGCGACCTCGCCGACGCCCGTGATGAGGTAGCGGAACATGTTCGAGATCGGGTTGCCTTCGGTCCACTCGAAGTAGATCGTCGGCACGACGCCGGTGATGTCACGGATCTCGATCAGTACAGCGGCGATCGTGTTGGGCACGTTGCCGCTCCGCACCTGCAGCACGCGGTAGCCGTGCTTGATGACGCCCTGCACCAGCAGGTCCTCCTCGAAGTCGGAGGAGTCCGACCGCAGCACTTCGAGGAAGATGGTGCGCGAGCGCTGCGGGATGTGGCTGAACTTGCGCTCGTCCTTGTTCTTCTGCGCGTACTCGATGGTCGTATCGACGTCGGGCTCGTGCGAGATGATGCGGATCTCGCCCTCTTCGGCATCCTCGAGGATGAAGTCGAGCGCGGTGACGTCGAAGGTCACGGAGGTGGCGCGCAGCTGGAACGAGCGGCCGATGCGCGACACGATCGACACGACCAGGATCGCCAGGATGAACAGCGTCGCGATCCGGAGACCGTCCGGCCGTTCGATGATGTTGTCGACCGTCGTGTAGACGAAGATCGCCGTGATCACGCCGAACGCGACGGTGCGCTTGCGCTGCCGCTTGCGCCGGGCCGACAGCGTAACCGCGAGGGATGCGGACGTGATGAGTACCAGCACGCCGGTCGCGTACGCGCCGCCCTGCGCATCCACGCTGGCATCGAAGACCAGGGTGATCAGGAACGCGATCGCCGTGAACACCAGGACCAGCGGACGCACGGCGCGCGCCCACTGCGGCGCCATCCCGTAGCGGGGAAGGTAGCGCGGCACCAGGTTCAGCAGGCCCGCCATGGCCGAGGCCCCGGCGAACCAGAGGATCAGGATGGTGCTGATGTCGTAGACGGTGCCGAACCCGTTGCCGAGGTACTCGTGGGCCAGGTAGGCGAGCGCGCGGCCGTTGGCCGGTCCGCCGGGCTCGAAGTCCTTCTGCGGGATGAGCAGCGTGGTCGTGAAGCTCGAGGTGATGAGGAACACGCTCATGATGATCGCGGCGGTCGTGAGCAGCCGGCCGGCGCCGCGGATGCGGCCCTTGGGGTACGCGGGGTCGTCGTCGGGACGTCCCTTGATCTGCGGCATCACGGCGACGCCGGTCTCGAAGCCGGACAGGCCGAGCGCGAGGCGCGGGAAGACGATCAGCGCGATGCCGACGACCACGAGCGGGCTGCCGTTCTGGCGGAACAGGGCGCTCCACCAGTCGTCGACCGCGGTCGGGTGCTGGAACACCTCCACGATCGAGGTGGTGACGACCACGACGTTGAGCGCGAGGTAGACCGCCACGAGGACGACCGCGATGCCGATGGCCTCCTTGAACCCCTTGAGGAACACCGCGCCCAGGAGCGCCAGCAGGAACAGGGTGATCAGGACGTTGTTGCCGTGGAACCAGTCCGGTGCGTACGGGTTCTCGATCGCGTGCGCCGACGCATCCGCCGCCGACAGCGTGATCGTGATCATGAAGTCGGTGGCCGCGAACCCCAGCAGCACGAGCACCAGCAGCTTGCCCGCCCACCACGGGAGGAGCCGCTCCAGCATCGCGATGGAGCCGGAGCCCTTGAAGCTCTCGCGCGCGACCCGCCGGTACACCGGGAGCGCGCCGAGCAGGGTCAGCGCCACCAGCACGAGCGTCGCGAACGGCGACACGAGGCCGGCGGCCAGCGCCGCGATGGCGGGCTGGTAGCCGAGGGTCGAGAAGTAGTCCACACCGGTCAGGCACATGACCTGCCACCAGGTGTGCGTGTGCTCGGGGTTGCGGCCGTGCGGTCCCTGCTGGGTGCCGCGTTCGTCCTGCAGGCCGGTCAGCAGCCAGTGCCGCAGACGTCCGCCCTTCTGCGCCCGGGGGGTGGGCCTCGCCTGACCCGGTACCGGGACGGGACTGCTCGACATCGGGGACCCTCCGCTCACGTCCTCGTCGCCAGCGTAGCGGTCACCAGGCCGAGGCACGGTAGTCCTTCAGGAACACTCCGTGAAGGTCTTCCCCGGCCTCGCCGCGGACGATCGGGTCGTAGACGCGCGCGGCGCCGTCGACGAGGTCGAGCGGGGCGTGGAAGCCCTCCTCGGCCAGCCGCACCTTGGTGTGGTGCGGGCGCTCGTCGGTGATCCATCCGGTGTCCACGGCCGTCATCAGGATGCCGTCGGTCTCGAAGAGCTCGCCGGCGCTGGTGCGCGTCAGCATGTTGAGTGCCGCTTTGGACATGTTGGTGTGCGGGTGCCCTGCGCCCTTGTACTGCCGGCCGAACACGCCCTCCATGGCGGAGACGTTGACGATGTACGAGCGCCCGGCAGCGGCGAGGGAGGGGCGCAGCCGGTCGATCAGAATGAAGGGCGCGGTCTGGTTGCACAGCTGCACCTCGAGCAGTTCGAGCGCGTCGATGGAGCCGATGGCCTGCGTCCAGCTGTTCACGTGCGCGACATCGGGGACGAGACCGCCGGCGTCGATCGCGGACCCGTCGGCGTGCTTCGCCAGCGACGAGGAGCCGGCCGCCATGGCGGCGCTCGCCAGGTCGTCGGCGGTCAGCGCGGGAGCCCCGGCGAGTTCGGCGATCGTGCCGCGGACGTCGGCGGCCGAGAGCAGTGGATGCGCGGCGACCGAGCGCTCCAGCGCGAGCGGGTGCGGGTCGGCGGTGTGGCCGAAGGTCTCCAGCTCCGGGAGCGGCCCGTCGGGCAGCGGCTGCGTCTCCGCCTCGGCGAGCAGCGAGTACGACCCGGGCGAGCGGCGGACCGTCTGCGCGGCGTTGTTGATGAGGATGTCGAGCGATCCGCGCTCGGCGACCGAGTCGGCGAGGGCGATCACCTGGGCGGGGTCGCGGAGGTCGATGCCCACGACCCGCAACCGGTCGATCCAGCGACCTGCGTCGGGCAGCTGGGAGAACCGCCGGACCGCGTCCCGGGGGAAGCGGGTGGTGATGGTGAGGTGGGCGCCGTCGCGGAGCAGCCGCAGCGCGATGTGCATGCCGATCTTCGCCCGTCCGCCGGTGAGCAGGGCGCGCTTGCCGGTGAGGTCGGTGCTCGCGTTGCGCTTGACGTGGCTGAAGGCCGCGCACGACGGGCAGAGCTGGTGGTAGAACCAGTCGACCTCGGTGTAATGCTGCTTGCAGATGTAGCAGGGCCGCGAGGTCTGCAGGGTCCCTGCGGTGCGGGAGCCGGTGCTGCTCGAGGTCAGTTCGCGGCCACGGGTCTCGTCGTCGATGCGGTCGGGCGCACCGGTCGCGGTCGCGGCGATGACGGCACGGTCCGCATCCTGGACCGCCTGCCGCAGCTCACGACGCCTGGCCTGCTTGTGGGCCTTGAACATGTGGGCCGTCGCCCGGCGGACCGCCTGGTAGTGGGGATGCTCGCGGTCGAGCTCGTGGAGCTGCTCGAGGACGCGGAGGGTGGCGGCGAGGTCGTCGGGGTCGAGGCCGGACGGGGCCGCGGTTTCGGGAGGCACCGGAGAATTCTACGGCGGGGGAGATGAGCGGATGCTCTACTCGACGGCGAACTCCAGCCAGGCCAGGCCGCGGAGGTCGAGGAAGAGCCGTCCGGCGTGCTCGGAGGCGACCGCGAGCACGTCTCCGCAGACCGAGCATCGGAGCACCAGACCGTGCTCGTCGACGTAGACCCGGCCGCGCGCGACGACGGATTCGTCGCCGCAGTGCACGCAGCATCCGAGCGCGGTGGTGACGTCGGCCGCGAAGACCTCCGACAGCATCCCGGCGGCGGCGTTCCCGTCGAGGTAGTCCTGATCGGTCATGGCGTTCCTCCGATGCCGCCGTAGCGCTCGGTGCGGATCCTCGCCGGGTCGTGGCCCGCGTCGACGAGCCAGCCGGAGACGGCCTCGACGAAAGGTGTCGAACCGCAGATGAAGAAGGTGGGGGAGTCGGAGGCCGGGAGTGCGCGCTGCATCAGGCCCTCGGCGGTGAGCCGTCCGGGAGGCGCGCTCGCGCCGGCGGGGGCCTGCCGTGTGTAGACGTAGTCGACCTCCAGCGGCGCAGCGGTGTCGGCCGCAAGGGTCGTCAGCTCGTCGCCGTAGTAGCCGGAGGCCGGTGTCCGGAGCGAGTACAGCATCCGGAACGGCGCCGCGCTGCCGGCGGCCGCGTGCGCCCGCGCCATCGACATGAGCGGGACGACGCCCGAGCCTCCGGCGATGAGCTGGACCGGAGTGGTGTCGCCGTCTCGCCAGATGAACCAGCCGCCGACCGGACCGCGCACCTCCAGCTGGTCCCCGGCCATCAGGCCGCGGACCAGGTACGGCGAGACCTCGCCGTCGACGAGTTCCTCGACGGTGAGCTCCAGCTCGTCGGCGGGCAGCTCGTGCGGTTCGAGTGCTCCGCGCCCGCCGCCGGACGCGATCGAGTACGACCGGACCGCCTGGTAGCCGTCGGGCGCGGTCAGGCGGATGTCGACGTGCTGCCCTGCGAGGTGGCCGTGCAGGCCGGGGATGCGCAACCGGATGGTGCGGGCCGTCGGGGTCTCCATCCGCGTGTCGACGACGTCGGCCACTCGCCATACGCTGCTCACCAGTAGCGCTGTTCCTTCCACGGATCCCCGTACATGTTGTAGCCGTTCTGCTCCCAGAAGCCTGGCTGGTCCTGCGGGAGCATCTGCAGCCCGTTGACCCACTTCGCGCTCTTCCAGAAGTACAGGTGCGGCACCAGCAGGCGGGCGGGGCCGCCGTGCTCGGGTTCCAGGTCTTTCCCGTCGAAGGAGTGGGCGACCCACGCCTTGCCGTCGAGCAGGTCCGCGAGCGGCACGTTCGTGGTGTAGCCGCCGTAGCTGTGCGCCATCGTGTACTCGAACGAGGTGTCGATGTCCTTGAACAGGGTGTCCAGGGCGACACCGCGCCACGACGTCCCGAGCTTCGACCAGCTGGTGACGCAGTGGATGTCGGTGCTCACGTCCTCCTGCGGGAGGGCCAGGAACTCGTCCCAGCTCCAGCGGTGCACGTCGCCCTTCTCGGTGGTGATCGTGAAGGCCCAGTCGTCCTTGGCGATCCGCGGGGTGGGCCCGGCCGACAGCACCGGGAAGCCCTCGGTCAGGTACTGACCGGGTGGAAGGCGCGGATCGTCGGTCCTGCGACGACCCAGGAAGCCGGAGGAGATGATTCCCATGGGGGCAGCATATGGCCGCGATGCTCCTCCGGTCTACGACGGACTCGGACTTGTGGCCCGCCCGGTCTAGGGTGAGGACATGACAGCCGTCAACCTGGGGCTCCCGCTGCGGGCGCAGCCGGGTCCGGACGCATCCGCCGGTGCCGCTCCCAGCCTCGAGGGGCGCCCGGAGCATTCCGGGCTGATCGACCGGTTCGGGCGCGTCGCCCGCGACCTGCGGGTGTCGGTGACCGAGAAGTGCTCGCTGCGCTGCACCTACTGCATGCCCGCCGAGGGGCTTCCCGCGATCCCGCGCGACGACCTCCTGAGCGCCGCCGAGATCGCGAGGCTGGTCGGGATCGGCGTCCGCGACCTCGGAGTGCGCGAGGTGCGGTTCACCGGCGGCGAGCCGCTGATGCGCGCCGACCTGGCGGAGATCATCGGGCGCTCGGCCGCCGTGGCCCCCGGTATCGACCTGTCGATCACGACCAACGGCATCGGCCTGGATCACCGCATCCGCTCGCTGGTGGATGCCGGGCTCACCCGGGTGAACGTGTCCCTCGACACTGTCGACCGGGAGCACTTCGCGCGGCTGACCCGGCGCGACAGGCTTCCCGCAGTGCTCGCCGGCATCCACGCCGCCCATGCCGCCGGCCTGACGCCGCTGAAGCTGAACGCCGTGATGATGCGCGACACCCTCGCCGACGCACCCGACCTGCTGGAGTGGGCGCTCGAGAACAACTGCCGGCTGCGGTTCATCGAGCAGATGCCGCTCGACGCCGACCGAGCGTGGATGCGCGACAACATGGTCCCGGCGGAGGAACTGCTGGCCGTGCTCGGCGAGCGGTTCACCCTGGTCGAGGCGGGCCGCGACGACCCGCACGCGCCCGCCGAGGAGTGGCTGGTCGAGGGATGGACGGTGCACGGCCTCCCCGCCACCGTCGGCATCATCGCCTCGGTCACGCGCTCGTTCTGCTCGGCGTGCGACCGCACCCGCATCACCGCAGAGGGCACGGTGCGCTCGTGCCTCTTCGGCGACGACGAGACCGACCTGCGCGGGCTGCTCCGCGGTGGGGCGGACGACGCCGAGATCGCCCGCTGGTGGCGTGGGGCCATGTGGGGCAAGCAGTCCGGGCACGGGATGGACCGCGACGGCTTCGCGCCCCCGGTCCGCAGCATGGGGGCGATCGGTGGCTGAGGTGCTGGTGCGGTACTTCGCGGCGGCGGAGGAGGCGGCTGGACTGCCCGAGGAACGCGTCGAGGTCGCGGATGCGACCGTCGGCGGGCTGCAGGCGGCGCTGGTCGCCCGCTACGGCGAGCCGATGGAGCGCGTGGTGCGGTCGGGGTCGTTCCTCGTCGGCGGCGTCGTGTCGCGCGACCCGTCGCGCGAGCTGTCGGGCACCGTGGACGTGCTTCCGCCCTTCGCCGGCGGCTGAGCGCGCGAGCGCGCGAGCGCTCCCGCGCCCGCTCCCGCTCCCGCTCCCGCTCCCGTCGAGTGGTGAGTCGATGTCGGAATCCTCGTCGAGTGGTGACGAGATGTCGCAACTCGGCGGGGTCAGGGCGGGTGGATCGCGACGGCGGCCGGGTCAGGCCGGGTAGATCGCGACGGCGTCGGACGGGACGTCGAGCGCGACCGGGTCGCCCACCCGCAGGCGCAGGTCGGCCGGCACGGCCGGCGGCACGAGGGCGTCGAGCCGGTCGGTCCGCACGCGGACCAGGTCGGCCTGAGGTTCGAGGGCGGTGACGGCGGCCGGGATGTGCGCGCCACCGGACCCCGGTGCCAGGAGGCGCACCGCCGACGGGCGCACCGCCGCCCGCACGCGGGCTCCCGCCGGGAGGCCGTCCTCGGCGGCACCCGGGAGGTGCATCCCGTCGTCCGTCCGGATGCCGTCCGCGGTCCGGACGCCGGCGAGGAGCGTGAGCCCGGAGAGCTCCGCGGTGAACGCGTGCCGCGGGCGCTCCAGCACCTCGCGCGTCGGGCCCTCCTCGACGACCCGGCCGTCGTGCATGACGGCGACGCGGTCGGCGAGCAGGTACGCGTCGAGCGCGTCGTGCGTCACGAGCACGGTCGTGCGTCCGGGCAGTACGTCTGCGAGCGTCCCGCGGACCTCGGCCGCGACCGACACGTCCAGGGCCGACAGCGGTTCGTCCAGCAGCAGCAGGCTCGGCTCGGCGGCGAGGGCGCGGGCGATCGCGACCCGCTGCGCCTGACCGCCGGAGAGCTCGGCAGGCCGCCGGTCGGCGAACGCCGTGGTGCCGGTGCGCCGCATCCACTCGCCGGCCCGGTCGGCGGCCTCGGCCCGCGGCGTTCCCGAGGATCGCGGGCCGAACGCGACGTTGCTCTGCACGCTGAGGTGCGGGAACAGCAGCGCGTCCTGAGCCAGGAGCGCGACGCCGCGGCGATGGGGCGCGAGCCATGCGTTCGGCAGGTCGAACAGCACCTCGCGCCCGAGCGTGGCCCGGCCGCTGTCGGGACGGATGAGCCCTGCGAGCATCCCGAGCACCGTCGATTTGCCGGCGCCGTTCGGTCCGAGGAGGGCGAGTGTCTCGCCGTCGGCCACCGACAGCTGCGCCTCGACGTCGCGGTCGGCGGAGGTCGCGGTCAACTGCAGGCTCATGCGGCGGTCCGTTCGGGGAGCCGTGCTGTCGTGCTGTCCGCGCGCGGCCGGGAGGCGCGCCACGGCCGCATCCCCTCGCCCGCGCCGTGCGCGACGGCGACGACGGCGACGGCCACCGCGACGAGCACCAGCGAGAGTGCGACCGCCGCATCCGGGTCGGTCTCGCGCTGGAGGTAGATCTCCAGCGGCAGCGTCCGGGTCACGCCCTGCAGGCTCCCCGCGAAGGTGAGCGTCGCGCCGAACTCGCCGAGCGCCCGCGCGAACGACAGGATGCAGCCCGACACGATCGCGGGAAGCACCAGCGGCAGCGTCACCCGGAAGAGCACGGTGGAGGGACGCGCGCCCAGCGTCGCGGCGACCGCCTCGTACCGCTCTCCGGCCGAGCGCAGCGCTCCCTCCAGGCTGAGCACCAGGAACGGCAGCGCGACGAAGGTCTGCGCGATGATCACGGCCGGGGTCGAGAAGGCCACATCCAGGGCCCCGCCGAGGACGCCCCTCCTCCCGTACAGCGCGAGCAGCGCCAGGCCGCCGACGACCGGCGGCAGGACGAGCGGTAGCAGCACGACCGCGCGGACGATCCGCTGCCCGGCGAACGGCACGCGCGCCAGCACGACCGCCATCGGGACGCCGAGCACCAGGCAGCCGAGCGTCGCGATGAGCGACGTCCGCAGGCTGAGGAGCAGGGCATCCACCGAGGACGGGGAGGTGATCAGCGGGATGAAGTGCAGCCAGTCCACCCGGAGCGCCATCGCGATCAGCGGCAGCAGCACGAAGAGGGCGCCGACCACGGCGACGGCGACGATCCAGCCCGGGACGCCGGTCCGCGGAGCAGGGGCCGGGACGCGGCGCCCGCTCACGGTGCGGCGCCCGCTCACGGCGCGCCGAAGCCGGCGGCGGCCAGGGCCTTCCGTCCGTCGGGACCGGTGACGAATGCGACGAACGCCCGGGCTCCGGGGGCGTTCGGCGCGTGGGCGACGGTGGCGATCGGGTACACGTTGAGGGTCTTCGCGGCCTCCGGGAACGGGACGGACCCGACCTTCGATCCGGCGCCCTTCACGTCCGTGGCGTAGACGATGCCCGCGTCCGCCTCTCCCGAGCTCACCTTGCCGAGGACGTCGGTGACGGACGACTCCTGGCTCACCGGGCTGAGGGTGACGCCGGCGGACTTCTCCACTTTCGCGGTGGCCGCCCCGCACGGAACCTGCGGGGCGCAGACCACGGTCTTGATGGACGGGGACGCCAGGTCGGCGAAGCTCTTCACCTTCGCCGGATTGCCGGGCGGCACCGCGATCGCGAGCACGTTGGTCGCGAAGTCGGTCGCGCTGCCGTCGATCACGCCGCCGCTCGCGGCCTTCGCCATGTTGGCCTCGTCGGCGGAGGCGAACACGTCCGCCGGCGCACCTGCCGTCAGCTGGGAGACGAGATCGGAGGAGCCGGCGAACGAGAAGGCGACCTTCGCTCCCGGGTTCGCCTTCTCGAATTCGGAGCCCAGCTCGGTGAACGTCGTGGTGAGGGAGGCGGCGGCGAAGACGGTGATCGTGCCGGTGACGCCCGTGGTCGAGGGCGCTGGGGCGGTCGGGGTCGCCGCCGCTCCGGTGGAGACGGAGCTGCAGCCGCTCAGTGCCAGCGCGGCCGCGGCCACCACCGCGAGGGATGCTGCGAGCCGTCGACGCATCCTCAGGCCTTCCCGCTCGGAGCGCTGGGCGCCTCCACGATGACGTTGGTCGCCTTGACGACGGCCACCGCCACCGAACCGAGTTCGAGCCCGAGGTCGCGGACCGCCTCACTACTGATGAGCGACACCACGCGGTGCGGGCCGCACTGCAATTCGACCTGCGCCATCACCTTGTCGGTGATGATGTCGGTCACCAGCCCCACGAAGCGGTTCCGCGCGGAGCCGGCGACGCCCGACGGATCGCCGGGGAGCACGGCGTTCTGCTTGGCCAGCTGCGCGAGCTCCAGCCCGTCCACGACGGTCCGCCCGGATTCGTCGCGCGAGCTGGACAGCACCCCGCCCTCGACCCAGCGTCGGAGGGTGTCGTCGCTCACCCCGAGGTAGAGCGCGGCGTCTTTGATCCGTATCTGCGGCACGAAACCGATCTTAGACCCGCAAATGCGTCAGGATGCTACAGTCCGACCCACTCGGAGGCGCCGTCGGTGAAGTGCTGCCGCTTCCAGATCGGGACGCGCGCCTTGATGATCTCGACCAGCTCCGCGCAGGCGGCGAACGCCTCGGCCCGGTGCGGCGCCGCGACCGCGGCGATCAGGGCGAGGTCGCCGATGGTGAGCGAGCCGACGCGGTGCTGGGCGGCGACACGCAGTCCCGTCGTGCGGGAGACCTCCTCGCAGCACGCGAGCAGGAAGTCTTCCGCGTCGGGATGCGCCCGGTAGTCGAGCGACACGACGCCTTTTCCGCCGTCGTGGTCGCGGACGATGCCCTGGAACGAGACGACGGCGCCGGCCTCGGCGCGCCAGACGAACTCGTCGACGGTCGACGGCTCCAGCGGGTCGACGCTGATCGTGGCGAGGACGTCGCTCATGAGTGGTCTCCTCCGCGCAGCTGGTCGAGCAGGTGCGGGAGCAGATCGTCCAGCACCGTCAGCCCGTCGGCCACCCCGCCGCGCGACCCGGGCAGGTTCACGACCAGGGTGGAGCCCGCCACGCCGACGAGGCCGCGGCTCAGGGCCGCCAGGGGAGTCGACTCCGCGCCGCGGACCCGCAGCGCCTCGGCGACGCCGGGCAGCTCGCGGTCGAGCACGGCGGCCGTCGCCTCCGGCGTCCGGTCGGTCGGCGAGACGCCGGTGCCGCCCGTGCTGATGATCACGCGCGGGCGTTCCGCGACCGCCTGCCGCAGGGCCGCATCCACGTCGGCGTCTGCGACCACGCGCACGTCGGCAGGAAGCCGGCGCTCGGCCAGCCACTCGGCGATCACCGGGCCGGTGGTGTCCTCGTAGACACCCGTGGCCGCGCGCGTGGATGCGACGAGCACGATCGCGGGGGAGCCGCCGGCAGCAGGCGCCGCCGACGCAGCGGCCTCGGCCTCGGATCCGGTCCCGCCGACTTCCTCGCCGTCCCGGCGCCAGTCCCCGCGCTTCCCGCCGCTCTTCGCGACGAGCCGCACGTCGGTCAGGCTCGCGGCCGGGTCCACCGCCTTCACCATGTCGTGCAGGGTCAGGCCCGCGAGCGCGACGGCGGTGAGCGCCTCCATCTCGACGCCTGTGCGCCCGTGGGTGCGCGCGACGACCTCGATCTCGATGGTGCCGGCGTCCGCATCCAGCTCGAAGTCGACGCGGACGCTGTTCAGGGGGAGCGGGTGGCACAGCGGGATGAGCTCACTGGTGCGCTTCGCACCGCCGATGCCGGCGATGCGCGCGGTCGCCAGCACGTCGGCCTTCGGCAGGTCGTCCGCGGCGACGAGCCGCACGACGTCCGGGGTGGTCACGAACCGGCCGCGCGCGACCGCTTCGCGGTCGGTCTCCGGCTTGCCGCCGACGTCGACCATGCGGGCGCGCCCGTCGGCGTCGAGGTGGGTGAGCTGGGTCATAGCGTCCAGACTGTCACGGACGCGCCGGGTTCGACCGACTCCGACTCGGCCGGGACGTCGATGAGCACGTCGGCCCGGGCCATCCCGGCCACCAGGTGCGACGACGGTCCCGACACCGGAGCGACGCCGCCGGCGCCGTCGAGACGTCCGCGGTGGAACTGCCGACGCCCGGGCACCGAGCGCAGGCCGTCCGTCAGGGTCGCGGACTGCTGCTCCACCGGCGGCAGCCCGGCGGCCGCGCGGAGGGGGTCGCGCAGGAACACCACGAACGACACCTGCGTGCTCACCGGATTGCCCGGGAACGCGATCACCGGGACGCCCCCGACCACGGCCGTCGCCTGCGGGCCGCCCGGCTGCATGGCGACGGTGGTGACGTCCGCGCCGCGCGGCAGCAGCACCTCCCGGACGACCTCGTAGGCGCCCTTCGAGATGCCGCCGGAGGTGATGACGAGGTCGCTCTGCTGGAGGGCGTCCTCGAGGATGCGCTCGAACGCCGCCGGGTCGTCGTCGCTGCTCGCACGGACGGACACGGTCGCGCCGGCTTCCTCGACCAGCGCGGCCAAAGCGATGCCGTTCGCGTCGTAGACCTGCCCGAACGCGGGGTCGCCGCTGGAGATCAGCTCGGTGCCGGTGGTCAGGATCCCGACCCGCAGCCGCGCACGCACGCGCACGGTCTCGACCCCGGCGGCCGCGAGAGCCGCCAGGTGCCGGGGTCCGAGCCGGACGCCCGCGGGCACCAGCACTTCGCCTCGATGGACGTCGCTGCCGCGCTCCCGCACGTACTCCCCGGCGGTCCGCGACCGGCGGATCTCGACCACTGCGCCGTTCAGATCGTCGTCGCGGCCGAGCACGAGCTCCGTGTCCTCGATCGGGACGATCGCGTCCGCACCCGTCGGCACCGGTGCGCCCGTCATGATCCGCAGCGCGGTGCCGGCGATGAGCGTGACCGGGGTGGCGTGGCCGGCCGGGATGTCGCCGGAGACCTCGAGCGCGACCGGGACGGAGCGGATGTCCGCCGCCCGCACCGCGTACCCGTCCATCTGGGAGTTGCGGAAGAGCGGCAGGTCGACCTCGGAGCGCACCTCCTCGGCGGTCACGCGGCCGAGGGCCGCATCGAGCGGGACCGTCTCCTCGGTGGGCTCGTCGGAGAGCGGTTCGAGCATCCGCGCGATGGCGTCCGCATGGTCTTCGACGCTGCGCGGCTGTGCGGACGGGTCCGGTGTCATGGGTTCAGTATCCCGCGAAGGATGCCGCGCGGTCAGTGCCGCGCGGTCAGTACCGGGGCAGGGCAGGGTCGACGTCGCGTGCCCACGCGTCGAGTCCGCCGGCGAGCACCACTCCCGGTGCGCCGACGTCGGCGAGCAGCTGCCGTGCGGTCTCCGCCCGGATGCCGTGGTGGCAGATGATCACCAGCGGGTCGCCGGGCAGCCGCTCGGCGACCCCGGCCGGGTCGCGCTGAACGACCCCGAGCGGCACGAGGAGCGAGCCGGGCAGCTCCACGATGTCGGCCTCCCAGGTCTCGCGGACGTCGAGGAGGGTGTGCGGTTCGCCGGCTGCAAGGCGCGCGTTCAGCTCGGCGGGCGACATGGTGTCGCTGACGCCGCAGAAGAGGTCGTAGTCGATCAGCTGGGTGACCGGTGCGGCCTGCGGGTCGCGCTCGTAGACGAGCTCGCGGAAGGTCCCCCGCAGCGCGTCGTGGATGGTCACCCGGCCGAGGAGCGGATCACCCGTCCCCGTGACGAGCTTGATCGCCTCGCTCACCATCAGTCCGCCGATCACCCCGCACACCGACGGGAGCGCGCCGGCCTCCGCGCAGCTGGCGACACTGCCCGGCGCCGGTGGCACCGGGAACAGGTCGCGGTAGGTCGGCCCCTGGGCGGCCCAGCTGAGCCCGACCTGGCCGCCGGTCTGGTGCACCGCGCCCCAGACGACCGGGATGCCGCCGAGCGTGGCAGCGTCGTCCACCAGGTAGCGGGTCGGGAAGTTGTCGCTGCCGTCCAGCACCAGATCGAACCCCGAGAGGATGTGCCGCGCGTTCTCCGCCGTGAGCCGCTCGGCGAAGAGGCGCACGTCGGTCGCATCGTCGAGGGCGCGCACCGCGGCGGCGGCGGACTCGACCTTCGGCCGTCCGATGGCGGATGGCGTGTGGATGGCCTGCCGCGGCAGGTTGCTGGGCTCGACGCGGTCGTCGTCGACGATCCCGATCGTCCCGAAGCCGGCCGAGGCGAGCAGCGGGAGCACGGCCGACCCGAGGCCGCCGGCGCCGACCACGAGCACCCGTGCGGCCTGAAGGCGGCGCTGTGCGACCGGCCCGAAGCCGGGCAGCTGTGTCGTGCGGGCGTAGCGCGCCGTGCGCTCCGGGGTGAGGGCGGGACCGGGTTCGACCAGCGGCGGAAGGGCCATGCCCTCAGCCAATCACACGCGCGGCCACGGTCACACCACCGTCACCTGGACCGTGTGCAGCCCGGTCGCTCCGTCGGGCACCACGTCGCGCTCGGCGGAGGTCTGCACCTTCCCGTTCGCGTCGGTGGCCCGCACCCGCAGGGTGTGGGAGCCGGGCGTCGCGTCCCAGGCGAACTTCCACTGCCGCCAGGTGTCCGCCGAGATCGCGTCGGCGAGCGTCGCATCCTGCCAGGGCCCGTCGTCGACCCGGACCTGCACCGCCTTCACTCCGACGTGCTGCGACCAGGCGACCCCGGCCACGGCGACCGTGCCCGCCTTCACCTGCCGTCCGGCCGCGGGCACGTCGATGCGGGACGACAGTTTCACCGGTCCGTGGTCCGACCAGCCGCGCGAGGTCCAGTACGCCGTGTGCTTGTCGAACCGGGTGACCTCCAGCGACACCACCCACTTGGTGGCGGACACGTAGCCGTAGAGCCCGGGGACGACCATCCGCACCGGGTAGCCGTGCTCCAGGGGCAGCGGCTGCCCGTTCATCCCGACCGCGAGGATGGCGTTGCGCTCGTCGGTGAGTGTCTCGATGGGCGTGCTCGCGGTCCAGCCGTCCTGGCTCGTGGAGAACACCATGTCGGCGTCGGCCGACGGCTTCGCGCGAGCCAGCAGGTGACGGATCGGGTAGCCGAGCCAGGTCGCGTTGCCGATCAGGTCGCCGCCGACCTCGTTGGAGACGCAGGTGAGCGTCGTCGTCGACTCCTCGAGCGGGAGGTCCAGGAGTTGGGCGAAGGTCAGTTCCACCTCGTTCTCCACCATCCCGAAGATGTGCAGCTTCCAGTCGTTGGGCTCGATGCCGGGGATCTGCAGCGCGGTGTCGATGCGGTAGAAGTCGGCGTTCGGCGTGACGATCGGCGAGAGCCCGGGAACGTCGAAGGAGGCGCCCGGCGGGATCGGGGGAGCCGTGGTCTGCGGCGCCGGGAGCTTGACGGCCGCCCGCGCGGCCGTGGCGGCGCGGAAGCCGCCCGCGACCATCTGACCGATGAGGAGCGCGAGCGCGCCGCCCGCCGCCGTGGCCGCGGTCGAGCCGACGAAGCGGCGCCGGCTCACCCGTCCGCGCGGAGCGGCCCGCGTCGGCTCGGTGTCGCGCAGCATCCCGATCAGCCAGCCGAGCAGCAGGACGGCCACCAGAGCGGCCAGGGCGGAGGGAATCGCATCCACGATCCCGTTGCCCGCCCGCGTGAGCGCCGCCAGCACGCCGACAGCGCCGCCGATCCCGATCAGGATGCGACCGAACGGCGGCCGCACCCGCTCCAGCCACCCGGCGAGACCGGCGCCGACGAGCACCACGACCGCGAGCGAGACGATGAGGAACGCCTTGTCGCCCGTCCCGAACAGGCCGATCACGGCCTCCTTCAGCCACGGGGGCGCCAGGTCGATCAGCAGCGAGCCGACGGTGAGGACAGGGCTGCCGTTCTGCACGAGGAAGGCGCTCACCAGTTCGGCGGCGCCGACGCCCGCGACGACGCTCGCGACGCCGGCCCCGACCGGCCGCCAGAAGTCCGACATGCCGCAAACCTAGGGCCGCCGCCTGTGCGCGCGCCAATAGCGGACGCCGCGAGACGACGCCGGGACGTGGGAGGCTGGACGCATCATGTCCGACACCACCGCGTCCACCGACCGACGCCTCCGCCTCGAGGACATCCCCGGATGGTCCGGCCCCGGCTCCGTCAGCGAGGACGACGTGTACGACACCTTCGTCGCCTGGGTGGAGGCGGGCGGCATCCGGCTCTACCCGGCGCAGGACGAATCGGTCATCGAGGTCGTCGGCGGGTCGAACCTGATCCTGAGCACTCCCACAGGCACCGGCAAGTCCCTGGTGGCCGTCGGAGCGCACTTCGCGGCGCTCGCCCGCGGGGAACGCACGTACTACACCGCCCCGATCAAAGCGCTCGTGTCGGAGAAGTTCTTCGCGCTGGTCGACATCTTCGGGGCCGAGAACGTCGGCATGACGACCGGCGACTCCGCCGTGAACGCCGACGCGCCGATCGTCTGCGCGACGGCGGAGATCCTCGCCAACGTGGCTCTGCGGCACGGCGACGAGACGCCGGTCGGGCAGGTCGTCATGGACGAGTTCCACTTCTACTCCGACCCGGACCGGGGCTGGGCGTGGCAGGTCCCGCTGCTGACGCTGCCGCACACGCAGTTCGTGCTCATGTCGGCGACGCTCGGCGACGTGACGGCGCTCGCCGACGACCTCGAGCGGCGCACCGGCAGGCCGACTGCCACGGTGACGGGCGTCGAGCGGCCGGTGCCGCTGCACTACTACTACGAGCTCACGCCGGTGCACGAGACGATCGAGGACCTGCTCAGCACGGGGCAGGCCCCCGTCTACGTCGTCCACTTCTCGCAGCTGGCGGCGCTGGAGCGCGCGCAGTCGCTGTCCAGCGCCAAGATCGCCAGCCGGGAGCAGCGGGATGCGATCGCCGAGCTGATCGGCGACTTCCGGTTCACCACCGCGTTCGGCAAGACGCTCTCGCGCCTCCTCCGGCAGGGGATCGGCGTGCACCACGCGGGGATGCTGCCCAAGTACCGGCGCCTGGTCGAGCAGCTGGCGCAGCGGGGGATGCTGCGCGTCATCTGCGGCACGGACACGCTGGGTGTCGGCATCAACGTCCCCATCCGCACGGTGCTGCTCACCGCGCTCACCAAGTTCGACGGCACGCGGATGCGGCAGCTGAACGCGCGCGAGTTCCACCAGATCGCCGGCCGCGCAGGCCGGGCGGGCTACGACACCGCCGGAACGGTGGTGGCGCAGGCGCCCGAGCACGAGTCCGAGAATCTGAAGGCGATCGAGAAGGCCGGCGACGACCCGAAGAAGCGGCGCAAGATCGTGCGCAAGAAGGCCCCGGAGGGGTTCGTGTCGTGGGGCGAGCCGTCGTTCCGCAAGCTGATCGAGGCGGAGCCGGAGACCCTGACCTCCTCCATGCAGATCACCAGCGCCATGCTCATCAACGTGATCGGGCGCGGGGGAGACGTGTACGGGCACGTCCGCGCCCTCGTCTTCGACAACCACGAGCCCTGGAAGCGGCAGCTGGCGCTCGCCCGGCGCGCGATCGAACTGTACCGGTCGCTCCTCACCGCGGGCGTGGTGGAGGCCGTGCGCACCGGCGACGATGTGGAGGTCCGGCTCACCGTCGATCTGCAGCCGAACTTCGCGCTCAATCAGCCGCTGTCCCCGTTCGCGCTCGCCGCCTTCGAGCTGTTCGACATCGAGTCGCCCGTCTACGCCCTCGACATCGTGTCCGTCGTCGAGGCGACCCTCGACGACCCGCGCCCGGTGCTCTCCTCGCAGCAGTTCCAGGCGCGCGGCGAGGCCGTCGCCGCGATGAAGGCGGAAGGGATCGAGTACGAGGAGCGGATGGAGGCGCTCGAAGAGGTGACGCATCCCAAGCCCCACGACCTGCTGCTGCACGAGGCCTTCGCCACCTACGCCTCCAGCCAGCCGTGGGTCGCGGACTTCGAACTGCGCCCCAAGTCGGTCGTGCGCGACCTGTACGAGCGGGCCATGACCTTCGGCGAGTTCGTCGCCTTCTACCGGCTCGCGCGGTCAGAAGGCGTCGTGCTCCGCTACCTCTCCGACGCATACCGCGCGCTCAACCAGACCGTTCCCCTCGAAGCGCGCACCGAAGACCTCCGCGACATCATCGAGTGGCTGGGGGAGCTGGTCCGCCAGGTCGACTCCAGCCTCCTCGACGAGTGGGAGGAGCTGGTCCATCCCGACGCCGCCAAGCACGCGGCCGAGTCGGGGGAGCTGGCGCCGCCCGCCCCGCGCAACGTCACCACCAACCGCCGGGCCTTCTTCGTGCTGGTGCGCAACGAGCTGTTCCGCCGTGTGCAGCTGGCGGCGCTCGACCGGGTGGACGAGCTCGGGGCCTTGGAGGCAGAGGCGGCGACACTGGCCGGCGGCGTCTCTCCCTCGCTCACCGCGGCGCAGTGGGATGCGGCGCTGGAGGACTACTACGCGGAGCACGACGAGATCCTGACCGACGCCTCCGCTCGTTCCGCATCCATGATCCTGGTCGACGAGAAGCCGGAGGGGGCGGAGGGCGTCTGGCGCGTGCGCCAGATCATCGCCGACCCGGAGGGCGACCACGACTGGGGGATCACCGCCGACGTGCTGCTGGAGGACTCGGCGCGCGAGGGGGTCGCGGTCATCCGGGTCACGGCGGTCGGCATGCTGGGCGAGGCGTGATCCGATCGGTTTGACCGACGCACCGTGGCGTGTGAGTATCGTCACGGTGTCTGAACAGCGCCAGGTCCCTTGCGTGAACCCCCGATGAAGTATTCGGTCGGGAGGGACGCATCCGACGACACGAGAAAGTAAACGGTGGACCTCCCCCTCATCGTCGTGCTGGTCATTCTGCTGGCGCTCTTCTTCGACTTCACGAACGGCTTCCACGACACCGCGAACGCGATGGCGACGCCGATCGCGACCGGCGCGATGCGGCCGAAAGTGGCCGTGGCGCTCGCCGCGGTGCTCAACCTGGTCGGTGCCTTCCTGTCCACCGAGGTGGCGAAGACCATCTCCGGCGGCATTATCAAGGAAGGGGACGGCGGGGTCCAGATCACGCCGGTGCTCATCTTCGCCGGGCTCGTAGGCGCGATCGTCTGGAACATGGTGACCTGGCTGTTCGGACTGCCGTCGTCGTCGAGTCATGCGCTGTTCGGCGGACTGATCGGTGCGGCCATCGTCGGCGCGGGCATCCAATCCGTCGACTTCCTGGTGGTGCTCGACAAGGTGATCCTGCCCGCGGTCATCGCGCCGTTCACTGCCGGGCTGGTCGCCTGGAGCGCCACGAAACTGGCCTACTGGATCACCCGCCGCTATGACGGGCGGCCCGACGGCCGCGGCGGTTTCCGCTACGGCCAGATCTTCTCCTCCTCGCTGGTCGCCCTCTCCCACGGCACCAACGACGCCCAGAAGACCATGGGCGTCATCACGCTCACCCTCATCTCGGCGGGCCTGCAGCCGCTCGGCTCCGGTCCGGAGATCTGGGTGGTCATCGCCTGCGCGCTCGCCATCGCCCTCGGCACGTATTCGGGCGGCTGGCGGATCATCCGCACCCTCGGGCGCGGCCTGACCGAGGTGAAGCCGGCGCAGGGCTTCGCGGCGGAGACCAGCACCGCCGCCACCATCCTCGCCTCCAGCCACCTCGGCTTCGCCCTGTCGACGACGCAGGTGGCCTCCGGCTCGGTCATCGGGTCGGGGCTGGGCCGTCGCGGCGCATCCGTCCGCTGGGGAACCGCGGGCCGCATCGCCGTCGGCTGGCTGCTGACCCTCCCGTCGGCCGCGATCGTCGGCGCCGTCGCCGCCCTGATCGCCGACATCGGCCCCGTCGGGGTCCTCATCGACACGGTCATCGGCGCGGCCGTCGTGACCTACATCTTCTGGCGCGCCCGCCGCAACCGCGTCAGCAGCGAGAACGCAGTCCGCCCCGTGCCGCTGCAGGGCAAGAGCGAGGTCGCCGCCTCCGGCAAGGCGGTCAAGATCGCCAAGGTCAAGCCGCTGCGGCGCGACCGGCCCCGGAAGGAGTCCGCATGATCGACTGGGCAGCCTTCGTGCTGGTCTTCGCCACCTCGCTGCTGGGCGCCTGCTTCGTCGTGGCGTTCTACGCCCTGGGCACGCGGCTCCTGGCCGTCGCCGGGCGCGCGCTGTTCGTCGAGCCGGTGGAGTTCACGGATGCGATCACCGTCCTCACGCCCGAGAGGGCGGCGAAGCTGCAGCGCAAGGCCGAGAAGGCGCAGCGCAAGAGCCCGCTGACCGCGGCACAGAAGCGCCTCGCCCTGACCGGCGCCTATGCGTGCTTCACCGCCTGCGGACTGGCGGTCCTCTACGGCCTGTACCTGATCATCCCGTACTTCCACCAGTAGCCACTGGCGCTGCGTCGGCACCGCGCAGATTTGCGCCAATTCATCGTAATGCGGCGCGTTTACCCGAGATTTGGCGCAAATCGTCGGGGCTCAGGCGGTGCCGCGCACCCGCGAGATCGCGTTCATCACGTGGTAGACCACGATCGCGGCGATCGCGCCCAGGGCGATCCCGTTGAACGTCAGCTGCCCGAGGTTCAGCGTGAAGTCTCCGATGCCGATGATCAGCGCGGTCGCGGCCGTGAACTGGTTCGTCGGCTTGGAGAAGTCGACCTTGTTGTCGAGCCAGATCTTGACGCCGATGATCCCGATGAGGCCGTACAGCGCCGTCGTCACACCGCCGAGCACGCCCGCCGGGATCGTGTTGATGACGGCGCCGACCTTGGGCGAGAGGCCGAGCAGGATGGCGACGATGCCGGCCACCCAGTAGGCGGCGGTCGAGTAGACGCGCGTCGCAGCCATCACGCCGATGTTCTCGCCGTACGTCGTCGTCCCGGACCCGCCGAAGAAGCCGGCGATCGTGGTCGCGAGCCCGTCGGCGAAGAGCGCACGCCCGGTGAGGCGGTTCACCGACGGGTCGGTGAGCTGCGCGACGCCGCGGATGTGGCCGACGTTCTCGGCGATGAGCACCAGGACGACGGGAAGGAACGCCGGCAGGATGCCCCAGGTCGAGGCGGGGGACGTGAACGGGTTGGCGGGCAGGGTGAACTGCGGCAGGCCGATCCACGCCGCCTTGGCGACACCGCTGAAGTCCACCTGGCCGACGATCACGGCGAAGACGTAGCCGACGGCGACGCCGAGGAAGATGGACAGCCTCCCGAGCATCCCGCGGAAGAACACCGTGCACAGGATGACGGCGGCGAGCGTCACGAGTGCCGTGACCGGGGCCTTGGCGAAGTTCGCGCCGGCCGCCGGGGCCAGGTTGAAGCCGATCAAGGCGACGATGGCGCCGGCGACGATCGGGGGCATCAGGCCGTCGATCCAGCGGGTCCCGGTCGCGACGACGATGAGCCCGACGACGGCGAGGAGGATGCCGGTGACCACGATGCCGAACAGAGCGGACGGCATCCCGTTCGCCTTCGTCGCGGCGACGATCGGGACGATGAAGGCGAACGACGAACCGAGGTAGCTCGGCAGCCGGTTGCCGGTGATGACGAGGAACAGCAGCGTGCCGACGCCCGAGAACAGCAGCGTCGTCGCCGGCGGGAAGCCGGTCAGCAGTGGGACGAGGAACGTCGCGCCGAACATCGCCACGACGTGCTGGGCGCCGAGCCCGATGGTGCGCGGCCAGGTCAGCCGTTCGCCGGGCAGCACGATCTCGTGAGCGCCGACCTTTTTTCCATCGCCGTGCAGCGTCCAGGGCAGAGCCATTCGTGTCCTTCGGAGGTCTCGAGTCGGAATAAACTTGGTGCTGCGCATTCGCGCATTACTCGACGGACCTGAGTCTTCGCCGTCCACCGCCCACCGATCTTACGGGAGTCACCATTTCCGCTTCGACCAGCGCGCCCCCCACCTCCAAAGGGCGCCTCGACCGCTTCTTCGAGATCAGCGCCCGTGGCACGACGTGGGGGACGGAGGTGCGCGGCGGCGTCCTGACGTTCGTCACCATGGCGTACATCGTCATCCTGAACCCGCTCATCCTCGGCGGGACCAAGGACGTCGTGGGTCACACGCTCGGCACCTCGCAGGTCGCCGCGGTGACCGCCCTCAGCGCCGGCGTGATGACCGTGCTGTTCGGACTCGTCGCTCGGCTGCCCTTCGCGTTCGCGGCCGGCCTCGGGATCAACTCGTTCCTCGCCGTCAACGTGGTCAAGGTGCTGACCTGGCAGGAGGCGATGGGTCTCGTCGTCATCAACGGCATCATCATCGTGCTGCTGTCGGCGACCGGGCTCCGGAAGCTGATCTTCAACGCCGTCCCGGCGCCGCTGAAGACGGCGATCACCGTCGGCATCGGTCTGTTCATCGCGTTCATCGGATTCGTGGACAGCGGTTTTGTCCGTACGACTACCCTCTCGTCGCCGCCCGTGCAGCTCGGTGAGGCCGGCTCCATCGCAACGCTCCCGACGATCACCTTCCTGGTCGCGCTGATCATCATGGGCGTGCTGATGGCTCGCAAGGTGAAGGGCGCGCTGCTCATCGGCATCGTCGCGGCCACCGTCGTCGCGATCATCGGAGAGGCCATCTGGCACGTCGGCCCGTCGATGGGGAAGAACCCGGCGGGCTGGAACCTCACGGTCCCGCAGCTGCCCACCTCGCTCGTGTCGCTGCCCGACCTCAGCCTGGTCGGCAACGTCGACCTGTTCGGCGCCTTCGGACGCATCGGCGCCCTCGCGGCGACGATGCTCATCTTCACCCTCGTCTTCACCAACTTCTTCGACGCCATGGGCTCGATGACCGGTCTGGCGCGCAGCGCGGGACTGTCGAACGAGGACGGCACGTTCCCGCGCCTCCAGTCGGCCCTGATCGTCGAGGGTGTCGGCGCCATCGTCGGCGGTGGCACCTCGGCGTCGTCCAATACGGTGTTCGTCGAGTCGGCCTCCGGCATCGGGGAGGGCGCCAAGACCGGCTTCGCGAGCGTCGTCACCGGCGCGCTGTTCCTGCTGGCGATGTTCTTCACGCCGCTCACCCAGGTGGTCCCGCTCGAGGTCGCCGCGGCCGCGCTCGTCATCGTCGGTGCGCTGATGGTGGTGCAGATCCGTCACATCGACTTCAGCGAGTTCTCGGTGGTGCTGCCGGTGTTCCTGACGATCATCGTCATGCCGCTCACCTACTCGATCGCCAACGGGATCGGCGTCGGCTTCATCAGCTGGGTGCTCATCCGCTCGCTCGCCGGCAAGGGTCGGCAGATCAGCCCGCTGCTGTGGATCGTCGCGGCCGGCTTCCTGATCTACTTCGCCCGTGGTCCGATCGAGGGGCTGCTCGGGCAGGTCTGAGCCCCCTCCCCTCTTCGCGATTCGTGCCGAATGTGCGCTATTCGTGACGAATAGCGCACATTCGGCACGAATCCTTGAGTGGTGGGTGGGCCTCAGGGTCGAATCGGGGGTTATCCGGATACCGGGCGATGGCGCGTGCCGCTTGACTGGATCCATGACCACCACCACTGAAACGTCCTACTCCACCGTCGCACCCGTCCGCACGCTCAGCATCACCAGCCTCGCGCTGGGCATCGCCTCGATCGTGTTCGGGTGGACCCTCGTCGCACCCGTCGCCGGCCTCGTCGTCGGCATCCTGGCGCTCAAGCAGGAGCCGCTCGGCAAGACCTACGCCGTGTGGGGCATCGTCCTGAACGCGGTGATGCTCGTCGGCATCGCGTTCGTCGCGCTGCTCACGCTGGTCGGCATCGGGATCGGGTTCGCCGCGCTGCCGTTCGCATTCAACTGATCTCCACCGCGCTGCGACAATAGAGGGATGGAACCATCCCCGCTCGTCCGGCCCCGCAGTTTCGTCGTCCGCGGGCGCAAGACCGAGGCACAGTCCCGCGCGATCGACGAGCTGTGGCCCACTTTCGGCATCGACTTCGACGGCTCGCCGCTCGACCTCGACGCCGCCTTCGGGCGGACAGCTCCGCGGGTCGTCGAGATCGGCTTCGGCAACGGCGAGAATCTGCTCACGCTCGCCGAGCGTCACCCCGACCGCGACTTCCTCGGGATCGAGGTGCACGGCGCCGGCATCGGCCGGGTGCTGGGCGGGATGCGGGATCGCGGGCTCCACAACATCCGGATCATCCGCCACGACGCCGTCGAGGTCTTCGAGCGGGGACTGGCTGAGCGCTCGGTGGACGAGATCCTCGTCTTCTTCCCGGACCCGTGGCCGAAGGCCCGGCATCACCGCCGGCGGCTCATCCAGCCGGAGGTCGGCCGGCTGCTCGCCGCAGCGCTCGCGGACGACGGCGTGCTGCGGCTCGCTACCGACTGGGAGCCCTACGCCGAGCACATGATCGAGGTGCTGGATGCGGAGCCGGGGCTCACGAACGTGGCCGGCGACGCGCACTTCGTCCCCCGCCCCGACGACCGCCCCGTCACCAAGTTCGAGCGCCGGGGCGAGCGCCTCGGCCACGCCATCTTCGATCTGGCGTACCGCCCCGCGCGCTGACCGCAGCGGTCGTTCGTAGGATGGGCGCATGACGCATGCCCGTACCGTCGACGCCCTCCGCTCCGCGTTCGATCGCGGCACCACGAAGCCGCTGGCCTGGCGCCTGGCGCAGCTGAAGGCTCTGCGGAGGATGCTCACCGAGCGGGCCGCCGACTTCGAGGATGCGCTGCTCGCCGACCTCGCCAAGAACCCCACCGAGTCGCAGATCGCCGAACTCGGGTTCGTCGTGGGCGAGATCGACCACACGCTGAAGCACCTGCGCCGCTGGCTGCGGCCGCGCCGCGTTCCGGTTCCCGGCGCGCTGATGCCGGCCCGCGCATCCACGATCCTCGAGCCGGTCGGGGTGGTGCTCGTCATCGCACCATGGAACTACCCGGTCCAGCTGCTCCTCGCACCGCTCGTCGGCGCGCTCGCGGCGGGGAACGCCGTCGTGCTCAAGCCCAGCGAACTCGCCCCGGCCACGTCGGCGGCGATGGCCCGCTTCATCCCGCAGTACCTGGATGCCCGGGCGGTCGCGGTCGTCGAGGGCGGGGTGGAGGAGACCACCGACCTGCTCGCGCAGCGCTTCGACCACATCTTCTACACCGGCAACGGCCGGGTCGGACGGATCGTGGCGGCGGCGGCCGTCGAGCACCTCACGCCTGTGACCTTGGAGCTGGGCGGCAAGTCGCCCGTCTACGTCGACGGCACCGTCGACGTCGCGGCCGCCGCGCGGCGCATCGCCTGGGGCAAGTTCATGAACGCCGGCCAGACCTGCGTCGCACCCGACTACGTCCTCGCCGACCGCTCCGTCGTGCCGCGCCTCACCGACGCACTCCGGGACGCCGTGCGCGACCTCTACGGCGACGACCCGGCGCAGAGCCCCGACTACGGCCGGATCGTCAACGACCGCCAGTTCGACCGCCTGACCGGGATGCTCGGCTCCGGCACCGCAGCCGTCGGCGGCGGGCACGACGCCACCGGCCGCTACCTGGCGCCGACCGTCCTGACCGAGGTCGCGCCGGACTCGCCCGTCATGGCGGAGGAGATCTTCGGCCCGATCCTGCCGATCCTCCCGGTCGACCGGCTCGACGACGCCATCCGTTTCATCCGCGCCGGGGACAAGCCGCTCGCGCTGTACGTCTTCACCTCGAGCGCGACGGTACGCCGCCGCATCCTCACCGAGACGAGCTCCGGCGCGGTCGGCTTCGGCGTCCCCGCGGCGCACCTGGCGGTGGCGGGACTGCCGTTCGGCGGCGTGGGGGAGAGCGGCGCCGGCGCGTACCACGGCGAGCGTTCGCTGCGCACGTTCAGCCACGAGAAGGCAGTGCTCAGCAAGGCGCTCAGCCCGGACACGCTGCGCCTGATCTACCCGCCGTACACCGAGGCGAAGGACCGCTTCGCGCGCGGGCTGCTGCGCAAGCTGGGCTGATCGACACCGTGTCGAAGCGGCGGCCTGACGCGGTACAGGGTGTCCACCGGGCCTCCGATGCCCAGGGGTAGGCTCGGCACTGCCGGAGGCCACGAACATCCGGCGCGAACGCATGCCAACGCACAACGAGAGGCAACGGTGCCAACCGTGAACCCGACAGCAACCATGGACGAGTCGAAGACAGCCCCCATCCCCGTCGTCACCGCCGAGGTGACCGACGCGTCCGAGAACGTCTCCGACGTCCCGACCCCCAGCGCCGACGGCCGCGCCACGCGCACCGAGACCGACTCCCTCGGCAGCCGCGAGATCCCCGCCGACGCCTACTGGGGCGTCCACACCTCGCGGGCGCTCGAGAACTTCCCGATCGCCAAGCGCCCCATCTCCGTCTACCCGGACCTCATCGTCGCGCTGGCCGCCGTCAAGCAGGCCGCCGCCCGGGCGAACCTCGAGATCGGCGTGCTCGAACCGCACAAGGCCGACCTGATCGACCAGGCCTGCCAGCTCATCATCGACGGCCGCTTCCACGACCAGTTCGTCGTCGGCGTCATGCAGGGCGGCGCGGGCACCTCGACCAACATGAACGCCAACGAGGTCATCGCCAACATCGCGCTCGAGCTCGACGGCCACCCCAAGGGCGACTACGCGCACATCCATCCGATCGACGACGTCAACCGCAGCCAGAGCACCAACGACACGTACCCGACCGCCATCAAGATCGGACTCACCTTCGCGCTCGGCCACCTGCTCGACGAGCTCGCCCTGCTGCGCGACTCGTTCGCGCACAAGGCGGAGGAGTTCCGCAACATCCTCAAGGTCGGCCGCACCCAGTTGCAGGACGCCGTGCCGATGACGCTCGGGCAGGAGTTCCACGGCTTCGCGACGACCCTCACCGAGGATCACGCACGCCTCACCGAGACGAAGTGGCTCCTCGCCGAGATCAACCTCGGCGCGACCGCGATCGGAACCGGGATCACCGCGGACCCCGGCTACGCGGCCGCCGCGGTCCGGCACCTCAACGTGATCACCGGGCTCAACCTCGAGACCGCCCCCGACCTCATCGAGTCGACCAGCGACGCCGGCGCCTTCATGTCGTTCTCCGGCTCGCTGAAGCGCAGCGCGATCAAGCTGTCCAAGATCTGCAACGACCTCCGGCTGCTCTCCTCGGGACCGCAGGCCGGTCTCGGCGAGATCAATCTCCCGCCGCGCCAGGCGGGCTCCAGCATCATGCCCGGCAAGGTCAACCCGGTCATCCCCGAGGTCGTCAACCAGGTCGCCTTCTCGGTGGCCGGCGCGGATGTGACGGTCACCATGGCGGCGGAGGGCGGCCAGCTGCAGCTCAACGCCTTCGAACCGGTCATCGCCCACTCCCTGCTGCAGAGCATCACCTGGATGGCGCAGGCGTTCCACACCCTCCGCATCAACTGCGTCGACGGCATCACCGCGAACGAGGAGCGCCTCGGGGCGATGGTCGGCTCGTCGGTGGGCGTCATCACCGCTCTCACCCCGCACATCGGCTACGCGGCCGCGGCGGCGCTGGCGAAGTCCGCCCTGCTCACCGGGCACAACGTCGCCGACCTGGTCGTGGATGCGAAGCTCATGAGCCGCGAGGAGGTCACGCGCCTGCTGTCGCCCGCCCGCCTGAGCGGACTCGAGGTCATCACGACCGCGATCCCGGTCATCGAGTCGGATGCGGTGCTCGAGGCGCGGGTCGACGGCGACGAGCAGCCGACGCACTACTAGGCAATTGGCCCATCGGGCGCGAGACTGGTCCCGGGCCTCCACAGAGGTCGTCACGCCTGACGTGACGACAAGGGAGCCGGCGCGTTGAGTCTCGCTGCACCGAGCGCCGGCACCCGCCCGGCCCGGCCGGGCGGGTGCTCAGCGCCCAGCGGAGGTCACTGGAACGGGGCCCACTCCTCGAGGTCGTACTCGAGTTCGATCCCGGAGTAGAGGCGGACGCGCCAGACGTGGCCGTTGCCCCCTAGGAACTGCCCGCGGGCGGTCTGCATGGCCCATTCGCCGTCGCCGGTGCGCTGCCAGCGGATCATCCCGACGTGTTCGCGCAGACGCGGGGGGTGAGGCGGGTGAATGAAGTCGTCTTCCTGCATTTCCGCATCCGTCCTCCTCGCTGCCCGGTCATTCTGCGTCGGCCGGTAGGAGCGGGACTATCCCCCCAAACGGGGGACGGGCCCGGGTGGGATGCGGCGCCTCATTACGCGCGCCCCTCCGCCTCCCGGAACAGCGCGATCATGTCGCGCCCGAGCTGGTGCGGCGCGGTCTCGCAGGGGCTGTGGCCGGTGCGGTAGACCGCCAGCCGGGCGCCGAGCGCCTGCGCGTTCGCGGCGTGCATGTGCGTGGGCCAGAGGTCGTGGTCGCCGGTGGCGACCAGCACCGGGACGCCGCTGCGGGCGACGCGGGACCGGACATCCGGCACCCGCTTCATGAGCCCCACGATGTCGTCGACGCTCGAGCGGCGCGTCAGCGCGAAGCGCGCGCGGACGAAGGCCAGCCGACTGTCCGACACGCGGTTCTTGTTCGTCGTGATGCCCCAGATCATCAGCCCCGCTCCCTGATGCGCGGTCGTCAGCCAGCTCAGCCAGCCGATGACGCGTACCCCGCGGAACGCCTGCCCGGGCTCCGGCGGCGCGGTAAGCAGCGTGAGCGAGCGGAACAGCTCGGGATGCTCCACCAGAGCCAGCTCGGAGAGGATGCCCGCGAACGAGTAGCCGAGCACATGGGCCGGTCCGCCGTCGCGGAGGAAGGCGAGGACGTCGGCGACCAGCAGTCCGTAGGTGTAGCGTCCGCCCGGGACAGGCCCGGCGGCGGCCGATTCGTACTGCCCCGCCATGTCGAAGCTCTGCACGTAGTAGCCGGCCGCGACCAGGATGGGCGCGAGCAGGTAGAAGTCCTCTTTCGATCCCGTCACGCCGGGGATGAGGACGACCCGCGGGTCGGCCGGGTCGCCGAGCGAGGCGACCGCCAGCTCGCCGCTCGGGGCACGGAAGCGGGAGAACACGGTCCCGACCGGCGCGATGGACCAGTCGATATCGGGCAGCGCGGCGTCGAGGCGTGCAGCCTCGTCGTCCCCGCCCGTGACCGGACGCCGCTCCCCGATGGACACGAAGGTACGATAGCCCACCTCGGGCCGGGACGTCGTCAGGTGACGCGGCAGTACGTGGTGAGGTAGCCGATCCCGCCGATCGACACGGTCACGATGGAGCGGTCGCGGAGGAACACCGGCGGGGTGCGCGAGTATCCCGCACCGCCCGGGCTGCCCGTCGAGATCAGCGTCCCGGGCGGGATGGTCGCGGAGCGCGACAGGAACTCGATCAGCTCGGGGACACTGCGCACCATGTCGGCCGTGGACGCATCCTGCAGGATCGCGCCGTCGACGTTGGTGGTCAGCCACAGGTCCTGCGGGTCGGGGATCTCGTCGGCGGTGACGACGACGGGACCGGTGGGGGTGAAGCCGTCGAACGACTTGCAGCGGGACCACTGCGCCTCGGAGAACTGCAGGTCGCGCGCCGTGATGTCGTTGACGACCGTGTAGCCCCAGACGTGATCGAGCGCGTCGCGCACCGAGACGTTGCGGGCGGGCTTGCCGATGATCACGCCGAGCTCGGCCTCGTAGTCGACCTGGGTGGAGAGGTCGGCCGGCCAGGTGGTGGTGCCGCCGTGACCCGCGAGCGAGTTCGGCCAGAGGTTGAAGACGGTGGCGGCCTTCTCGCTGCGCAGCTTCAGCTCGGAGGCGTGCGCGGCGTAGTTGGCGCCGATCGCGATGACGTGCGGTGGACGCAGCACCGCGGAGGCGTGACGCAGTTCGTGGACGGGCGGCAGTTCGCGGCCGTCGGCCTCGGCCTCCGCGACGACACCGCGAACCTCGGCGAGCCCCTCATCGCCCCGCTCGATCAGTTCCTGCAGGTCCCGTGGCGGCTGGGCCATCACCTCGTCGAGGAAGAGTGCTCCGTCTGCGATGACGGCGGCCAGGCGGGGCCCGGGATCTGCGGCGGTGCTGAGGTGCGAGAATCTCACGCTCCCAGGCTATCGGGCCAGCGGCGCGCGACCGAACCGGAGGCGGGTGGCGCGCAACCCTCTCAGTCGGTGCTGGTCAGGCGACGCCCGGGACGTCGCGCTCCTGCTCATGTGCGCGCCGCCGGCGGTCGACCCGGCGCCGCCACGGCGACTGCTCGGGCAGGTGCATGGCCAGCGTCGTGTACGCCCATCCCAGCCGGCGGCCGAAGCCGCGCCAGGTGGAGAAGGGACGCGCGGAGATGCCGACGGTCAGGCGCTCGTCGTAGCGGACGATGACGTCGAGGCCCAGGTGGAAGGAGAGGTCGAGGTCGTCGTGGATGTCGCTGCGATCACGGTGCACGCGGCTCCGGGCGTCCAGCCACACCTCCCGCCGCATGGCGAAGTTGGAGCCGAAGACCGGCGCGTTCCCGAGCCACAGCCCCATCGACCAGAAGTACCCGCCGATGTAGAGCACCTGGCCGAGACCCGCGACGACGGTGCTCCCGTCGTAGAAGACGCCGGGGCCGGTCAGCACGCCGACCTCCGGGGCGTCGAGGAGCTCGGCCTCGATGTGGAGCAGCCAGTCGGCGGGCGGGCGCGAGTCCGCATCCAATCGGGCGATGATGTCGCCGGTGGCGGCGTCGTACCCGGTGGATGCGGCGGGCCAGATGCCGCGCCGGGGCTGCTCGACCACGCGGGCGCCTGCCGCGCGCGCGACGGCCGCAGTGTCGTCCGTGCTGCCGTTGTCGACCACGATGATCTCCTCGGCCGGCCGCAACTGCGCCGCCAGCGCAGTCAGGCACTGCGAGAGCATCTCCGCGTCGTCGAGAGCGGGGATCACGACCGAGACGGTGGGCACGTGGTGATCGTACCCTTTCAGCTCCTCCACAAGTGGAGGCCCGCGTAGCTGCGCCACGGCGCCCATCGAGTCCCGTACTCGGCCAGCGCGCGCGGCTCGGACGGCAGGCCGAGCCGCGTGGCTCCCTGCCGCAGGGCGAGGTCGCCGGTGAGCAGCACGTCGGGGCTGCCGAGCACCCGGAGGGCGATGTACCCGGCGGTCCACGGCCCGACGCCGGGGAGGGCGAGCAGCCGCTGCTCGAGGTCGTCGCGCGACTCCCCGACGTCGATCACGAGCCGTCCCTCCGCGAGTTCGGTGGCGACGCCGATGATCGCGTCGACCCGCCGCGCGGGGCCGCGCAGCACCTCCCGGCCGCGCTCGGCGATGGCAGCGGCGGTCGGGAAGAGCCGGGTGAACGTGCCGTCGCCTCCCGGGACGGGGAGGGCGATGGGTTCGCCCAGCGCGTCGGTGAGCCGGGTGAGCGCGGTCCGCGCCGCCGCCACGGACACCTGCTGCCCGATGAGCGCGCGGAACACGATCTCCTCCGCATCCACCGCGCCGGGGAGGCGCAGCCCGGGCGACGCCGCGACGCGGGGGGCGAGGGCGGGGTCGGAGGCGAGCACCGCGTCGATCGCCTCCGCGTCGGCGTCCAGGTCGAGCAGCCGGCGCACGCGTGCGACGAGCGGCGCGAGGTCGGCGATGTCGGCGAGCGCCGCCTCGCACTGGACCGCCGGTACGGCGGGAGTGCCGGTCAGGGTGAGCCGCACGGCCGCCGGCCCGTGCGGCAGGCGCAGGGCGCGTGCGTACTCGGCGCCGGCGGTGCCGGACGACTCCATCCCCTCGATGGCGCGCGCGCCCAGGAACCCGAGGACCGACGCTCCGTCGAACGGCGCCCGCGCCGGGAGCCGCAGGCTGAGCGTCACCGCCCCCGGTCCGCGGTGCGCGGCCGCCGGCGAGCGGCGCGCGGCCGTGCGGATGGCGCCGGGCGTCAACCGGTAGACCTCGGCCATCGTCTCGTTGAACTGGCGGACGCTGCTGAAGCCCGCGGCGAAGGCCACATCGGTGATCGGCAGATCGGTGCCCGTGAGCAGCAGGCGCGCCGTCTGGGCCCGGTGCGCTCGAGCGAGAGCGAGCGGACCCGCACCCAGCTCGGCGGTGAGCACGCGGTTCAGGTGCCGCGGCGTGTAGCCGAGCCGCCGCGCGAGGCCGGGGACGCCCTCCCGTTCGACCGTGCCGTCGGCGATGAGGCGCATGGCGCGGGCGGCGAGGTCGTCGCGGATGTTCCACTCGGGCGAGCCGGGAACGGCATCCGGGAGGCATCGCTTGCAGGCGCGCAGGCCGGCCTCGTGCGCGGCGGCAGCCGTGAGGTAGAAGCTGACGTTGCCGGGCTTCGGGGTGACGGCCGGGCAGCTGGGCCGGCAGTAGATCCCGGTGGAGTGCACGCCGGTGATGAACTGCCCGTCGAAGCGCGCATCCCTGGCACTCATCGCCCGGTACCGCTCCGCGAATACGGGGTCGGCGGAAACGGGCTCGGTGACGTCATGGCGGGCGGTGCTCATGCCTCCACCCTGCCACCCGCCACCGACCCCTGATAGCGGAAATCGGACACGACCGCGCGCCCTTGCGACGTCCCCCCTCGACGATTTGCGCCAAATCGTGGCTATCGCGGCCGCTTTCCCGAGATTTGGCGCAAATCTTCGGCCGCGGGCGGGGGAGGGAGACGTCGTGAGGCCCGTCGGTAGCCTGGACGCATGGATGTTCTCGACTGGCTCACCGCCGCGCTCGGCGAGGAGGCGCTCGCCGCGGGCGTGCTCACGACCGACCCCGCCCTCCTCGAGGCGGCCCGCACCGACCGCTCGGGCTGGGTCGCGGACGGGACGCCCCTCGCGATCGTCACCGCGCGGTCGGTGGAGCACGTGCAGGCGACGCTCCGGGCGGCGAGCGAGTTCCGCGTCCCCGTCGTCCCCCGCGGCGCGGGCACCGGTCTCGCGGGCGGAGCGAACGGGACGGACGGGTCGATCGTGCTCGACGTGTCGGGGATGAACCGCATCGTCGAGATCTCCGCCGAGGACCAGCTCGCCGTCGTCGAGCCCGGCGTCGTGAACAGCGACCTGAACGCGGCGCTGGAGCCGTACGGCCTCTTCTTCGCGCCGGACCCAGCCAGCAAGGCGATCTCGACCGTCGGCGGCAACATCGCGACGAACGCCGGCGGCCTGCTGTGCGCGAAGTACGGCGTGACCCGGGAGGCGGTGCTCGGCCTCGAGGTCGTCCTCGCGGACGGACGCCTCCTGCGAACCGGGCACCGCACCGTCAAGGGTGTAACCGGCTACGACCTGACGGCGCTGTTCGTCGGGTCGGAGGGCACCCTCGGCGTCATCGTCGGCGCCACCGTGCGCGCGCAGCCCATCCCGCCGGGCGAACCGGTCACCCTGGGCGCGCTCTTCGCCGACGTGCGGGCAGCCGCGGCCGCAGCCGCCCGGATCACGGCGGCGCAGTTGCGCCCCGCGGTCATGGAGCTGCTCGACGCGCCCGCGCTCGAACGCATCTCCGCCTACCTGGGCCGTGAGCAGATCGCCGAGGCGTTCGGCGCCACCGAAGGCGCCGCGTATCTGCTGGTGCAGTTCGACGGCCCGACGGCCTCCGCGGACGCCGACGCCGCTGGCCGGCTGGTCGCCGAGACCGGCGGCACCGTCCGCGTCGCCGCCGACGCCGAGCAGGGGGAGCGGCTGCTCGCCCTGCGCCGCGCCTTCCACCCGGCCCTCGCCTCGACCGGTGAGGTGCTGATCGAGGATGTCGCGGTTCCGCGATCCCGCATGCCGGAGATGTTCGAGGCGATCGAGCGCATCTCGCAGAAGTACGGCATCCCGATCCCGACCGTCGCCCATGCCGGGGACGGCAACCTGCATCCCAACTTCGTCTACAGCGGGGACACGGTGCCGGACGCGGTGTGGGATGCGGCGAACGACTTGTTCCGCACGGCGATCGAGCTGGGCGGCACGCTCACCGGCGAGCACGGCGTCGGCGTGCTCAAGCGGCGCTGGCTCGCGGACGAACTGGGACCGGACTCCTACGAGCTCCAGGTGAAGCTGAAGTCGGTGTTCGACCCGCTCGGGATCCTCAACCCCGGCAAGGTCTTCGGGGGCCGTTAACTGACTCGACCCCCGGTGGTGCGGCGATGCCTGCAGCGCTCCCGGGGGATCGAGTTATGCGTCAAGGATGCCCCCGCCGCGCGGCGAGCGCAACCCCTGAATCCGCCGGCCGGCGAATCGCCGGCGCACGAGGCCCGTCTCCGGCTGCGCGGTGAGCGAACGGGCTTTGACGCCGAACCCCCGCACCGGTTGGATGGACGCATGGCAGAGAACACCAACCAGAAGCCCGAAGTCGACGCCCCCGAGGGCCCGGCTCCCGAGACGCTCGAGATCGTCGACATCGTCGAGGGCACCGGCCCGGAAGCCTCCGCCGGCTCGAAGGTCGACGTGCACTACCTCGGCGTCGAGTACGAGACCGGCGAGGAGTTCGACTCGTCCTGGAGCCGCGGCCAGTCGATCAACTTCCCGCTGAACAACCTCATCAAGGGCTGGCAGGAGGGCATCCCCGGCATGAAGGTCGGCGGACGCCGCAAGCTGACGGTCCCGCCGGCGCTCGCCTACGGTCCGGCCGGTGGCGGTCACCCGCTGTCGGGCAAGACCCTGATCTTCGTGATCGACCTGCTCGGCGTGAGCTGAGCCTCCCGACCCGCACGACCTGAAGCGCTCCCTCGGCCGACGCCGGGGGAGCGCTTCGTCGTGTGTGGCGGGCGGTCAGAGGCTCGGCGGCTGCATGTGCGTCGGGATGGCGATCCGGTTCCACACGTTGATGGTCGCGATGGCGAGCAGGAGGTTCGACAGTCCCTCCTCGCCGAACTCGGCCAGCGCACGCTGGTAGAGATCGTCGGAGACGCCGCCCTGGTGGATGAGCGTCACCGCCTCGGTGAGCTCGAGGGCGGTGCGCTCGCGGTCGGTGAACCACGGCGACTCGCGCCAGGCCGAGACGGCGAACACCTTCCGCAGCGGCATCCCGCGACCCTGGAGGTCGACGGAGTGCATGTCGACGCAGTAGGTGCAGCCGTTGATCTGGGATGCCCGGAGCTTGATCAGGTCGCCGAGGGGTTCCTCGATCTTCGTGCCGACGTAGCCGTCGAGGTTGATCACCTTGCGGTAGCCCTCGGGGACGAGCGTGGGGAGCTGGATGCGTTCTGTCATGTCCTCCACGCTAGGGAGGCGATTGGTCCTGGGTAAGATCCATTCCACGTGATTCCGATCAGGCCATTCGGGAGGACCCGTGGAACTGCACGTCGCGATCGACGGGCGCGGCGACCGCGCCGAGCGCATCTACCGGCAGCTGCGCGATGCGATCGTCGACGGCCGCCTGCGCCGGGGCGAGCGTCTCCCGGCCACCCGCGAGTTCGCCGACCAGCTGCAGGTCTCCCGGACGACCGTCTCGACCGCGTACGAGCGCCTGACCGCGGAGGGGTACCTCGCGGCCCGCGTCGGCGCCGGGACCTTCGTCGCCTACACCGGCGCTTCGCACGCCGCCGCGCCGTCCAGCAGGCGGGGAGGCGCCGCACAACCGACCGCCCTCTGGCGCGACCTCGACGACCCGCTGTGGACCGAGCCGCGGCCGGTCGCCTTCGACTTCAGCATCGGCTCCCCGGATCCCATGCTGTTCCCGCTGGACACCTGGCGCCGCTACGTGACCGCCGAGCTGCGCGGCGGCTTCGTCCGTTCCGCCCACTACGCCGACCCGGCGGGGGTGGAGCGGCTCCGGGAGGGGATCGCCCGCCACCTGGGGCTCGCCCGGTCCGTCGAGGCCGGTCCCGATGACGTGCTCGTGACCAGTGGCGCCCAGCAGGCGTTCGACCTCATCGCGCGGGTGCTGCTGCGCCCCGGCGACACGGTCGTCGTGGAGGACCCGGGCTATCCGCCCGTCCGGCAGCTGTTCGAGACCACGGGCGCCCGCGTCGTCCCCGTCCCGGTGGACGAGCACGGCCTGCGGGTCGACGAACTTCCGCCGGCCAGGCTGGTCTACCTGACGCCGTCGCACCAGTTCCCGCTCGGAGGCGTGCTCCCGCTCGAGCGCCGGGTCGCGCTGCTCGAGTGGGCGGCGCGCCACGACGCCGTCGTCATCGAGGACGACTACGACAGCGAGTACCGCTTCGGTGCGCGGGCGCTCGACCCGTTGCAGCGACTGGATGCGGACGGCCGCGTCGTCTACGTCGGCACCTTCTCGAAGACCATGGCCCCGGCGCTCCGTCTCGGCTTCCTGGTCGCGCCGCCGGCCCTGCTGCCCGCGCTGCGGAACGCCAAGCGGCTGACCGACTGGCACAACGACGTGGTGACGCAGCGGGCGATGGCGCGGTTCCTGGACACGGGAGGTTTCGCTCGTCACGTGCGGGTCGCCACCCGCGCCTACGAGGAGCGTCACCGCGTCCTGACGGAGGCGGTCGGCGGGATGCTCCCGGGGCTGTCGCTGGTGCCGTCCGCCGCCGGCCTCCATCTCGCGCTCCTGGCCGACGGGACGGCCGCTACCGGCTTCGACGGCCGGCGCGTGGCGGAGCGGGCAGCCGTTGCCGGCGTCTCGGTGCAGCCGGTCTCGCGGTTCCGGGTGCGGCCGGGACCGGACGGCCTGCTCCTGGGCTTCGGCGGCATCCCCGCCGAGCAGATCCCGGACGGCCTGCGCATCCTGGCCGAGGCCGTCGAACGCGAGCGCACCTCGCACCCGGCCGATCCGGTGCCATGATCGGAGGATGACTCCGCCCGAGCCCTCCGCCGCCCCGCGCCGTCGGGGACGCCCGACGGACGTCGACCCCGAGCGGGTGGCGCTCCTCGCGCTGCGCCACTTCGACGAGCACGGCTACGAGCAGACGACGATGGACGACATCGCCCGCGTCGCCGGGATCGGGCGGAGGACGCTGTTCCGGTACTTCCCGAGCAAGCCGGCGCTGGTGTGGGGTGGGCTGGAGCCGGTGGTCGGCCGCATGAACGACGTGCTCGAAGCGGCCGGCGACGACGAACCGGTGCGCGACGTGCTCGCCCGGGCCGTCGGCGAGTCGCTGACGCTGACGCCGGAGGCGGAGGAGGCGACCCGCCGCAGGCTCGCGCTGATGGGCACGCATCCCGCGCTCATCGGGTTCGGCCTGACCGCGATCGCCGCGAACCGGGACATCCTAGCCGGCTTCCTCGCCCGGCGCCTCGGAGCGGATGTGCAGAGCCTCCGCGTCCAGGTGCTCTCCGACGCCATCGGGTCCGCCGACTTCTCCGCCCTGCTCTGGTGGGCGCGCAACGGCGGCGGGTCGCCGGCCGAGGTCGTCGTCACCGCGATGGACGAGGTGCTGCGGGGCGTCTGACCGGGCGCATCCGCTCTAGAACCGCGACACCGGCGGCGAGTAGCGTGTGGCCATGCCGATCGAAGACGCATTCCCGCAGGGCACGCCGGTCTGGATCGACCTCCAGAGCGCCGATCAGCCCGCCGCCGCCACCTACTACCGTTCGCTGTTCGGGTGGGATGTGGGACCGGCGCTCGCCGAGACGGGCGGCTTCTCGCTGGCGTCCGCCCGCGGTGTGCCCGTGACCGCGCTCGGCCCGCTGCCGTTCGAGGACGCTCCGACGGTGTGGACCGTCTACTTCTCGGTCGACGACCTGGAGGCGACGGCCGCCGCGGTGACCTCCGCCGGCGGCTCGGTGCTCCTGGAGCCGGGGGAGCCGGTGCCGGGCATCCGCCTCGCCATCGTCGCCGACCCGGCCGGCGCCGTCTTCGGCCTGTGGCAGCGGCGCGAGCACGGCGACCCGTGGCTGCGCGACGAGCCCGGCGCGGTGGACTGGCTGGAGCTGGTGGCGGAGGATCCCGCATCCACCTTCCCGTTCTACGAGTCCGTGCTCGGTGTCGGCATCAGCGAGATGCGCGTCGGCGACGAGCCGTACGGCCTGTTCGACGTGGGGGAGACCAGCGTGGCGGGCGCCTACCGCTCCGACGGGACCGAACCCGCGCACTGGCTGGTGTACTTCAACGTCGCCGACTTGGATGCCGCGGTCGTGCGGGCCACGGAGCTCGGCGGCACGCTGCGCACCGAGCCGCAGTCGGCTCCGGGGGTCGGCCGCTGGGCCGAGATCCTCGACCCGCAGGGCGCCGGTTTCGCGCTCCTGGAGCCGGAGCCCGAGCCCGCCTGACGCCTGCCCGCGCGGGAAGTCCGCCCCGGTGCTTCTGGTAGACTCTTCCAGTTGCCGTCTAACGGCCGCGGATCAAGAGAGCCCAGGCATTCGGCCCCGGGCACCGCGCAACGAGCAGGAAGGGGATCCCTCTATGGCGCTGGATGCAGACACCAAGAAGGCGATCATCGAAGAATACGCAACCCACCCGGGTGACACCGGATCCCCCGAGGTGCAGGTCGCGATCCTCACCAAGCGGATCAAGGACCTCACCGAGCACCTCAAGGAGCACAAGCACGACCACCACTCGCGTCGTGGCCTGCTTCTGCTCGTGGGTCAGCGTCGCCGTCTGCTGGGTTACCTGGCCGACATCGACATCAGCCGTTACCGCTCGCTCATCGAGCGTCTCGGCCTGCGTCGCTAACTTCGAGCGACACCGCGAACTTCTTGACGAACGGGTCGTCACCTCCGGGTGGCGGCCCGTTCCGTCGTTGACGTCCATCGACCGGGATCCGGTGTATTCCGCACGGCCCCCTCCCGGAGGCACGATGTCCGCGAGAGGTCGGCCGCCGGGGCGGACCCAGGGACGAAAGCGGGCAGCACCATGGCAGCGGACAAGAACCTCATCCTGGTCGTCGGGACGTACGCCGACGCCGCGGCGGCATCGAGCGACTATGCGGTGCTCAAGTCCGGCGAGGACGACGGCGACTACAAGGTGGACGGCGCCGTCGTGATCAGCCGCGACGCGGAGGGCAAGGTCTCCGTCCACGAGCACGACACCGGCAAGGTGGGCCGCGGCGTGGGGATCGGCGCGGGCGCCGGCATCGTCGTCGGCCTGTTCGCGCCTCCACTGCTCCTCGCCACGGCGCTCGGCGCGGGCATCGGTGCGGGTATCGGTGCGCTGCAGAAGCGACACGACGAGAAGAAGCTGGGCCTCGACGTGGACGAGTACCTGCCGCCGGGATCGTCGGCAGTCGTCGCAGTGGTGGACGACACGTGGGCCGACAAGGTGGAGGCGGCCCTCGTGAAGGCGGACAAGCGCATCGCCAAGGCCATCGACGAGGACGACTACGAGGAGCTGCAACAGGCCGTCGCGAAGTCGGAGGACGAGGTCTCGAAGGCTGCCGGCTCGTAGCGGAAGTCTTCTCTTCGGCTTTACAGCGCTGTAGCGTGTGACGCACGTCACGACTCGAAGGGGAGCTGCGGTCATGCGTCATGCGTTCAAGGGGTTCATCTCGGCGGTTACAGCGCTGGCGCTCGGCGTCGCGGTACCCGCGGTCATCGCGCCCGCATCCACGGCGGCGACGGTGCCGCAGGCCGCGGCGGCCACGTACTCGAACCCGCTGAAACTCGACCTGGGCGGGGGCCGCACCGCCGAGCAGTGCGCCGATCCTGACGTCATCCGCTCGCACGACGCGGCGGATCCCGCCTGGTACCTGTACTGCACGCGCGACGTCATCGACTCGTCGCTGCGCAACCCGGACGGATCGCTCGTATTCTCCAGCATCCCGTCGTACCGCTCCACCGACCTGGTGCACTGGTCCTTCGTCGGGGAGGCGCTGCCCACCCGGCCGGCGTGGATCGGCAGCGGCGACATGTGGGCGCCCGACGTCGCGTACGTCGGCGGTCGCTACCTGCTCTACTACACCGCCACCAACACCATCACGCCGGGCGGCGGGTCCGCGATCGGGGTCGCCACCAGCAGCAGCCCCGCCGGGCCCTGGGTCGACTCGGGCGGACCGGTCGTCGAGCCGATGCCGACGCCCGGCAGCACCGATCCCAACGACCGCCGCTGGGTCTACGATCCCGAGCTGCTGACGGTCGGCGGCCAGAACTACCTCTACTTCGGCAGCTACTACGGCGGCCTGTCCGTGCGTCGCGTGAGCGCCGACGGCCTGCACTCCGACCCGGCGAGCCAGGTGCAGGTCGCCATCCCGAACCGTTACGAGGGCACGCACATCATCCGGCACGGCGGGTACTTCTACCTGCTCGGCTCCGCGACCAACTGCTGCAACGGGCCGCTGACGGGGTACGGCGTCTTCGCCGGTCGTTCCACCTCGCCGACGGGTCCGTTCGTCGACCGCACCGGTGCCTCGCTGCTCGACTCCCGGGTCGGCGGCACCCCCGTGCTGCACCAGAACGGCAACCGGTGGGTCGGACCGGGCCACGTCACCAGCACCGTCGACGCGACCGGCCAGGAGTGGATGCTGTACCACGCGGTCGACCGCACCGACCCGTATGTGGCGGGCGCCGGGACGTACACCAAGCGCCCGGTGCTGATGGACCCGCTCGACTGGAAGGACGGCTGGCCGGTGGTCCGCGGAGGAGCCGGACCCTCGGACAGCCCGCAGCCCGCGCCGACGGTCGTGGCCGGGCCGCCGCCCGCCTACCGCCCCGCCTTCGTTCAGCTCCCCGCCCGCGGACCGAAGCTGCCGGGCTACTCCGACGAGTTCGGCGGCCACCGGATGGACGCGGCCTGGACCTGGCTGCGCGACCCGGGCGCATCCACCCGGTCGGTCTCCGGCGGCGCGCTGCACTGGCAGATGCAGCAGGCCGACCTCGGGCCGGACGCGGGTGCCGCCGGGCTGCCGCTGCGGGCGCTGCCGAGCGGCGACTACACCGTCGAGACCCGCGTCTCGACGACGGTGCCGCGCTCCGGATGCTGTCAGAACTACGCCCAGGGCGGCCTGGTGATCTACCAGGACGACGCGAACTTCGTGAAGCTCGCCGTGACCTCCATCTGGGAGACCCGGCAGACCGAGTTCGGCAAGCGCGAGACCCCGGAAGCCCCCGGCTACCCCAGCTACGGCAACTCCGTCGGCGGCCCGGTCGCCGAGTGGACGACGCTCCGGCTGGTGAGGACGCACACCGCCACGGAGAACCTCTACACCGCCTACACCAGCGTGGACGACGGCGCGACGTGGGACCAGGCCGGAACCTGGACGACGCCGCTCTCGGCGACCCCGCCCCGGCTGGGGCTGGTCTCGATGGCGGCCGCCGGGTTCACCTCGAACTTCGATTACGTGCGCGTGTACGGGGCGCCCCGCGGCCACGGCGGTTGACGACGGTCAGCGGTGCTCCGGGTCGGTGCCCGGACGCACCGCTGCGTCGGCGCGCAGGTCGATGCGGCGGCGGCCGTCGTCCCCCTCGCTGACGTCGATGCGCGGATCCGCATCGCTCTCGTCGGCGGCGGGCGCGGTGGTCAGCTGGTCGGCGCGGTCGTCACGGTGGCTCATGCGTCGACTCTCCCGCGGGGCGCGGCGGCGGGCAAGGGGCTCGGGATGACGGTGTCGGTGTCAGGACGCGGCGTCGCCGGTGACGGCGGCGGCCTTGCGCCCGGCGATCGACTGGTCGAGCAGTGTGAACGCCACGAGGGCGGCCGCCACCAGCGCGATCCCGATGGTCACCCCGACCAGCCCGATCGCCGGTGAGGCGAGAGGGAGGAGCAGCACCAGCAGCAGGGCGGCCCCGGTCTTGAGCGGCCGCACCACCACCTCCTCCACCAGCGGTGCGTGCAGCACGTAGAGCATGAGCAGGAACACCGCCAAGGGCACGGCGATCGCGTACTCGACCGCCGTGTTCGACGCCTCGGTGTGCGCCGCGCCTGCCTGCACCGCGACCTCGAGACCGGCGCCGAGTGCTGCCAGCGACGCGAACACGAAGTAGTGCCCGTAGCCCCAGTAGAACGACAGCTGGCGGCGTGTCCTCAGGCCCTCGGCCGCAGGCTCCAGGAAGTACAGCCACCACAGCGCGAACAGCAGCACCAGGCCCGCAACTGCGATCCACACCAGCGCTGCCGAGAAGCCGGACTGCGCGAGGGCGCTCTGCACCCCGATCGCCGACGCGGACACCGACTCACCGAGCACGATGATCGTGAACAGGCCGTAGCGTTCGGCGATGTGGTGCGGATGCCAGCTCGTCATCCCCGGCCGCTCCGCCCAGAGCGGCACGGCGAGTTCGAGGGCGGCGCCGAGCACGAACGTGGCGACTGCAAGCTGCGGCGGGAGGAATCCCCACGCCACCCACAGCACCTGCACCGCCGCGATCCCGACGGCATACCGGAGCGCGGTCTTACGGCCTTCCGGGTGCTCCACCGCAGCGCGGATCCACTGGCCGATGAGCGCCAGCCGCATGATCAGGTAGCCGACGATGATCGCCGTGAAGCTCTCGTGCTCGAACGCGGCGGGCACGCCCGCCGTGAGCACAAGGACCCCGCCCATCTGGATGAGCGTCATCAGCCGGTAGGGCACGTCGTCGGTGTCGTACGCCGAGGCGAACCACGTGAAGTTCATCCACGCCCACCAGATCGCGAAGAACACCATGAGGTACAGCGGCAAACGGTCGATCACGTGCCCCTGCTCCTCCGCATGCGCCAGCTGCCCGGCGACCTGCGCGATGGCGACGACGAATGTCAGGTCGAACAGCAGTTCCAGGGGGCTGGAGACCCGGTGCCGCTCATCGAGGGATCGTCCGGTCATCGGGATGCGGAACGCACTGGCCATGTGCGCCAGCATAGGAGGATGCGCCGACGTGTCGTGCTCCCTGCCCTGATCGTGGTGTACTTGGCCGTCGTCGCCTACATCACGCTCAACCCGGCCCCGGCGAACCCGGCAGGGAACCCGCTGCTGCGTTCCCTGCTCCGCGCTCTCTCGCAGGTGCCCGCGCTCGCCTGGGTGAACTACTCCGTGGTGGAGTTCACCGCGAACATCCTGCTGTTCGTGCCGATGGGCGTGCTGTTCACGGTGCTGCTCGGGCGCTGGCGCTGGTGGCTGGCGCTCGGGGTCGGTGTCGTGGCGACCCTCGTGATCGAGTTCACGCAGCTGTTCCTCCCGGCCCGGGTCAGCGACTGGCGCGACCTGCTCGCCAACACTCTCGGCACGCTGATCGGCATCGCGATCGTGTTCGCCCTCCCGCGCTCGCGGCGTTAGCAGCCGGGGATCGCACGCGGCGGACGTAGGGTGGCGGCGTGGAGACGGTGGTCAAGGAGCGGGCGGATGCGCCTGCAGGCTTCTTCGAGGCCGAGGCGGCGGGACTGCGCTGGCTGGGCGAAGCCGAGACGGACGGGGGAGCGCGGGTCGTCCGCGTCGCCTCGGTGCGGCCCGGCCGGATCGAGCTGGAGCGCATCCGCGAGTCGCGGCCGACGCCCGACGATGCCCGCCGGTTCGGCGCCGCTCTGGCGGTGACGCACGCGGCCGGAGCCGACGCCTTCGGCGCACCGCCCGACGGCTGGGACGGCCCGCTCTTCATCGGCAAGCGCCCGCTGCCGGTCGCGCGGGAGTCGAGCTGGGGACGGTTCTACGCGCGGGACCGGGTGCTCCCGTACCTCCGGACAGCGGTGGATGCGGGCAGCGTCACGTCCGCGCAGCTCCCGGTGATCCAGGAGGCGGTCGACCGCGTCGCCTCCGGGGAGTTGGACGACGACGAACCGCCCGCGCGCATCCACGGCGACCTCTGGGCGGGCAACCTGCTGTGGGATGCGCGCGGCGGGGTGCTGATCGACCCCGCGGCCCACGGCGGCCACCGCGAGACCGACCTGGCGATGCTCGCCCTCTTCGGCGCGCCCCACCTGGACGAGCTCACCGCGGGGTACGACGAGGCCCGGCCGCTGCGCGCCGGATGGCAGGAGCGCACCCCGCTGCACCAGTTGCATCCGCTCGCCGTCCACGCCGCCGGTCACGGCCCGTCGTACGGCCGGGCACTGACGGACGCGGCGCGGGCGACGATCGCGCTGTGATCAGCCCATTCCCGGCCCCCGGCTGATAGGCTTGTCGGTGGTCGGCCGCGTGCCGCCCATCCAACTCAATACCGAGATGGAACCCGGAGCAGGCTGGCAGGAGCTGGTCCTCGGTGGTGGTATCCGGATGCGTCCGCTGCGAACAGCGCGAGAGCAACCGTGTATTTCTACTGATGGCCAGACGGGCTCAGCCCACGCACCCGCTTGGGATGCCGCGTACACACGACGTGTCGAACTGCCTGTTCCTGCTCCTTGGATGAAGTCGCGTCCACACGGGACCGCGACGTTAAACAAAGGAGAAAGACCTCTTGGAAGGTCCTGAAATCAAATTCGCCGAAGCCGTTCTCGACAACGGCCGCTTCGGCACCCGCACCGTCCGGTTCGAGACCGGACGTCTCGCGCAGCAGGCGCAGGGCGCCGTCGCCGCGTACCTCGACGAGGAGACGATGCTGCTGAGCGCCACCAGCGCCAGCAAGCACCCGAAGGACAACTTCGACTTCTTCCCGCTGACGGTCGACGTCGAGGAGCGCTCGTACGCCGCCGGCAAGATCCCCGGTTCGTTCTTCCGCCGCGAAGGCCGCCCCTCCACCGAGGCGATCCTCGTCTGCCGCCTGATCGACCGCCCGCTGCGCCCGTCGTTCGTCGACGGCCTCCGCAACGAGGTCCAGATCGTCATCACCGTCCTGAGCATCGCTCCGGACGAGTTCTACGACGCGCTCGCGATCAACGCGGCCAGCGCCTCCACGCAGATCTCCGGTCTGCCCTTCTCCGGCCCGATCGCCGGTGTGCGCCTCGCGCTCATCCCCGGCAACGGTGCTCACGAGGACCAGTGGATCGCGTTCCCGAAGGCTTCGCAGCTCGAGGAGGCCGTGTTCGACCTCATCGTCGCCGGTCGCGTGCTCACCAACGAGGACGGCTCCGAGGGCGACGTCGCGATCATGATGGTCGAGGCCGAGGCCACCGAGAACAGCTGGAACCTCATCCAGGGCGGCGCCGTGAAGCCGAGCGAGGAGATCGTGGCCCAGGGCCTCGAGGCGGCCAAGCCGTTCATCCGTCAGCTCGTCGGCGCGCAGAACGTCATCGCCGAGCAGGCCGCCAAGGCCATCGCCGACTACCCGGTGTTCCTGCCCTACTCGCAGGCCACCTACGACAACGTCGCCGGCCTCGCCTACGACGAACTGGTCAACGTGTACCAGATCGCCGACAAGATCGAGCGCCAGAACGCCGACGACGCCCTCAAGCAGCGCGTCAAGGCGGCCCTCGCCGAGAAGGTGGAGGCGGGTGTCCTCGAGCCCGAGGTCCTCACCCAGTTCTCCGCGGCCTACAAGTCGGTCTCGAAGGTGGTCATGCGCGGCCGTGTGCTGCGCGAGGGCATCCGCATCGACGGCCGTGGCCTGACCGACATCCGTCCGCTCGACGCCGAGGTGCAGGTCATCCCGCGCGTCCACGGTTCGGCGATCTTCCAGCGCGGCGAGACCCAGATCCTGGGCGTCACCACGCTGAACATGCTCAAGATGGAGCAGCAGATCGACTCCCTGTCGCCGGTCACCAAGAAGCGCTACCTGCACCACTACAACTTCCCGCCCTACTCGACCGGTGAGACCGGCCGCGTGGGTTCGCCGAAGCGTCGCGAGATCGGGCACGGCTTCCTCGCCGAGCGCGCCCTCGTGCCGGTGCTGCCCAGCCGCGAGGAGTTCCCGTACGCCATCCGTCAGGTGTCCGAGGCTCTGAGCTCCAACGGCTCCACGTCGATGGGCTCCGTCTGCGCCTCCACCCTGTCGCTGCTGAACGCCGGTGTGCCGCTGCGCGCCCCGGTCGCCGGCATCGCCATGGGCCTGATCTCCGACGTCGTCGACGGTGAGACCCGCTACGCGGCGCTCACCGACATCCTGGGCGCAGAGGACGCGCTCGGCGACATGGACTTCAAGGTCGCCGGTACCAGCGAGTTCGTCACCGCGATCCAGCTCGACACGAAGCTCGACGGCATTCCGTCGTCGGTGCTCGCCGGCGCGCTGAAGCAGGCGAAGGACGCGCGGACCACCATCCTGAGCGTGCTGAACGCCGCGATCGACCGTCCGGACGAGATGGCCCCGACCGCGCCCCGCGTGATCTCGGTCCAGATCCCGGTCGACAAGATCGGTGAGTTGATCGGCCCGAAGGGCAAGACGATCAACGCCATCCAGGACGAGACCGGCGCCGACATCTCCATCGAGGAGGACGGCACCGTCTACATCGGCGCCGTCGACGGCCCGTCGGCCGAGGCGGCCCGCGCCCAGGTCAACGCGATCGCGAACCCCACCAACCCGGAGGTCGGCGAGCAGTTCCTCGGAACCGTCGTCAAGATCGCCGCGTTCGGTGCGTTCGTGTCGCTGCTCCCGGGCAAGGACGGCCTGCTGCACATCTCCGAGGTCCGCAAGCTCGCCGGTGGCAAGCGCGTGGAGAACGTCGAGGATGTGCTCAGCGTCGGCCAGAAGGTCCTGGTCGAGATCACCAAGATCGACGACCGCGGAAAGCTGTCGCTCGCCCCGGTGATCGCCGAGGAGGCTGCTGCCGAGGCTCCGGCCGAGGCCGCCCCCGCGGAGGCCCCCGCCGAGGCGTAACGCTCTCGCACCACACGAAGGCCGCGTCGACTCTGTCGGCGCGGCCTTCGCGCATCCTGCGCTCGAAGGCGGCTAGGCGTCTCGGGTGAGGAGGGGGCGGAGGCGGTAGGGGATGAGCTCGCCCATGTCGAGGGACGTCTCGGCGCGGTCGACGCCCTCCGTCGACTGGATGATGCCCGTGATGCGGAACAGGTCCTCCGCGTCGACGCACACCACCCGCAGCAGCAGGTCCGACGGCCCCGAGAGTCCGTGTGCCTGCACGATCTCCGGGATGGCGGCGAGGCTCTCGACCACGGCGGCGAGCCGCTGCTGCTGCACGTGCACGTCGACGAACGCCGCCAGCGGGTACCCGGCGACGCGGGCGGAGATGCGCCGCTCGAACGACAGGAACGCTCCGTTCCGCTCCAGCTCGGCGACCCGGGCCTGCACGGTGTTGCGGCTCAACCCGAGGCGGTCGGCCAGCGAGACGTTGGTCGATCGCGGATCGTCGGCGAGGGCCATCAGGATGCGGCGATCGGTGTTGTCGAAGCTGCGCATAGTGTGAAAACTAGCAGCCGCCGAGGCTGCCGGATAGTGCATCCTGCTCGGTCGACACGCCGATGGTTGTGCGCGCTGATCCCGCAGCGTAGCCTTCGGGTAATTCCGGCAAGGAGGCCGGAAGCCGGTCGTGCGCGCCACAAGCTGCGTCGGCCGGGCGCGAGAGTGAAGGTTGCGTGAACCGTGACGATCGACAATCAGCCTGCCACCCGTCGGGGCGGCTCCGACACCGAACTGGGTTCCCTCAGCGGTCTGGGCCTCGGCGAGATCGACCTCGTCCGTCTGCTCGATGCGGACGGCGTCCGTCATGAAGACGACCGCTTCGACGCCTGGGTCTCCGACATCGGAACCGACCAGCTCCTCGCCCTCTACGAGGACATGCGCGTCATCCGTCGCATCGACTCCGAAGCCACCGCGCTGCAGCGCCAGGGCGAGCTGGGCCTGTGGCCGCCCCTCCTTGGCCAGGAGGCTGCGCAGATCGGCTCCGGCCGTGCCCTGCGCGCCGACGACTTCGTCTTCTCCAGCTACCGCGAGCACGGCGTGGCGTACTGCCGCGGCGCGGGCCTCGTCGACCTGCTGCGCGTCTGGCGCGGCACCACGCAGAGCGGCTGGAACCCGTACGACATCAACATGGCTACGCCGCAGGTCATCATCGGGGCGCAGACGCTGCACGCGACCGGTTATGCCCTCGGCATCCAGGCCGACGGCACGGATGCGGTGGCGGTCGCCTACTTCGGCGACGGCGCCACCAGCGAGGGGGATGTGAACGAGGCGCTGATCTTCGCCGCGACCTACGCCGCCCCCGTCATCTTCTTCTGCCAGAACAACCAGTACGCGATCTCCGAGCCGGTGTCGCTGCAGGCGCAGCGTCCCATCGCCGACCGCGCGCCGGGCTTCGGCGTGCCGAGCGTTCGGGTGGATGGCAACGACGTGCTCGCCGTGCTCGCCGTCACCCGGGCGGCCCTCGACCGCGCGCGTTCGGGAGGCGGCCCCACGTTCATCGAGGCCGTCACCTACCGCATGGGACCGCACACCACCGCCGACGACCCCACGCGCTACCGCGACGCCGCGGAGCTCGATCAGTGGCGGGCGAAGGACCCGGTGTCGCGGGTGGAGGCGTACCTCACTGCGCAGGGTGCGCTCACCGAGGAGCGCCTGGCGGCGATCGCCGCCAAGGCCGATGCGGTGGCCGCCGAGATGCGCGCCGGGATCACGACCCTCGCCGACCCCGACCCGCTGACCGTCTTCGACAACGTCTACGCAGAGCCGCACACCGGCATCGCCCGCCAGCGCGACCACTACTCGCGCTACCTGCGCACCTTCGTGGGGAGTGACGGACGATGACCTCCCTCAGCATGGCCAAGGCGATCAACGCCGGCCTCCGGCGCGCGCTCAGCGCGGACGACCGGGTCGTCCTGATGGGCGAGGACATCGGCACCCTCGGCGGAGTGTTCCGTGTCACCGACGGACTGCAGACCGAGTTCGGTCCGCGCCGGGTGATGGATTCGCCGCTCGCCGAGTCCGGCATCCTCGGCACCGCGGTCGGAATGGCGTACCGCGGCTACCGTCCGGTGGTCGAGATCCAGTTCGACGGGTTCATCTACCCGGCATTCGACCAGATCGTGAACCAGGTCGCCCGCATGCACTACCGAACGCAGGGCGCCGTGCGGATGCCGATGGTCATCCGCGTGCCCTTCGCCGGAGGTATCGGCTCGGCCGAGCACCACTCCGACTCGCCGGAGGCGTACTTCGCGCACACGGCCGGCCTCCGCGTCGTCAGCCCGTCCGACCCGCAGGACGCCTTCACGCTCATCCAGCAGGCAATCGCCTCCGACGACCCCGTGCTGTTCTTCGAGCCCAAGCGCCGCTACCACACGAAGGGCGAGGTGGATGAGGACGCCCCGCTCGCGGATGCCCGCCCGATGGGGACGGCCCGCGTCCTCGCGCAGGGCACGGACGTCACGCTGGTGACGTACGGCGGCCTCGTGCAGCTGGCCCGGGATGCGGCGGTCGCGGCCGGCGATGACGGCGTCTCGGTGGAGGTCATCGACCTGCGCTCGCTCTCTCCGCTCGACCTCGACACCGTCGTCGCATCGGTCAAGCGGACCGGCCGGCTCGTCGTGACCCACGAGGCCGCGCTGTCCGGCGGCCTCGCGGCGGAGATCTCCGCCTCCATCACGGAGCGCTGCTTCTACCACCTGGAGCACGCGCCGGTGCGCGTGACCGGGCACGACATCCCGTACCCGCCTGCCAAGCTCGAGTCGGCGCACCTGCCCGACCTCGACCGCATCCTGGACGGCATCGACCGCGCCATGGACCGGCCGAACTCGCTGAGCGGGGTGGAGGACTGATGGCGGTCCGGGAGTTCGCGCTGCCCGACCTCGGCGAGGGACTGACCGAGTCGGAGCTCGTCACGTGGAAGGTCGCGGTCGGCGACACCGTGCACCTCAACCAGATCATCGCGGAGGTCGAGACGGCGAAGGCGCTGGTCGAGCTGCCCGCGCCGTACGACGGCCGCGTGTCGCGGCTCTTCGTGGAGCCCGGGGTGACGGTGGCGGTGGGGGAGCCGCTGGTCGCCTTCGAGGTGGATGCGGGGGAGACGGCCGAGGATGCGCCGGGGACCCCGGGTGCGCCGGGGGACGCCGGTGCGCCGACGGAGCCGGTTGACGACACGCGTGAGCCGACGTTGGTCGGATACGGTGCCAGGGCGGAGTCCGGCGCGCGGCCCGCGCGGCGTCCGCGTCCGGGGCTGGCTGGGGGAGCACCGCAGCGCCCCGACGTCGCCGCCGTCGTGACCGCGCCGACGATCGCCCCGACCGCTCTCGCCGAGCGCCCGCGCGCGACCCCGCCGGTGCGGAAGTTCGCCCGCGAACTCGGCGTCGACCTGGCCTCGGTCACCGGGTCGGGCGAACGCGGGCTCATCACCCGCAATGACGTCCAGGCATACGTCGGTGCGGCGGACGCACCGCAGGAGCCGTCACGGTCCGCAGCGGTCGCGGACGGCTCGCGCGAGAAGCGCATCCCGATCCGCGGCGTGCGAAAGGCGACCGCCGAGGCGATGGTGCGCAGTGCGTTCGGCGCGCCGCAGGCGACCGTGTTCCTGACCGTGGATGCGACGGCTGCGATGGACCTCTCGACGCGGCTCCGGGCGCAGCCCGAGTTCGCCGAGGCGCGTCCGGGGCTGCTCGCGATCGTCGCCAAGGCGCTGCTGCTGGCGGTGCGACGGACGCCCGAGGTGAACTCGCGCTGGGACGACGCCGCCAACGAGATCGTGCAGACCGAGTACGTGCACCTGGGGATCGCCGCGGCGACGCCGCGCGGGCTCATGGTCCCGGTGATCCGCGACGCCGACGGGCTGTCGCTCGCGAGGGTCGCGGGCGCGATCCGTCAGCTCGCCGAGACGGCCCGGGCGGGACGCACGGCGCCCGCCGACCTCAGCGGCGGCACGATCACCATCACGAACGTCGGCGTGTTCGGCGTGGATGCGGGGACGCCCATCCTGACGCCCGGCGAGGCCGCCATCCTCGCCGTCGGGGCGGTCCGGCGTCAGCCCTGGGAGCACGACGGCGGCATCGCGCTGCGTCAGGTGCTGACCCTCGCCCTGACCTTCGACCACCGGATCGTCGACGGCGAGCAGGCCTCGCGCTTCCTCGCCGACATCGGCCGCATCCTGACCGACCCCGCCTCCGTGCTAGCGATGATCTGACCCAGCCGTCGAGCACAGGAGAAACGTCGCGGAATCGACGAATCCGCGACGTTTTTCCTGTGCTCGGCGGTCAGGCGTGCAGCGCGGCGTTCAGCTCGACGCCGACGCCGGCTCGGCGGAGCACCTCGACCGCCCCCGTCAGCGAGTTGCGGCGGAACAGCAGCCCGGGCACGCCGGACAGCTCCGCGGCCTTCACCGTCTGCGGGAGTCCGTCCGCCGTGGGCGCTTCGCCGACCACGACGACCTTCGTGCCCGCTGTCACGTAGAGGCCCGCCTCGACGACCGAGTCGTCGCCGATCGAGATGCCGATGCCCGAGTTCGCGCCCAGCAGCGCCCGCTCGCCGATGGAGACCCGGTGCGTCCCGCCGCCGGACAGCGTCCCCATGATGGATGCGCCGCCGCCGATGTCCGAGCCGTCGCCGACCACGACGCCCTGCGAGATGCGGCCTTCGACCATGGAGGTGCCGAGCGTCCCGGCGTTGAAATTCACGAAGCCTTCGTGCATGACCGTCGTCCCCGGCGCGAGGTGCGCACCGAGGCGTACGCGGGAGGCGTCGGCGATCCGCACGCGCTCCGGCGTCACGTAGTCGAGCAGCCGCGGGAATTTGTCGATGCCCGACACCTGGATGCCCGCGCGCTGCAGCCGCGGACGCAGCCGGTCGAGGTCGGCCGGATTGACCGGTCCTGCGTTCGTCCACGCGACGGTCGGCAGGTGGGCGAAGATCCCGTCCAGATTCAGGCCGTTCGGCTGCACCAGCAGGTGCGAGAGCAGGTGCAGGCGCAGATAGGCGTCGGGCGTCGACGCGGGAGACGCATCCAGCTCGATCTCCACCGTCACGATGTCGACCCGGACGGCACGACGCGCATCCTCGCCCGCCAGCTCCTCCAGCTCGGCAGGGGCGATCCAGCGGTCCCGGCGGGCCGGCAGCGTGCCGAGCTTCGGCTCGGGGAACCAGGTGTCCAGCACGGTGCCGTCGGCGGCCACGGTGGCGAGGCCGTAGCCCCAGGCGGAGCGGGGCGCGGCAGAACTTTCAGACACGTCGGAAGGCATGCCCCTAGGTTAGTAGGGTGCAGATCAGCAGCGTTCCCCTCGACCTCACCGCCTCGTCCATCGACCTGACCCGCCAGCTGTGCGACATCGAGTCGGTCTCCGGAAACGAGGGCACCCTCGCCGACGCCATCGAGGCGGCGCTGAGCGGACTGCCGCACCTCGAACTGATCCGCGACGGCGACACGATCGTCGCGCGCACGAACCTCGGCCGTGAGCGCCGCGCCCTGATCGCCGGGCACATCGACACGGTCCCGCTCAACGACAACCTGCCGACCCGGTTCGAGGACCACGACGGCATCCGCTACCTCTGGGGGCGCGGGACCGTCGACATGAAGGCGGGCGTCGCCGTGCAGCTGAAGCTCGCCGCCGAGCTGAGCGACCCGGCGGTCGACGTGACGTGGATGTGGTACGACCACGAGGAGGTCAACGCCGAGCTGAACGGCCTCGGCCGCCTGGCCCGCAACCGCCCCGACCTGTTCGTGGGCGACTTCGGCATCCTCGGCGAGCCGAGCAACGGCGTCGTCGAGGGCGGCTGCAACGGCAACCTGCGCATCGAGGTCCGCACCTACGGCCTGCGGGCGCACTCCGCGCGCGGCTGGGTCGGCGACAACGCCATCCACAAGGCCGCGCCGATCCTCGACATCCTCGCCGGCTATCAGGCGCGCGAGGTCGAGGTCGACGGCCTGGTCTACAAGGAGGGGCTGAACGCGGTCGGCATCTCCGGGGGAGTGGCCGGCAACATCATCCCGGACGAGTGCATGGTGCACATCAACTACCGGTTCGCGCCGTCGCGCAGCTCGCAGGAGGCCATCGACCACATGCACGAGCTGTTCGGCGACTACGAGATCACGGTCGTCGACCGCGCCGACGGCGCCCGGCCGGGACTGGATGCGCCGCTCGCGCAGCAGTTCGTGGCCGCGGTCGGCGGCGTGGCGAAGCCGAAGTACGGGTGGACGGACGTGGCCCGCTTCAGCGCGATGGGCATCCCGGCGGTCAACTACGGCCCGGGCGACCCGCTGAAGGCGCACGCCGACGACGAGCGCGTCGACGTGGAGCAGATCGTCGCCGTCGAGGAGGGTCTGCGTGCGTGGCTCACCGGCGCCGGCGGCCGCTGAGCCGACGGCGCTCACCGAGGAGGTCGGCGGACTGACCGCGGGCGGCCCCTGGTGGACGCTGTGGTGGGTGCGGGTCCTCGGGGTATACCTCGGGGCGCGTGTCGTAACCACCGTCATCCTGCTGAGCTTCGCGGCGGCGGAGGGCGCGAACGCCTGGACCGCCGCATCCCCCGACTACTTCTCCTTCGCCAACCTCTGGGACGGCCGCTGGTACGAGATCGTCGCGGGCGGCGGCTACCCGGCGTCGCTCCCGACGGGCGACGGCGTGCACGTCAGCGAGAACGCCTGGGCGTTCCTGCCGGGGTATCCGTGGCTGGTGGATGCGGTCATGTTCGTCACGCGCCTGCCCTGGGCGCCGGCGGCGGTGCTGGTGTCGTTCGTCGCCGGTGCCGGCGCCGCGCTGGTCTTCCACCAGCTGATGCGGCGGGTCGGGCTGGGACGCTCGGCGAGCCTGTTCGCGGTGGTGCTGTTCTGCTTCTCCCCGGTGTCCCCGCTGTTCCAGGTCGCGTACGCCGAGTCGCTGTACCTGCTGCTGCTCGCTACGGCTCTGCTCCTGCTGGTCGAACGACGCTACGGCTGGCTCTTCCCGGTCGTGCTCGCCATGGCGTTCACGCGCCCGTCCGGTCTCGCCTTCGCGCTCGCCCTCGTCCTCCACGTCGGCTACCGCTGGTGGCGGCGGCGCGACGACCCGTTCCCGGTCCGCGAACGCGTGCTGAGCGTGACGCTCGCCGCCTTCAGCGGCCTGGCGGGAGTGGCGTGGCCGGCCATCGCCGGGGCGGCGACAGGATCGTGGACGGCCTACACCGACACCGAGCTCGCCTGGCGCGCACCGTACATCGGCTATACCCATCTGCTGCCGTTCGCCCCGTGGTTCCAGGGGGCGGACTGGTGGGCGAGCGCGATGCTGGGCATCCCCGGCTGGGTGGGCGTGGTCGCGCTGGTCGTCATCGTGGCGCTGTTCGGCGTCCTGCTGTTCTCTCCCGCGGTGCGGCGCCTGGGCGTCGACCTGCGGTTCTGGATCGCCGCCTACTCGCTCTACCTGTTCGCGGTGTTCTTCCCGCAGTCGAGCACGTTCCGCCTGCTCATGCCGCTGTTCCCCCTGCTCGGCGCGCTCGCGCTCCCGCGCAGCAGGGTCTACCGGGTCGGGATGGTCGTGCTCTTCGTGGCCCTGCAGATCGGCTGGGTGGCCATCTGCTGGACGATCGACGGATACGACTGGTCACCCCCGTGATACCTGCGATTTCCGCACGTCGGCAACGATGTCGGATAATAGAAGGACATCCACGAAAGGGGAGCTGCATGGCGGCCATGAAGCCGAGGACCGGGGACGGCCCGATGGAGGCTGTGAAGGAGGGACGGCTCATCATCGTGCGTGTGCCGCTCGAGGGTGGGGGACGACTGGTGGTCTCCGTCAATGACGCGGAAGCCAAAGAGCTCCACGACGCACTCGCGAGTGTCGTCACCTCCGCCTGATCCGCTCTACCGAAAAGGGCCCCGAAGAATCGGGGCCCTTTTCGCGTCCCGGCGACCTGCCCGGGAGGCGGACTTCAGGGTGCGAGCTTGATGATCTGCAGCAGACCCTCGCCCACCGGCGAGAGCGCGCTGATGACGGCGCCGGAGGCGGACGTCTCGGTGATGAGCGTGCGGAAGCCGGTGGCCACGTCGTCCCGCGCGGCGGGGTCGGCGACGCGTCCGCGCCACAGCGCACGGGCCACGAGCACGGTGCCGCCCGGGCGCACCAGGCGCAGGCCGTGCTCGACGTACTCGATGACCGACTGCGGGTCGGCGTCGATGAAGACGATGTCGTAGGAGTTCTCGTTCATCCGCGGCAGCACCTCGAGGGCACGGCCCGGGATGAGACGCACGCGGTTCGATGGGACGCCCGCCTCCGTGAAGAACGAGCGCGCGTGCTGCTGGTACTCCACCTCCACGTCGATCGAGGTCAGCTGCGCCTCGGCGCCGCCGGTGAGCAGCCACAGCCCCGACACTCCCACGCCGGTGCCGATCTCGACGATGTTCTCGGCGTGCGTCGCGGCGACGACCACTGCCGCCTGCGCGCCGGTCGCCGGCGAGATCGGTTCGATGCCGAGCTCCAGCGACTGCTGCCTGGCTCGCGCGACCACGTCGCTCTCGACGACCACGTCGTCGGCGAACCTCCAGTTCGAGTCTTTGTCTGACACAGCTCTCCCGTCGGTCTCTGTTCAGGATACGGTCGGCCTACGCAGCATCCGTGCAGGCACCGCCGCGATACCCTGGAAAGGTGTTCGGGCTCACCTTCGACAAGCTGCTGATCGTGGCGGTCATCGCCGCGTTCGTCATCGGCCCCGAACGGCTGCCCGCGTACGCGGCCAAGCTGGGCTCGATGGTCCGCTCACTGCGCGATTTCGCCAACGGGGCGAAGGACCGCATGCGCGACGAGATGGGCCCGGAATTCGACGACGTCGACTGGAAGAAGCTCGACCCGCGCCAGTACGACCCGCGCCGCATCATCCGCGAGGCGCTGCTGGAGGACTCCGCCGAACCGGGCGCCGCGATCAAGCCGGTGACCCAGTCGGCGTATGCGCAGCGGAAGATGCCGCTGACGGCGGGCGCGGTGCCGCCGTACGACACCGAGTCCACCTAGCGGGCAACGCGGCGCGCGCGGGCGCGCATCCACTACGCTGCGGACATGATCGCAACGGAGCAGTCGCTCACCCGGGCGACCGTCGCGCGCTACGCCGTCGGGTCTCTCGGCACCGGCGGGTTCGCGACCCTTCCCGGCCTCGTTCTCGTCTACTACCTGACCGACTCGCTCGGTGTCGCCGCCATCGTGGCCGGTGTGGTCGTGACGGTCGCGAAGGTGTGGGACGTCGTCATCGATCCGGTGATCGGCGCCCGCAGCGACCGGATGCTCGCGGTGCACGGTTCCCGCCGGCCGATGATGCTGCTCGGCGCGATCGCCCTTCCGGTGTTCTTCCTGCTGACGTTCGCGGTTCCGCCGGGCACCGCGCCGGGCGCGGCCGCCCTCTGGGTGCTGCTGGCGTTCGTGCTCACGGCGACCGCGTTCAGCCTGTTCCAGGTGCCGTACATCGCGCTCCCGGCCGAGCTCGCCTCCGGTTACGACCAGCGGACGCGCCTGCTGACCTGGCGTGTGGTGGTGCTCACCTTCGCCATCCTGCTGTTCGGCGCGGGCGGACCGGCCCTGCGGTCGCTCGGCGGCGGCAACTCGTTCGCCGGGTACCTGCTGATGGCGCTGGTCGCGGGCGTCGTCATCGGCGCAGGGATGCTCGTCTCCGCCTTCGTCGCACCGCGCGGACTGCCTGCTGCCGCCCGGCCGCCGCGCGAGAGCGTGCTGACCACCCTCCGCTCCAACTACGCGGCCGGGGCGCGGGTGCTGCGCGACAGCCAGCCCTTCCGTGCGCTGCTGCTCACGTTCCTGCTGCAGGGGCTCGCGACGGGGCTGATGCTGGCCGGCGCCAACTACGTCGCCACCTGGGTGCTGCACTCGGAGGATGCGGTGACCTTCCTCTTCGTCGCGCTCATCGGTCCGGCGCTGATCGTCACGCCGCTGTGGGGCGTGGTGGCGCGACGGGTCGGCAAGGAGCGCGGCTTCGTCGCGGCGAGCATCCTGTTCGCCGTCGCCGCGCTCTCGATGACGGCGTTGCTGTGGGCGCCGGGCGCGTGGGTGTACGCGCCCGTTGCCGTCGCGGGCGCCGCGTACGCGGGCATGCAGTCGCTGCCGATGGCCATGCTCCCCGACGTCATCTCGCACGACGCGCGTCGCAACGGCGACGGGCGCGCCGGGACGTTCGGCGGGATGTGGACGGCGGGGGAGACCACCGGGATGGCGCTCGGAGCGACCGTCCTCAGCATCGTGCTGGCGGTCAGCGGCTATGTCTCGCGCAGCGCGGCGGCCGACGTCGGCGCCACCCAGCCGGGGACCGCGGTCGCGGGCATCGCGCTGAGCTTCAGCCTCATCCCGGCGGCGATCGTCGCGATCAGCCTGGTGCCGCTGGCACGGTACCGGCTGCGGAAGGGAGACATCGATGGTCTCGTTTGACGCGCGGGCCATCCTGGCCCGCCTGTCGGCCCTGCGGGAAGCGGATGCGCCGACGCACGGCGGACGCGTGCTCAGCTACGTCTACGACTCGGGCGTGCCCGAGATCGACGCGCTGGCGGCGGAGGCGATGCGCCTGGTCCAGCCGGTCAACGGACTCGACCCGACGACGTTCACCTCGGTCGCCGTCATGGAGCGCGAGGTCGTCGGGTTCGCGCGCGAACTGCTGCACGGCGGCGACGAGGTCGTCGGCTCGGTGACCTCGGGAGGGACGGAGTCGTGCCTGCTCGCAGTGAAGACCGCCCGCGACGTCTGGCGCTCCGCCGGAGGGACCGGCACTCCGCGACTGGTCGCGCCCGTGACGGTGCATGCGGCGTTCCAGAAGGCGGCAGCGCTGTTCGACCTGACGCTCGACCTGGTGCCGGTGGATCCGCAGAGCGGGCGGCTCGACGCATCCCTCCTCACCGCACGGCTCGGGCCGGATGTCGCGCTGGTCGTCGTCTCGGCTCCCTCGTATCCCTACGCGACGCTCGACCCGGTCGAGGAGGTGGCCGCCGCGTGCGAGGAGGCGGGTGTCGCCTGCCACGTCGATGCGTGCATCGGCGGATGGATCCTGCCGTTCTGGCGTGCCGCGGACGGCGCAGCACTCCCACTGTGGGACTTCCGCGTCGGCGGGGTGACCAGCGTGTCGGCCGACCTCCACAAGTACGGCTACGCGCCGAAGGGCGCCAGCGTCCTGCTGCAACGCGATCGCGACCGGCAGCGCCACCAGTACTTCGCAACGACCGGATGGCCCGGGTACCCGGTCGTGAACTCCACACTGCTCGGGTCGAAGTCCGCCGGAGCCCTCGCGGCATCCTGGGCGATCGTCCAGGCGCTGGGCGCCCGCGGCTTCGCAGGCCTGGCCGAGTCGTGCCGCCGTGCGACGCGGGGGCTGCAGGACATCGTGGCCGACATCGAAGGGCTGCGGGTGGTCGGCGATCCGACGGGACCGCTGCTGGCCGTCGCGACGGACGAATCCGTCGCGCCCGAGCGCCGCGTCGATCCGCACCACTGGGCGGACCGGGTCCGCCGCCGCGGCTGGATCCTGCAGCTGCAGCCGGGGCTGACGCAGCCGGACGGCACGCATCTCCCGCACACGACCCACCTCACCATCACGCCCGTCACGGAGGCGCGCATCGACGAGCTCGAGGCGGCGCTGCGCGGGGCGGCGCAGGAGGCGCGCGGTGTGCCGCCGGTCGATCGGGAGGCGGTACTCGCGTCCCTGCCCGGCGACGTGGGCGGGACAGAACTCGACTCGGCGACCGCGGCGCACATCCTGGGCTCGCTCGGGCTCGCGGGAGGCGGGACGCCCGGGCTGCCGGACGACCAGGCGCCCCTGCTCGCCCTCGTCGAGGCGCTGCCGCGCCCCGTCGCCGAACGACTACTCGTCGAACTGCTCGCCCGCGCCGTCGAGCCTCCCGACGCCTGACGCTGCGTCAGAGGACGGAGAGGCCCAGCTTGCGGCCGGCGAGGCCGCGGCTCCGCGTCGCGAGCCGCTCGGCGACCACACGGATCGCCGCCGCCGCCGGATCGCCCGGGTCGGTCACGACGATCGGCGCGCCGCTGTCGCCGCCGGCCCGCAGCGGGATGCTGAGCGGCACGCTGGCGAGCAGCGGTACCTCCTCGTCCTGACCGGCCGACAGCCGCCGCGCGACCTCCGCGCCTCCGCCGGAGCCGAACAGGTCGAGCACGCTCCCGTCCGGCTGCACGAGACCGGCCATGTTCTCGATCACGCCGATCACGCGCTGCCCGGTCTGCCGGGCGACCACGCCGCTGCGCTCCGCGACGTCGGCGGCGGCCGGCTGAGGCGTCGTCACGACGAGCACCTCGGCGCCGGGCAGCAGCTGGCCGACCGAGATGGCCACGTCGCCGGTGCCCGGCGGTAGGTCGAGGAGCAGCACATCGAGGTCGCCGAAGAACACGTCCGACAGGAACTGCTGGATGGTGCGGTGCAGCATCGGCCCGCGCCAGGCGACGGCCGCGGACGCCGAATCGACGAACATGCCGATCGACACCACCTTCACGCCGTAGGCGACCGGCGGAAGGATCATGTCGTCCACCCGGGTGGGCCGCGGTGCGACGCCGTTCTCGTCGGTCAGGCCGAGGATGCCGGGGATCGAGAAGCCGTGGACGTCCGCATCCACGATCCCCACCCGGAGCCCGCGCTCAGCCAGGGCGACGGCGAGGTTCGCGGTCAGGGTCGACTTGCCCACGCCGCCCTTCCCGCTGGTCACGGCGTAGACGTGCGTCAGCGACTCGGGGCCGAACTGCTGCCCGCGGGCCGGACGCCCGGCGCGCAGCTTCTCGGTAAGCGCGCGGCGCTCGGCGGGCGTCATCACGGAGACGTCGACCGCGACCTCCGTGACGCCGGGCACGCCCGCGACGGCCGTCCGCACATCCCGCTCGATCCGGTCGGCCGCGGGGCAGCCGACGATCGTCAGCTTGATGCCGACCTCGGCGCGTCCGCCCGCATCCACCGACACGCCGCCCACCATGTCGAGCTCGGTGATCGGCTTGCGGATCTCGGGGTCGAGCACCGCCGCCAGGGCGCTGAGCACCGCGCTGGAGAGCGCGTCCTCAGGCACGGGCCTGCTCGCCGTCCCCCGCGTCGCTCCTCTCGAGGTCCTCGAGCAGCGACCGGAGCTCGGCGCGGATGAAGTCCTTCGTGGCCATGTCCTTCACCGCCAGCCGCAGGGCGACCACTTCGCGGGCGAGGTACTCGGTGTCGGCGAGGTTGCGCTCGGCCCGCTGGCGGTCCTGCTCGATCTGCACGCGGTCGCGGTCGTCCTGCCGGTTCTGGGCGAGCAGGATGAGCGGCGCGGCGTACGACGCCTGCAGCGACAGCACGAGGGTCAGGGCGATGAAGCCCAGCGCGGCCGAGTCGAACCGCCAGGCCTCCGGGGCCAGCGTGTTCCACGCCATCCACGCGATGACGAAGACGGTCAGCCCGAGCACGAACCACGGCGTGCCCATGGCGCGGGCGATCCACTCGGTGAACCGGCCGAAACGGTCGCTCGACTCGACGCGGTCGCGTCGCAGCACCGGCGTGCGGAGTCCCTTCGGGGCGTCCAGACGGGTGTCCTGCCTACCTCGTGCCACTTCCGCCCCTCCTTCCGTTCACGATGCGGATGCTGCCGGTCTCGTCGGACGGCGCCGTGCGTTTCACGGGGTCGTCCTCGTCTTGACTTCGCCAGTCGTCGGGGAGCAGGTAGTCGAGGATGTCGTCGATGGTCACCACCCCGACGAGACGGTACTTGTCGTCGACCACAGGGACGGAGACGAGGTTGTACGAGGCGAGGATGCGCGACACCTCGGCTGCGGAGGTGTCGGCGGTCACCGGCTCGAGGCTCTGGTCGAGCAGCGTGCCGAGGCGCACGTGCGGCGGGTAGCGCAGCATCCGCTGGAAGTGCACGATCCCGAGGAAGCGGCCGGTCGGCGGCTCGTACGGCGGCAGGGTGACGCACACCGCGGCGCCGAGGGCGGGGGCGAGCTCGTGCCGGCGGATGAGTGCGAGGCCCTCCGCGACGGTCGCGTCGGCCGAGACGATGATCGGCTCGGTCGTCATCAGACCGCCCGCCGTGTCCGGGTTGTAGCTCAGGAGCATGCGGACGTCGTCCGCCTCCTCCGGCTCCATCAGCTCGAGCAGGTGCTCGCCGCGCTCGTCGGAGAGCTGTGCGATCAGGTCGGCGGCGTCGTCCGGCTGCATCTGGTCGAGCACGTCGGCCGCGCGGTCGTCGTCGAGCTTCGTGAGGATCTGCACCTGCTCGCTCTCGGGCATCTCCTCGAGCACATCCGCCAGGCGGTCGTCCGGGAGCTCTTCCGCGACCTCGAGCATCCGCTGCGGGGGAAGGTCGAGCAGGGTGTTCGCCAGGTCGGCCGGCTTCAGCTCGGAGTAGGTGGCGATCAGCTGCTCCGCCGACTGCGCCTCGCCCAGCATCTGCTTCTCGCGCACCTCGTTCCACGAGACGAACGTGGTGGCGCCCTTCGCGAAGGGCGAACCTCCGGCCTTCGGCTTGCGGACGAAGAGCTGGCTGACCGCCCAGTCGCCGGTGTCTGTCTCCTCGATCGCGACGTCCTCGATCGTGGCCTCGCCGCCGCCGTCGGTGAAGACGACGCGGCGGCCCAGAAGCTCGGCGATCACGCGGACCTCGCCGCCGCGCTGCTCGAAGCGGCGCATGTTGATGATGCCGTTGGTGATGATCTGGCCGCTGCCGATGCTGGTGACCCGGCCGATGGAGAGGAAGACGCGGCGCTTGCCGGGGATCTCGACGATCAGGCCGACGACGCGCGGCGGGTCGTTCTTCCGGTACACCACCAGGACGTCGCGGACCTTGCCGACCCGGTCACCCACGGGATCGAACACGGTCGTCCCGGCGAGGCGGGCGACGAAGACTCTGGCGGAACTCACCCTAATAACCTAGCCCTCGCAGGTGAATGAGGGCTGTTTGGCGGCGCATCCCCGTGCCGTGGGCGACCCTGGATGGAACAATGGACACATGAGCACATCCGGGCCGTTGAACGGACGCAACCGTCTTCTCTTTCCGACCCTGCCGCGGGGCGAGGTGGTGGCCACCTTCGAGAGCTACCCCGCAGCGCAGGAGGCGGTCGACGTGCTCGCCCGCGCCGACTTCCCGGTCGACAAGGTGTCGATCATCGGCAGCGACCTGAAGAGCGTCGAGCGGGTCACGGGCAAGCTGACCTGGGGACGCGTCGCTCTCGCCGGCGCGGCATCCGGAGCCTGGCTGGGCATCTTCTTCGGGCTGCTGCTCATCATCTTCTCGCCGAGCGTGAGCCTGGGCTTCGTCCTCGCCGCCCTGCTGATCGGCGCCGGCTTCGGGATGCTGTGGGGCGTCGCGACGTACGCCATCAACCGCCGCCGCCGCGACTTCACCTCGGTCCAGCAGGTGATCGCGACCAGCTACTCCGTGCTCGTCGACTCGGAGCTGGGGAACCGCGCCCGCAACCTCCTCGGCGAAGGGGGAGCGGAGGCGCCGGCCGCAGCAGCCACGGGATGGACGCCGCCGGCGCAGCCGCAGCATCCCTCCGACCCGCCGCCTGCGCCGCCCGCGGCCGCGCCGCCGATCGTTCCGCCCGCCGGCGACGAGCGCCCACCCGCCCCCTCCGCCTGACCCTCCGCGGCGCGGCGCGTCTCCCCCCAATGCAAAAGGGAGGAGTCTGCGACTCCACCGGCGGGGACTCTCCGCCGTTTCCTGCGACACGCCGCCTGCCGCGGGTCATCCTCCTCCGTTCTCGACCGAGGCGGTGACGGAGAAGAACGGCCTCAGCCCTGCGACAGCCGCCGCACCCAGGCCTCGACGTCGTCGGCGGTGCGCGGGATGGCGGCGGAGAGATTCTCCGCGCCGTCCTCGGTGACGAGGATGTTGTCCTCGATCCGCACGCCGATGCCGCGGAAGGCCTCCGGCACCGTCAGGTCGTCCGGCTGGAAGTACAGTCCCGGCTCGATCGTGAACACCATCCCCGGCTGCAGCACGCCGTCGAGGTAGAGCTCGCGCCGCGCCTGGGCGCAGTCGTGCACATCGAGGCCGAGGTGGTGGCTCGTGCCGTGCACCATGTAGCGGCGGTGCTGCTGGTTGTCCGCCTCCAGCGCCTGCTCCGCGCTGACCGGCAGCAGGCCCCACTCGGCGGTGCGGCTGGCGATGACGGCCATGGCGGTCGCGTGGATCTCGCGGAAGCGGATGCCGGGCCGCACGATCGCGAACGCCGCGTCGGCCGCCTCCCGCACCGCCTCGTAGATCAGCCGCTGGGTCTCGGTGAAGGTGCCGTCTACGGGCAAGGTGCGGGTGATGTCGGCGGTGTAGTAGCTGTCCAGCTCGACCCCCGCATCCATCAGGATGAGGTCGCCCGGCACCACGGGCCCGTCGTTGCGGGTCCAGTGCAGGATGCACGCGTGCGGTCCGCTGGCCGCGATCGTGTCGTAACCGACCGCGTTGCCGTCGGCGCGGGCACGTCCGTAGAAGACGCCCTCGACCAGGCGTTCGCCGCGCGGGTGCGCGGTGATGCGCGGCAGGTCGGCGATCACGTCGTCGAAACCGCGGGCCGTCGCGTCGACCGCAGCGCGGAGCTCGGCCACCTCGAAGTCGTCCTTCACCAGGCGCAGCTCCGAGAGGTCGCGGGCGAGACGGTCGTCCTCGTCGTGGTCCTCGGGGTCGAGGTCGGCGTCGCCGTCGCTGTCCGCGCCGAGCAGCAGCCGGGCCGCATCCACCTCGTCGGTGATCGAACGGTCGGCCTCGCGCAGCACCACGGTGTCGGCGTCGACACCGTCGAGCACCGAGCGCACGTCGGCGATGCCGCGGGTGGCGATCGCGAGGTCGCCGGCGACCTGGGCGAGAGAGGGCCGAGGGCCGATCCAGAACTCGCCGATCTCGGGATTCGCGTAGAACTCGTCGGAGTCGCGCCCGGCCCGCTCACGGAAGTACAGCGTCGCCTCGTGACCGTTGCCCGACGGCTCCAGCACGAGCACGCTCCCGGGCTCGGAATCGGAGCCCCATCCGGTCAGGTGTGCGAACGCGGAGTGCGCACGGAACGGATAGTCGGTGTCGTTCGAGCGCTGAGCGAGACGTCCGGCGGGGATGATGAGGCGCTTGCCGGGGAACAGCTCGGACACGCGCGCCCGCCGCGCCGCCGCGTACTGAGCCTGCCTGCGCGGCTCGGGGACGACCTCCTCACGCTCCGCCCATCCGCTGCCGATGTACCGGCGGAAGGCGTCGGAGCCTGGCGTGGTCGAGCGGTTCTGCGTCGCGCGCGGCGCCTGGTCGGTCTCGGCGGGGGCGGCGGTCTCGGACGTCGCCGCGACGGCGGCGGCGTCCGCGGTGGTGGAGCTGGTCGGCTGGGAGGACATGGCGTCCATTCTTCCACCCGCCGACCGCGTGCGCCCGGCCGGACGGCGCCCTCCTAGGATGGCAGCATGGCTGATGCGCGACGGTTCCGTGGTCCCGTCGACCTCCACACGCACTCGAGCGTGTCGGATGGCACGGAGACCCCGGCCGAGCTGGTCCGGGCGGCCGCCGCGGCGGGCCTCGGCACGGTCGCGCTCACCGATCACGACTCCACCGCCGGCTGGGCCGACGCGGCAGCGGAGGGCGCGCGCGTCGGCGTCACGGTCGTCCCCGGCATGGAGCTGTCCACGCGCATCGAGTTCGCGAGCGTCCACATGCTCGGCTACCTCTTCGACCCGACGAACGCGGCGCTCGTCGCGGAGACCAAGCGCATCCGGGACGGGCGGATGCGCCGGGCGGAGGACATGGTGCGCCGCATCTCCGAGGACTACGACGTCACCTGGGACGACGTGCTCGCGCAGGCGACCGAGGGCGCGACGGTCGGTCGTCCGCACATCGCGGACGCGCTGGTCGCGCGAGGACTCGCGTCCGATCGCAGCGCGGCTTTCGAGGGCATCCTGCACTGGCGGAGCGGCTACTTCCAGCCGCACTACGCGCCGGAGCCGTTGACCGGGGTCCGGCTGATCCGCGGTGCGGGCGGTCTGCCGGTGCTCGCGCATCCGGCGACGGGAGGGCGCGGGCGCGTCATCCCGGAGGACCGCCTGAAGCGCCTCGTCGACGCCGGGCTCTTCGGCCTGGAGCTCGATCACCGCGAGAACCGGCCCGATGGCGTGGAGCGCCTCCGGGAACTGGCCGCGCGCTACAGCCTCCGGATCACGGGGTCCAGCGACTACCACGGTGCCGGGAAGCCCAACCGGCTCGGGGAGAACACCACCGATCCGGCCGTCCTCGACGCGATGATCGAAGAAGCGACAGGCGCGGCGCCTTTCTACGCTCCGTGACGACCTGCCCCTAGCCTGGAGGACGGGGTCCATCAGGTGGTCGGGGTGAGAGGGCGAGGTGCGCGGGTGAGACGGTTCTGGCGAGGATCAGCGGTCGCTGCCGCTCTGACGGTGGCTCTGGTGGTCTCGGCAGGAGTCGCTCCGGCCAGCGCCGACAGCTACCCGTCGTGGGACGACGTCCAGGCGGCGAAGAGCAACGCGACGGCCGCCCAGGCCGAGGTGGACCGCATCAACGGGCTGCTGCAGGGCCTCCAGACCGCGGCGAACGCGGCCGGCGACCTCGCGGTGAAGCGCCTCGGCGAGTACGGAAAGGCCGAAGCGGAGCTGCAGACCGCGACGCAGAAGGCCCAGAGTCTGGCGCAGAAGGCGCAGGAGGCCTCGGCCAAGGCGGACGAGCTCAAAGCGCAGAGCGGGAAGCTCGCCGAACAGCTCACGCGAGCCGGGACGTCATCGGTGTCGCTGCGGCTGTTCCTGAGCCCGGATGCGACCCGGTCGGAGTCGCTGCTGTACCAGCTGGGCGCCGTGTCCAAGCTCGCCGACCAGTCCAGCACCCTCTTCGCCCAGGCCAATGAGCAGAAGAACGTCGCCGCCTCGCTGAGCGCGCAGGCGACCGACGCCCAGCACATCCGCGACCAGCTCGCCGTCGCGGCGAAGAAGGCCCTGGAGGTCGCGACCGCCGCCAAGGCCGCCGCCGACGCGGAGCTCGCGTCCCAGAAGCAGCACGCCAACACGCTGTACGCGCAACTCGCGTCGCTCAAGAACACGGTGGCCTCGGTCGAGCAGAAATACGCGGAGGGCGTCGCTGCCGCACAGGCGGCGGCCAGCCGCGCGAACACCGGTGGCGGGTCGGACGGCTTCGCGCCGCCGCCCGGCATGGTCGTCGATCCCGCGGGGGCGCAGGCGTACGCCTCCAGCCGCCTGGCCGCCTTCGGCTGGGGAGGCGACCAGATGCCCTGCCTCATCAAGCTGTGGAACCACGAGTCCGGCTGGCGCGCGAACGCGTACAACTCCGACAGCGGCGCCTACGGCATCCCGCAGTCGCTTCCCGCGAGCAAGATGGCGTCGGCCGGAAGCGACTGGATGACGAACCAGAACACGCAGGTCAACTGGGGTCTCGACTACATCAACCGCGCCTACGGCTCTCCGTGCGCGGCGTGGAACTTCGAGATGAGCCACGACCCCAACTGGTACTGACCGGTCCCGTACCGGGCCAGAACGACGAGAGCTCCTGCGATCTTCGCAGGAGCTCTCGGCGTGTGACGGGGTGCGTCAGCGGGTCAGCTGGCGGGCGTCGCGGCCGAGCCGCCGCGCGAGCGACGACGGCGGCGGCGCGGAGCGCTGTTGCCGTCGCGGTGCTGCGAGCCGCCTCCGTCGTGCGTGCCGGCGGCCGCCTTCGCTTCGGCGCCCTCGGCGGCGGGGGAGTCCGTCGGAGCCGTGGCGGCGTCGCCCTGGGACGCGCCCTGCGACGAGCCCTGGCCGGAACCGCCCTGGCCCGATCCGCCGCGCGTGCGGCGACGGCCGCGGCTGCCGGAGCGGTCGCCGTCGGGGCCGGTGGAGTCGGTGCGGCCGCCCCGGGGCACGTCCGCCACCTTGACGGCGGGGGTCGGCTTCAGCCGGCCCTTGACGCCCTGCGGGATGTCGAGGTCGGTGTAGAGGTGCGGCGACGACGAGTAGGTCTCGGTCGGCTCCGGCTGCCCGAACTCCAGCGCCCGGTTGATGAGGGCCCACTTGTGCAGGTCCTCCCAGTCGACGAACGTCACGGCGATGCCGGTCTTGCCGGCGCGGCCGGTGCGGCCGGCGCGGTGCAGGTAGGTCTTCTCGTCGTCCGGGATGGTGTGGTTGATGACGTGGGTGACGTCATCCACGTCGATGCCGCGGGCCGCGACGTCGGTGGCGATCAGGATGTCCTTCTTGCCCGCCTTGAAGGCGGCCATGGCGCGCTCGCGCTGCTCCTGGTTGAGGTCGCCGTGGACGGCGGCGGCGTTGAAGCCGCGGTCGTTGAGCTCCTCGACCAGCTTGGCGGCGGCGCGCTTGGTGCGCGTGAAGACGACGGTCTTGCCGCGGCCCTCGGCCTGGAGGATGCGCGCGATGACCTCGTCCTTGTCCATCGAATGCGCCCGGTAGATCAGGTGCTTGATGTTCGCCTGGATCTGGCCCTCGTCGGGGTCGGACGCGCGGATGTGCACAGGACGCGTCATGAAGCGGCGCGCCAGGGCGACGATCGGGCCCGGCATCGTGGCAGAGAAGAGCATGGTGTGGCGCGTGGCCGGGGTCTGCGCGAACAGCTTCTCGATGTCGGAGAGGAAGCCGAGGTCGAGCATCTTGTCGGCCTCGTCGAGCACCATCTCCTGCACGCCGCCGAGGTTCAGCAGGCGCTGACCGGCGAGGTCGAGGAGGCGGCCGGGGGTTCCGACGACGATCTGGGCGCCGCCCTTGAGCTGTGCGATCTGACCTTCGTACGCCTTGCCTCCGTAGATGCTGGCGATGGAGGTGGGGCGGCCGGCGGCGGCCGTTTCGAGGTCTTCGTAGACCTGGATGGCGAGCTCGCGCGTCGGCACGACGACAAGGGCCTTCACGCCGGGCTCGGGGTTGAGCCCGAGGCGCTGGATGAGCGGCAGGCCGAAGCCGAGGGTCTTTCCGGTACCGGTCTTGGCCTGACCGATGATGTCCTGGCCGGTGAGGGCGAGGGGGATGGTCTGCGTCTGGATCGGGAACGGCTCGATGATGCCCTTTGCGGCGAGCGCGTCCACCATGTCCTGGTCGATGTTGAGTTCTGAGAAAGTCACTGGTGAATTGCCTGTCGATTCGATTGGAGTGTCCACGCCCTGTTCGATGTCGCAGGCGTAGGGCCGTCGATCCTGCGCCGACGGCGGTTCAAGCCTACTGGACGGTCCCGATACACTGCTGAGCGTGTCAACTTGGTTCACCCGGCGGCGGCCCTCCGGCGAGCTCCCGCGCCTGACGCCCCGGCCGCGCCCGGTCGCGACCGTCCGGGTCGACCTGCACGAGGTGATGCCGGATCTGCTGCCCTATCTCGGCCAGGCCGCGTACCTGCAGCTGGAGCAGTTCGAGACGCTGTCGCGGGTGGCCGGCGAATCCGACGACCTGCGCGCCAAGGGGCTCGTCTCGGCAGCGGCCGGCCATGCACTGTCGAAGCACCAGGGCATCGTCGCCGAGATCCGTCGCCGCGGGGACGACCCGGCCGAGGCGATGAAGCCGTTCGCCGACGAGATCGAGGGCTTCAGCGCCCTCATCGTCGGAGCGGACTGGCGCGAGACCCTGCTCTCGGCGCTGGTGACCGGCGGACTGCTCGATGACTTCTTCATCCGCCTCGCCGCGGGACTTCCGGGCGACGTGGGACCGCGTCTCGCGCACCTGCTCGGCTCGGAGTCCGGTCAGGAGGGGATCCTGGAGGTGCTGCGGGAGCAGATCGCCGCAGACCCGCTGCTCGCCTCGCGGCTCGCGATGTGGGGCCGCCGGCTCGTGGGCGACACGCTGCTCGTCGCGCGGTCCGCCCTCCACCTGTCGGGCAACCGCGCGACAGACGAGGAGCGGATCGAGCCGATCTTCACCGAGCTGATCGCGGCGCACACCCGGCGGATGGATGCGCTCGGCCTGACGGCCTGAGTCGCGGCTCGGTGCGCCGCACAGCGGCGCGGGCCGGAGGCGTCAGCGAACGACCGCGCCCTTCGTCAGCGCGTGCAGCATCCGCTCGTCGCTCGCCGTGCGCAGGCGGCCGACCGTGAGGTCGGTGACCGCGACGATGGCGGCTGTGCCGAGGAGCGTGATCCACCAGATCCAGCCGCCGTCCCACTTCAGGCCGGCCCAGGTGAGCGCGACCCAGAGCACCGCGGAGGCGATCACGCCCACCGCGGGCACGAGGACGGAGCCGTGTGTGTGGCGGTCCGGAAGGAGGTAGCGTCCGGCAAGGCCGATGATGGCGCCGCCGAGGACGACGAAGAGCAGTTCCACGAGAGGGAGGCTAGCCGACGAAGCCGATCCGGCGCGATTCCTCTGTGCCGATCTCGACATATGCGATGCCCGCGGTCGGGACGACGTACAGCCGGCCCTTGTCGTCGGTGAGCTGCAGGACACCGGTGCCGCTGCTCAGCGCGCTCTGCACCTGCCCCACCAGCTCCTCAGCCGACTGCGAGGTCTCGAAGTTGAGCTCGCGGGGGGCGTTGACGATTCCGATGCGGATCTCCACGTGGGTGCCTTTCGAATCTGACCGGCGGGTGTGAGTTCAGACTACGGCACACGGCTCGCGGCCCCCGCTCGCGTTCTCTGTCGGCGGACGCCGATAGCGTGAAAGGCATGATCGCTCGAGGCTTCCGGATGCGCGCTCCGGGCACCCTCGCATCCACCGCCGTCGCGCTCGACGCGGCCCAGTCCGAGGTGCTCGGGCTGCCGGACGGCACCTCCGCGGCAGTGCTGGGCGCACCGGGCACGGGCAAGACCAGCACCCTGGTCGAGGCGATGGCCGAGCGGGTCCTCGACCGGGGCTACGGCACGGACGAGGTGCTCGCTCTGAGCGCCTCCCGCACGGCCGCCACCGCCCTGCGCGACCGTGTCGCGCTGCGACTCGGCGTGCCGACGAACGGCCCCCTCGCCCGCACGGCGACATCCCTCGCGTTCCAGCTGGTGGGGGAGCGCGCGCGTCGCGACGGTCTCGAGCCGCCGCGGTTGCTCACCGGCGGCGAGCAGGACCAGATCATCGCCGAACTGCTCAGCGGCCACATGGAGGACGGATCCGGTCCGGTCTGGCCCGAGCCGCTGGTGGAGGAGGTGCGTGCCCTCCGTGGGTTCCGGACCGAGCTGCGCGAGCTGATGGCGCGCTGCGCAGAGAGGGGCGTCTCGGCGTCCCGCCTCTCCGAGCTCGGTGCGATCACGGGGCACGACGAATGGCGCGCGGCCGCGCGGTTCATGGCCGAGTACCAGCTCGTCGTGGACAGCTACCGCGGCGGCTTCGTCGACTCCGCCGAACTCATCGCGTCGGCGGTGACCGTCGTCCGCGACGGGAGCTCGCTCGACCGGCTGCGGGTCGTGTTCGTCGACGACCTGCAGGAGGCGACGGTCGCGACGCTCGCGCTGCTGCGCGCGCTCGCCCGGCGCGGCGTCGCGGTCGTCGCCTTCGGCGATCCGGACGTCGCGTCCACCACATTCCGCGGGGCCGAGGCCACGGCGCTCGGGCAGCTCGAGGCACGACTCGGCGTGCCGGTGTCGCGGTTCGTGCTGACGACCGCCCACCGGCAGACCCCGACCCTCCGTGAGCTCACGGCGCGCGCCACCGAGCGGATCGGTGCGGCCGCGGCCGGGGTGCAGCGCATGGCGGCAGCGGGTCGGCCGGATCCGAAGCCTACGTCGGAGGAGGCGGAGACCCGTCCCGAGGTGGTTCGGCTCGTCGCCGTGTCGGCGCCGAGCGAGGCGGCGCGGCTCGCGCGCAAACTCCGGGAACGGCACCTGCTCGACGGAGTCCCGTGGAGCGACATGGCCGTCATCGTGCGCTCCGGCGCCCACGTGCCCGCGCTCTCGCGGGCCCTCGCGGTCGCGGAGGTGCCCACCACGACCAGCATCGCCGGGCGGCCGCTGCGCGACGACTTCGCGGCACGGCAGCTGGTGACCATCGCCGGCGTCCAGCTGGGTTCCCTCGAGCTCACGCCGCTCGTCGCCACCGAGCTGCTGCTCGGTCCTTTCGGCGGGCTCGACAGCATCAGCCTGCGACGCCTGCGGCTGGCGCTCCGCCAGGAGGAGCTCGCCGGCGACGGCAACCGCCCGGGCGACGAACTGCTCGTGGAGGCGCTGCAGCATCCCGCCCATCTGGCCACCATCGATGCCTCGCCCGCCCGGCGCGCGGGGCGCCTGGCGGAGACCCTGCGCTCCGGTCGCGAGAAGGCCGCGGCAGGGGCCTCCATCGAGGAACTCCTCTGGCACGTCTGGGAGCGCAGCGGGCTGGCCGCGCGCTGGCTCGAGCACTCGGAGCGCACCGGCATCGTCGCCGACGAGGCGAACCGCCACTTGGACGGCGTGGTCGCCCTCTTCACCGCCGCGCGCCGCTTCGTCGAGCGCTACCCGGAGCGGCCGGCCTCCGACTTCGTCGTTGAACTGCTGGGTGCGGAGGTGCCGGAGGACACTCTCGCCGCCCGCACCGCGGGCGACGCCGTGCTGGTCTGCACGCCGAGCGCTGCCATTGGCCAAGAGTTCGAGGTCGTCGCGGTCGCCGGCCTGCAGGAGAGCGTGTGGCCGAACCTCCGACTTCGCGGCTCGCTGCTGCATCCCCAGGAACTCGCCGACGCGGTGGAGGGCCGGGCCACCGAGACGGAGGACGAACGGGCCGAGGTGCTCGGCGACGAGCTGCGGATGTTCGCCCTCGCCGTGTCCCGGGCCCGCGGCCAGGTCATCCTGACCGCCACGGCGAACGACGACGAGCAGCCGTCCCCGTTCCTCCGTCTCGCGGGCGAGCTCGCGTTCGACGACCCGGACGACGGCGCCCATCCGCTGTCCCTGCGCGGCATGGTCGGCCGGCTGCGGCGCCGGCTGGTGACCACGGGAGCGCCGGATGCGGCGGAGGCGCTCGCCCGCCTGGCGGACGCCGAGGTCGAGGGCGCCGATCCGGCGTCCTGGTACGGACTGCTCGAGCCGTCGACCAGCGAGCCGCTGGTCGACCTCGATGACCCCGAGGCGATGGTCCGGGTGTCGCCGTCGCGGCTGGAGACGTTCGAGAAGTCGCCGCTCGCCTGGTTCATCGACACGATGGCCGCGTCGCCGAGCGGCCTGGCCGCCGGGATCGGCACCGTCGTCCACGCCGTGATGGAGGAGGCGAGCACCAGCGACGAACGCGACCTCAGCATCGAGCGACTGTGGCAGGGCATCGAGCGGCGCTGGGGCGAGCTGGCGTTCGAGTCCCCGTGGCTGGAGGAGAAGGAGCGCCGCCGCACGCGGACGCTCACCGCGGGCGTCTCCGAGTACCTGCGCGACTTCGAGCGTGCCGGCGGGGTGCTCCTCGGTTCCGAGGGCGCGTTCGAGTTGCGCGTCGGTCGGGCGCTCGTGCGCGGCACCATCGACCGGGTCGAGCACACCCCCGACGGGACGGTCGTCATCGTCGACCTGAAGACCGGCAACCGCACGCCGACCGCCGCGGAGGCGGCGGAGCACGCCCAACTCGGCGCCTACCAGCTCGCGCTGGAGCACGGCGTGATCGAGCAGGCGGCGGAACTGCCCTCGGGCGGGGCGAAGCTGCTCTTCGTCGCCAAGGGAGTCCGCGGGAAGGGCTACCGGGAGGTCGCGCAGGATCGCGTCGACGACGAGGGACTGGAGCGGCTGCGCGAGCGCGTCGCGCGCGCTGCGGAGGGGATGGCCGCCGCCGGATTCGCGGGCGTGGTCGACCTCGGCGAACGCGACCCGCACGGCAAGTACGAGTACCGCATCCACCTGGTGCCTGCGGTGAGCGCGGGAGGGGGAGCATGACCGACGAAGCGACGCACGTCGACGACGAGGGCCTCCTGGAGTGGGCGACCGAGCAGGCCGGGCTGGACCTGGTGGAGCAGGCGTTCTCGCTGGCGGAGGAGGAGGCGGAGACCTCCGACGATCGCCGGCGCCCGGCGCGGGCCATCAGCGCGGTGGCCATCGCGGACGCCCTCGGGCTGCCGACGCCGACACCCCAGCAGCAGGCGGTCATCGAGGCGCCGCTGCGCCCGGCCATCGTGGTGGCGGGTGCGGGCAGCGGCAAGACGGAGACCATGGCGAACCGGGTCGTCTGGCTGCTCGCGAACGGCCACGTCCGGGTGCCCGAGATCCTCGGGCTGACGTTCACCCGCAAGGCCGCGGGCGAGCTGGCCGGGCGCATCCGCACGCGCATCGAGCAACTCGTCGCCTCGGGTGTGACCGAGGTGGAGTTCGACCCCTTCGAAGCCCCGGAGGTCGCCACCTACAACGCCTTCGCCAACGCCATCTTCCGCGAGAACGCGCTGCTGATCGGCCGGGAGCCGGAGTCGGCGGTCCTGAGCGAGGCGTCGGCCTGGCAGCTCGCGCGCCGGCTCGTCGTGACGAGCACCGACGACCGCCTGGTGGAACTCGACCGGGGAGTCGAGGCCGTGACCAGTGCGGTCGTCGCGCTCAGCAGGGCCCTCAGCGAGAACGTCGCCGATGCCTCCGACGTCGAACGCATGGTCGAGCAGTTCGGCCGCATCGCCGAGCTGCCGACCGGCAACAGCCGGATCAAGGAGGTGTACGCCAGCGTCCGCTCGGCGGTCGAAGCGGTCGGCTCCCTTCCGCCGCTGCTCGATCTCGCGCGGGCGTTCGCCGACGAGAAGCGGCGCCGCGGCTTCGTCGAGTACTCCGATCAGGTGGCGCTCGCCCTGAGCGTCTGCGAGCGGTTGCCCGAGGTGGTCGCCGACTACCGGCGCCGCTACCGCGTGGTGCTGCTCGATGAGTACCAGGACACCTCCGTCGTCCAGACGCGTCTCCTCTCCACGCTGTTCGCCGGCCGGCCGGTGATGGCCGTCGGCGACCCGCACCAGTCGATCTACGGCTGGCGCGGCGCGAGCGCCGCGAACCTGGGCCGGTTCTCCGCCGACTTCACCGGGGAGCGCGCCGGAGCCGACGGCTCCGCGGACGAGTACGCGCTCAGCACCAGCTGGCGCAACCCGACCCGGGTGCTGGATGCGGCCAACGTGCTGGTCGCGCCTCTTACGGCCGCCTCGCCCGTGCCGGTGGAGAAACTGCAGCCCCGCCCGGGCGCGGTGGCCGGCGAGCTGTCGGCGGTGTTCGAGCAGACGGTCGCCGACGAGGCCGAGACGGTCGCGCGCTGGCTCGGCGCACGGCTCGGCGAGCGCGATGGCACGGGCGCACCGCCGAGCGCGGCGATGCTGTGCCGGTCCCTGAAGAAGATCGACGTGTTCACCGCTGCTCTCGCGCGGCACGGCATCCCGTATCACGTGCTCGGGCTGGGCGGGCTGCTGGAGCAGCCGGTGATCGCCGACCTCGTCAGCGCGCTGCGGGTCATGCACGATCCGACCGCGGGATCCGAACTGATCCGCCTGCTGACGGGCGCCAAGTGGCGCGTCGGAGCGAAGGACATCGCCGTCCTGCGGGACGTCGCCTCGTGGCTCGCCGAGCGCGACCACCGCTTCCAGCGGCTCGAGCCGGAGCTGCGGGACCGCCTGAGGCGGTCGGTCGCGGGGGAGGAGTCCGCCTCCCTTGTGGATGCGCTCGACTTCGTCGTCGAAGCACCCGACGGGCACGGCCGGCTGGCCGGATTCAGCCCGGAGGGCCTCGAGCGGATGCGCGACGCCGGACGGCGGCTCGACCACCTCCGCTCCCGCGTCGGGCTCGACCTGCTCGACCTGGTCACCCTGGTGCAGCAGGAGCTGCTGCTCGACATCGAGGTCGCCGCGAATGAGACCGCTCAGTTGGGGCAGGCCAGCCTCGACGCCTTCGCCGAGCAGGTCGCCTCCTACCTCGCGGCCGACGACCAGGCCACCCTGGGATCCTTCCTGTCCTGGCTCGCCGAAGCCGAACAGCGCGACAACCTGGCGCCGCGGAGCGAGGAGCCGGAGCCGGGCACGGTGCAGATCCTGACCATCCACGGCGCGAAGGGGCTGGAGTGGGACGTCGTGGCCGTCCCGCGACTGGTCGACGGCGAGCTCCCCGGGCCTCCGCAGAGCCGCAAGGGCTGGCTCGCGTTCGGGCAGCTGCCCAACGAGTTCCGCGGAGACTCGGCCGAGCTGCCGGTCATCGCCTGGCGCACGGCCGAGTCGCAGAAGGACGTCAACGATTCGATCGCGGAGTTCGAAGCGGAGAACCTGGCGCGGCACCTCGACGAGCAGCGCCGCCTGATCTACGTCGCGGTCACCCGAGCGAGGGTGCGACTGCTGCTCTCGGGCTCGTACTGGTCGACGCAGACGCGGCCCCGGGGACCGGGGGCATACCTGCTCGAACTTCAGCAGGCCGGTCTGCTGCCCGAGGATGCGTTCCCCGACTGCGACGAGCCCGACGAGAACCCGCTGGCGCTCACCACGGCGACGGTGATGTGGCCGCTGGAGCCGCTCGGGTCGCGCCGCAGCCGGGTCGAGGCGGCGGCCGAGGCCGTGCGCCGGGCGCGCGAGCGCGGCCCGGCCGACGGCGGCGTGTACGCGCGCGACCTCGACCTCCTGCTCGCCGAGCGCACCCGCCAGTCGCAGGAAGCGGGTCTGGTCGAGCTGCCCGCGCGCATCCCGGCGTCCCGGTTCAAGGACTACGTGAGCGACCCGGGCTCCGTCGCCGCGTCGCTGCGGCGCCCCATGCCCGAGCGTCCGTACCGCCAGACCCGCCTCGGGACGCTGTTCCACCACTGGGTCGAGGCGCGTTTCGGCACCCTGGCGGGGTCCGCCGACGAGCTCGACGCGCACCCCGCCGAGTCCGACGACCTCGCGGGCGACGTGCTCGAGGCGGAGCGGTTCGAGGAGCTGAAGGCGACGTTCGACCGGAGCGAATGGTCGGGCCGGCGTCCGGAAGAGGTCGAGCTAGAGATCCACATCACGCTCGCCGGCCAGGTCGTGGTCTGCAAGCTGGATGCGGTGTACCGCGCAGAAGACGGAGCCCACGACTTCCAGATCGTCGACTGGAAGACGGGGAAGGCTCCGCGCGACGCGGAAGACCTCGAGCGCAAGCAGCTGCAGCTGGCGCTGTACCGGCTGGCGTTCGCGCGTTACGCGGGCATCGACCCGGAGCGCATCGACGCCGTCTTCTACTTCGTCGCCGACGACCGCGTGGTGCGGCCCGAGCGGCTCTACGCCGAAGAGGAGCTGACGTCGCTCTGGTCGTCGGCCACCGGCTTCATCCCGCCCGAGCGGCGGTAGCCGTCCGGTCGGTCACCGGGGGTGCGGTCGAGCATGGCCTCGACATCGCCGACGGCCATGATCGGGCCGGTCGCGGTCGACAGGGCGTTCATCGAGTTGCTGTGCACCCGATCCACGAGTCCGTCGAGCATCTCGACCGCGTCGTCGACGATCGACTGGTCGCGGACCTCACGGCCGTGGAGCAGCCAGCGTGCGACCTCGAGCTCCGCGTACAGCATGGCGCGCTGCGTGAACTGACGGTCGGTCGCGACCTGACGGGTGGATGCGTAGGCTCCGAGCGCTCCGTCGGTCGCGTCGGGGTTCATGGCGAGCAGCCAGTGCAGGTCGCGCGCCGGATCCCCGACCCGCAGCGCGGACCAGCCGAGGACAGCGGTGACGACGTCGCGATCGACGAGGAACGAGTCGGCGGTCAGCGACCCGTTGATGACGGTCGGCTGGAACTGCCAGATGGAGTGGTCGGCCGCGGCATCCCGCCACCGGTCGCGCAGCGCCGTGGGCAGCAGCCCGGTGGATGCGGCGGACTCGATCACCGAGTTCGCGGCGGTCAGGCACTCGGCCGCGGACATCACCGGCAGTCCCGCCTCCCCGACGAACGCCGTGGGAAGAGCGTGGATGGCCGCGATGGCGTGCCCGATGGAGCCGGCCAGGCCGTCGCCCGGCGGCACCTCCTCGACGGCGATGTGCTCACCGGAGAGGAACTCGTAGACGACAGCGCGGGTCCCGGCCACCGGCGCCTGGCCGAGGTAGCGGGGCACGTCGAAAGGCAGCCGGCTGCGGATGCCGGTGGTCAGTGCGCGGAGCGCGACGAGGTCGGCGCTCTGCTCGGTCTCGGCGATCTGGGAGGTGGGCACGCGCACGATCACCGTGGAGCCGTCCCGCGTCGTCAGCAGCGCGGAGTCGAAGTCGCCTGCGCCGCCGTGGCTGAAGCTGCGGGCGCCCGAGACGTCGAGGTCGGGGACGGCCGAGGTGGCCAGCGCGGCTAGAGTGAAGTGGGATCTGGCCATGCACCTAGGCTAATTGGACCTCCCTGCGACGGCCGTCCGCCACGCCCCGAAAGGACCTCGATGTCGTCCGCCCCGACTCCCACCCTGCCTCTCGCCGCTCTGCCGCTGTCGCGGCACGCGACCGACCGTGACCACGCGGCGCGCTCGCGTCCCGCGCTGTTCGACGAGCTGTGGCAGGAGCCGACGACGCGGGTGCTGGCGTTGTGGAAGGGTCGCGCGCTGCTGACTCCCGCGAGCGTCGAGGCGGCGACTCCGGCGGCCGACGGCTGGTCGTCTCCGGACGCCGGTCCCGCCGAGCTCGACCTGCTGCCGGTGGACCGAGTGACGTCCGCGCTGATCCGCGTCTATCTCGGCCGCACCACCGTGGCCTCGGGCAGTGAGCCCGCGGGCACTCCCGTCGTCTTGCACGTGCTCACGGACGCCGCCGCGCAGGAGCTCGAACCGGACGAAGCCCGCTGGGGCAACCTCCGCACGGTCGCGACCGCGCTCAGCGACCGCGACGCCGGGCTGTTCACCGAGGCGCTCGCCATGGCGAACTGGCACGCCTCGCACACCAACTGCCCGCGCTGCGGGTCGCCGACCGTTGTGGAGCAGGCGGGATGGGTCCGCCGCTGCCTCGAGGACGGCTCGGAGATCTTCCCGCGGACCGACCCCGCCGTCATCGTCACCGTGCTGGATGACGACGACCGCCTGCTGCTCGGCTCCAACGCCATGTGGGAGAACTCCCGCTACTCGCTGCTCGCCGGCTTCGTCGAGCCGGGGGAGTCGTTCGAGGCGGCCGTGGAGCGCGAGATGTTCGAGGAGGCCGGCATCCGCGTCACCGACGCCCGCTACAAGGGATCGCAGCCCTGGCCGTTCCCCGCATCGGTGATGGTGGGGATGACGGCCCGGCTCGCCCACGACCAGGCGGCGAACGAACTCGACCCGGACGGCGAGGAGATCCTCGACGTGCGCTGGTTCAGCCGCGAGGAGCTGTGGGAGGCGCGCGAGCAGATCATCCTGCCGGGGCGCTCCTCGATCGCGCGCGCCCTCATCGAGGACTGGTACGGCGGCCCGCTCGACGAGCCGCCCGCGTCGTGAGCACCGCGCTGTCCGGCCCGGACGCTCTGCTGGCCGGTCTGGATGCGCAGCAGCGGGTGGCGGCGGAGGCGCTGTTCGGCCCCGTCTGCATCCTCGCCGGCGCCGGCACGGGCAAGACCCGCGCGATCACGCACCGGATCGCGTATGGAGTGGCCTCCGGTGCGTACGCACCGAACCGCGTGATGGCCCTGACTTTCACCGCGCGCGCGGCCGCCGAGCTGCGCGGCCGCCTGCGGCAGCTGGGCGCGGGCGGCGTCTCCGCCCGCACGTTCCACTCCGCCGCGCTCGCGCAGCTCAACTACTTCTGGCCCCAGGTGGTCGGCGGCCAGCTCCCGTCGGTGCTGGACGGCAAGGGCCGCGTGCTCGGACACGCGGCCGAGCGGCTCCGCGTCAAGGTGGACACCGCCACGCTGCGCGATGTCGCGGCGGAGGTCGAGTGGCGCAAGGTCTCGGGCCTCACCATCGAGCAGTACACCGCCGCCGGCCGTCCCACTCCCGGGTCGCTCAGCGAGCAGCAGGTGGCCGACCTGCTCCAGAGCTACGAGGACCTCAAGGACGAGCGCAAGCAGATCGACTTCGAGGATGTGCTGCTCGCCTGCGCCGGGATGATCGAGTCGGAGCCGTCGGTCGCGCTGCAGGTGAGGGAGCAGTACCGCTTCTTCGTGGTGGACGAGTACCAGGACGTCTCGCCGCTGCAGCACCAGCTCCTGAAGCTGTGGCTCGGCACCCGCAACGACCTGTGCGTCGTCGGCGACGCCAGCCAGACCATCTATTCGTTCGCGGGAGCCCGCAGCGAGTACCTCCTCGGGTTCGAGCGGGAGTATCGCGGTGCGACCGTGCTGCGGCTGGAGCAGAACTATCGCTCCACGCCCGCGGTGATCGACACCGCGAACCGGCTCATGCGCGGACGGTCCGGTGCGCTGACCCTGCGCCCGGCCGAGGCGGGCGGGCACGCGGACGGGACGGATGCGGTCGTTCCCGAGCCCGCCGCGTACGAGGACGACCGTGCCGAGGCCCGGGCCGTCGCCGAACAGATCGCCGCCGAGCTGGCGGCGGGCGCCCGGCCCGAGCACATCGCGATCCTCTACCGCGTGAACGTCCAGTCCGCGGTGCTGGAACAGGCGCTCGGCGACCGGGGGATCAGCTACCAGATCCGCGGCTCGAAGCGATTCTTCGACCTGCCCGAGGTGCGGCAGGCCGTCATGTCGCTGCGCGCGGCCAGCCTGGCTGCGACCGACGACCCGCTCTTCAAGTCTGTCAGCGACGTGCTGCGGTCGCTCGGCTGGTCCGTCCAGCCTCCGGAGGCCCGCGGCGCCGTCCGGGAGCGCTGGGAGTCGCTCAACGCGATCATGGGATTGGTCGACGAGCAGCCGCCGAATCAGACGCTGCGCGGCTTCACCGACGAACTGCTCGCCCGGCAGGCGGGTCAGCACGAGCCGACCATGTCGGCCGTGACGCTGGCGACGCTTCACGCGGCGAAGGGACTCGAGTGGCCCTCGGTCTACCTGGTCGGCCTGAGCGAGGGGCTCGTCCCGATCAGCTACGCGGGCACGTTCGAGCAGGTGGATGAGGAACGCCGCCTGCTCTACGTCGGCATCACCCGGGCACGCAGGCGCCTGCGCCTCAGCTGGTCGGCGCGCGGCAACCAGCCGGGGCGTCCCTCCCTGCGCCAGCCGTCCCGGTTCCTCGCCGAACTGCGGCCGGCGCTCACCCGGGAAGCGCAAGGCACCCGCACTCCGGGTGCGGATCCCACGCCCGGCTGACCCACTCCGCTCCACCCTGCTCGAGCCGCCAGCTGACCGCGACCGGCGGCGCCGGACCCGTGTCGGCGCGTCGACCCGTCGGCAGCGCGAGCACCTCCGCGACCGCGGTGGCGGCCCGGGCTGCGGCCGCGACCGCGGTGGGCGTCCCGTCACCCGGCGGCGGAAGAGAGTGCAGCTGCGTCGCCATCGCGGGCCACGCCGCATCCGCATCCGTCCGGTGCAGGTCGAGACACCGCAGGCACGGCCCCCGGCCGGGATGCACGAACGGCCCGACCGTGACACCCGCGTCGCTGAGCACGACGGCGAGGTGCGGCACATCGCGCCGCAGCCACCGCACGTGCCGCTGCGGCGCGACCGCGTAGGACGCGACGATGACCGCGGCGTCGGCCCGCTCGACCGCCGGATCCGACCAGCGGAGCCCGCTGAGCACGTCCGCCCCCGCTTCTGCGAGCATCCGCGCGACGGACGCGGCCGTCGCCCCGGCGCCGTCCAGCACCACCAGCGGCGTCGGCAGAGGCAGGGGAGGTTCGGCGCTCCGGAGCACCGGCGCGACCAGCGCGAGCAGGTCCTCCACCGCCCCGGGCGGCGCTCCCGCGCGGCTGGCGATCAGACGGAGCCCGTCGTGCGTCACTCCCGCGGCGAGGGCGGCCAGCATCCGTTCTTCGGCCGCGCTGACCGAGTCGAGCACCAGCACGGCGCGGTCGACGCCGAACTGCAGGCTCTGCGGTGTACGCCAGACGCGCTGGATGCGGGGATCAAGAAGCAGGGTCACTCCGGAATCCTGCACGACACCGACGCCCGATCGGCCCTTCTCCACAGCCCGGCCCGAAGCAGCCGGCCTGTGGATGCGGGAGCAGCAGGTGAGGCCCGGGTCAGCTTTCGGTGGGCCGGTCGCGGTCGTCGCGCAGCAGATCCTCGATCGCCTGGTCGAGCGCATCCTGCTCCGGCAACTGGCCGGTCGCGGCTGCGGTGAGCCGGGCCACCAGGGCCGACGGGTCGTCGAGGTCGGAGGACTGCGGCAGGAGGTCCGGGTGCGACCAGAGGTCGTCGCGCGCGTCCATCCCGACGGCCTCGGTCACGGCCTGCCACATGGCCGCGGCGTCGCGCAGCCGGCGCGGCCGCAGCTCGAGACCGACCAGCGTCGAGAACGCCGACTCCGCCGGGCCGCCGGACGCCCGGCGACGGCGCACCGTCTCGGCGATGGCGTCGGCGCGGGGGAGCAGCCGCGTGGCGTTGGCCGTCACGACGTCGACCCAGCCCTCGACCAGGGCGAGCACCGTCTCCAGGCGCGCGAGCGCCTCCTGCTGCTCCTCCGTCCGTGGCGGGATGAGCCGTCCGCTGACCATGGCTTCGCGCAGCTCGTCGGGGTTCGACGGGTCGAAGTTCTCCGCCAGCGACTCCAGGGCATCGGTGTCGATGGTGATGCCCTTGGCGAAGGCGGTGATCTGGGTGATCAGCTGCAGCCGCAGCCACTTCGCCTGGCGGAACAGGCGCGCGTGCGCGAGCTCGCGCACCGCCAGGTACAGCTGGATCTGGTCGGCGGGGATGTCGAGGCCGTCGCCGAACTCGGCGATGTTCTGCGGGATGAGTGCAGCGGCGCCGTCCGGCAGCAGCGGGATGCCGATGTCGCCGCCCGAGACGACCTCCTTCGAGAGCTGGCCGACCACCTGGCCGAGCTGCATGGCGAACAGGGCGCCGCCGATGGAGCGCATGACCTGGCCGGCGTTCTGCAGCATCGCCTGCATCTCCTCCGGCGCCTGCTCGGCCAGCACCCGCGTCAGGGCGTCGGAGATGCTCAGGGCCACCGGCTCGGCCAGCTGGGTCCATAGCGGCATCGTCTGGCGCGCCCACTCGGCACGGCCGATGAGCTCGGGGGAGGCGCTGAGCCCGGCGACACCGGTCGCCTGGTCGAGCCAGAGCGCTGCGACGTGGAAGGCCTGGTCGAGGGAGGCGCGCTCGGCCGGGGTGACCGCATGCCCGCCGTCGGAGGCGAGCTGGCGCGCCTGCTGCTCCGCGATGTCCCAGTTGATGCCGCCGCCCGGGTTCATCAGCGCGTTCTGCAGCTGACCGAGCAGGGCCTGGATGCTGGCGGGATCGTTTGGCAGACCGGCCGCGCCGGCGAGGCGGCTCGGGTCGATCGACGCGCCGTTCCCCGACAGGAACTGGTTCAGCATGTCGCGGAACTCGTCGTCGTCCCGCTCCTCGTTCTGGTCGTCGGCCATCGTCGCGTCCCTACTTCTCGAAGTGAGCCGGCCGTCCGGTGAAGCTGCCGTCGGGCTCGGCTCCAGGCTTGTCATCTACGCTAGCCGCTGGCACCGGGGAGGCGAGTGAGAATTGGCCTATGCTCGCATCCGGGCCGTGCGCCAGTGGCGAACACGCCCGGGAGCCGCATCCACCGCCGCCGGCACACAGATCGAGAGGACGGCCCCGTGACTCTGTACAGCGACGAGGACCCGACGCTGCAGCAGGACCGCGTGAAGGTGGCGCCCCCGCGCCGCGTCATCATCGGCTGGGTGGCGATCGCCGTCGCCATCGTCCTGGCGCTCGTGCTCGCGCTCGTGCCGGCCCCCTTCGTGATCGAGCAGCCGGGCCCCGTGTTCAACACCCTCGGCACCGACCAGAGGGTCGGCGCGCCGCCGAGCGACGATGCGAAGCCGCTCATCACCATCTCCGGAGAGAAGACCTATCCGACCTCCGGCTCCCTCGACCTGCTCACCGTGTCGGTGGTCGGCAACCCCGAGCAGCGCCCGTCGTGGCTGGAGATCGCCGGCGCCTGGTTCCAGCCGAGCAAGGCCGTCCTGCCGCTCGAGACCGTCTTCCCTCCCGGGACGACGACCGAGCAGTCGAACGCCGAGAACGCGGCGCTGATGGTCGACTCGCAGCAGGATGCGATCGCCGCGGCGCTCAGCGAGCTGGGGTACACCTTCCCGGAGAACGTGGCCGTGAAACAGCTCATCAAGGGCACGCCGGCCGCCGAGGTGCTCAAGGTCGGCGACGAGATCACGTCGGTGAACGGCGAGAAGATCTCGAGCGTGGATGCGCTCCGCGAGGCCGTGAAGAAGAACGGCACGGACAAGGCGGCCGAACTCGGCATCGTGCGCGACGGTGCGGCATCCACCGTCTCCATCACCCCGATCGAGTCGCAGGGCCAGGTCGTGCTGGGCATCGGCGCCGGGATGGACTACACCTTTCCGTTCGACGTCAAGATCCAGTTGAACAACGTGGGCGGCCCGAGCGCCGGCCAGATGTTCGCCCTCGGGATCATGGACAAGCTGACCCCCGACTCGCTCACCGGCGGCAAGCGGATCGCGGGCACCGGGACGATCGACAACGCGGGGGAGATCGGGCCGATCGGGGGCATCCGGCAGAAGATGTACGCCGCTCGGGACACCGGAGAGGCGAGCTACTTCCTCGCGCCGGCGTCGAACTGCGACGAGGTGACGGGCCACATCCCGTCGGGGCTGAAGGTGTTCGCGGTGAAGACCCTGGACGACTCGCTCAAGGTGCTGAAGGCCGTGCGCGACGGAGCGAGCACCTCGGGCCTGCCCACGTGCCCCGCCGGTTGATCCGACGGCACGGCGCGCGCGGTCATAGCCACACCGCAGCGTTCTCCAAGCGTCGGCTGCCTAGGATGGTTCTCATCCCCGCCACGCGAGACCAAGAGGGCCATACGTGAGTTCAACAGCAGCAGCTCGACCCCCAGGCCGCCGTCGCGCGGCCGTCTGGATCACTCTCGGGGTGATCGTCGCGGTCGTCATCCTGTTCTTCGTGTTCGCCGGGCTGTACGCCGACATCCTCTGGTACTCGCAGCTCGGGTATCTCAAGGTGCTGACGACCCAGTGGTTCGCCGGCATCGCCATGTTCTTCATCGGGTTCCTCGGCATGGCGCTCCCGCTGTGGCTGTCGATCCAGCTCGCCTACCGTCTGCGGCCGGTCTACGCGAAGCTCAACTCGCAGCTCGACCGGTACCAGCAGGTCATCGAGCCGCTGCGCCGTCTGGCGATGTACGGCATCCCGATCGTCTTCGGCATCTTCGCGGGCGTCTCGGCCGCGAGCCGCTGGCAGACGGCGGCGATGTGGCTGAACGGGACCGCGTACGGCAAGACCGACCCGCTGTTCCACCTCGACATCGGCTTCTACCTGTTCGCGCTGCCGTTCTACCGCAGCGCGGTCGGCTTCGCGTCGGCCGTCGTGCTCATCTCGCTGCTCGCGACACTGGCGACCTGCTACCTGTACGGCTCGATCCGTGTGAGCGGCCGCGAGGTGCGCATCTCGCGGGCGGCGCGCGTCCAGATCTCCGTCATCTCGGCGCTCTACCTGCTGCTGCAGGGCATCAGCATCTGGCTCGACCGGTACGCGACCGTGACCGACTCCAACGTCAACGACATGATCAACGGCGCGGCCTATACGGACGTTAACGCCACCATCCCGGGCCGTGCTGTCCTGGCCGGGGCCGCCGTGTTCGTCGCCCTGCTCTTCATCGCGACCGCATTCGTCGGCCGCTGGCGCTTCCCGATGGTGGGCACGGCGCTCCTGATCGTGGCAGCCCTCGTGGTCGGCGCGATCGTCCCGTGGGTCGTGCAGCGCTTCCAGGTCGACCCGAGCCAGAAGACGCTCGAGTCCCCCTACGTCCAGCGCGGCATCGACTACACGCGCGAGGCCTACGACCTCAGCGACATCGAGACCATCCCGTACAACGCGAAGACGACGGCCGAGCAGGGAGCTCTCCGGCAGGACGCCCAGACGACCGCGCAGATCCGCATCCTCGACCCTGCGGTGGTCTCGCCGTCGTTCCGCCAGCTGCAGCAGTTCCGGCAGTACTACGCCTTCCCCGAGAAGCTCAACGTCGACCGCTACAAGCAGAACGGCCAGCTCCAGGATGCGGTGGTCGCCGTGCGCGAGCTGCAGCAGTCGGGGCTCGGCTCGGCTCGCAACTGGTTCAACGACACCATCGTCTACACCCACGGCTACGGCCTGGTGGCGGCCTACGGCAACCAGCGCTCGAGCGATGGACAGCCGGTCTTCATGGAGTCGGGCATCCCCACCACGGGCACGCTAGGCACCTACCAGCCGCGCATCTACTTCGGCGAGCAGTCGCCCACGTACTCGATCGTCGGAGCGCCGAAGGACAGCAAGTCCGTGGAGCTCGACTACCCCGGCGGTGACGACGGTGCACAGCAGACCTACACGACCTTCAGCGGCAACGGCGGGCCGAAGCTCGACAACATCTTCAAGCGGCTCGTCTACGCGCTGAAGTTCCAGGACGAGCAGATCGTGCTCTCGGACGCCGTCAACAGCAACTCGCAGATCCTCTACGACCGCGACCCGATCAAGCGCGTCCAGAAGGTGGCGCCGTACCTTACGCTCGACTCGCAGGCCTACCCGGCGGTCGTCGACGGCCGCGTCAAGTGGATCATCGACGGCTACACGACCAGCGACCAGTTCCCGTACTCGCACGTGGGCAGTCTGAGCGACGCGACCGCCGACAAGGACACCCCGAAGCCGGCGTACGCCTTCGACGACATCAACTACATCCGCAACTCGGTGAAGGCGACGGTCGACGCGTACAGCGGCGCCGTCACCCTCTACGCGTGGGACACCTCCGACCCGGTGCTGAAGACGTGGCAGAAGGTCTTCCCCTCGACGGTGAAGCCGGCGAGCGACATGAGCGCCCAGCTGATGAGCCACGTGCGGTACCCCTCCGACCTGTTCAAGGTGCAGCGCTCGGTGCTCGGCCAGTACCACGTGACCGACCCGGGTTCGTTCTACTCGCGCGAAGACGCCTGGACCACGCCGAACGACCCGACGTCGCCCTCCAGCAACCCGGCCCTTCAGCCGCCGTACTACCTGACGATGAAGATGCCGGGACAGACGGCGCCCGCCTTCTCGCTGTACTCGACCTTCATCCCGCAGGGGACGAGCGAGTCCAGTCGCTCGGTGCTGAAGGGCTACCTGTCGGTCGATGCCGATGCGGGCTCGACCAAGGGCGAGATCTCTCCCGGGTACGGAAAGATGCGCCTCCTGCAACTGCCGTCCGGCGACAGCATCCCCGGTCCAGGCCAGATGCAGAACCAGTTCGACTCCGATCCGACCGTCTCCACGCAGCTGAACCTGCTGCGCCAGGGTAAATCGGAGGTCATCAACGGCAACCTGCTGACGCTGCCCGTCGGTGGCGGTCTGCTCTACGTGCAGCCGGTGTACGTCCGGTCGTCGGGCGAGACCAGCTACCCGCTGCTGCAGAAGGTGCTGGTCGCCTTCGGCGACAAGATCGAGTTCGAGGACACGCTCGACCAGGCTCTGGATGCGCTGTTCGGCGGCGACTCGGGTGCCACGGCGGGCGACAACAATGTCCCGTCCAGCGGCGCCACGGGTGGCACCGGCCAGACCGGCAGCGGCACCGGGGGAGGCCAGCAGACCGGCGGAGGCTCGACCGGCGGCTCGTCGGCGGGGAACGCCGCTCTGCAGGAAGCGCTGCAGCGCGCCAACCAGGCGCTGTCCGACAGCCAGGCGGCGCTGAAGTCCGGCGACTGGCAGGCGTACGGCGAGGCGCAGAAGCGCCTGCAGCAGGCGATCTCCGACGCGGTGGCAGCGGAGGGCAAGCCCGCCGCGAAGTGATGCCTGCCGTATCGACGGCATGAGCCAGACGGCCCGCGCGGTTCTCCGCGCGGGCCGTCTCTATGCTCGGGCACCGTGCGAAGTCCCGTCGCGGACGCACCGCGGATGTGCATCCGAGGCCCCACGAGTGCGCCTAACGCATACGAAACATCGTCGCGCTCTTGCCAGGACTTTGATTGTCAGCTTTACTAACAAACATGTCGATCGATCTGGGCAAGCGCGCGGGAGCACCCGAGCGCGCCTCCGCAGCCGACCACGGGCTGGTGCCCGGACGTGCGCTCCGCCCGCGCACCAAGGTGCTGCCAGAGCACGCGCGCGGCCACAACCGGTCGCTCGTCCTACAGTCGCTCTACCGCTCGGGCCGGGTGAGTCGCGCCGACCTGGCGCGGACGACCGGCCTCACCCGGGTCACCATCTCGGATCTGGTGGGGGAGCTGATCGCCGAGGGGCTCGTCGTCGAGCTCGGTCAGCGTGACGACGCCCGGCCGGGCAAGCCGGCCGTCCTTCTCGACGTCAACCGGAGCGCGACGCAGATCATCGGCGTCGACCTCAGCGAGCACGCCGTGTTCCGCGGGGCGGTCCTCGACATGGACGGTCACCTCCTGCACACCGCCGAGGTGGAGCTGGCCGGCAGCCGCGGCCCGGAGGCGACCGCCAAAGTCCTCTCTCTGGTCGACCGCCTGGTCGCGCTCACCACCGCTCCCATCCTGGGCATCGGGATCGGTTCTCCGGGCATCGTGGAGGCGGACGGCGTGGTGGCCGCCGCCCCCAACCTCGGCTGGGTGGACGAGCCGCTGCAGCGCCTGGTCGCCGAGCGCACCGGGCTGCCGGTGTTCGTCGCGAACGACGCGAACGTCGCCGTTCTCGCCGAGCACGGCTTCGCCGACGCCGAGGGCGACATGATGCTGGTGAAGGTCGGGCACGGTGTCGGCTCGGGCCTCCTGGTCGCCGGCGCGCTGGTGTTCGGCAGCCGCTTCGCCGCCGGCGAGATTGGCCAGGTGATGGTCGGGACCGACGCGGGGCCAGAAGCGCCGTACGACCGTGAGCGCTGCCTGGAGGCGTGGCTCGCGGTTCCGCGCCTGGAGTCGCGGGTCGCCGCCGCACGAGCGTCCGGCCAGCCGGTGGAGCCTGTGCTGCGCGAGGCCGGTCAGCGGCTGGGCGTGGCACTGGCGCCGATCGTCGGCGCGCTCAACCTGTCGGAGATCGTCCTCGCCGGTCCGGAGGAGCTGCTCGACGGCATCCTTCTGGATGCTCTGCGCGAGACCCTGCGCAACCGCACCATGGCGGGCTTCCACTCGGGCGTCACCGTCCGGATGACGGGCCTCGGCCGCGACATCGTCCTCCGCGGCTGCGTGGTGATGGTGCTCTCCGCACAGCTGGGGGTGTCCTGATGACGTTGCTCGCGGACGCTCCCGCATTCGTCGACGCGACGACGGCCTTCCGGTTCGCGCCCGGCGTCCGCGAGGCCCTGGGCCGGTTCCAGGGCCGCTGCACGGTCGTCCGGCTGGCGACGGTGGACAACGACGTGCTGGGCGTTCCCCGCTGGTACACCCTGCAAGAGGCCTGGGGCGTGCCGGGGAGCGACGCCGCGTCCACCTGGTCGGCCAATCCGGTGGTGGCGGTCGGCCCGTCGGATGACCCCGACCTGGTGCTCGCCACGGCCACTCCGGTCATCGTGGTCGGCGCGGACATCGCTGCGTCACGCTGGACCCGCCTGGTGGTGGATGCGGTGCGGGCGACGTGCCGCGCGGTCCTCGTCGTCGACGTGGGGGAGCGGCCCGCTCCGCCGTACGCGGACATCGCGACCTTCGGTCACGACCGCGCGCACGGCGCCGCGCTGCTGGGGCTGCTGACCGGCCGCTGAGCGTCACGCCGGCCAACCCGGCGACGCCTGCTCACAGAGACCAGGTCACCCCGAGGGTCGACTTGAGCGCGTGCTGAGCGGCACCACGGTACGGGTGCTCCTGAGCAACCCGCGCGTACCGGAACCCGAGCGGCATGGCCGCCTTGACGGGATGCCGTGCGGCTTCCGCGCGGAGATGCCCGATGAACTCGGGGCCGAGCCGTGGCGCGGCGCCGCCGAGCACGATGTTGGGCACGTCGAGGGCCGCGCCCACGAGGAGCAGTGCGCGGGCCAGCACGCGGGCGCCCTCGGCGATCCGCCGGCGCGACTCCGGCGTCGCCGCGAGCGCCGCCAGGTCGAGCGCTTCCAGGTCGGTGCCGTGGGGGAGGCCGAGCAGGCTCGTCACCGAGACGATCTCCTCCAGGCACCCGCGGTTGCCGCACGCGCACAGGGGCGCATCCGGGCCGAACAGCACCGGGACGTGCCCGATCTCACCGGCGCGGTGCGCCGCCCCGCCGACCACCTCGCCGTCGATGATGACGGCCGCTCCGACCCCGGTGCTCAGGGAGACGAACAGCTGGTTCGCGCCGAAATCGTCCGAGACGGTGGAGTCGGCGACCGCCTCGGCGTCGGCGTCGTTGATGAGGTGCAGCGGGGCGTCCACGATCCCGGACAGCTCGCGGGAGAGGTCGACGTCGGTCCAGCCGAGCTGGACGGATTCACGGATCAGGTTGCCGTCCGCGATACCGGGGACCTGCACCCCGACGGCGACCACCCGGGCCGACGTGGCCGCCACCAGACGGCGGGAGACCGAGCGCACATCCTCGATGGAGCCGGGCGCAGCGGGCCGCTGGCTGACCGTGCTCACCTCGTTGCCGAGCAGGTCGACGACGGCCCCGCGGACGAGGCCGGGCTGCACGATCAGGGACAGCACCACGTGGTCCTCCGCGGCGATCCGCAGCGTCGTGGCGCGCTTGCCCCCGGTGCTCTCGGCGAGCTGCCCCTCGATCACGAGGCCGTCGGCGATGAGCCCGGCCAGGAGGGACGAGACGGTCGCGCTGGTGAGGCCGGTGCGCCGGGCGATGCCGGCCCGGGTGGCCGTCCCGTTCCCGGACAGGACGAGCTGGAGCGCGGTCGTCAGGTTCCGCTCCCTGACGGCGCCCTGGGTCGCCTTGCCGTGCTCCTCTGCCACGCCCCCGACCCTAGCGAATGCCGACCGGGCACGCGCAGAACGGGCGTTCTTCCGCCGTTCACCGGGCCGGGCTATCCTTGCCGCACATTCGGCTGAGGCGGCGCGGGGGCGACATGGATGTTCTGGGCACGGACCGAAGCTTCGCGAGTCTGTCGACGGCGGACCTGATCGAAGCGCGCGACCTCTATCACTGGCACCTCCTCAACAAGAAGAACGTCGTCGGCACGGCCGTGGGGCTCTACCTCATCCGGACGAGCGACCCCTGGCCGAGCGCCGATCGCGGGAGGCGTTCCCGGACGTCCCAGGCGCACGAGGTACGGAGCGAGCGCACCTTCGAGAACTCCGAGGTCCGGGACTACTCGTGGCCGTGCATCCTGGTCCTCGTCGACGAGTGGATCGCGGCCGACCGGTTCGGAGTCGGCGAGTCGCAGGAATCGCCCGAAGACCTCGTCCCGCGCACGCTCTACCTGCCGGACGGCCGGACGGTGCCGGTGTGCGTGGTGAAGGTCACGCCGTCCGTTCCGGACGGGTCGTACCTCCCTCCGCGTACGTGGCCGAGCTCGCGGGTCGGTGGCGGCTTCCCGCTCGTCAGCGACTCCCAGGGGGTGCAGAACCTGGCCAGCGTCGGGACGCTGGTCACCGATGGCCACACGGTGTTCGCCCTGACCAGCCGCCATGTGGCCGGGCCGGAGGGCAGTCCGGTCTCGAGCATCCTGCACGGCGAGGTGACCGAGGTGGGGCATGCGAGCTCCCGTCAGCTGACCCGGATGCCGTTCGGCGAGGTGTACCCGGAGCTGTCGGGGCGGCGGACCTATCTGACCCTGGATGCTGCGCTGGTCGAAGTGAACGACGTGACCGAGTGGACGTCGCAGGCGTACGGCCTCCCGCGCGCCGGCCGGCTCGCCGATCTCAACGAGCTCAACATGGGGGTCCAATTGATCGGCGCGCGGGTCCGGGCCTTCGGGGCCGCCTCCGGCGAGCTCGAGGGACGCGTCGCCGCGCTGTTCTACCGGTACCGCAGCACCGGCGGCTACGACGACGTCACCGACTTCCTCATCGCCCCGCTGCCCGGCGAGCAGGATTCGCGACCCGGCGACTCGGGGGCCGTCTGGTATCTGGTCCAGGCGGACGATGCTCCACTCCGGCCGATCGCCCTGCAGTGGGGCGGCCAGAGCTTCCTCGCCTCGTCCGGTGCCGGCTTCGACTTCACCCTGGCCACCAGTCTCGCCAGCGTCCTCCGGCTGCTCGACGTCGAGTTGGTGGTCGACTACAACACCGGGCCGCAGCCGTACTGGGGGAAGACCGGGCACTACACGATCGCCTCCTTCGCGTGCGACCAGGTGCGACCGGCGAAGCTCCACACGCTGATGACCGGCAACATCGACCGCATCAGCTTCAGCCTGCAGGGTCTCGGGCACGGCCCGATCGATGTGTCGACCGTGGCGGCCAAGAAGAACGGCGGCTTCGTCCCGCTCGCCGACGTTCCCGACCTGATCTGGAAGAACCTGCCGACCGCGGTGAAGGGCGGCCGCGACACCGCCTTCCGCACCGGGCCCGAGCATCCCACTCACTTCGCCGACATCGACCAGCCGCTGGACGGCACCACCCTGCGCGAGCGGTGCGTCGCCGATCCTGCGAACGTCGCGGTGCCGGTCTGGCAGGACTACTACACGCGGCTCGGTCACACGGATCCCGGCGACCGCGGGCTCCTGCCGTTCCGCGTCTGGCAGTTCTTCGACGAGATGGTCGCCGCCGTCTCCGCGGGGGACATCACCCGGTACGTCGCGGCCGCCGGCCTCGTCGCGCACTACGTCGGCGACGCCTGCCAGCCGTTGCATGGTTCGTTCATGGCGGACGGGCTGGAGGACGGCACCGGCAAGGGCGTCCACTCGGCGTACGAGTCGACGATGATCGACCGGCACGACACCGAGATCGCGACGGCCATCGCCGCGGCCCTGACGACGGCGAAGGGTCCTGCGGTCGTCGCCTCGGGCGCGGATGCCGCCGTTGCTGTGGTGCAGCTCATGGACCGGTCGGCGAAGGCCGTCGATCCCCTCACGCTGGTGACCGCGTACGCAGCCGTCGCGACGAAGCCGGGGGATGCTTCGGTGGCGGTGACCGACGCGCTCTGGAGCCGCTTCGGCACGCAGACCGTCGGCCTGCTGGTGGATGGCGCACTGACGCTGGCCATGGTCTGGCAGAGCGCCTGGAAGGCCGCCGGCGGCGACACCGCCTTCACGGCCGGGCAGCTGGCCGCGATCGACACGGCAGCGCTGCAGAAGCTCTACGAGAACCCCGGTTTCGTGCCCTCGCTGGTGCTGGACGACATCGCCTCGGCGCTCAGCGGGGGAGCGAAGACGAGCCGAAGGAAGAAGTAGCCGGCCGCAGCGGTGTCAGTCGTTCTTCAGCGCCTGCGCGAGCATGACCAGGATGCCGCTCGGCCCGCGCAGGTACGTCAGCTTGTAGACGTCCTCGTAGGTCGCGACCCCGCGGAGCGGGTGGCAGCCGTGCGTCGCGGCGATCGCGAGCGCCTCGTCGATGTCGTCGACGGAGAAGGCGACCCGGTGCATCCCGGTCTCGTGCGGCAGCGTCGGCTCGGTCTCGATCGCGTCCGGGTGCAGATACTCGAACAATTCGAGGCGGCCGTCGCCCTCGGGCGTCTGGAGCATCGCGATCCTGGCGTGGTTGCCGTCCAGGCCGACGGCGGTGTCGGCCCAGTCGCCGCTCACGGTGTCGCGCCCGACGACGGTGAGACCGAGATCGGTGAAGAAGGAGATCGCCTCATCGAGATCGCGGACCGCGATGCCGACGTTCTCGAATCTGATTCCCATGCGTCGAATGCTACCGAGCCGGGGAACAAGCCAGAATGGACAAGGCCCCCTGACCGGAGAATCCCCGGTCAGGGGGCCTTTCTTGTTGCGGGGGCAGGATTTGAACCTACGACCTCTGGGTTATGAGCCCAGCGAGCTACCGAGCTGCTCCACCCCGCGGCACAAGAAGAAACTCTAGCACGGGATCGGGGCGGCGTGAAATCGCGAACACGCACCCGGGCGCGTCCGCCGTGTGAACCGGTCGTCCTACTAGAGTCGTTCCGAGATAGGGGATGCGATGGCGAGTGTCGTGACGAAGTACCGGGTTGTCGTGGTCGAAGACGACCCGGATGTGGCCTTCTTCATGAAGACCATCCTGGAGAAACGAGCGGATGCGGTCGCGATCGCGGTCACCGATCCCTCCATAGCCCTGTCGGAGATCGCGGCGTTCGAGCCCGACCTCGTCATCACCGACATCGAGATGCCCGGCATCTCCGGTCTCGACCTGCTCAAGGAGCTCCGCAGCCAGTACCCGGGCATGCCCGTTGTGGTCATGACCGCGCACGTCTCCGTCGATTACGCCGTGTCCGCGCTGCGCGCTCAGGCCGACGAGTTCCTCACCAAGCCGGTCGCATCGGCCGAGCTCGTCGCCATCGTCAACCGCCTCGCCGCCGAGGGACGCGTGAAGCGGGCCGCGAAACGCCAGCAGGTGGTCCTCGCCGTCGGCGCGCATCCGGATGACGTGGAGATCGGCGTCGGCGGCATCCTCGCCGCGCACCGCGAAGCCGGCAACCAGGTGGTCATCCTCACGCTCTCGCGGGGCGCTCGCGGCGGCGACGTCGACGACCGCCAGCACGAGTCGCTCGCGTCGGCCGAGCTGCTGGGCGCACGCCTCTTCCTGGAGGACCTCGAGGACACGCACATCTCGGCCGCCGACCCGACGGTCAGCATCATCGAGCGCGTCGTCGCCGAAGTCCAGCCGGACATCGTCTACACGCACTCCTCGCACGACCGCCACCAGGATCACCGCGCCGTGCACGCCGCGACCGTCGTCGCCACCCGCTCGGTCCGCACGGTGTGCTGCTTCCAGAGCCCCTCGGCGACCATCGACTTCCGCCCGACGCGCTTCGTCCCCATCGACGGGTTCACCGCGACCAAGTTGCAGCTGATCGACTGCTTCCGGTCGCAGACCGAGTTGCGGGACTACCTCGAGCCGGACTTCGTCCTCGCCACGGCCCGCTACTGGTCGCGCTTCGGCGGCGGTAAGAACTGCGAACCCCTGGAGGTGATGCGCGACACGGCGGACATCTCCGTGCCCGCCTCATCCCTCCAGACCGACGCCCGCATCCGAGTGAACAGGACCGCTGAATGACCGACACCCCCCGCACCCGCGTCCTGGTCACGGGCGCTGGAGGCCCGGCCGGCGTCGCGGTGATCCGCTCGCTCCTCGCACGGGACGACGTGGAGGTCTACGCCGCCGACATGGACGGGTGGGCCAGCGGCCTGTACCTCGTCGAGGAGGGCCGTCGCCGCATCGTGCCGCCGGGCCGCTCCGACGGTTTCGTGGATGCGCTGATCGCGATGAGCAGCGAGGACGGCATCGACGTGCTCTTCTCGACGGTCGACGTCGAACTGCCCGGCCTTGCCGCGCGCCGCGACGAACTGGAGGCGGTCGGCACGACGCTCGCCGCGCCCTCGCACGACACGCTCGTCACCTGCCTCGACAAGTTCCGGCTGGTGCAGCGGGTCGATGGCCGGGCCCGGATTCCCGAGACGCACCTCCTGAACCGCGAGGGCGTGGGAGCCGACTGGAGCTTCCCGGTGATCATCAAACCGCGCAGCGGGGCCGGCTCGCGCGGCGTCCGCCTGATCCCGGATCGCGGGACCCTGGAGGCGCTCGGCACGGACGAGAGCATCATCATCCAGGAGAACCTGCCCGGCGAGGAGTTCTCGGTGGATGTCATCGCCGGCCTCGACGGCAACGTCATCGCCGCGGTGCCGCGCTCCCGTGAGCGCGTCGACTCCGGGGTCTCGATCGCCGGCCGCACGGTCCGCCGGCCCGAGCTGTCGGACACGGCCGCTGCGGTCGCCCGCGCCATCGGTCTCACGGGCGTCGCGAACGTGCAGCTGCGGTACAGCTCCGACGGCGTCCCCGCCCTTCTGGAGGTGAACCCGCGCTTCCCGGGCGCGATGCCGCTCACCATCGCGGCGGGCGTCGACATGCCGTCTCTGCTCCTCGACCTCGTGCTGGGGCGCCCGGTGCCCTCGGCCGTCGACTTCGAGGAGCTGGCCAACGTGCGGTTCCTGGAGGACGTCTTCCTGAGCCCCGCCGACGTGCTGATCTCCGACAACGCGGCGCACACGGAGGGTACCGAGGAGTGAGCGGGACGGAGGCCGGCCGGCTGCCCGCGCTGCTGGGCGGCGATTTCCACGTCCACTCGACCTTCTCGGACGACGCGCAGAGCACCCTTGCCGAGAACATCGCCGCCGCTTCGGCCGCGGGGCTCGTGACCATCCGCCTCACCGACCACGTGCGCGCATCCACCACCTGGGTCCCCGAGTTCCTGAGCGCGGTCGCGGCAGAGCGCCTCCCGGAGGGGCTGACCGTCGTGACCGGCGTCGAGGCCAAGCTGCTCGACGCCTCCGGCGCTGTCGACACGCCGCCCGGTCTGCTCAGCGGTGGTGCCGGAGTGGATGCGATCGTCATCGGCGACCACCAGTTCCCCGGCACCGACGGTCCGTGGTCCCCTCGCGCGACGCGCGAGCGACTGGATGCGGGCCTCGCCGACGACGACGCGCTCGACCTGCTCATCGAGGCCAGCATCCGCACGATGGAGCGCACGCCGCACGCGCAGCTGGCGCATTGGTTCTCGATCCTGCCGAAGGTCGGACTGGACGAGTCGCAGCTCGGAGCCGAGCGGCTGACCGCCTGGGCGCAGGCGGCAGCGGCGACCGGCACCATCGTCGAAGTCAACGAGAAGTGGAACTGCCCGGGGCCCGACGCCATCGCCGCGCTTCTGGCCGCCGGCGCGCGTATCGTTGCCTCAACGGACAGCCACATCGCCACGGATGTCGGGCGCTACGACCGCGTGCCCGCCCTGCTCGACGCGGCCGCCGCACGCGTCGGAACCGCAACGGAGGATGCACGATGAGCCCCGTCGAACCCTCGGCAGAGCTGCGGGAGCAGCTCCAGGCCGAACTGGAGCGCAACCGCCGCTGGGAGTACCGGCTGCCCCTCTACGGAGGCATCGCCCTGCTGATCTGCGCAGCGATCGTCGTCGTGCGGGTGGTGTTCCTGCATGTCTGAGGTCTCCGACGCCGTCGCCGGGCGCGCCAAGCGCGTCGTGATCGCGGACGACGACGACGACATCCGCGGCCTGATGACCATCGCGGCGAAGCGGGCCGGTGTGGACATCGTCGCCGCCGTCGACAACGGCCGCGCCGCGCTCACCGCGGTCCAGTCCGGTGACATCGACCTCGCCGTCCTCGACATCTCGATGCCCGGACTCAACGGCGTGGAGGTGGCCGAGGCCATCCGCGCCGACGATGCGACCCGTTCGACGCTGATCCTCATGGTGTCGGCCTCCGTGCAGCTGCTGACCGACCACGGCGTGGTGGCCGACCGGTCGGACAGCTTCCTCGTGAAGCCGTTCAGTCCGCGGGCGCTCTCGACCCGCATCCGCGAGATGTTGCAGCTGGGGGAGCCCGCATGACCTTCGACCGCTGGCTGAGCCGCCTCCCGATCGACTCGCCGTCCGCCTTCATGAAGCAGATTCCGACGATCATCGGCTTCGCGATCGCGGCACTGATCGCCGCGGTTCCCAACGGGGTACCGGTCACCGACGTCACGGAGTTCCTCGCGGGCATCGCCCTGGCGGCCGTCGCGTCCATCCTGTCGTTCGCGGTTCCGTGGCGTCGCTTCCACCAGGAGTGGGCGGTCATCGTCCCGACGTTGTCGTTGCTGGCGGTAGGACTCCTGCGCCTGGGCACGGGTTCGTCCGCCTCCCCGTTCGTGGTGCTGACCCTCCTGCCCTTCGTCTGGATCGCGTCCGAGGAGGGGCGCATCAACATCCTCATCGCGGCGCTCACCACCTTCGTCGTGCTGCTCGCCCCGCTCGTCCTGGACGGGGACGGGCGGACGTCCGGCGAGATCGTCCGGGCCTTCTTCTCGCCGGTCATCTACCTGATCGTCGCCATCGTCATCAACGAGCTCGCGCACCGGATGCGCATCCAACTTCACTCCGCGCAGGAATCCAACGCCAAGCAGGAGATGCTCCTCGCACAGGCGGTCACCGCTCAGGACGAGCTGGTGCTCAACGAAGCGCGCCTGAAGACGGCGAACCGTCTCATCCAGAGCATCTGGAACGCGGTCACCGAGCAGTCGGTGATCGGCACCGACCTCGACGGCCTGATCGACGTCTGGAATCCGGGCGCCGAGAAGATGCTCGGCCTCACCGAGAAGCAGGTGCTCGATGCCAAGCACCATGTCATCGACTTCCACCTGCACGAGGAGATCGATCAGCGGCTTCGGGACATGGATGCCCGGTTCACCACCGTGTCCAGCATCGACGACTTCTCCGCGCTGGTCGACACCGTCCGCGCCGGGTCGGCCGATGTGCGCGACTGGACGTACGTGCGGCCCGACGGCAAGCGCGTCGCCGTGCAGGTCGCGGCCACGCCGCGCCTGGATGAGAACGGCCACCGCGTCGGCTTCATCTTCGTGGCGACCGACATGACGCAGGCGCGCGAGTTCGCCCGGCTCAAGGACGAGTTCGTCGGCCTGATCTCGCACGAGCTCCGCACGCCCCTCAGCTCGATCCTCGGCTACCTGGAGCTCATGCGCGACGACGAGGACGCCCCGCTGTCGGACGAGCAGCTGCAGTACCTGGCCGTCGCCGAGCGCAACGCCCACCGGCTGCTCCGCCTGGTCGGCGACCTGCTGTTCACCGCGCAGGTGGAGTCGGGCCGCTTCCCGCTCGACATCAAGGACGTCGACCTGGGCGGCGTGGTCTCGGCCTCCGTCGAATCGGCCCGGCCGGTGGCCGGGAACGCGGGCGTGACCCTGGTCAGCGATGTCCCCGAGCTGCCGCTGGAGGTCCGCGGCGACACGGTCCGTCTCGGCCAGGCCGTCGACAACCTGGTCTCCAACGCTCTGAAGTTCACGCCGTCGGGCGGCACGGTCACGGTGTCGGTCCGCTCCCAGGGCGATCAGGCGGTCATCGCGGTGACCGACACCGGGATCGGCATCCCGGCCGTTGAGCTGAGCCAGCTGTCGCAGCGGTTCTTCCGCGCCTCCACGGCGACGCGGAACGCGGTCCCGGGGGTCGGTCTCGGGCTCACGATCACCAAGGCGATCGTGACCGCCCACGGCGGCCGCCTCGACATCGCCAGCGAGGAAGGCGTCGGGACCTCGATCAGCATCGTGCTCCCGGTCCGCACGCCCCGGCCCGTGACCGAAGCCATCCCGACCGCGGAGCTGGCGCCGTGACCGACCGGCCGGCGGAGCTGACCATCGACGACCGCACGATCGTCGTCGCGGTCGCGCAGTTCGCGCCCGGTGACGACCGCGTCCACAACCGGGATGTGGTGGCCGGGCTGATCGCGGTCGCCGCGTCCCGCGGGGCCCGCCTCGTGATCCTCCCGGAGTACGCCTCCTACTTCACCGACCCGCTGGGACCGTCGTTCGCCCGTCACTCCGAGCCGCTCGACGGCGAGTTCGTCGGCGCCCTCGCCGCCGCTGCGCGGGAGCACGATGTCTTCGTCGTCGCCGGACTGGTGGAGCGGACGGACGAGTCCAAGAAGTTCTCGAACACTCTCGTCGCGGTCGGCCCGTCGGGGGATGTCGTGGCCACGTACCGCAAGCAGCACCTGTACGACGCCTTCGGGGCGCGCGAGTCCGAGTGGGTGGTCGCCGGACCGCTGGACGCTCCGCAGACGTTCCCGGTCGACGGCCTGACCGTCGGGCTGCAGACCTGCTACGACCTGCGGTTCCCGGAGGTGACGCGCCGGCTGGCGGACGCCGGAGCGGACCTCGTCGCCGTGCCTGCCGAGTGGGTGCGCGGCCCGCTCAAGGAGTTCCACTGGACGACGCTGCTCGCTGCGCGCGCCATCGAGAACACGCTGTACGTGGCGGCGGCCGACCATCCGCCCGCCATCGGCGTCGGAGCAAGCGCGGTCGTCGATCCCATGGGCGTCACCCTGGCCGCCCTCGGCGAGACCACGGGCGTTGCGGTGGCGGAGGTCTCGGCCGCGCGCGTGCGGGAGGTCCGCGAGCGGAACCCCGCGCTGCTGCTGCGCCGCTACGGCGTCACGCCGCTCTGACCCGTCTCAGCGGGACAACGCTGCGAGCCGCAGAGCGGCCTCTTCGAGGACGTCGATGCGCTTGCAGAACGCGAAGCGGACAAGGGAGGCGTTCCGCGCCGCGTACTCGCCGCGGCTGAACGCGCTGAGCGGCACGGCGACGACCCCGGCGAGCTCGGGCAGGCGACGGCAGAAGTCGACCGCGTCGGCGAAGCCGAGCGGGGCCGCGTCGGCGACCACGAAGTAGGTCCCATCGGACCGGTGGACGTCGAAGCCGGCGGCGTCCAGGCCGGCGGACAGCACATCCCGCTTGTGGCCCAGTTCCTGGGCGATCCCGGAGAAGTAGGCGTCGGGCAGCCGGAGCCCCGCCGCGATCGCGGGCTGGAACGGAGCGGCGTTCACATACGTCAGGAACTGCTTCACGGCGAGCACCGCGGTGACCAGCGGCGCGGGCGCCGTGAGCCAGCCGACCTTCCAGCCGGTAGTGTTGAACGTCTTCCCGCCGGAGGAGATGGCGATCGTGCGCTCGCGTGCTCCGGGCAGCGTCTCGATCGCGATGTGCTCCGGCCCGAACGTGAGGTGCTCGTAGACCGAGTCGGTGACGATGATCGCGTCATGCCGTTCGGCGAGCTCGACGATGGCGAGGAGCGTCTCGCGATCCAGCACCGTGCCGGTCGGATTGTGCGGGGTGTTGACGAGGATGACGCGGGTCCTGTCGGTCACCCTCTCGCGCAGGCGCTCGAGGTCGGGTCGGAACGCGGGAGGCTCGAGCGGGACCGTCCGGTGCACGCCGCCCGCGAGCGCGATCACGGCGCCGTACTCGTCGTAGTACGGCTCGAAGGTGACCACCTCGTCGCCCGGCTCCAGCAGCGCGAGGAGGCTGGCCGCGATGGCCTCGGTCGCACCGGCGGTGACCAGCACCTCGCGGTCCGGGTCCCGGTCGATCCCGTAGAAGCGGCGCTGATGCTCGGCGACCGCCAGCCGCAGGTCGGCGATGCCCATCCCGGGCGGGTACTGGTTCTCTCCGGCGCGGATCGCCGCCACGGCGGCTTCGAGCACTTCGGCCGGGCCGTCCTCGTCCGGGAACCCCTGACCGAGGTTGATGGCGCCGGTCTGCATCGCGAGCGCGCTCATCTCGGCGAAGATCGTCGGGCGCACGGAGCCGTCGGCACCGAGCAGCCCGGCGCCGTCCGCGGCCCGGCGCCAGCCTCCGGGAATCGTCATGCCTCCACGGTACGGCCTTACTCGCAACGAACCCATCGGATACGTTGTGGAGAGTCATCGACATGCAGAAGGTCGTCCACAGCATCGGCAAATAGAACGCTCAGGTTCGCATCCCAAGCTGTCTGTGCTTGGAAGGAGCAAGACCATGACCGACACCCCGAACACCCCGGAGCCCGCGAAGCCCCAGCACGACGCCGACACCGACGCGGTCGTGGATGCTGCCGGCTCCGAGCAGAACGGCGCCGCCGCGAACACGGCCGCGCACACCCCCGAGACCCCGGCCGCGCCGGCCGCCGTGCCCGCCTCGGAGCAGCCGACGGCGGTGCAGCCGACGGCGGTGCAGCCGACCGAGCCGCAGCCGACCGTGCCGCAGCCCACCGCGCAGCAGCCGACCGTGCCGCAGCCCAACCTGCAGCAGCCCGCCGCCCACCAGACGCAGCCGACCCAGCCCGTCCCGCCGCAGCAGCCCTACGGTCAGCCGTACGGCCAGCAGCCGCACTACGGCAACGGCTCCTTCGGCCAGCCCGCCGGCTACGGCCAGCAGACCTACGCCCCGAACGCCCACCAGCAGGGCTACGCCGGTGCTCCCGGCGCGGCCACCGCGACCGCTCCGTCGGGCAAGCCGGCCCGCCGTGGGGGCACCGGCCTCATCATCGCCACGCTCGCCATCGGCGCTCTGGTCGGCGGTATCGCGGGTGCAGGTGCCGGTGTCGGCATCTACGCGGCCACCGACGGCGGCAACGCCACGATCAAGACCGTCTCCGGACCGCAGAACATCACGGTCAACGACGCGAACAACGCCAGCACGATCACGGCGGTGGCGGCCAAGGCGTCCCCGAGCGTCGTGACCATCTCGGTGAGCGCGTCCAGCTCCGGCGGCACCGGCTCCGGCATCGTCCTGACCTCGGACGGCTACGTGCTCACGAACACCCACGTCGTGACGCTCGACGGCCAGGCGGCCAACGTCAACGTCACCGTGACGGACAACGACGGCAAGATCTACACCGCGAAGATCGTCGGCACCGACCCGACGACCGATCTCGCGGTGATCAAGCTCGACAACGCCTCCGGGCTCACCCCGATGACCTGGGGCGACTCGAGCAAGCTCAACGTCGGAAGCACCACGGTCGCCATCGGCGCGCCGCTCGGACTCTCCGGCACCGTCACCGACGGCATCGTCAGCGCCCTGAACCGCAGCATCAGCATCGCGTCGTCCGCGGCTCCGAAGGACGACTCGAACAGCGGAGGCGGCAGCCAGAACCCGTTCAACTTCGACTTCCCCGACCAGGGCGGTCAGGGTCAGCAGCAGCAGCAGCCGCAGCAGAGCACCGGCACGATCTCGCTCCCCGTCATCCAGACCGACGCGTCGATCAACCCCGGCAACTCGGGCGGTGCGCTGCTCAACAGCAAGGGCGAGCTGATCGGCGTCAACGTCGCCATCGCCAGCGCGGGCGGCCAGAGCTCGGACGGCTCGCAGTCCGGCAGCATCGGCGTCGGCTTCGCCATCCCGTCGGATCTCGCCAAGCGCGTGTCCGACGAGATCATCAAGAACGGCTCCGCGACGCACGGCCTGCTGGGCGCTTCGGTCGCGGACGCGAGCAGCGACACCAAGGCGACCACGGTCGGAGCGCTGGTCAAGAGCATCTCGTCGGGCGGCGCGGCCGCGAGCGCCGGGCTGAAGGCCGGCGACGTCGTGGTCAACTTCAACGACACCCCGATCACCGACGCGACCGACCTCACCGCTCAGGTGCGGGCGCAGGCCGCCGGTGCCAAGGCGGACGTCACCTACATCCGCAACGGTCAGACCAAGACAGCGACGGTGACGCTGGGCTCCCTCCCCAAGGAGTGACCCGACATCGTCACGAAGGGCCGTCCCGCTTCGGCGGGGCGGCCCTTCGCCGTCGGGTCGTGCGCCCATCCCGCTCCCGGGCTCCGGCAGGGCCCGGCTGATAGGCTCGACGCCGACCCGCTACACCGAAGGACCAGATGCCGGACGACACCGTGAACACCCTCCCGGGTGTCTCGTACGTGATGCCGGTGCTGAACGAGGTCACCCACGTACGCGCCGCCGTCGACAGCCTGCTCGCACAGGACTACGCCGGGCCGTTCGAGGTCGCGATCGCCCTCGGCCCCAGCATCGACGGCACCACCGAGCTCGTCGCCGAGCTCGCGGCGGTCGACCCGCGCATCCGCGTCCTCGACAACGCGATCGGCTCCACGCCTGCTGGGCTGAATCTGGCGATCCGTGAGTCGCGCTACCCGATCGTGATCCGGGTGGATGCGCACAGCGTGCTCCCGGCCGACTACGCCCGGGTGGCCGTCGAGACGATGCTCGAGACCGGGGCGGACAACGTCGGCGGACTGATGGATGCGCAGGGCACGACCGACTTCGAGCGCGCCGTCGCGCGCGCCTACGGCAGCCGTGTCGGCCTCGGCGGGACCAAGCTGCACGTCGGCGGGGAGGCCGGGCCGGCCGAGACGGTCTACCTCGGGGTGTTCCGCCGTGACCGCCTTCTCGACGTCGGCCTCTTCGACGAGGAGATCAAGCGCGGGCAGGACTGGGAGCTCAACCGCCGCATCCGCAGCGCCGGAGGCACGGTGTGGTTCACGCCCCGGCTCAAGGTGACCTACCGTCCGCGACCGAACCTGTACCGCCTCGCGCGGCAGTTCTTCTCGACGGGCATCTGGCGCGGCGAGCTCGCACGCCGGTTCCCCACCTCGAACGGCCTGCGCTACTTCGCGCCGCCGGTCATGGTGCTGGGCGTCGCCATCGGAACCTTGCTCGGCATCGCCGGGATCGTCCAGGCGGCGGTGGGGGCGGCTCCCTGGCTGCTGTGGGGGTTCGCGATCCCCGCGCTGTACGTGGTGATCGTCGTGATCTCCGCTCTGCTGTGGGGCCGGCGCGACGGTTTTCGTGCGTTCCTGTGGTTTCTCGTAGTCTTGCCGTGCATCCATTTCAGCTGGGGGACCGGCTTCGTCCTCGGCTATCTGTCCCTCACCCGTAACATCACGGCCCACATCGGAAGGTAGGCATGACGACCGCACCCGGATCCGCGGCGCACGGCGCCCGTCCGTCCTCGATCGCCGAGCTGAGAGCCGTTGCGCAGCCCCCGGAGGTGCGCGGCCGACGCAACGCCGAGCACTGGACCGCCTCGCTGTACCTGCGGAACCTCTCGCCGTACCTGACCTGGTTCCTGCTCAAGACCTCGATCTCGGCCAACGGCGTGACCGGGCTGATGATCCTGACCGGATGGGCGACCGCCGCCTCCTTGCTCATCCCGGGCATCGCCGGCGCCGCGCTCGCCCTCGTGCTCGGCCAGCTGCAGATGCTCGTCGACTGCTGCGACGGCGAGGTGGCGCGCTGGCGCGGCACGTCGTCGCCCGCGGGCATCTTCCTCGACAACGTCGGGCACTACACGACCGAGACGCTCATCGCCATCGTGCTGGGCATCCGCGCCGCCGGGTATCCCTTCGAGGCGACGCAGGACTTCCTGTGGACGAACCTGGGCACGCTGCTCGCCCTGGTGATCGTGCTCAACAAGGCGCTCAACGACATGGTGCGCGTCGCCCGGGCGAACGCGGGACTGCCGAAGCTCGCGGATACGCAGTCCGAGTACGCGCCGACGCACGGGCTGGTCGCGACGCTGCGGCGCGCCGCCCGCTTCCTGCCGTTCCACCGCCTCTACCACTCCGTCGAGCTGACCATCCTGATCTTCGTGTTCTCGATCGTCGGGCTCTTCATCGGCGCGACCCTCGCCGACCGCATCCTGCTCAGCGTGCTCGTCCCGCTGGCGATCCTGGCGGCGATCGGGCACTTCGTGACCATCATGGCGTCGCGGCGGGTCCGTGGCTGACCAGCCGGCGATCGCGGTCGTGGTGCTCACCCAGGGCTCGCGGCCTGCGGAGCTGCGCCGCGGTGTGGAGTCGGTGCTCGCGCAGGAGCGCGTCACCACCGACGTGGTCGTCGTCGGCAACGGCTGGGATCCGGCCACGGCCGAGCCGGCCCTGCCGGATGGCGTTCGCACACTCGCCCTGCCCGAGAACGTCGGCATCCCCGCCGGGCGCAACGCCGGTGTGCCGCTCGTGTCGGGGGAGTGGCTGTTCTTCCTCGATGACGACGCGGACATCCCGTCGCGCACGTTCCTCGCCGACGCCGTCGCCAAGCTGCGAGCCGATCCCAGCATCGGGATGCTGCAGCCGCGTCTCCGCGTGCCGGATGGCGCCCCGGCGCCCCGGCGCTGGATCCCGCGCATCCGCAAGGGCGACCCGGAGCGGTCGAGCAACGTGTTCGCCGTGCTCGAGGCCGTGATCGTGCTGCCGCGCGAGGTCTTCGAGCGGGCCGGCGGCTGGGCGGCGCCGTTCTTCTACGCCCACGAGGGCATCGACCTGGCCTGGAAGGTGTGGGACCAGGGGAAGCGCGTCTGGTATGCGGGCGATCTGGTGGCAGAGCACCCCTCGGTCTCGCCCACCCGCCACTCGTACTACTACCGCCTCAACGCCCGGAACCGGGTGTGGCTCGCGCGGCGCAACCTGCCGATCGTCCTGGTGCCGCTGTACGTCGGGTCGTGGACGGGCATCCAGTTGCTCCGCTGGTTCCGCAAACCGGCCGTGCTGCGGGCGTGGTTCGGAGGGTGGGCCGAGGGCTGGCGCACCGACCCGGGGGAGCGACGTCCACTGCGGTGGCGCACGATCGCGCGGATGACGGCCGCGGGCCGTCCGCCCATCGTCTGAGTCTCGGGCGTGCGGCTCAGCCGGCGGCGCGCCGGCCGTCGTCGTCGCTCTGAGGCATCGACGACGAGTCGTCCTGCCCCTGCGGCGTCTGCGGCTCCTGGCCGCTTCCGGCGTCTCCCGAGGACTTCTTCCGCCGGCGCGGGCGCGCAGCGCGCAGGGTGTCCCCGAGGCGGGCCACGCGGGCACCGGTCGCCGAACTGACCCAGGCCACGCCGGCTCCCGTCGCGGAGCTGACGCGCGCCACGCCGGTGCCTGTGGCCGAACTGACCCGTGCGACGCCGGTGCCCGTCGCGGCGCCGACGCGGACCACCCCGGCTCCCGTCGCCGATCCGAGGCGACGCACTGCTCCCGGGCCTTCGGCAGGCGTCAGGACTTCCGGGATCACGAGCGGCGACGGCCCGAACGCGATCCGGGCGTTCTGCACGACGCGGCGCGCGAGGATATTGTTGCCCGCCCCGCCGATCACGGCACCGATCCCGAAGGGGATGGCTCGGGCGACGATGCTCGCGCCTCCGCGCACGGCGAACTGACGGATGAACGCACTCTTCAGACGGTCCACGAGAGGCCCGACGACCATCGCGGGAAGACTGGAGGTGACCAGCTCGCCCCAGTACGCCGTCCGGGTCACGCCGCCGCCGGAGAACTGGCCCGCGAGCTGCCGGACGAGGTCGGAGCCCTCGCGGCCGAGCATCATGGTGAGGACGAGGGCGCGTGCCCGCTCCGGATCCTCGACGGCGATGCCGTGCAGTTCGCTCATCGACTGGGCGTACAGGGCGGTCGCCTCGAGGAATGCGGCCGTCTCGATGCCCGACAGCGCCAGCGTCACGCCGGTCCCGATCGCCGGGATGACGGCGGTCGCACCGACGGCGGCGCCGCCGCTCGTCACCGCGGCGATGTATCGCCGCTCCAGGATGCGCGCCAACTCCTCCGCGGAGGCATCGGGATGCCGCCTCCGGATGCTGCGCAGGTGGGCCACCACCACCGGCCGCTGAATGCCCAGGAAACGATCCAGGGTCGTGTTCAGGGCTCGAGGCGTGTCGCCACCCTGCGGCGGGCCGCCGGTGACGGAGACGATCGGTTGCTGCTTCTTGGCCATCTCCACAGAGTGTAGGCCGGATCTCGTTCAGCGCGACCGGCGCGCGCGACGTTCCCGTTCGCTCAGGAAGTCGCGAGCGCGAAGCACGCGCACCCCGGCCGGCAGGTGCTCGCCGGTGATGTCCTGGGTGAGCGAGGCGACGTCCGTCCCGAGGACCGCCGCGATCCGGACGATCGTCAGCAGGCTCGGGTTGGCGTCGCCGCGCTCGATCTTCCCGAAGTTGGTGACGTGCATCGAGGCGAGGCTGGCGATCGCCTCCTGACTGAGCCCGAGCTGGATGCGGACACAGCGGATGCGTTCGCCGAGGAGTTGGGCGGCGGGTGCGACTGCGTTCTTCATAGTCCCCCAGTGAAGAACCCCGGCCCGTTCGACTCCAGAGCGCGTGCACCCCGATCCGGGTACCTCACGCGTTGCCCGCCGGAAATGCGCGCGATTCGGGCAATGACCGCGCCCTCTCGAGCCGTGCGCGGCCCGAGAGGGCGCCGGCGTCACAGGCTGATCTGCCAGAGGTACTCGCGGCCGTCCGGCGGGAACCAGCGGACGACCAGCAGGGTGTCGCGAGCCGGGTCGCGGCCGCTCACGCTGGCCCGGACAGCTTCACCAGGGCGCACGGAGGTCGGCCCGCTGACGGTCAGCCGGGAGTCGCCCGCGACGCTCACGGTGACGCCGCGGAGAGTCTCGCGGCCGTCGTTGACGAGCCGGTAATGGGGCGCCGTGCTCCGGTCGACGCGCCACGGAACGGGGTAGGCGAGGCGACGCGGTCGAGGAGCGGGAGAGGGGCTGCGAAGAAACCGGAGACGATTCATGCGATGACGCTAACCATCCCCTCCGACGCTCGATGCCCCGTAATCGGGCACGAACACCACTTCCGGGGACAACTCGCCGAATTCTTTTCTGTGGACGATTTCGCGCGTCCCGAAACCGGCCGCTGACCGGCTCTTCCGTCAGCTGCCGTAGTCGGCGTTGTACAGCTCCAGCACGTCGGCGATGGGGCCGTCCAGCACGAGAGCGCCCTTGTCCAGGTACAGACCCCGCTCGCAGAAGCGACGCAGGTCCTTCTCGTTGTGCGACACGAAGAACAGCGTGCGTCCGCCGGCGAGGAGCTCCTCGATGCGTCGGTAGCACTTCTCGCGGAAGCCGCGGTCGCCGACGGCGAGCACCTCGTCCACCAGCAGCACCGGCTCCTCCAGCTGCGAGATGACGGAGAACGCGATGCGCACCTTCATGCCACTGGACAGGTGCTTATACGGAGTGTCGACGAAGTCGCCGATCTCGGCGAAGTCGATGATCTCGCCGAACCGCTCGTCGATCTGCGCACGCGACATGCCGTGCAGGCCCGCCGTGAGGTACACGTTGTCGCGCACGGTCAGGTCGTCCACGAACCCGCCGGTAATCTCGATCAGCGGCGCCACCCCATCGGTCACCTTCACCGAGCCCTCGTCGGGCAGCATGACGCCCGCGACGAGCTTCAGCAGGGTCGACTTGCCCTGGCCGTTGCGCCCGACGACGCCGATGGCCTCACCGGGCTGCACCCGGAAGCTGACGTTGCGGAGCGCCCAGAAATCGTCCGGGCGCACCCGGCGCTCCTTGGTGGAGAAGAGATCCTTGAACGATCGTCGGGCTCCGCGGTTGCGCCGGAAGCGCACGCCGAGGCCGTCGACGGCGATGACGGGTGCCACTCAGATCTCCTTCAGCACATCGCGCTCGAAACGCCTGAAGACCGCCCAGCCGATCGCCAGCAGCACCAGCGACATGAGAGCGCTGACTCCGACGAGGAACCAGTCCAGCTCTTCGGCGAAGAAGGCCGAGCGGTACAGGCTGAAGATGCCGGTGAGCGGGTTGAACGCCGACCAGAAGTGCAGAGAGAACAGCACGTCCGTCTGCGCCCCGGGATGCGCGGTGAGGTAGGCCGCGCACTGCCGCGCGGGGATCCCGGCGCCGCAGCCGCCCGGGAGGTCGCGGGCGCTGTAGATGATGGGGGAGGCGTAGAAGAGGAAGCGCAGCGCGAGCTTCACTGCACGCTCGAGGTCGCGGTAGAACACGACCAGCGGGGCCACGATCAGCCCGATCCCGACCGTCAGCACGGTCTGGATCAGGATCGCCAGCGGGAAGAGCAGCACATCCACATTGAGCTTCGCGCCCGTCAGGATCGCGAAGAACGCGAGCACCGGCAGCGACAGCAGGAACTCGATGCCCTTCGAGGCGACGATGCGGTTGACCCAGATGGTGCGCGGGATCATCGTCGAGCGGATGAGCTTGGCCTCGCGGATGTACGCACGCGTGCTGTCGGATACCGCGCCGTTGAACCACATCCACGGCAGCAGGGCCGCCAGGAGGAACACGATGTACGGGTTCTCGCCGACGTCGCGCTTGAAGATGACCGTGAAGACGAACCAGTAGATCGCGCTCATCACGAGCGGATCGAGGATCGACCACAGGTAACCGAGAACGCTCGTGGAGTAGCGGACGCGCAGATCGCGCCGCGTCAGCAACCAGAGCGACTGCCGGTAGCGCGCGAAGCGCGAGCGCTGCGCAGGGCGCACCTCAGCCGGGATAGTGGTCACGAGAACCCATCGTATTGATCGAAGCTGCGTGAGGGCTCACGCGGCGACTTCGACTATACGAAAAGATTCGCGCGTTCCAGGTCCTCCTGGAAGTCGACCTCGACGGCGTACAGGTCGGAGATGTCGACCGGCTCGACCAGGATGCGGTCCTGCTCGATCGCGAGCTCGATGCCGCGCTCGAAGTAGTCCTGGTCGCCCACCCGCTGCAGCTGGCGCAACAGCGTCGCCTTGTCGCCCGACGAGATGTAGTTGATCCCGACGGCCTCGCCGAGACCGTTCTTGACGGTCTTGGACAGCTCGTGGATGTAGCCCTCGGGGCCCGTCGTGTACTTGACCTCTTCGTCGGCGACGGAGGAGGTGTTCACGGTGACGAACGTCTGGTCGCGGGCGACCATCGCGGCGGCGCGGACGAGGACGGCCGGGTCGAAGACCACGTCGCCGTTCATCCACAGCACTCCGCCCGTGCCGGACGCCTGCAGGGCGCGCATCAGGCTCTTCGAGGTGTTGGTCTGGTCGTACTGCTCGTTGTAGACGAACTGAGCGTCGGGGAACGCCTCGATGATGTGCTCGAGCTTGTAGCCGACGACGATCGTCACCTGGGCGTCCTTGCCGAAGGCTGCGTGGATGTTGTCGAACTGCTGCTGCATGATGGTGCGGCCGTCGCTGAGCTCGGTGAGCGGCTTGGGGAGGCTCCGTCCGAGTCGGCTTCCCATGCCGGCCGCGAGAATCACTACCTGGGTCGTCACAATCATCTCCTTGGGATCAACGCGAGCCCGAGGTTCACCCAGGATTCATCCGCGCTTATGCGTATCGACACCCCTTTATGCCTCCGCCAGAATACCGGCGACCCCCTCTCGGGGGCAGGGGTTGACGCAGGACGTTGTTGGGTCGTTATGTTCCTCACAGGACATTCCCACGTGGGAGGACCCCCTCGGACACCGCGGCGAGGGGTTCGCATGCAGGAGTGTCTTGGTACGTTAGCGGGGTGAGTTCTGAGCACGCGCGTCCCCGGAGCACCGAGCCCGATGAGAGTCCGGCCCGGGAAGCAGCGGACGCGACGGAAGCCGACTCGCAGAGGGGGGAGACCATGGCGGAGGGCGCCGATCCGAGTGCCACACCGAAGCGCGCTCCGGCGAAGACGGCCGCTGCCGCGGCCGGGACGAGCACGCGTGCGCCGCGCAAGCGCACCACCACCACCGCGGCTGCGGCGAAACCGCGCCAGACACCGCGCGTGAAGACGCCGGCGGTTGAACCGCTGCCGCCGAAGCCGGTGGATGTGCGGCCGACCGTGCTCTCGATCGGCGGGCTGCACAAACGGTACGGCGAGACCGTCGCCGTCGACGGCGTGACCCTCGATATCAAGGAGGGCTCGTTCTACGGCATCGTCGGTCCGAACGGCGCCGGCAAGACCACGACCCTGTCCATCGTCACCGGCCTGCTGCGTCCCGACGCCGGTCGCGTGGTCGTGCACGGCGTCGACGTCTGGGCCGAGCCGGTCCGCGCCAAGCACATCATCGGCGTCCTGCCCGACAAGCTGCGGCTCTTCGACCGCCTGACCGGCGCCCAGTTCCTCCGCTACGCGGGAACCCTCCGTGGTCTGAGCGCCAAGACCGTGCGGGCGCGGACCGCCGACCTGGCCACCGCCTTCGGCATCGAGGACGCCCTGGATCGCCTGGTCGCCGACTACTCAGCCGGCATGACGAAGAAGATCGCGCTCGCCGCCGCGATGATCCACTCGCCGCGCCTGCTGGTGCTCGACGAGCCGTTCGAGTCGGTCGACCCCGTCTCCGCGGCGAACATCATCGACATCCTCCAGCGCTACACGTCGGCAGGAGGGACGGTCGTCGTCTCGAGCCACGGCATGGACATGATCCAGCGCGTCTGCGACAGCGTGGCGATCATCGTCCGCGGACAGGTGCTCGCGTCGGGCACGATCGAAGAGGTCCGCGGCGAGCAGACGCTCGAAGAGCGCTTCGTCGACCTCGCCGGCGGTCGAAAGGCAGCGGAAGGCATGGAGTGGTTGCACAGTTTCTCGGACTGAAGCTGCGCATCATGGGCAACGCCTTCCGGCGGAGCCCGTGGCAGGTCTTCGGACTGGTGATCGGCCTGCTGTACGGCGGGTTCATCACGGTCCTGGTCGTCGGTTCCCTGGTCGCCGCCCGCGTCGTCTCCGACCTCGCCGCCACGCACAGCGTCGTGGTGGTGATCGGGTCGGTCGTGGTCGCCGGGTTCGCCCTGCTCCCGCTGCTGTTCGGTGTGGACGACACGCTCGACCCGAAGGAGTTCGCGCTGTTCGGCATCCCGAACCGCACGCTCGCCACCGGGCTGCTGCTGGCCGGTCTCATCGGGGTCCCGTCGCTGGTGCTCATCATCTGCAGCGCCGCGACCGTCATCACCTGGTCGCAGAACGCGGGAACCGTCCTCGTCGCGCTCCTCTCGGCCGCCGTAGCTGTCCTCACCTGCATCCTGCTGTCCCGCGTGACCACCGCCATCGCCCACTCGATGCTCTCCACCCGCCGGTCGCGCGAGGCGGGCGGGGTCATCGGCATCCTGCTGCTGGTGCTGATCGCGCCGGTGATCCTGCTGCTCGTGACCGTCGACTGGGGCCGCGACGGGCTCGCCACCCTCGGCGGGTTCGCCGGCTGGCTGTCGTGGACGCCGCTGGGTGCGGCCTGGTCCGCTCCCGGCGCCGCGGCCCAGGGCGACTGGGGCACCGCGGTGCTGCAGCTGCTCGTCGCCGTGGTCTGCCTCGGCCTGCTGTGGGTGGGGTGGGTGGCCCTGGTCGCCCGCGTGGTGGCGGCGCCCGAGCGTGAGGCGCGCTCGAAGGCGTACCACGGTCTCGGCTGGTTCGACCGTCTCCCGGGCGGCCCGACGGCGGCCATCGCCGCGCGGTCCATGACCTACTGGGGCCGCGACGCCCGCTACTGGGTGTCCATCGTGCTGGTCCCGGTCATCCCGGTCTTCGTCGTGGTGGCCCTCGCCCTGGCAGGACTGCCGTCCCACTTCATCGCTCTGGTCCCGCTGCCGCTGGTATGCCTGTTCCTGGGTTGGAGCATCCACAACGACCTCGCCTACGACAGCACGGCCATCTGGCTCCACGTCGTCTCCGGGACACGCGGCCTCGCGGACCGCGCGGGCCGGATGTTCCCGGCCGTGGTGGTCGGGATCCCGGTGCTGATCGTCGGCTCGATCGCGACGACCATCGTCTTCGGGGACTGGGCGGTGCTGCCCTCGGTGGCCGCTCTGAGCGGAGCGATCCTGGTGATCGGGCTCGGCCTGTCCAGCATCTCGTCCGTCCTGTTCCCGTATCCGGCGACCAAGCCGGGCGACAGCGCGTTCACGCAGCCGCAGACCTCCGGCGCGTCGGCCGCGCTGGTCCAGTCGCTCAGCTTCTTCGCCATCCTCATCCTTGCCTCGCCGGTGCTGGTGTTCCTGGTGCTCGGACTGACCGTGAACGCGTTCTGGCTGGCCATCGCGCCGGTCGTCGCCGTGCTGGTCGGCTTCGGGACGCTGTTCTTCGGGCTCTGGCTCGGAGGCCGGCTGTTCGACCGCCGCGGACCCGAGCTGATGGCGTTCGCCAACCGCAACGACTGAACGGCTGCCTCGTCGCGCGGAGCGCTTAGACTGAGGGGATGAACGAAGCGAGCATCTCCGAGCCCGGTGGCCAGCCCTCCGGCGGCGGTGCGACCACGCTCGACCGCGAGCTCGAGGAGCTCCTGCAGAACCAGGAGCCGGGGGATCACGAGCGCTTCTCGCACTACGTGAAGAAGGAGCAGATCCTCGAGTCCGCCATGACCGGCAAGCCGGTCAAGGCGCTGTGCGGCAAGATGTGGACGCCCAACCGCGACCCCGAGAAGTTCCCGGTGTGCCCGACCTGCCGTGAGATCTACGAGGGCCTCACCGCCGAGTAGACCGGCGCCTACTCGAAGAGGGTGGGCAGCACGGGGTCCCCGCGACCCAGGCGGAACGCCTCGTCGGGCAGCTCGTCCATCGCCATCGCGCAGTGATCGCGGGCGCGGCGCGTCCCCTCGATCCCGAGGTGCTCGGTGTGCACCTCGCCGTCCGTGATCAGCGGGACCAGCAGGTCGCGCCCGGTGTCGTCGGGGGTGTCGCCCTTCTCGACGATGTGGACCACCTCGGCCACCGCCGTCCCCGTCGGGTCCAGCCTCCGGACGGGGTGCTTGCGTCCGCCGATGCTGGCCTTCCCGTCGGACTTCTTGGCCACCGGGATCCACTCGCCGTCGCTCCCGGTGCTCCGGTGCGCCACCAGCTTGTAGACCATCCCCGAGGCGGGGCTGCCGGAGCCGGTCACAACGGAGGTGCCGACGCCGTACGAGTCGACGGGCGAGGCGGAGAGCGCGGCGATGGTGAACTCGTCGAGGTCGTTGGTGACGGTGATCCGCGTCTTCGTGGCGCCGAGCGAGTCGAGCTGCTCGCGCACCTGCTTCACGAGCTTGGGGAGGTCTCCCGAGTCCAGGCGCACCGCGCCGAGCTCGGGACCGGCGACCTTCACCGCCGTCTCGATGGCCTTCTGGACGTCGAAGGTGTCCACCAGCAACGTCGTGCCCGGGCCGAGCGCATCCACCTGGGCCCGGAAGGCGGCCTCCTCGCTGTCGTGCAGCAGCGTGAACGCGTGCGCGGCCGTCCCCATCGTCGGGACGCCCCAGGTGCGGCCGGCCTCGAGGTTGGAGGTCGCGGAGAAGCCGGCGATGAAGGCGGCGCGCGCGGCGGCGACCGCCGAGCGCTCGTTCGCCCGGCGCGATCCCATCTCGGCCAGCGGGCGCCCGACCGCCGCCGCGACCATGCGGGCCGCCGCGGATGCGACGGCCGAGTCGTAGTTGAAGACGCTGAGGAGCAGGGTCTCGAGGATAACGCCCTCCGCGAAGGGCGCATCCACGATGAAGAACGGGGACCCGGGGAAGAAGAGCTCGCCCTCCCGGTAGCCGCGGATGGTCCCCGAGAAGCGGTAGTCGGCGAGCCAGTCGACGGTCTCGTCGCGCACGATGTGGTTGTCGCGGAGGAACTGGAGCTCCGCATCCCCGAACCGGAACTGCTCGATCAGTTCGAGCAGACGGCCCGTCCCGGCGAGCACCCCGTAGCGACGCCCGGCGGGGAGGCGGCGGGTGAACGCTTCGAAGACGCACTCCCGGTCGTGCGTCCCGGCGAGGAGCGCGGCGTCGAGCATCGTCAGCTCGTAGCGGTCGGTCAGGAAAGCGGAAGACGCTGCTCGCTCTGTCACGACGCCAGCCTACTCACGCGCGTTCGCGCACGGCGGCCGCGCTCGGGCTCGCGCGCATCCCGGACGGGTAGGCTGGAGTGCTGTGACGGATGCGCCGATTGGGATCTTCGACTCGGGGGTGGGCGGGCTCACCGTCGCGCGGGCGATCCGCGACCAGCTGCCCAACGAGTCGCTCCTCTACGTGGGCGACACCGCGCACTCGCCGTACGGCCCGAAGTCCATCGCCGACGTCCGGCGGTACTCGCTCGAAGTGCTCGACTTCCTCGTCGACCAGGGCGTCAAGATGCTGGTCATCGCCTGCAACACCGCGTCGTCCGCCATGCTCCGGGATGCGCGCGAGCGCTACGACGTCCCCGTGATCGAGGTCATCCAGCCCGCTGTGCGGCGAGCCGTCGCAGCGACGCGCACCGGCCGGGTGGGCGTGATCGGCACCGTCGGCACCATCGCATCGCGAGCGTACGAGGACGCGTTCGCCGCCGCCCCGACCCTCCAGCTCTTCACGCAGGCCTGCCCCCGGTTCGTCGAGTTCGTCGAGGCCGGCATCACCAGCGGGGAGGAGGTGCTGCGCGTCACCGCCGAGTACCTGCAGCCGCTCCGCGAGGCGGACGTCGACACCCTGGTGCTCGGCTGCACGCACTATCCGTTCCTCAAGGGCGCCATCTCCTACGTCATGGGGGAGAGCGTCTCGCTCGTCTCCAGCGACACAGAGACCGCGAAGGACGTGTATCGCACCCTGGTCGGCCAGGGTCTCGAGCGGCGCTCCTCCCTGCCGCCGACCATCCGCTACGAGGCGACCGGCTCGGACGCCGACAACTTCCTGCGCCTGGCCCACCGCTTCATCGGCCCCGAGGTCTCGCGGGTCGATCTGGTGCACACCGGCGTCATCGAACTCCCGCTCTGACCGTTCCCATCCCACCCACCGAGGAGATCCCCGTGACCGACATCACCCGCGCCGACGGGCGCACCCCGGACCAGCTGCGACCGGTCACCATCGAGCGCGGCTGGAGCCGGCAGGCGGAGGGCTCCGCGCTGATCTCCTTCGGCAACACGCGTGTGCTGTGCACCGCATCCTTCACCAACGGCGTTCCCCGCTGGATGTCCGGCAAGGGACGCGGCTGGGTCACGGCCGAGTACGCGATGCTCCCGCGCTCCACCAACGAGCGGATGGACCGGGAGTCGGTCAAGGGACGCGTCGGCGGCCGCACGCACGAGATCAGCCGGCTCGTCGGACGGAGCCTCCGCGCCGTCGTCGACATGAAGGCCCTCGGCGAGAACACGATCGTGCTCGACTGCGACGTCCTGCAGGCCGACGGCGGGACGCGGACCGCGGCCATCACCGGAGCCTACGTGGCCCTCGCCGAGGCACTGGAGTGGGGCCGGGAGCACCGCTTCATCGGCCAGAAGGCCACGCCGCTCATCGACTCGGTGTCGGCGATCTCCGTCGGCATCATCGACGGCACGCCGATGCTCGACCTGGCCTACGTCGAGGATGTGCGGGCCGAGACCGACATGAACGTGGTCGTCACCGGCCGCGGGCTCTTCGTCGAGGTGCAGGGCACGGCCGAGGGCGCCCCCTTCGACCGGAACGAGCTGAACTCGCTGCTCGACCTGGCCCTCGCGGGCACGACCGATCTGGCGCGCATCCAGGCGGACACCCTCGCGCCCGCGGTCGACGCGGAGGTCTGAGCGTGGTCCGCGTCGTGCTGGCCACGCACAACGCGCACAAGGCGCGCGAGTTCCAGGAGATCCTCGGCCGCGAGGTCCCGGGGCTGGAGATCGTCGCGTACGACGGACCGGAACCCGTCGAGGACGGCGTGAGCTTCGAGGAGAACGCCCTGATCAAGGCGCGTGCCGCTGTCGAGCACACCGGGCTGCCGGCGCTCGCCGACGACTCCGGCATCTGCGTGGATGTCATGGGCGGGGCCCCCGGGATCTTCTCCGCCCGCTGGGCGGGCTTGCACGGCGACGCTGAGGCGAACCTGCGCCTGCTGCTCGATCAGTTGGCCGACATCCCGGACGCCGACCGCGGCGCCCACTTCGCCGCCACGCTGGCGCTGCTGGTGCCGGGCGGCGAGCCGACGGTCGTCCAGGGTGTCTGGCCGGGCCGGATCGCGCACGAGCCGCGCGGGGAGAACGGCCATGGCTACGACCCGATCTTCCTTCCCGACGGCCGCGAGGGCACCGCGGCGGAGCTGGCGCCGGAGGCGAAGAACGCCGAGAGCCACCGCGCGCGTGCGCTTGCGGCCATCGTTCCGGCGCTCCGCGCGCTGGCGTGACGGCCGGCTCTGAGAACGGCACTCATTCCCAACTAGCCGCCGCCCCTGGCGGTCGCCGGAAGTTCTATCTACCGTAGAAGCGAGATGAGTCACGACCACGGCCACGGCGCCAACCGCACCCGCCTGACGATCGCCATCGGCATCGTCGCGGCGGTGCTCGTCGTCGAGCTGATCGGCGCTTGGCTGAGCGGTTCGCTCGCGCTGCTGGCCGACGCGGGCCACATGGTGAGCGATCTCGCGGGACTCATCATCGCGCTCATGGCGACCATCGTGGCGGCCCGTCCGGCCACCGACCGGCAGACGTTCGGCTTCCAGCGGGTGGAGGTGTTCGGCGCCCTCATCAACGGGCTCATCCTGGTCGCCGTCTCCGTCACTGTGACGATCGGTGCCATCGGCCGACTGGTCGGCGGCGAGACCGAGGTGCACAGCATCCCGATGCTGATCGTCGCCGTCATCGGCCTGATCGCGAACCTGGGCGCGCTACTGCTTCTCCGCCCCGCCGCGGGACATTCGATCAACATGCGGGGGGCGTACCTCGAGGTGCTCGGCGACCTCATCGGGTCGGCGCTCGTCATCGTGGCCGCCGTCGTCATCCTGACCACCGGCTTCGCCCCAGCCGACGCCATCGCCTCGCTGCTGATCGCCGTGCTCATCGTGCCGCGCGCCGTGTCCCTTCTGCGCGACGTGGTGCGCGTGCTGAGCGAAGCGGCGCCGGCGGACACCGACGTCGCGGAGATCCGGGACCACATCCTCGGCACGACGGGAGTCGTGGCCGTCCACGACGTGCATGTCTGGGCGATCACCTCCGGGGCGCCGGTGTTCAGCGCTCATGTGGTCTGTGACCCGTCCGTGTTCCGGACCGGACGCACCGGCGCGCTGCTCGACGAGCTCTCCGGCTGCCTGTCGAAGCACTTCGACGTGGAGCACTCCACTTTCCAGCTGGAGCCGGCGGAGCACGCCGCCCACGAGGACGAGTTCCACCGCTGAGCGGCGGCGCGCGCTGCGCGCGGCTGTGCCCGTAACGTAGGAGATCCCGCCCGCATCGTCGGAGATCTGCGCCCTGCGGCGCCGGAACTCCGTCCGGGCCGCGGTGCGTCGGAGAATTGCGGGGCGTCCTCCGACGGTACGGAAAGCGGGGCTCAGGCCTCCGGGCGGGAGGGCTCCGGGCGGGAGGGCTCCGGCTCGATGGTGGGCGGAGCCGCGGCGTCGCCCGCGGTGCCCTCGACGGCAGCCTTGCGCTTGGCCTTGCGGGACGACTGGAAGTAGTGGAACAGCGTCGGCACCAGGGTGATCAGCACCGCGCCGATCAGGATGATGTCGATGTAGCTGGAGACGAAGTTCGCGACCGGCGGGATGTAGCCGATCAGGTAACCGAAGTAGGTGACGCCGGCGCCCCAGAGCAGTGCGCCGAGGGCGTTGTAGAGCGAGTACTTGCGGTAGCTCATGTGGCCGACGCCCGCGGCGACCGGCGCGAACGTCCGGACGATCGGCACGAAGCGGGCGACGATGATCGCGAGGGCGCCGAAGCGCTCGAAGAACGCGTTGGTGCGCCGCACGTTCTCCATCGAGAAGAGGCCGGACTCCTTGCGTTCGAAGATCCGTGGACCGGCCTTGTGGCCGATCAGATAGCCCACCTCGCCGCCGATGAAGGCCGCGAACGCGATCGCGAGCGCCACCCACCAGATGTCGAGCCCGAAGACGTGCGAGGTATGGGTGAGCAGCCCCGAGATGATCAGGAGCGTGTCGCCCGGGAAGAGGAAGCCGATCAGCAGGCCGGTCTCGGCGAACACGATTCCGCACACGACCAGCAGCGCCCACGGGCCCGCGGAGTCGATGATCGTGTGAGGGTCGAGCCACGGGATGAGGCCGGCGTGATGGATCACGGTTCTCCAGGAGGGATCGGTGGGAAAGCTGTGCCCGAGTTTAGCGGCGGCTGATGACGGGAAGCTGCACGAAGCGTGCGAATTAGGACGCCACCGGCGAAGATCATCCCTGAGGTCTACCTCGAGGTGCGGGAGAAGGGACTCGAACCCTCACGCTGTGAAGCACAGGAACCTAAATCCTGCGTGTCTGCCAATTTCACCACTCCCGCGGCGCGCTGTGCGCGGCTACGACATTAGCTCATGCACGCGCGGCGCCACCTCGGTGCCGTAGAGCTCGATGGACCGCATCAGGTCGTCGTGGGGGAGCGTCCCGTTGCTCATCTTGATGTCGAAACGGGAGGCGCCGAGCCCCTTCGCCGCGTACGCGATCTTCTGCGCGACCGTCTCCGGCGACCCGACGACGAGGGCTCCGTCCGCTCCGGCCTCGTGCTCGAAGCGTGCGCGGGACGCCGGCGGCCAGCCGCGCTCGCGGCCGATGCGGTTGGTCATGACCTCGTAATGCGGCCACAGGATGTCCTTGGCCTCCTGGTCCGTCTCGGCGATGAAACCGGGGGAGTGCACGCCGATCGGGAGGGTCGTGTCCTGTCCGAACTGCTCCAGAGCCTTGCGGTACAGCTCCGCCAGCGGCTGGAAGCGCATCGGACCGCCGCCGATGATGGCGAGGACGAGAGGGAAACCGTAGTGCGCAGCGCGCACCACCGACTCCGGGCTCCCGCCGACGCCGACCCAGGTCTTCAGCCGGCCGTTCTCGACGTGCGGGTAGACCGACTGATCGGTGAGGGAGGGACGCAGTTCGCCCGTCCACGTGACAGGCTCCTGCTTGCGCAGCTCTGCGAACAGGTTCAGCTTCTCCTCGAACAGCTCCTCGTACTTCGCGAGGTCGTAGCCGAACAGCGGGAACGACTCGATGAAGGAGCCGCGCCCCAGGATGACCTCCGCCCGGCCGCCCGAGATGCCGTCGAGCGTCGCGAAGCGCTGGAACACCCGGACCGGGTCGTCCGAGCTCAGCACGGTCACGGCCGACCCGAGGTGGATGCGCTCGGTCTGCCCCGCGATCGCCGCCAGGACGACTTCGGGGGCGGAGACGGCGAAGTCCTCGCGGTGGTGCTCGCCCACTCCGAAGAAGTCGAGGCCGACGCGGTCGGCCTGCACTCCCTCGGCGACGACGTTGCGCAGCACCTGCGCCTGCGGCAGCGGCGCGCCGTCCGCATCCCGGGTCACGTCGCCGAACGTGTCGATCCCCAGCTGAAGCTTTCCGGTCATCTCATCCTCGTCTCATGCGTTTGCATGGATACAACCGCTTTCGATGACGAGGGTATTCCGCGATCAGGCCGGGCGGGGCCTCCGGGGCACGTAGCGCGGGATGTAGCGGGCGAGCATGGCGGCGCCCGCCAGCCCCAGCACGCCCATCACGCCGCTCGCGAAGGAGATCGACACGAGCGCCGTGAGCAGGGAGACGAAGAGGGGAGCGGCGGCCTGCCCGGCATCGGCGGAGAACCGCCAGGCCCCCAGGAACGGGGCCGGCCGGTCCTTCGGCGCGAGGTCTGCGCCCAGGGTCATGACGATGCCCGAGCCGATCCCGTTGGCGACGGAGAGGAACAGCGAGACGCCGATGTACCAGGCGACGCGCGAGCTCAGGTCGTGCGAGAAGGCCAGCAGGATGAAGCCCAGTCCGAGCCCGATCATGGAGGGGATGGCGCTCCACATGCGCCCGAACCGGTCCATGATCTGCCCGCTGGCGTAGAAGAGCGCGAAGTCGACGGCGCCTGCGATGCCGATGATGAGGGCGGTGTTGGACTCGCTCAGGCCGATGGACACGGCCCACAGCGGCATGAGCACCGTGCGGGCGGAGCGGATCGCCGCCACCAGCGAGACGCCGGCGCCCATCCGCATGAGCACCTCGCGGAACGACCAGATCGTGCGGAACAGGCCGTGCGTCCGCTCTTCCGCATCCTCCTCTCCCTCGGTCACCTGTGCGCCGGATTCGTCGGCCACCCGCGTGGACGGACCGAACATCTTCTCCGGATCCGGCAGCGCCAGCAGCACGATCACGGAGCCCAGGCAGCTGACGATGAAGATCCAGAAGACGGACTGCGTCGACCCGGTGGCCGCGATCACGGCCGACGCGATGAGCGGGCCGACGAACCACCCGGCCCGGAAGATGCCGCCGAGCGTCGAGAGCGCCCGTGCCCGGTACCTGGCCGGGACGTAGGAGGTCATGAAGGCGTGCCGCGCCAGTGCGAACACGGCCGTCGCGATCCCGACGAGGAAGATCCCGCCCATCAGCACCCAGTAGTTCGGCGCGAGCAGGCAGATCACGACGCCGCCGATCGCGACGACGGCCGCGCCGAGCATCGAGGTGCGCTCCCCGACCCGCGACACCACCCAGCCGCTGGGGATGTCGCCCACCAGTTCGCCGAGCATCACCATCGACGCGATGAATCCGGCCATCGCGAGCCCGGCGCCGAGGTTGCCCGCCGCGACCGGGATGATCGGGATGATCGCCCCTTCGCCGATCGAGAAGAGGAGTGTCGGGAGGAACGCAGCGAGGGCGACGGAGCGGAAGCTGAAGGGGCGCTCGTCGGAAGTCATTTGCTTAACACCGTACAACTTCCGATTGGCGGACTTTGAGGCGCTCAACAACACCCCCGCGTCGGAATCCGGAGAATCTGTTACGATTTAGGTAACATAGATGAGTGGAGTTGAAGTACGCCTCGCGCGATCTCGAGCGCATTTGCACCGACGAGCGTCGGATGTATCGGGTGTTGAGCGCTCCGGTCGCAAAGGCGTTGAAGCTGAGAATCGCGGAGATCCGTCGTGTTCGCGAGTATGAAGATCTTCTCTTGGGGACCGGTCGTTGGGAACAGCTTCGCGGTGATCGCGCCGGACAATGGTCTGCGCGGCTCACGGCCAACTGGCGACTGATCATCGCTGAGACAGAGAGCGACGAGGTAGTCGCGCTCCTGATCGAAATTGTCGACTATCACTGACTTCGTGGAGGGAGGAAAAGATGGCTGCCATACCGAATTACGTCGTTACCACTGGTGATTTCATCGCTGAATGGATGGAAGACACCGGAGTCAACGCGGCGGAACTTGCGCGCCGCCTGGGGACCACCCCCAAGCACGTGAGTGAGGTTCTTGCAGGAAAAGCACCAGTATCCGCTCAGCTGGCGTTGTCGCTTGAGCGCGTCACGAGCGTTCCTGCTCGCATCTGGAACATGTACGAGGCAGGCTACCGCGAAGATCTCGCGCGCATGCAGTCAGTCGCGGATCTCGAATCCCAGTACGAGGAGGCGAAGCGGTTCCCTCTCGCGTATCTCCGAAAGTTCGGATTCATCAAGGCGGAGGCGCGCGATCGTGCTGGCACGGTCCGCGAGGTGCTCGGTTTGCTTGGGGTCGCTTCCTTTGATGCCTGGAAGGCGACGTGGTCACACGGCAGCGTCGCATACCGCAGATCGGCTGTCGGCCGCGACGATGTCGCGGCGCTGGCGGTGTGGCTCACGATCGCTGAGCGTCAGGCCACAGCGGACCCTCCGCCTCCCTTCAACCGGACGGAGCTGGAGAAGCTGGTGCCCGAGCTGCGGAATCGAACGGTTGACGATCCGCTCACGGCAATCGAGCGCGCGATTGCAGGACTTCGGGAGGCCGGGGTCGTTCTCTGCTTCGTGCCAGGGGTCCCCGGGCTTGGCATACACGGAGCCACCCGGTGGATCAATGGAAACCCCCTGATCCAGTTGTCCCTCCTATGGAAAAGTGACGATCAGTTGTGGTTCACCTTGTTCCACGAAATCGGCCACGTGCTCTTGCACGGTGATAAGCGCCTGTACGTGAACGGGGAACACAACGAGGCGGAACTCGAGGCTGACCGGTATGCGTCTGATTTGCTGATCCCGCCAGAGTTCATCTCTAGACTTCCCCTCAACCGCAACATAGCGTCTGTGCAAGAGCTCGCCTCTGAGCTTGGCATCGCTCCCAGCATCGTGCTGGGTCGCGCTCAACGCGAAACCAGAGATTATGGCTGGGGACACTCGCTCAAGCGGAAGTTCGAATTCGTCGCTGACTAACCGTCCGTATAGACCGAAAGTGGTCCATATAGGCTGGATGCCGACATGATCGAACTCGACCTCGCCTCCCAGATCGCCGACCTGCGCTCCACCTTCGCCGACATCACGGCGGTGGTGAACGTCGACAAGCTTCGCGCGGACATCGCCGACCTCAGCGAGAAGGCCGGTGCGCCCGACCTCTGGGACGACACCGCCAACGCGCAGAAGGTGACCAGCGCGCTGAGCCACCGCCAGTCCGAGCTGGCGCGCATCACCGCCATCGAGCGGCGCCTCGACGACCTTGAAGTGCTCGTCGAGCTGGCCAACGAGGCGGAGGACGAGGAGTCCGCCGCCGAGGCCCGCACCGAGCTGCAGTCCCTGCAGACCGCGCTCGGCGACCTCGAGGTGCAGACCCTGCTGAGCGGTGAGTACGACGAGCGCGCGGCGATCGTCACCATCCGCTCCGGCGCCGGCGGCGACGACGCCACCGACTTCGCCGAGATGCTGATGCGCATGTACCTGCGCTGGGCCGAGCAGCACAAGTACCCGGCGAAGGTCATGGACACGTCCTACGCCGAGGGCGCGGGCATCAAGTCCGCGACGTTCGAGATCGACGCGCCGTACGCGTTCGGCACGCTGTCGGTCGAGGCAGGAACGCACCGCCTGGCGCGCATCAGCCCGTTCGGTTCTGCGGACAAGCGCCAGACGTCCTTCGCCGCGGTCGAGGTCATCCCGCTCATGGAGGAGGCGACCGAGGTCGACATCCCCGAGGGCGACATCCGCGTCGACGTCTTCCGCTCCTCCGGCCCCGGCGGTCAGTCGGTCAACACGACCGACTCCGCCGTCCGCATCACCCACCTTCCGACCGGCATCGTCGTCTCGATGCAGAACGAGAAGTCGCAGATCCAGAACCGCGCCACCGCGATGCGCGTGCTGCAGACGCGACTGCTCCTCCTGCAGAAAGAGGAGGAGGCCGCGAAGAAGAAGGAGCTCGCCGGCACCATCACGGCGAGCTGGGGCGACCAGATGCGCTCCTACTTCCTCTACGGCCAGCAGCTGGTCAAGGATCTCCGGACCGGCTACGAGTCCGGCAACCCGAGCGCCGTGTTCGACGGCGACCTCGACGGCTTCATCGCCGCGGGCATCCGCTGGCGGGCGGGCAGCAAGAGCGAGGCTCAGGCGTAACAGCGCCCGCACTCACGAGGCGTCCGGCTCGCTGTCAGGCTTGACGCGAAAGCGCATGTCGCTACTGCGGAACTCCGCATGACTGCTTAGTCTCAAGGGGTCATGATCCGGTTCGAACACGTATCCAAGCAGTATCCGGGCACAGCGCGCCCGGCTCTGAACGGCATCAACCTCGAAGTGCTGCGCGGCGAGTTCGTCTTCCTCGTCGGCGCGTCGGGGTCGGGGAAGTCCAGTTGCCTGCGCCTGATCCTCAAAGAGGAGAAGCCGTCGAAGGGGAAGATCCACGTGCTGGGTCAGGACCTCGGCACGATCTCCTCCCGCAAGGTGCCCTACTTCCGCCGCAACATCGGTGTCGTCTTCCAGGACTTCCGGCTGCTGCCCAACAAGACGGTGTTCCAGAACGTCGCGTTCACCCTCCAGGTGATCGGGAAGTCGCGCGGCTTCATTCAGGAGGCCGTCCCGGATGTGCTCAAGATGGTCGGTCTGGACGGCAAGGCGCAGCGCCTGCCGCACGAGCTCTCGGGTGGTGAGCAGCAGCGCGTCGCGATCGCACGCGCCGTGGTGAACAAGCCCCAGGTGCTCCTCGCCGACGAGCCGACCGGAAACCTCGACCCCGCGACGAGCGCCGGCATCATGGCGGTGCTCGAGCGGATCAACGCCGGCGGAACCACCGTGCTGATGGCCACCCACGAAGCGGCGATCGTCGATCAGATGAAGCGCCGCGTGATCGAGCTGGTCGGCGGACAGATCGTCCGCGACGAACGCCACGGCGGCTACGGCTTCACCGCCGCGGTGCCGATCGCGCAGCCGCTCGAGCGGGATGAGCCCGTGTCGGTCGCCACCCCGGCGTACGCGACCGTCGCCGCTCCTGCGGCCTCGGCTCCGCAGGCCCCGGCCGCCGTTCCCGCGCCGATGCCTTCGGCCGCCCCGGCTCCCGCGCCCGCGTCGTACGAGCAGCAGCCCGCGCAGGAAGCGCCGATGTCCCGTCCGCACGCTCCGACGTCGACGCCGACCGCACCCGTCGCTGTGCCGCGCCAGGCGCCTCCCGCTCCGGTGCAGTTCGCGACAGCGCCCGTGCCGCCCGCACCCGCGTCGGAAGAGCTGCCGGACCACCTCAACTTCACCGCGAACCTCGACCTGAGCGGACTCCGCGAGGGGTCCGACCGGGACGGCGACCAGAATGTGGGGCCGACGAAATGAGATTCGGACTCATCTGGTCGGAGGTCGGCAACGGCCTCCGCCGCAACCTGTCGATGGTCGTCTCGGTCATCCTCGTCACGTTCATCTCGCTGACCTTCGTCGGTACGGCCGTGCTGCTGCAGATGCAGATCGGCCAGATGAAGACCTACTGGTACGACCGTGCGCAGGTCGCCGTCTACATGTGCACGACGACCGACAACTGCCCGAGCGGCGCGGCCACGGCGCAATCGATCGAGGCGGTCAAGAAGCAGCTCGAGTCGCCGGAGCTGGCCCCGTACATCCAGAAGTTCTACTTCCAGGATCAGAAGCAGGGCTACGAGCAGTTCAAAGAGCAGTTCAAGGGCAACCAGATCGCCGACTTCGTCACGCCGGACATGATCCCGCAGACGTACTGGGTGAACCTCAAGGACCCGAACCAGTCCGCGGTGCTCACCGAGACGCTGTCCGGGTCGGCCGGCGTGCAGAGCGTGGTCGACCAGCGCAGCTACCTGGATCAGATCTTCAGCATCCTGAACTCGGCCAGTTACACCGCGATCGGGATCGCCGCGCTGATGCTGGTCGCCGCGGTGCTGCTGATCGCGACCACGATCCGGCTCTCGGCCTTCTCGCGAAGGCGGGAGATCGGGATCATGCGGCTGGTCGGCGCATCCAACCGGTTCATCCAGACCCCGTTCATCATCGAGGGCGTGATCGCGGCGCTGATCGGTTCGATCCTCGCTTCGGTGGTCATCGCCCTCGGAGTGCAGTTCTTCGTGCGCGGCTACCTGAGCCAACGCATCCAGTCGATCAACTTCGTCGGGATGGAGCAGGCCTGGCTGGTCATCCCCATCCTGATCGTGATCGGGATCGTGCTGGCCGCGGCCTCGGCGAACTTCGCGATCCGGCGCTACCTGCGGGTCTGATCGGCCGAGTGGACTCTCAGACCGGCTAGACTGGTCTGCTGCCCGGCAACGAGCCGGGCGGCATCCCCTCGTCGACGTCAGGAGCTCGCAGTGCCGAAGGAACGTGGCCAGAAAGTCGTGGCCACCAATCGCCGCGCGCGCCACGACTACACGATCGAGGACACCTTCGAGGCGGGCCTGGTGCTCACCGGTACCGAGGTGAAGTCGCTGCGGATGGGTCGCGCGTCGCTGGTCGACGGCTACGCGTTCGTCGACGGCGGCGAGGCGTGGCTGGATGCCGTGCACATCCCCGAGTACGCCGACGGCACCTGGAACAATCACGCTCCGCGACGCAAGCGCAAGCTGCTGCTGCACAAGGCGCAGATCCTCAAGATCGAGAACAAGGTCAAGCAGGGCGGCTACACGATCATCCCGCTGTCGATCTACTTCAACGACGGTCGCGCGAAGGTCGAGATCGCGGTGGCCAAGGGCAAGCGCGAGTACGACAAGCGCCAGGCGCTGCGCGAGCGGCAGGACCAGCGCGAGGCGCAGCGCGCCATGTCCACCCGCGGTCACCTGGGGGAGTGACAGACTGGGTCCATGGACTCGACCGCTCAGCGCATCCCGATCGCAGGCACCTACAACTTCCGGGATGTGGGCGGGTATCGGGTCGATGGAGGGGTCACCCGCTCGGGCAAGCTGTACCGCGCTGACGCGCTCGGCCGCCTCGGCAACGCCGGCCGCGAGGGGCTGCGCGAGCTCGGCATCCGGATCGTGATCGACCTGCGCGACGACTTCGAAGTGGATGCGCTCCCTGACGACCTCGAGGGGCTCGACATCGAGGTGCTGCGGTTGCCGGTCTTCGAGGGGTCGGGGGCGTCGGCCTCCACGGTCGGGGCGACGATCGTCCACCTGTACGACAAGATCGTCTTCCAGCACACGGACGTGATCGTCCGGGCGCTCCGCGAGATCGCCGACACCGGCGATGAGCCCGTCGTCGTGCACTGCACCGCGGGCAAGGACCGCACCGGCATCGTGGTGGCGCTCGCGCTGCTGGCCGTCGGCGTGGACCGCGAGACGGTCGTCTCGGACTACGCGCTCACCGAGGCGAACCTCGACGGGCCCTGGCTCGAGGGGATGCTCGAACTGGTCCGCGGCTACGGGGTCGAGGTCACGCCCGACCTCCGGGTGATTCTCGGCGGCAGTCCGCGCGAGGCGCTCGAGACGACGATCGACCGAATCGAGGAACGCGCCGGCAGCGTTCGCGAATACCTGCTCGGCGCGGGACTGGATGAGCTGGAACTGGCGAAGCTGCGTTCGGTGCTGGTCGATCCGTCCTGACCTCAGCGCGACGGGTCCGGATTCTCATTAGACCCATAACCGCTTCCCAGCCCGGTGATGGCCCGGGCCTGCTTTCATGTGAGCATGAGCAACACCCAGCCGACTGAGCCCTTGCCGCCGCACCAGAACCAGCCGCCGTACACGTCGCCTGCCGTCGTGCCGGCGGAGCCGTTCTACAAGCGCCACGGTCTCGCGTTCGCGATCTCGACCCTGGTGCTGTCGTGCGTGATCCTTCTCGGCCTCTTCACCGCCGGCGCCTTCGCGGTCGCCAACGTGGTCACGCACGTGGGGGAGCGGGCGATCTCCCGGGCCGTTCCGCAGGGTCCGGGGCAGCATTACCCCGGGGTTCCCGGTATGCCGGGGATGCCCGGCGACGGCCAGGGCAACGGGGGCAAGGGCAACGGGGGAGGCGATGGCGGCAAGCAGGGCGGCCAGGCGCAAGGCCGGGTGCTGCTGCGCGGCACGATCGCTTCCATGTCGGGGAGCACGTGGAGCATCGACCGCCAGAAGGGCGCGGCCGTCACGGTCACCGTCGACGCTTCGACGGTCTTCGGTGCGCCGGGTCAGCAGGCTTCGAAGTCGGACTTCGCGAAGGGTGACGAAGTGATCATCGTCGGCACGCGGTCCGATGGGAAGCTCGTGGCGTCGCGTGTGCTCAAGCTCGACGCGTTCCCGACCCGTCCGCCGTCGACACCTGGGACGCCGTCGACTCCCGGCTCCTGATCGAGGGTCCGGCGTCAGTTCGCGGAGAACCGCGCGTGCACCTGGACCGCGATGGTCAGTTGCTCCGGCTTGAGGGCGAGCGTCGCGCCGCCGGAGTCCGCCGACATCGCGCGTGCGAACAGCGGCTGCGGCGGCTGCCCGGGGGCGGAACCGTCGCCGAGCATCCCCGGGTCGCTGAGCGCGAGCGGCTTGACGTTGGTCAAGCCGAGACTCGTCGCGTACACGGTCGCCTTCGCGACGGCGTTCTCGACCGCACGGCGTCGCGCCTCCTGCGTCAGGGTCTGGCGGCGGGCCTCCGTGAGCGACCAGGTCACCCCGTCGATCGTGACGCCGTCGAGCAGCGAGACCACGCCCACCCAGTCCGAGAGGGCGGCGAGATCGCTGAACAGCGCATCGATCCCCACCTCGGCGTTGTGCACCACATCCAGTCGTCGCCCGTCGTTGCTCCAGGGGCGCTCGCCCCACACCCGCAACTGATCGGAGGACCACTGCGTCACCGGCCCGCTCTGCGGGTTGTGCAGTTCGCGCAGCTCGCTCGACAGAGAGAGCTGCCGCTGCGTGGTGAGCGCGAGGACCTCATCCCGAGACGGTCCCTCGTAGGAGACGCGCAGTCGAACCGCGCCACGCTCGGCCGGGTGGCGGAGCTCGTACTCGCCCTGGACGGTGATGATCGTGTCGGCCATGCCCCGATCGTGGCATAAACGACGGCGGCCGGGTGTTGTACGATGAGTAACTCGCCACTCGTGGCGGGATCCGTAACTGGAAAATTCAACAGCGCGCAACAGCGACCCGGCCTCACGGCCGTTCACGGGGATGATCGGTTTCGACATTGTCTGCGTGACTGTGAGAAGCGGGTCGAGGACGCATGGTTATCTCGTTAACGATCCATGCAAAAAAATAAGTGCCAATAACAAGCGCACTGTCTCGGCTCAGGCCGACTTCGCCCTCGCGGCGTAAGTCCAACTCAGCCATTTGAGAGACCGTCAGTCCGGGAATCGTTCCCTACCCGGATCCTGGCGTCAGCTAGGGGACTTGCTTCTGCGTTGAGCATCAGGGCGCAGAGGGACTCCAACTGATACTGGGCCCGCCGGAGCAGATGCCAGTGACAAGCTCCGGGGCCGAGAAAGCGACTCCACTGGATACGCCCGTAGAAGGCACATGACCACAGCAGTGGACGGGGGTTCGATTCCCCCCATCTCCACCACTCGGTCGCTGTTGCGCGTTCGTTGAGTTCC